>NZ_CP178543.1:6707500-7712874 GCF_047276495.1 Capilliphycus salinus ALCB114379 | reverse complement strand
CCGAACAGCCGGATGAACTAATTGATGATTTTCGACATTTAATCCCTTAGCCAAAGCCGGGTTAACCGTCATTGCTTTCACGCCATGATCGGCCAATTGCAGAACATAAGATAAAGTGCTGTTATTCAAAGCCTGAGTTGCTGTCCAAGGAACCGCTCCGGGCATATTCGGCACCCCGTAATGAACCACACCTTCTTCAGTATAAGTCGGATGGGTGTGAGATGTCGGACGCAGGGTTTCCACACAACCCCCCTGATCGACCGCCACATCAATAATCACCGAGCGGGGGCGCATCTGACCCACCAAAGTTCGGGGAACAAGTACGGGAGCGCGTCGTCCTAAAACCAAGACGGCACCGATCAGCAAATCAGCATCAGGAACCATTTTCTCAATTTGAGACGGACTGCTGTAAAGAAGTTCCACTCTCGAACCAAACAGCGTTTCTAAATAAGCCAAACGCTCAACACTAATATCCAAAATCTGAACAATTGCACCCATACCCACTGCAATTCGCGCCGCTTCGGTCCCGACGACACCACCACCCAAAATCACCACTTTACCGGGTTTCACACCGGGAACCCCACCGAGAAGCACACCGCGACCCCCTTGCTGACGTTCCAGGAAGCGGGCGCCAAACTGCACCGACAAACGACCCGCAATGATACTCATCGGAGTCAATAAAGGCAGTTTACCATCGGCAAGCTCTACCGTTTCATAGGCGATCGCACAGACTCCACTGTGAATCAGATTTTCCGTCAGGATGCGATCGGCAGCCAGGTGAAGATAAGTAAATAAAAGTTGACCTTTTTGAATCAGGGGGTATTCTGGGGGCAGAGGTTCTTTCACCTTGACCACCATTTCCCGGTTCCAAGCGTCCTCTGCGGTGGAAACCACCTCTGCACCTGCATTTTGATAATCCTCATCGGTAAAGCCCGCTCCCGAACCGGCTCCGGTTTGGACAAAAATCCGATGACCTCTTTCAGTACAGACTCGAACACTACTCGGACTCAAACCGACCCGAAATTCTTGATCTTTAATTTCTTTGGGAATACCAATTTCCATCGTGCGCTACCTGAACGGTTTGTCATGCTTAGATTTTAGAGTCGATCTGAACAACCGGTCACAGATTCGAGGTGGCTGTGAAAATCTTTGGGCCATTCCCCTAGACATCTGACAGCTTTCCTGTAGAATCAGAACAAAAATTAAAGAATGTTTTCTTACTGTTGAAATTATTGGAGGGTAGACCCATTACACTCGCTCTTAGCTCATCAAAACTCTCATCTGCATCCGATCCGAACCAGCCTGTCTTGCAGGTGTCAGGACGCGCTCAACTCCAAGGACAGGTTAAAATCAGCGGAGCCAAAAACGCCGCTCTGGTGATTTTAGCGGGTGCATTACTTTGTCCGTCTGATTGTCGCATTCGCAACGTTCCCTCTTTGGTTGACGTGGCTCGGATGGGCCAGCTGCTCTCCTCCGTCGGTGTGAAATTTGAGCAACAGGGCGACGTGATCGACATCAACGCCGCTCACATTTCCACCTCCCAAGCCCCCTACGAATTGGTCAGCCAATTGCGCGCCAGCTTCTTTGTCATCGGTCCGTTACTCGCCCGGTTGGGCGTGGCGAAAGTACCATTACCGGGCGGTTGTGCCATTGGCGCCCGACCCGTTAATCTTCACGTTCAAGGGCTGCGTGCGATGGGCGCCGACGTTCATATCGAACACGGGGTAGTTCATGCCGCCGTCCCCGGAAAGGGTCGCTTGAAGGGCGCGAAAATTTATCTCGATTATCCCAGTGTCGGCGCAACTGAAACCCTAATGATGGCCGCCACCCTCGCCGACGGCGAAACCATCATTGAAAACGCCGCTCAAGAACCGGAAGTCGTCGATTTGGCCAACTTCTGTCGGGCGATGGGGGCAAATATTAGCGGCGCCGGCTCGAAAACCCTTGTTATTTCTGGCGTTCCCCGTCTCCACGACGTCGATTATACGATTATTCCTGATCGCATTGAAGCCGGTACGTTTCTAATTGCCGGGGCGATTACCCGCTCCTCGATTCTCCTTTCTCCCGTCATTCCCGATCACATTACCGCCGCTATTTCCAAATTGCGGAAAATCGGCGTTCAAATTACCTGCGAAGCCCCCAACTCTATCCGCGTCTCTCCGGGAGAACAGCATCTCGCCACCGATATTGAAACCCTCCCTTATCCCGGTTTCCCCACCGATTTACAAGCTCCCTTTATGGCCTTGCTGACGCTTTGCGAAGGCAATAGTTTGATCACAGAAACCGTTTTTGAAAACCGTTTGCACCATGTTCCCGAACTCAACCGCATGGGCGCCGATGTTCGCGTTAAAGGCAATACGGCGATCGTTCGCGGCGTGCCGATGTTATCGGGCGCACCGGTGATCGGTTCCGATCTGCGGGCTTCTGCGGCTTTGGTTTTGGCCGCCTTAGCTGCCGAAGGGACAAGCACCATTCAAGGTTTACAACACCTCGATCGCGGTTATGAGAAGTTTGAGGAGAAACTCAAAAAACTCGGCGCCAATATTGTCCGGATCGAACCCCCGGTTAAACAAAAACAGGACTGATTGTCCCCTCAGTCGGTGAAATTCGGCCTACACTAAGAAAGGTAAAGAGTTAGTTGTTGGGAAGTATGAGTGATTCATCTGAACTTACAGCTAACTCTCCAGTATTCTTTTGAGACTTCACCGATTAACTCCTATGGCTTTTTCTACAGTTCCCTTGCTTGGTTTGAAAGCTGACCATTTTCGTCATCCCCTCGACCAACAAGCAACCACTTCCCTCAAGCAAATTCCGGGTTTAGATATTTTTGTGCGTCAGTTTCTCGGCTCTTTGGGCGAGCGGTTTTTTTATTTGGAAAATATTGCTTCGAGTGTTTTGGTCGGCGAACAGCAACTTCCCCATCTTCATCAATTGCTGTTGAGCGCCTGTCAAACTCTCGATCTCGAACCGCCTCAACTCTACATTCGTCAACATCCGGTTCCCAATGCTTATACTTTTGCCATGCGGGGCGAAAAGCCTTTTATTGTTATCCACACTTCTTTAATTGAACTGTTAACTCCGGCTGAAATTCAAGCCGTTATTGCTCACGAATTGGGTCATCTCAAGTGCGAACATGGCGTTTATCTGACGTTGGCGAATTTGCTCGTTTTGGCCGCCGGACAGTTATCTCCTTGGGGTGCCGTTCTCACCCAAACTTTACAGGCTCAAATTTTGGAATGGTTGCGCTGTGCTGAGTTCACTTGCGATCGCGCCGCTCTTTTGGCCACGCAAAACCCCAGAACTGTGATGTCGGTTTTGATGAAATTGTCGGGCGGTTCCCCTAGTTTGGCACCCCAACTCAATCTCGATGCGTTTTTGGCTCAAGCTAAAGCCTACGATGAGATGAGCCAGGATGAACTCGGAGAGTTGCTCAAACAGGCTCAGTCTTCACAACTGACTCACCCCCTCCCCGTGCTGCGGGTTAGAGAGATCGATCGCTGGTCTAGCACTCCTGATTATCAGGACTTGCTAAAAGGGAACTTAAGGGTGTATAATAATGGAGTTACCCAAAAGGGCGGGTGGCGAAATTGGTAGACGCACCACACTCAAAATGTGGCGGCTTCGGCCGTGAGAGTTCGAGTCTCTCTCCGCCCACTACTCAATAAAGTTAAGGTCATCGCTGAGACATTCAACTCATCGGTGATTTTATTTATGGAAATCTGCTGTAATATGATATCCGGTTAATTAATGGAATAGGGAATAGGGAATAGGAAATAGGGGAAAGGGGAAAGGGGAAAGGCAAAAGGGGAAAGGCAAAAGAGGCAATAGGCAAGAGGCAGTTTACAGTTATCAGTTATCAGTTTGACAGCAAAAGGTTGACAACCCAAGAGTCAACTCATCCGTTACAATCGCGCGTTAACCTCGATAACCCAAGCGTAAACTCATCCGTTTACCATCCTCCCCCATCTCCGGTCCTCCCGACTTTTGCCTATTCCCCGCTGACTGTAAGTTTAATTTGTTCAGATAAGTAATTATAGGCCGTTTCCTCCCAAACCGGAATAGAATTTTCGATGGAAATTTCCTCTTTTAATTCAATCCAAGAACGACAACCCCCATAACTAGAATCGTAGGGAATTTCATAAACTTGGGAGAGTTTATAAGGTTTTAACAATAGTAAAAAAAGCGGTTTTTTGGGTTTAAAGTTAATCCTTTCTCTGATAAAGTTTTCATTCCAAATGATAAAAGGAAGCAACTCAAAAATCAAGGCTTCTGCTTGGGGAGTATCTATTGCTAGAATATCCGTAATTTCAGCCCAACTGCTAATTTTAACCGTTTCCGGATGCCAACCCGAAGAAACCGGTTGCACTTCAGACGCATATTCTGGTTTCAGTAAATTAGGCTGTTGGTGTTCAAAAGTCGGATACAATAACACCCGTTGATGTTCGACAGAAAACCGACCCTTTTCTTCTTTAATTCCCCCTTTACGCAGCAACAAAATCGTTTTTCCCGCTTCCATTGCCTTAACCGCCACATTCCATTCTTTTAAAGCCGGTTTAATGTTAACTTCCATAAGATAGATACACAATCTCTAATTCTTCTTTACAATAACAGAATCAGCAGCATTAAATAACTTAGGAGTCTCACATGGAAACGCGACACCTTGGCACATCCGATATCCAAATTACACCCATTATTATGGGAACTTGGCAAGCCGGAAAGCGAGGTTGGACGGGAGTGGAAGACGAAGAAACCATCAAAACTATTCGCACGGCATTTGAAGCGGGAATAACCACCGTTGACACCGCAGAAGTTTATGGGGATGGCCATTCCGAACAAATAGTCGCCAAAGCGTTATCCGATGTTCGTGATCAAGTGATTTATGCCACAAAGGTTTTCCCCAATCATCTCAAGTATAATCAAGTGATTGAAGCTTGCGATCGCTCTTTAAAAAATTTACAAACCGACTACATTGATTTGTATCAAATTCACTGGCTGTCCGGGAATTTTAACAGCGAAGTTGTTCCCATTGAAGAAACAATGAAGGCTTTGAATAAACTCAAATAACAGGGTAAAATTCGGGCGATTGGCGTTTCTAATTTTAACAAAGAACAAATCGCCGAAGCCGCCCAATATGGTCGGATAGAAAGTTTGCAGCCGCCCTATTCTTTATTTTGGCGCAAAATCGAAAATGAGATTCAACCCTATTGCGTTGAAAACAATATTTATATTCTGGCTTATTCTTCTTTAGCCCAAGGATTATTAACCGGAAAATTAGGCCCGGATTATCAATTTTCTAAAGATGATAATCGTTCATCTAATAAGTTATTTGCCGATAAAGATAACTACGCCCGGGTACAAACGGCTTTGGATAAATTGCGCCCCATTGCCGAACGAAATCAATGCACGTTGGCCCAGTTATCTCTGGCTTGGTTAATTGCTCAACCTCAAACGAATGCTATTGTTGGGGCGCGTCACGAGGAACAGTCCCAACAAAATGCTCGGGCATCCGAAATTAAGCTTTCAAAAAGCGATTTGGATGAAATTGACAGCATTGGGCGAATTGTTACCGACCCCTTGGATGAGAGTTTGATTATGTGGGATTTCTAATACTCTATTCTACTCTTTCTGGGTGCAATTTTTGGGGTGCCGTTTTGTACCCCAAAACATCCAAATTTTTCGGGATTTGGGGTTGACAAATTCCGCTTTTGGGGTTATAGTATAATTGGAGAAGATGCCGTCCTAAAAAATACTTTTTCAAAATTTGAATTCAAGCTCCAAATTTTTCGGGATTTGGGGTTGACAAATTCCGCTTTTGGGGTTATAGTATAATTGGAGAAGATGCCGTCCTAAAAATTCACTTTTAGTTAGGGTGAATAGTTTCGATTGGTTTGGACAGATGCCAACGGAGACTCATAATAATAATAATTTTTCCGATATTTGCTCAATTCCAATTTTCCAAACGTGAACCCCCTAAATCCCTTCTCTAAAATTGCTCTCGCCCAACAAGAGATTCAACACGCTCCGATTTTAACGCCGCTTCAACCGCAACCGATTCAAACCGCATACATCCATCAAGGAGAAGGAAAAATACCGATACTGTTGTTGCACGGGTTTGATAGTTCGGTTCTGGAATTTTATCGATTAGTTCCCCGGATTAAACCGAAAACCGAAGTTTGGGGAATCGATTTATTGGGATTTGGATTTAGCGAGCGACACCCGCGAATTTGTTATAATCCAGGTTCAATTCTTTCCCATCTGTATCATAGTTGGAAAACCTTAATCGGTCAACCCTTAATTTTGTTGGGGGCGTCGATGGGGGGTGCGACTGCGATTGATTTTACCTTAGCTTATCCCGAGATTGTACAGAAACTAATATTAATTGATAGCGTCGGGTATGGCGGGGGATTTCCTTTGGGTCAATTTTTAGTTCCTCCCTTGGATGGTTGGGCGGTAGAATTGTGGAGACAGAGAAAATTACAACCTTTAAATTGGGGTTTATTTGGGGTTGGGAGTTCAGAGGAATTGGAGGCGTTGCGTTGCGTTTCCCTTCACCTGGAAATGCCGGGATGGGTAGAGGCGATGATTTCATTTACCCGCAGCGGGGGATATTTGCATTTAAGCGATCGCATATCCGAGCTTAATCTTCCCACTTTAATTTTATGGGGAGACAAGGATGAAATGTTGGGAACCGAAGATGCTTTGAAGTTTAAACGCAATATCCGCAATTGCGAGTTCCGTTGGATTTCCAATTGCGGTCATGCACCCCACCTGGAACAACCGCAAGTTACCGCAGAGTATATTTTAGAGTTTTTAGACCTTAATTTTTGAGTTCCATATCTTTTCAGAGATGGAGTGTATTTTTACCGGGACTCCACTCATTTCAACAGTAAACAGTAAAATCAATAAAATTGCTGAAAACACGACCAAGAGATTCCTGTAAACGGTCAACTCTTTTCAAAGATTAAGTCGGTTGGGTAAGCATCCGCTATTTTTGGGCTAATATGATATCCGACTAATCAATAATCCGCTTCGTAGAGGCGAGTTGATTCCCGTTTCCAGTTGATAGTTTACTGTTACCAGTGTTTATAGTTATCAGTTATCAGTTATCATTTGACCTGACAACAACCTTGACACCTATTGACTTTTAACAATTAACAGTTAACGGGTTACTAACAACTGGTCACTAATAAATAGTTACTGTTCACTGTTCACTGTTTAAACCGCCCCGCACCCCTAACACACATTAATCAACCGGATATCATATAAAATTAAATCAATTCTAAAAGATAGGCTAGAGATGGGTTAAACTTGAACCCGCCTTATTTATTATTGCTTGACGATTATCTAGAAGGGTGGGAATGAATACATCAACAAACCCGTTCAGTGCTTTGAACAACCCAAAGCTGAATGATTTGATCTGTCCTACATTAATTCAGAAGTTGATATTGTTCGAGAAACTCTCGAATCGTTTGATTGATTTTGCTTTCTTGACTTCTGCTAAATTGTCCGTGTCCCCCATTGGGAATCGTTAACAATTGATTGGGAACATTTACTCGGTATAATGCTTGATGAAGTCGCACCGCATGGGAATAGGGAACAATTGGATCTAGATCTCCATGAACGGTTAAAATAGGCGGCAGGTTGGGTTGAATATAATTAAGCGGCGAAACGCGATCGGCAATTTCTAGTTTGTTCGGTTGATTCCCCAACCAGGTAACAGCATAATCCCGGATATTTTTACCCGCAATTAAATCTCGCACATCGGTAATTCCATACCAATTAATAATCGCCGCAACTTTCAGTTTTTCTTCTCCTAAACCGGGTAAATTCCTTTGGGTAGAAGCGGGAATGAGTCCGGTTGTTAAGGCTAAATGACCCCCGGCGGATTCTCCGGCTAAGATAATTTTATCGGCGTTTAAGTTATATTTTTCCCCGTGACGAATAACCCAACTCAACGCACACAGACAGTCTTCCACCGCAGCGGGCGCCAAGGCTATATTGGCGAGTCGATATTCTATATTGACAACCGATAACCCTATTTCTAAATAAGGAATCAGTTTCCTGGCTTGTAATTCCTTTTGTCCGCCTATCCATCCTCCCCCGTGAATAAAAATAACTGTCGGATGGGGTTGGGTAACGGATGGGTTGAGTATGGGGTTTTTGTAACGGATGGGTTAATTGTGGGTTTTTTTAGATTTGGGCTTTTGGAAACGGATGGGTTTGGGTTGGGTTTTTGAGATGATCTATCCGTTTTGCTCTTGGCATAGGTTGAACTATCTCCGCCCAAATTTAATCCGTTACCAGTGGGGTTGTTGGGTTGAGAGATTTGATCGCCGCAGCAACATTTGCGAGATAACGCTAAGATAATTAAGGATTATCTGCTTGTTTTCTCTATGTTCGACTCGGCTAACCTGACGCCCGACAAAACTGACTCTCCTAACGGCTATTCGTTCAACTCTGCCGTTGATAATACCATTCGCATTCGCGGCGCCAGACAGCACAACCTCAAAAATATCGATCTGGAATTGCCTCGCGATCGCTTAATTGTCTTTACCGGGGTGTCGGGTTCGGGTAAGTCTTCTTTGGCGTTCGATACCATTTTTGCCGAAGGTCAGCGCCGCTATGTCGAATCTCTCAGCGCCTACGCCCGCCAATTTCTCGGACAGTTGGATAAACCCGATGTCGATGCGATTGAAGGGTTGAGTCCGGCTATTTCTATCGACCAAAAATCTACTTCTCACAATCCCCGCTCTACTGTAGGCACCGTTACCGAGATTTACGATTACCTCCGATTGCTGTTTGGACGAGCCGGTGAACCTCACTGTCCGGTTTGCGATCGCAATATCGCCCCCCAAACGATTGATCAAATGTGCGATCGCATTTTGGAACTGCCAGACCGCACCAAGTTTCATATCCTCGCCCCCGTTGTCCGGGGGAAAAAGGGGACTCACCGCAAGCTACTATCGAGTTTGGCGTCGGAAGGATTTGTTCGCGTGAGGGTCGATGGAGAGATTTTTGAACTCTCAGATTTGCCAGACTTGGATAAAAATTATACACACACCGTAGAAATCGTTATTGACCGCCTCATTAAAAAGCCCGGTATAGAGGAGCGTATAGCCGATTCCCTTAGCACCTGCCTTCGGTATTCACAGGGAATTGCAATTATTGATGTGTTAAATGATACATCGGATGGGGTATCCGCGTCGCGAGTTGATAGTAAGTATAACCCAACCGACGAAAAAATAGCAAGTTCCGGGAAAAAAAGTTCTGAGGAAAAAGGCGATAATTCCTATCAGCATAACCCCTTACCGGAAGTGGGAAAAACATCTTTATCTCAACTGATTTTTTCTGAAAATTTCGCCTGTCCCGAACATGGGGCGGTCATGGAAGAACTGTCTCCCCGTCTATTTTCGTTTAACTCGCCTTATGGGGCTTGTCCTAGCTGTCACGGGTTGGGGCATCTGCGAACCTTTTCGCCGGAGTTGGTCGTACCCGATCCGGAAGCGCCGCTTTACAGTGCGATCGCCCCCTGGTCGGAAAAAGACGATTCTTACTATTTTTCGTTGCTCTATAGTGTGGGTCAGGCGTTTGGGTTCGATATCAATACTCAGTGGAAACATTTAACCAAACAGCAGCAACAAATTATTTTGTACGGGTCAGAAGAACCGATTTGGATTGAAACTGATTCGCGCTATCGAGAAAAGCGGGGGTATGAGCGTCCGTATCCGGGTGTAATTCCGTTATTGCAGCGTCAATATGATGACAGTAGTTCGGAGTTACAAAAGCAAAAACTAGAACAATATTTAATCGATCAAGCTTGCGAAACTTGCGGGGGAAAACGGCTAAAACCGGAGGCGTTGGCGGTGCGGTTGGGAAGCTGTTCGATTACCGATTTAACAGAAGTTTCGATTCGAGATTGTTTGCAGCGAATACAGCATTTAGATTTGAGTGAAAGACAGGCGCAAATTGGGGATTTAGTTTTGCGGGAAATACGCGCCCGGTTGCAGTTTTTATTGGATGTTGGGTTGGATTATTTAACGTTAGCCCGAACCGCTTCTTCTTTGTCGGGAGGGGAAGCCCAACGAATTCGATTAGCGACTCAAATTGGTTCGGGTTTAACCGGGGTTTTGTATGTGTTGGATGAACCGAGTATTGGGTTGCATCAGCGGGATAACGGGAGGTTGTTAAATACGCTGATGAAATTGCGGGATTTGGGCAATACGTTAATTGTGGTTGAGCATGATGAAGAAACGATTCGTGCCGCAGATTTTTTGGTTGATATCGGACCGGGTGCGGGTTTGCACGGGGGCGAAATTGTTGCTATTGGAAATTTGGATAATATTTTATCCAGCGATACTTCTTTAACGGGTGCTTACTTATCGGGAAGACATCAAATACAAACTCCCGCAGAACGTCGGGCGGGAAATGGGCGATCGCTGGTTCTCAAAGATTCCCACCGAAATAATCTCAAACATATCGATGTTGAACTGCCTTTGGGTAAGTTGGTTTGTATTACGGGAGTTTCGGGTTCGGGAAAATCGACTTTAATTAACGAGTTGCTTTATCAGGCTTTGCAGCATCATTTTAGTCGTAAAGTTCCCTTCCCCAAAAACTTGAAAAAATTAACCGGCTTGGATGCTTTGGATAAAGTGATTGTTATCGATCAATCTCCTATTGGCAGAACGCCTCGTTCTAATACGGCAACTTATACGGGAGTGTTTGATGTAATTCGAGCAACTTTTGCGGAAACCATAGAAGCCAAAGCTAGAGGATATAAACCCGGACGATTTTCGTTTAATGTAAAAGGGGGAAGATGCGAGGCTTGTAACGGACAGGGGGTAAATGTTATTGAGATGAATTTTTTACCCGACGTTTACGTTCAGTGCGAGGTTTGTAAGGGGGCGAGATATAATCGGGAAACGCTACAAGTAAAATATAAAGGTCAGTCTATTGCTGATGTTTTGGATATGACCGTTGAGGAAGCTTTGGGAGTATTTGAAAATATTCCCAAAGCGGCGACTCGGTTACAAACGTTGATGGATGTTGGCTTGGGTTATGTGAAATTAGGTCAGCCGGCGCCGACGCTTTCGGGAGGAGAAGCCCAACGGGTAAAATTAGCGTCGGAATTGTCAAAACGGGCGACGGGAAAAACGTTATATTTAATCGATGAACCGACAACGGGATTATCGTTTTATGATGTACATCAACTGTTGAATGTTTTACAACGGTTGGTGGATAAAGGGAATTCAATGATTGTGATCGAACACAATTTAGATGTAATTCGTTCTAGCGATTGGATTATCGATTTGGGACCGGAAGGGGGCGATAAAGGCGGGGAAATTGTCGCGGAGGGAACGCCGGAAGATGTGGCGAAAAATAAGCGATCGCACACCGGAGAATATTTGCAACACGTTCTCAAACAGTATCCGCCCGTTAAAACAGAATGAGGTGCAATTTAGAAATTTTGTATCTCGATATATATAAAGTGCCTGGAACCCGTTGCAGTAATTGATTGTTATCAAGCCGAACTCAAAACCCCTTTGATCTGCTGAGGAAATTGACAATGATAGCCATTCCAGACGGTCAATGTATTACCCCCAAAGAATACCTCGAATGGGAACAAAAGCAACCCCTTAAATATGAATACTTCGAGGGTCAAGTTTTTGCGATGACGGTCGGAAGTATTCCTCACAATGATATTGCGGTTAACTTAACGACAATCTTAAAAAATCATCTGCGTGGAAAAGGATGTAAAGTATCAATGGCAGATGCCAAACTTGGAGTATCTGAAATAGGACCCTTTTATTATCCAGATGTTATGGTCACTTGCGATGAAACAGACCGACGCGCCACCAAAGTTATTTATCATCCTTGCTTAATTGTTGAAGTGTTATCTCCGGGAACAGAAGCGGTAGACCGGGGTAAAAAGTTTCAAAACTATCGTCGAATCTCCAGTTTAAAAGAATACGTTCTGATTGATACGAGACAGATTTTCGTTGAAGGTTTTCGCAAAAATCAACAGGGAATCTGGGAACTTTATAACTATGGGGAAGGAGACGAAATCAATTTAACCACCGTTGAGTTGAGTTTTCCCATTGAAATGCTTTACGAGGATGTAATCTTGGAGGGGATAGAAGAAAATTAAAAAAGGAACACCCGAAGAACTGGTGAAAAATTCGCGATCGCACACCGGAGAATATTTGCAACAGGTTCTCAAACAGTATCCGCCCGTTAAAACAGAATCGGGTACAATTTAACCAATGAACAAAATGCCCTCTAGCCAAAATAACAATTCCGAAGACGAGCTTTTAGCTGAATATTGCTTCGATTATCAAAACGCAAAACTCAATCGATTTGCTACCCGTAGTGAAGCACAATGAAAAATCATGCCCCTATCTGAACTGCTATCTGCTGTTAATCAGCTATCCCACCAAGATAAATTACGCCTGATTCACTTTTTATTGCTGGCGGTTGCCCGAGAAGAAGGTTGTGAACTGGAGTCAATTGAAACCCAGGATTTTCAGAACTTGCAAACTTCAACTTCTGCATCCACTCGAACAGTTGTTGACTCAAATTCAGAAGAACAACTACTCCAGCAGTTAGCATCAACTGAAGCGGTTGTCTGGTCTCCCTACGAAGCTGATGAAGCTGCCAAAACGTTAGCTGATCTTTTAGCTAAACATCGGGAAGATAATGCTTGACGGAAAAAGATTTTCTTTTATAAGCCCCCTAAATCCCCCAACTTTGGGGGACTTTGAAGAGTTGCTGTTTCTCCATTTCTTTAATTCTGGAATACTTGAAGATTTCCCCCCAAAGTTGGGGGGAGAAAGGGGGGCAAACGAGCCAAACGAGCCAAACGATTGACAAAATCTCAACCTTACCGATATAATATTTCTACGCTTGAAACCAAAACTCGATATCCCTCAAACGTCCTCAGCACAGAACCAAATCCAAAAACCCTAAAAAAATTTGCTCGCGCTTTGCGCGAAAAAAGGCAAAAAATCAAGGGCAAAGGGCTAAGTGCTAAAGAGAAAAGGAGAGTCCTGGAACGCACAACACACGAAAACCAATGTCACGGTCGAAGTAGTTGCGCCGAAAAACGCCGAAGTAGTGGTAGCGGTAGGCAGAACGGCAATGCGTAGAAGGGTTGCAGCGAGACCCGCCCCGCAGCAACATCGTCGTATTATCATCCATATTTATTAAATTGATTAAATTGTCAACATAGTTTATATAACGATTATCGTTTACACTTTCATCCCATACTCTACCATCTCTTGGAGCATTTTCATAGTTTTTATGCCAGGGGTCAGCGCACCATTCCCAGACATTGCCGTGCATATCGAACAATCCAAAATTATTGGCAACCTCGAAACTACCGACTGGGGTTGTTTCTTGTTCATAAGTACGACTTTCATAGCACCAGTAGTTGGCGACATCAATTGAAATGGTTGCGCCAAAATGGAAAGGAGTTATTGTTCCCGCTCGACAGGCATATTCCCATTGAGCTTCGCTCGGTAAGCAATAGGATTTACCCGTGTGTTTGGAGAGCCTTGCACAGAACTCTACTGTATCATACCATGAAACTCGCTCAACGGGTCGATTTTCTCCTTTAAAATATGAGGGGTCGGGATCGAGATCTCGCTGAAGCTTGGGGAGAGAAGCCACCGCTTTCCATTGTGCCTGAGTTACGGGATATTTCCCCATAAAAAAGGAGTCAACCCTAACTCGATGTTGGGGTCTTTCGCTACATACTTCTTCATTACCCATCAAAAATCCACCTGCGGGGATTTTCACCATATTGAGGGTGACACCGTTCCCCAAGTCTTCTGTGAAATATTCTGCTGAGTTGCGTTGTCGCTGACATTCTTTTCCGGTTCTATCCAGCCTAACAACATCAAACTCAAAGGTCAAAAGTTGCTGTTCCGAATTAGATTCTGGTTGTTGGTCTGTCATGGGATCGCCAGTGTATTGCTACTGTAACTATTCTAATTCGAGTTGGGCTATGTTTGGTTGTCCTGTTAATGTCCTTTCTGCGAAAAATACACCCACCAGGAAATCAATACAAAATAATTGGAATACAAGACTGAAAATTCTGAAAATCGTTATCTGTTGTGAGAATAGTATATCCACGATTATGAGCTACTGCACAGATTAAAAAATCAATATTTGAACCTTGAATTCCATTGCGGCGACAAGTGTTAAAAAATTCTGCTGCGAGTTCATAGTCTTTAGTTTCTATTGTTAAATCTGGAAACGCACGAAGATAGTCCCGCAGTCGAATGAATTGTTCTGTATGGCGAACCCCAGAAAGCACTTCTTGACGAATTGCACCCAATAAAACAACCCTCCCATCTGCAATCAAATCTCGCAATACCTTAACACTCGGTATCTCGTCTTGTGGTGGGTTGCGTCGCAAAGCAAGTGACCATACAGAAGTATCCACAATAACCTTCATCTTATTTTTCTTTGTTGTTTATAGTCATAATCTTCTTCATAGTCTATTGTTCCAAACAAGTCTAATATTTTTCGTTGCTGGCGACGCTGAATATATTCACGCAAAGCCTCCTCTATTAATTGATTTTCAGTTAAGTTTTCACTCAAAGCCAGGGCTTCCTCAATTAATTTTTGATTGATCGTCGGGTTGGCTTCCATTTAATTGCTGTCTATCCTAAAAATAGGGCTAAATTATTTTAACAAATTTTTTGCAGATAGGCGACAGTACAGCTTGCTCAAATCTAGTCCTGTTGAGAGGACTTGACTTTTTAGACAGAGATTGAAATCTCTGGCTAACCGGCTAACAAGCTGGCTACAAACGAGAAAAATAATCCTTCAAATCTTCAGAAACTTGACCCGCCAAAAAATACATCCCCAACAAGTTTGGTAACGCCATCGTTAAATACATCGCATCGCTAAACTGAATAACAGCAGTTGGGTTAGCAACCGAACCCATAAAAATAGCGAGTAAAAATAGAAGCTTATAAACAATAGCAGTCCGACTTCCCAACAAATACTCCCAACAAAGCTGACCGTAATAGCCCCAGGAAATCATCGTTGAAAACGCAAACAAAAACACCGCCAACGCCAAAATATAAGGAAAACCGGGAATCACCGCAGAAAAAGCCGCCGAAGTTAATTCCGAACCGCCCAAATTAGAAAATTCGGGATTATTATAAGCGCCGGTGAGAATAATCACCAAAGCCGTCAAATTACAAACAATCACCGTATCAATAAACGGTTCCAAAACCGCAACAATTCCCTCGCGAACCGGTTCGTTCGTTTTCGCTGCCGAATGTGCGATCGCCGCAATTCCCAACCCCGCTTCGTTGGAAAAGGCCGAACGTCTGAACCCCTGAATAATCGCCCCCAACGTTCCCCCGGTTGCGGCTTTCAAACTAAAAGCGCTCGTTAAAATTGTGGTAATTGCTGCCGGAATTGCGGTAAAATTAATTAAAATTACCCATACTGCGCCCAAAATATATATCCCGCACATAAACGGAACAACCGTAGCCGCAACCGAGGCAATGCGGCGAATACCCCCAAGAATTACCAACCCCACCAAAAATACCATTAAAATTCCATAAATCCAGCCCCGTTCTGCTATTATTGGAATAACCTGGGCAACCCCGACTTTAGACTGGTTTGATTGATAAATACTCGAACTTCCCAAAGCCCCGCAAATCGCTAAAATAGCAAATAAAATAGATAAAATTCTGCCAAAAAACGGTAAACCAATTTTCGATAACCCCTCAGAAAGATAATACATCGGCCCCCCCGCAACGGTTCCATCTGGTTTAACTAAACGGTATTTTTGACCCAAAGTACACTCAACAAATTTGGTGGTCATTCCCAAAAAACCCGCCACCGTTAACCAAAAACAGGCGCCGGGTCCTCCCAAACGAATAGCAATAGCAACCCCCGCAATATTTCCCAGTCCAACAGTAGCAGATAACGCCGTCGCCAAGGCTTGAAAATGGGAAACTTCCCCCACTTCATCGGGGTTATCGTATTTTCCCCGAACAATATCTATGGCGTGTTTAAACCCCCGAATATTAATAAACCCCATCCAAACGGTAAAAATAGCCCCCCCGGAAATTAACCAAATAACAATTAAGGGCATTCCCCCGATGTCAAAAAAGATGATATCATTAATCAGTTTGAGAAGTTGGGAAATAGTAGCCGAAAGTTGTTCGATAAAGTTGAAGTTGGTTTGAGGGTTAATTCTTGTTAGCGTTAACATAAAAGAAGTGAGAAAAGTAATTCATTGAAAGATCAATCAATAATATAACAGAAAGTTTGGGGAAATTTTTATAGAGGCTTTTGTAGGGGCGGGTTCTGTTAGATGTATAATATCATCTTATAGATTCAACTAAACCCGCCCCACCCAATAATAAAATAAATTAATCATGTAGGGGCGGGTTCTGAAAATATCTATGTCTTCCCATCAATAACTTTTCTAAACCCGCCCCACAATAGTGGTGACAAATAACTGATAGAAAATAGGCGCTTCTAGCAAGAGATAATAGGCAGAGGGGGCGGGAATATGCACGGTTGTTTGTAGGAAACATAAATTTGTTCAGAACCCGCCCCTACAACAGTGGTCGGTAAAATCAATTAGGGCGCATTGCCATGCGCCCCTACGGGTTTATTTAGAAGTTTTATCGACAGTTTTAACGGTTAAAACTTGGGGTGGGGTTGCATCGGGAGGATAACGAAAATCAACTCTAACCGTTCGTTTTTCTTGAGGTTTTAACGTAACACTTAACAACGGTTCAACCTGTTGACCCCGACGTTGCCACAAGTGAACATAACGAGTTATGCTTTTATTTTGTTCGTTGCGATAACGTAACCGAACCGTTCCGCGAAAATAAGGAAAATCCCAAGAAGGCTGACGAAACATTAACCCCCCCTGAGAAAGACGTTCTTCTTTATTCGGGGTTGCCAAAGTTAACGTTACGGTTTGCGGAGTATTTGTTGGGTTAAATAAGGGTAAATTCAAATCATAATGTAACCCATAATTTCCGTGAGACTCATAAGCCGTATCGGGATAACGAACTAATAATTTCGCCGCCTGAACTTGTTTGGTTCCCAACGTTCCCGCCCGTACCGTACTAATCACATAAGAAAATCTTGTTCCAACTTCAGGAATTTCTAAAGTCTCTTTACCCTCATCGGCTAAATTCGCCGCCCACAGCGAACCCTGCTGAACTCCCGCCACCCGACTGTAAATTAACTGACCGCCAACTTGATCGGGAGGGGTTGGCATTTTATCGCGAGGTTGTGCTAAAGTTTCTCTGTTGAGTAATTGTTGCCACTCAACTAAAGTCGGGGCAATCTCTCTACCGTCCGGGTGCTGCTTCGCGTACATGGCTAAACTGGCAACATAAACCCCTGCGGGGGAATTGGGTGTATCGCCCCGGCTATTTAGTATAGCAAATGTTGAACGACCATTTACAGGACGTTCTAAGCCTTTTACCGGAATGGGATGATTAAGTAACATTCGACTTTCCCCTGGTGGAATAACTAATTTATTAGGAAAACCCGCTTGTCGAACCCCTCGTAAAACTGTATCTACTGCCCGAATACCGGGACCGGAATACACTTCACCCTCAGGGTTTTCACTCAAAGGCGGTTTCTGTTTAAACGGTGCATCCGGTTCCATTAAATAACTCGCCGCCGCTAATATATCGAGTGTTACTTTTTTCGTTCCGGGGTTATGAACAATTATCCCCAAATACAGGGTTTTTGACTCCGGTGGCGTGTGAACAAAATGATGGGCAAACAGTTCAAATTTGCCGTTAAAAGAATAGTTTAAATGTGCCTCAGGAAAGGCTTTTCCGTCCGTTGGAAAGGTGGAAAGTAAAATTCCTTCTTTTTTCACCCATTCCGGACTATTGCTGTTAAACATGGGAATATTATCTACTTTTCCCGGTAACGAACGCACTTCACCCGGCTGAATAATGACTTCCGGCGTCGCCGCTTGTAAGGGATGCGGTTGCGGTTCCATTTTTAGAAAAATACCACAACCACCACAAAATGTTAACGTCGCAACCAGAATAGAAACAATAGAATTTTTCATAGGTTTTGAACCGTTGAGATCCTGTAGGGTACATCAGATGTAAGAGTTTATTCTAGGAATAATATTTTAACGGTCTGATGCACCCTACCAATTAATAGAATATGCTTCCATTAAATGACGATTACCGGATGATTTTTGAGCCTCCCTTTTCGGGTGCATCAGATAATTAAACCATAACTCTCATAATAAATCTTTGTCTCTGATGCACCCGACTTTCAATAACTTTGTAGGGTGCATCAGATAATCAAACCATAACTCTCATAATAAATCTTTGTTTCTGATGCACCCTACGAATATAATAATTTGAGCTTTTCGGGTTCATCAGATAATCAAACCATAACTCTCATAATAAATCTTTGTTTCTGATGCACCCGACTTTCAATAAGTTTGTAGGGTGCATCAGATAATCAAACCATAACTCTCATAATAAATCTTTGTTTCTGATGCACCCTACGAATATAATAATTTGAGCTTTTCGGGTTCATCAGACAATAAAATAATGGCTCATTTCATCAACCTTTGTTTCTGATGCACCCTACGAATATAATAGTTTGAGCGTCTACTTTTTCCATCATGCCTAACTATCGCAGATTGACCATACCAGGTGCAACTTATTTTTTTACCCATGTTACTTATAAAAGAGTACCTTGGTTATGTAGTGATATCGGTCGAGAAACTTTACGCAAAGGTTTCCAAAAGTTACAAATATTGTATCCATTTTCTCTGGATGCAATTGTGCTTTTACCCGATCATTTTCATTGTATTTTGACTCTCCCAGACAACGATAGTAATTATACGGTTCGTTGGCGTTATTTAAAAAGTTTTGTCAGTCGCAGTTGCGGGCATAAATTGCCAATTTTAGCAGAGCTTAGTGTTTCGGGCAAAAAACGTCACGAAAAGAATTTATGGCAAAGACGATATTGGGAACATTTAATCAGAGACGATAAAGACTTTAGTAATCACTGTGATTACATTCATTATAATCCCGTAAAACATGGTTTATGTCATTCTCCTAAAGATTGGAAATATTCTAGCTTTCACCGCTTTGTTCAGCAAGGTCTTTATCCGACCGATTGGGGTGCGAATGAATCTATTAATATTCCTGAAAATATCGGCAATGAATAACTATGTAGGGTGCATCAGATTTAACAGTTAATTCGAGGATGAAAAACTTAACGGTCTGATGCACCATTCTTCAAATAAGTTTTTCGGGTGCATCAGATTTAACAGTTAATTCAATACTCACAAATTTAATGGTCTGATGCACCATTCTTCAAATAAGTTTTTCGGGTGCATCAGATTTAACAGTTAATTCGATGATGAAAAATTTAACGGTCTGATGCACCATTCTTCAAATAAGTTTTTCGGGTGCATCAGATTTAACAGTTAATTCGATGATGAAAAATTTAACGGTCTGATGCACCCTACTGAACTGATGCACATAGAATAAAAAACTGTGATAAAATGAGATTAATATTAACTATAAAACAAACAACTTGATGATGTCAGTTCAACAATTAAAACGACGGTTTACTATTTCAGAATATCATCAAATGGCAGAAGTCGGAATTCTAACGCCAAGCGATCGCGTTGAACTCATTAACGGAGAAATTATCGAAATGTCGCCCATTGGAAAACGTCATGCAGCTTGTGTAAATCGGTTAAATCAGTTATTGTCTCAGAGGTTAGGCGATCGCATTTTGATTAGTGTTCAAAATCCGATATTACTCAATAATTTATCCGAACCCCAACCCGATATCGCCTTACTCCAACCCCGAAGCAATTTTTATGCCTCAGGACATCCTCAACCCTCCGATATTTTTCTGATTGTTGAACTCGCCGATAGCAGCATCAACTACGATAAAGAAGTCAAAATTCCCCTTTATAGTTCTAGCGGAATAACAGAAGTTTGGTTAATAGATTTGAATCAAAATCTTTTGCAAATTCATCAACAACCCACCCCCACTGGATATCAAATTATTCAAGACTTCCAACCAGAAAATACCCTATCTCCTCTGGCTTTTCCCGAAATTAACTTTCAAGTTAACGAGATTATTTTGTAATATAATTGAGGAAATTTGAAAATTCGCCCGAACAAAACTCACGAACGGTCAACGGCAGGACTACAATAGAGGTTACACGATTTGCGGGTAATAAAATTCTCTTACCCGATATTATTGTACTGTATTGACCTTTAGCGATTATGTCTTTTTCTCCCCAGTTTCTTAACGGTTCAGAAATTCGGCAAAAATTCCTTAACTTCTACGCCGAACACGGTCATAAAATTCTGCCGAGCGCTTCGTTAGTACCCGAAGATCCGACGGTACTATTAACAATAGCCGGAATGTTGCCTTTTAAACCCATTTTCCTCGGACAACGCCCCCCGGAAGTTCCCCGCGCCACCACGTCCCAAAAATGTATCCGCACCAACGATATTGAAAACGTGGGACGCACCGCCCGCCACCACACCTTTTTTGAAATGTTGGGCAATTTTAGCTTTGGTGATTATTTTAAAACACAAGCGATCGCCTGGGGTTGGGAATTGTCAACCGAAGTTTTTGGTTTACCGCCCGAACGTTTGGTGGTCAGCGTGTTTGAAGAAGATGACGAAGCCTTTGAAATTTGGCGCGACAAAATTGGCATTCCCGCCCACCGCATCCAGCGCATGGGAGAAGACGACAACTTTTGGAAGTCCGGCCCAACCGGACCCTGCGGCCCCTGTTCTGAAATTTACTACGATTTTCATCCCGAACTCGGCGATGATAACATTGACTTAGAAGATGATACCCGGTTTATCGAGTTTTATAACTTGGTTTTCATGCAGTATAACCGGGATGCGGACGGCAATTTGACCCCGTTACAAAACAAGAATATTGACACGGGAATGGGGTTGGAACGGATGGCGCAAATTCTCCAAAGTGTTCCCAATAATTACGAAACCGACCTCATTTTTCCGATTATTAAAACTGCGGCGGATATTGCGGGAATTGATTACAAAAAAAGCGACGCAAAAACCCAAGTTTCGCTGAAAGTAATTGGCGATCACGTTCGGGCGGTAGTTCATTTAATTACCGATGGAGTAACGGCGTCTAATATCGGTCGGGGTTACATTCTTAGACGGTTAATTCGCCGGGTGGTTCGGCATGGGCGGTTAATTGGAATTGAGGGGGAATTTACTACCAAAGTTGCTGAAACGGCGATTCGTTTGTCCGAGGATATTTATCCCCAAACTCGCGAACGGGAAGCGGTAATTAAAGCGGAATTACAACGGGAAGAAGAACGGTTCTTGGAAACGTTAGAACGGGGTGAAAAACTATTAGCTGATATCATAGAAAAAGCTATTAATAAGGAAATCCCCCCTCAGTCCCCCCTTAGTAAGGAAATCCCCCCTCAGTCCCCCCTTAGTAAGGAAATCCCCCCTCAGTCCCCCCTTAGTAAGGGGGGTCTGATTTCGGGGAAAGATGCGTTTGTGTTATATGATACCTACGGTTTCCCCTTAGAATTAACCCAAGAAATTGCCGAAGAAAATGGGTTAACGGTGGATGTTGAAGGGTTTGAAAGCGAGATGGAAGAACAACGGAATCGCTCTAAAGATGCCCATGAAACGATTGATTTAACCATCCAGGGAAGTTTGGATAAATTAGCAGAAAACATCCATCCAACCGCATTTTTGGGCTATTCTGAACCCGTTTCGGAAGCGTTGGTTAAAGCAATATTGGTTGAAGGAAAATCGGTCGAGTCGGCTGAAGCGGGAACAAAGGTGCAAATTGTTCTCGATCAAACGCCTTTTTATGCGGAGTCGGGCGGACAAATTGGCGATCGCGGTTTTCTCAGTTTTGGGGAAACAGTTGTGCGGGTGGAAGATGTTCAAAAAGAGTCGAATATCTTCATTCATTTGGGCAAAGTTGAACGGGGAATATTAACCGTTGGCATGACCGTAAACGCCCAAATTGATCGCGCTTGTCGGCGTCGCGCCCAAGCCAATCATACCGCAACTCACCTATTACAATCGGCGTTAAAATTAATCGTCGATCCGGCTATTTCTCAGGCGGGTTCAATGGTGTCGTTTGATCGCCTGCGGTTTGATTTTAACTGTCCCCGTTCGTTGACGTCGGAAGAGGTTCAACAAGTCGAAGATCAGGTGAATACTTGGATAGCGGAGGCGCATCCGGCTGTGGTTGCAGAGATGCCATTAGAAGAAGCAAAAGCCAAGGGTGCAACCGCAATGTTTGGCGAGAAATATTCTGATGTCGTGCGGGTGGTTGACTATACGGGAGTTTCGATGGAATTGTGCGGCGGAACTCACGTTAATAATACTGCTGAAATTGGCTTGTTTAAAATTGTCAGCGAGACGGGTATTTCATCCGGTATTCGTCGCATTGAAGCGGTGGCGGGACAGTCGGTTTTGGATTATCTAAAAGTGCGGGATAATGTAGTCAAAGAGTTGGGCGATCGCTTTAAAGCCAAGCCGGAAGAATTGCCGGAACGGATTACAAATTTGCAAAATGAGTTAAAAGCAACTCAGAAACAATTGGAAGCCGCAAAAGGGGAATTGGCGATCGCAAAATCCGATCAATTATTGGCGGAAGCGGAAACGGTTGGTGAGGTTAAAATACTGGTGGCGGAACTTCCCCGCGTCGATGCGGACTCATTGAAAACGGCTGCGGAACGGCTGCAACAAAAGTTAGGAGAAAGTGCGGTTGTGTTGGGTTCGTCGCCGGAAGAAGGGAAAGTTAGTTTAGTTGCGGCTTTTAGTGCAAAAGTTCACAAAGACAAGAAGTTACAAGCCGGAAAGTTTATCGGAAATATCGCCAAAATTTGCGGTGGCGGCGGCGGCGGACGTCCGAACTTTGCCCAAGCGGGGGGACGGGATGCGAGTAAGTTAAGTGAAGCGTTAGAGAGTGCAAAAACTCAGTTAGTTGAGGGGTTGAAGTAGTTTGTTTGGGTGGGCAATGCCCACCTTCAACTAAGGTAAGATAATTTCGATAAGAATGAGTATACATTTTTCACAAGAATTCCAGTTTGGTTTAGAGAATTTGCAATGGGAAGTCAGAGAAATTCTCTGCTCTTTTTACTTAAAACGTATTGATGAAATTTTTACTACAGCAGGATGTATAAAAAAATCTGATTCAGAAACAAAATTTGAATTAGTAAATAAGTATTACGATAATTTTAACTGGAAAGAAGAAGAAGATATTAGAAAATTTGTGCGAGTTATAAACAATATACTAACATCATCAAATTATTTTGTGAATGACGAAACTAAACAACGTCTCAAGAATAAATGTCAGCAATTAGGTTTTAGAGTAAACGATGAATTCGGACTAATTCACTATCGTGATTTAATTAATTATAATACAACTTTTAAAGGACAGTTTCAGGCTGGATTACCATTCGGAAAAATAAAGCCTGAATTTGTAATTAAGGCTGAAAAAAGAAGTCAAACACTGAAGTTTGAGCTACAAAAAGGAATTGGTATTATTGATGCAAATGCCGATGTATATCCAAACTTCAATTATCAAAAACTTCTCAATTTGTATGATTGTACTTCAGAAACTGACCAGGTTTTAAGCATGGCTTTAATTGGTATGAATCAGACTCGACATGAAAAAAATATTTTTTTAAGTTATAAATATAAATTTCAAATGAATAAGGAAGATGTTCCTGTTCTAATACCACAAGCATGGATTCAGTGGCACTCTGTTAATAAAAGAAATTTGAGAGATACTAACTCGCTACACATAGATGATATCTATCGAGTAGATTTTGTTGTTTTTTGGAAGAATAAAAGATTTGTGATATTAGTAGACGATATTAGCCATTATGCAATCAAACGTAATAATCAATGGTTTGCCGATCAAGAAAGTTATTCAAAACGCTTAAAAGAAGATCGAAAATTACAAAAAGAGGGATGGCAAGTTTTTAGAATCAGTAATTGGGAGTTAAGGGATGAAAGAGATAAAAATGTAGTCAATGATATTTTGGAAGATTTACGTGAGTTTATAGGTTTTTAGTACAGCAAAAACTATATCCTGCAATAAAACTACTATTTGATTAAGTTATAGTGTTTTCAAATGATTTATGGAAAACCATTGACCTAGAGAAGCCTTCGAGATACTGAGACGCTTGCACTACTGTTTACATCTCAAATGAAAATGCTATAGAAGTGATACTCTCAACACCACAACCCCTAAAAGGACGATACACCTGACACTCAACTTGGCGATCGCTATATAACAAAAAATCTTTAATTGTCCGTCAAGTCAACAGGGCCAAAATCATCGGGAATTTCCTCAATAGATTGAATATTCAACACCCGTATTATCGCTTTCCACTGACGGGGAGTCGGCTTGGCTTCGGTTTCCCCAGAAACCCAACGCTGATAGGTTCGCAGAGGAATTCCACACAACACGGCAAATTCAGCTTGAGACAGTTGGGTTCGTTCAAGTCTGAGGGTTTCTATCGGTGAGGGACTGTCTTGGGGTCTGCGATCTTTTTTCATCTAATCATCCGATGGCCCAAAATGATCCGGTAAATCTTCTATTGTTTTTCCTTTCGACTCCAGCAAACGTGCTAAAGCCTTAATTTGCGGAACCGTGAACGTCGGTACATTATCCCCCGCTTCCCAACGGCTGACGGTTCGCGAAGAAATACCCAACTGTCTCGCCAACTCCTCTTGAGACATTCCCAGTTCATCTCTTAGCTTTTTCAGGGGTGATTTCCCCACTCCTTCTCTTGATGGTCTTCGTTGAGGCATAGGGCAATATAACAAAGTATCTAATAATTATCTAAAAAAGTTGGCGATCGCGTAGCGTCTCCCCCTGTTCATAATATGCCTTTGTGCCATAATTAAGTAAAAATATATCAAGCCGGAAACGATGACGAATTCACTTCTCAACGAAATCCTGAGACTGAGTGTTTCAGAACGACTAGAACTAATAGAAATTATTTGGGATAGCCTTGCGACTACAGGAGATGAACCCGAATTAACAGACGCACAGCGTCAAGAACTCGACTGTCGTCTAGAAGCTTACCAACAAAATCCCACATCGGGTTCAAGTTGGGAAGAAGTTAAACAACGAATTCAAAGCCGTCAATGAGTTATCCTATTATTATTCAGCCCGAAGCTGAACTCGATCTTGAGGATGCTTACTGTTGGTATGAACAGCGCCGTCAAGGACTGGGTTCGGAGTTTATTCGTGCAGTTGATAACTGTTTCTCCTCAATTGCTGAAAATCCATTTGCTTATCCTCAAATTTACAAGCAAACTCGTCGAATACTTGTTCGCAGATTTCCCTATGGAATCTTTTATTTTTTTAACAATAATACCATTCTTATTATCGCTTGCTTTCATACAAAACGCAACCCGAAAACCTGGCAAAAGCGCCTTTAACTTCATTCTAACTTAACCCAAGAACCATAAAATGATAAGCTAATATCGGTTAGCCTCCCAACATCAGTATGTCCGAACAAAACTTCCTACAAACCCCCCACAGTGGCTATCACTGGGATCAAAGCGATCGCCGTTTTTTTGAAGGCTGGTACTTCCGCGTCACCCTAAGCGAAGACCGTCAAACCTTTGCATTCATGTACTCTATCGAAGACCCCATTGGCGGACAGCTTCACAGTGGCGGGGGGGCGCAAATTTTAGGCCCGGATGATGAGTATCTCTGTCGCACCTTTCCCGATGTTAACCGGTTTTGGGCGTCTCCCCAGGCGTTAGAATTGGGTCATTGGGGCGAAACCGACTTAACATCAACCCCCGCTTATCTCGAACCCGAACTTTTTAATCATCATATCCGACAAGGGTATCAAGTTACAACCACTTGGCATCAGGGTACTTTACACGATCCGGGAACCCAACAAACCTGTCGTTGGGAATATTCAACCCGGCCGATATATGGATGGGGAAATGTTGGTCAACCCCAACAGTCTACAGCGGGTTGGTTGTCTTTTCTCCCCATTTTTGAACCGGGTTGGCAAATCTTAATGGCGCACGGGTTAGCAACTGGTTGGATAGAGTGGAACGGGAAAATTTATCAGTTTAATAATGCGCCCGCTTATAGTGAGAAAAACTGGGGCGGTGCGTTTCCTCAAAAATGGTTTTGGGTCAATTGTAACTGTTTTGAAAATGAACCCGATTTGGCACTAACCGCAGGCGGAGGAAGGCGGGGCGTGTTAGCTTGGATGGAATCTGTAGCGATGATTGGGATTCATTATCGGGGTAAATTTTATGAGTTTGTTCCCTGGAATTCTCAAGTAAATTGGCAAATAGAACCTTGGGGAACTTGGCAAATGCAAGCCCAAAATCTAGAATTTCAAGTTACATTATCCGCCAAAACTGACCAACCGGGAACGCCCTTACGAGCGCCCACACAAGACGGATTAATTTTCTTTTGTCGGGATACCATGCGGGGTGAAATTATGTTAGAATTGAAGCGGGGAAATGAAATTATTTTACGGGCAGAAAGTCATCTCTGCGGTTTGGAAGTTGGGGGCAGTCCTTGGAAAGAAATTTGGGTGAATTAACGACAAGCTAAGTCGTCGGATAGTAATAAGCAAATAATAAACAAAGCCGTCTAAAAACGGTATAAATTGCTAAATCCCCGACTCTTCCCCACTTGAACGGATGAAAACTGCGGTATCTTTTGTTAACATGGGGAAAGATAACCAAATTGGGGCTGTGGCTCAGATGGATAGAGCAAGCGCCTCCTGAAAAGATCGGGCATCCCGAGAGGAAACTCCGGGCGTGAATGTGGTCAAACTCAAGGAAGCCTAAGTTCATGTTAGGATAGGGTAATCTTGAGCCAAGCTTTATCTTAAATTTAGGATAGAGAAGGTGCAGAGACTCGACGGCCACCACCTAAAGGCTTTTGCCAAGGGTGAAGAGAGAGTCCAGAGAGTGGGGAAACTCACACCAATCTGAAGCGCTAGGTCGCCGGTTCGAGTCCGGCCAGTCCCGTAGCCCAGAAGGTTAACCCTTTGCCAAGTTCGAGATTTGTGCTATAGTCTAAGACTAAGTAGCTAGGCTTAACGATTTGGTTGAGCTAGAATTTAAGTTGTAACTGTACAGTTGTTAAACCCTTGTTCTGGTAACTGACCCATGACTTCTTCTCCTACTGTTGCGCCCAGTCGTTCCAGTCAAGTTACCCGTCAACCTTATCCTAACTATAAGGTGATTGTTCTGAACGACGATGTTAACACCTTTCAGCACGTTGCCAGTTGTTTGATGAAGTATATTCCGGGAATGAATCCCGATCTGGCTTGGGATTTAACCAATCAAGTTCACTACGAAGGACAGGCGACGGTTTGGGTGGGTCCGCTAGAACAGGCCGAACTTTATCACACGCAATTAACCCGAGAAGGGCTAACGATGGCGCCGTTAGAAAAGGCTTAACGTTTGGAGTCGGAGTCGAGGATACCGCTTTCGACGATTAATTTCGGCCAAACGAGCAGAAAGTATCCCATCCAAACTAAAATCGGAAGGGCGACAATTGCGGTTAACCACCAGGTTTGAAACAGCAACCCACTTCCGAGGATGATAGAAGTTCCCGTTAACAAAATCGACCAGGGTTGACACCACCAGGGCTTATAATTCCAGGGATTAATTGTTTTTGGGTCGTCCGTTTCCATAAACTAAATTTTCTATCAAACCGTGAGAATTAACCCGATTTTAACAGAGTAACCAGATGAGTCAATTCGGGGAGAATTAGCTTTTCCATTGCCAATTTGACCGCATTGCTGGAACCCGGAAGCGAAAACACCAACGTTCGGTGACAAACACCCGCCACAGCCCGAGAAGCGATCGCCCGCGATCCGATATCAGCATAACTCAAACTGCGAAAAATTTCACCAAATCCCGGCAAAGTTTTCTCAAGCATCCCTTCGATGGCATCGTAAGTCGTATCTCGGGGTGCAATTCCGGTCCCGCCATTGAGAATTAAAGCATCCACATCGGGAAGTTGACACAACCGTTGAACTTCGGCTTGAATATCTCCGGGTTCATCGGGGAGAATCAAATACTGTTTAATTTGATATCCCGCTTGTTCGAGTAACGTTTGAATCAACCGACCGCTTTTATCGGTTTGGTGCGTGCGAGTATCGCTAACCGTAATAATTCCACAATTGATTATAACATCGGAAGGATCGGGATGAGGAAGGGATGCCATCTTCAATTTTCCCCGTTGATTTTCGCACAAATTACCGGAAAGACACCCGTGAGGTGATGGAAGTCAGAAGGGGATAGAAACACCATTCCCGACTTCCCCAACAGCCCATCAGGACTTGCTAAATTCTAACCCATTGGCTTGGGCGTAACGGTTCATAAACCGCATAAACCGCTCCCATTCTTCCTCCGACTTCATCAAATAAACCGCTTCTATCGCTTCCGGTTTACCATTAACAAACTTCGCCTTCACCTCGCGGGTTAACAATTCCCCTTCTTCATCAATTAAATACATTCCCGTGATTTCGTCAGAAAACTCTTTGGAGAGGGCATCGGGATTGTCAAAATAAAAAGTCGCCGTTCCCTGAGATTTATCGCGAGAACGAGTTAAGCGAACATCTGGAATTTTCTCTTCATCAACTCCCCGTGCAAATTGAATTGTAGCCATAATTTCACCAACAGATTTTAAACAATTGTTAAATTCCCACAGTCTATCTTGACACTCCCATCGCCGGACGCGAGGGATTCTTGGGCTGAATCTTGCCTCCACTAACAGTGTTAGTTTTGGTCTTACAGTTTCATGTCTAGTCCGACTACACTTTTTCAAGCCAGCCTCTTGACGGAACTACTCCCCAAGCGTGAATTCGGGTATGCCCTACCCTATTTGATTTCTTTACGCTCAATCCGTATGGCTTGCGTTTATTCCAGTGACGGACGAGATTTAGGGATTACGGAGTGTAAGACTGTTTCCGGTGTCTCCCTTGCGTCAACAACCCTTACCTAAGGTTACTATGTCGTCATTCTCCCGTCAATAAAATTGAGGGTCTTCTGGGGACGTTAAGATAAAACGCCGAGGGCATCTAAAACTAGACGCCCTCAGAAATTGAAGATAAATTTCTAGAACTTAAGCCAACCTTAGACAATATAAGGCGAATCAATTCTCTGGACGCGGCCTTGAGCGACTAACGTTTGATAGAAAATCGCCGCCACTTCTCCGCGAGTAATATCCCGTTGAGGAGATAATAAATCGCGACGGGGATAATTGACAACCATTCGCTTTTCGGTTGCAGTCGCCACCGCATCGGTTGCATAGCTGGGAATTTGGGCGCGATCGCTGTAAGCCAGCAGAGAGTTAGAGGTTCCGCCGGTCAACTTCAACCCGTTCACCAATGATACAATAGCTTGGGCGCGGGTTAAATTTTGATTCGGACGAAACGTACCATCGGGGAAACCAGCTAAAAATCCCGCACGGTTGGCTTTCTCAATCACCGCTTTCGCCCAAAAATCAGAGGCAACATCCTTAAAAGCGGTCCCCTGACGAATGGCTGTTAAATCAAACGCCTTGGCCAATAAAGCCGCGTGTTCGGCGCGAGTTAAACTATTATCGGGTCGGAAAGTACCATCGGGATAGCCGCTAATAATATTTAAGTTCACCAACCCTTTAATAAACGCTTCCGCCCAGTGTCCCTTAATATCCTTTAAGTCACCAGGAGTCGGAGTCGGAGTCGGAGTCGGAGTCGGAGTCGGAGTCGGACCAATTGCATACTCAATCTCTCCCTTCGTGCGAGTCGGGTTAATTTGATTTCCGATCGAGATCAGCTTAAACTTACCCGCATTTTGAACATCGTACTTCCCATTATCGCGGAAAACGTTCCCACCCGGATCTTGATCATTTCCTAAATCCGGATTGGCATCGGCAATCACCGTTAACCCATCTTGCAGGTTCTTTTCGACTAAATTTTTCCGCAACACCGGTTTAGAACTTCCCGAAAGAACTATTCCCGTGCGATTTCCGGTAATTTGATTATCCACAATTAACGGCGCCGCTTGAGCTTGCACGGCGATCGCATATCCGGTATCTTGAAACTTATTACCGCGAATTTCCCCTTTGGCATTTCCGGCCAAAGCAATACCATTCCCCCCATTTTCGCTAAACACGCTATCCAAAATTTCAGGAATCGCCGTTCCGGTAATATAGACCCCTTCCCGCTTGGATTTAGCAAAGGTACACTTACTCACTGTACAATAAACCGATTCAATCCAAACGGCGGTTCCCCGAATTTCCTCATTCGTAACACTAAATCCGTGCAGCGCCGAATTATTTTCCATCCAAACGGTCATATTTTGAGCGGCAGCCGTCGGACTGGTAAACCGACCGCTTCCGGTAATTTGAGTATTACTTCCCTTTCCGGCTTCATTTCCAACCAGCTTCACCCCGGACCGAATAAATAAGGGGAAACTTTCGCCGTTGGCGGAGGTATAAGTTCCCGGCGCAACCTGCACAACCGTTCCCGCTTGGGCTTGAGAGAGGGCTTTGGTAATGGTTTTAAACGGACTCGACTGAGTACCGGTGTTAGAATCCTTTCCTGTCGTTGAATTAACGTAAAGAGTCATAACTGAAGCTGTGGTAAAATTCTGAGCAACAACATTGAAATTACCTTGAATGCGATTGCCATTGACATGATTGCCAAAAGAAGCGATCGCAACTCGGCTAGTATTTTGTACATCAAATCCGCCATTTTTTCCGAAGGTATTTCTCCCCGGATCTTGAGAACTTCCCAAATAGGGAGCGGCATTTTCAGCGATGACCATGCCATCACTGCTATTGCGTTCTATCGTATTGCGGCGCAAAATCGGTTTGGCATCGCCCGAGATTAACACCCCAGATCGGTTTTCAAATATCGCATTATCGCTGATTTGGGGGGCGGCATTATCTTGGATGACAAGACCGTATCCGGTGTTTTGAAAGAGATTTCCTTGAACTTCTCCGGTTACGGTATTTTCGATAAAAATGCCATAGCCTTCGTTATCAATGAACAGATTATTGAAAATCTGCGGAGAACCCGAACCTGTGGCATAAATTCCCTTGCCTTTATTGTGAATTAAAGTACAATTGGCAATCGTTGCCGTTACCGATTCCAACCAAATCCCCGTACTTGAAATCTCGCTGTTTGTTAGGGTAACACCTCGCAGTTCAGCTTGATTTTCTAACAACAAAGTGATTCGTTGAGGAGTTGCACTCGCACTCAAATAGTCACCGCTTCCCTCAATTAAAATACCGCTACCTTTTCCGGACTCATTTCCCACAACCATTACCCCTGAGGGAATTTTTAAGGGAAATATCTCCCCGGTGGCGGCGTTGTACGTTCCTACCTCAAGCTGTATCCTTGTACCGGATGTTGCTTGAGATAAGGCTTCTGTCAAGGTTTTCAAAGGCGCTGATTGACTGCCCTCACCCCGATCTTCTCCCAATGCTGGGTTGACATATATTGTTGTCATCGTTATCTGTGACTACCAAACCGTCTGCGCTGATTCTATGATTCTGTTACACCTCTGCTAAAGGGTGTTCTGGAGAAAATCAGGATTCTCTTGAATTTATTTATAGCCCTTGCGATCGGGTACATCCCAAAAACCGGGTTTTTAATCCAACTGTGCCTCTAAAAATTCAAAACCGCTATAACTTATACCATATCCAACTAACCAATAATCATTCTGTAGGGGCGGGTTCTACAAAATCTTTGCTACTCCTCCCAGATTCAGGGAAACCCGCCCCACCGGATAGCACGTATTAATCAAGCCCGTATCATAGGAGAAAGGAATGGTTAAAGGGAAGCGGAGAGTGGCATTAAAACCAATTCGTTTGAAGTTATTATTATTGAGTGCGATCGCAATTTTGTTTTAGCTTTTTTTCGGCAACCCCGGAAACATTGAACTGATTGTATTTGCCGTCTTTTCAAAGTTTTTGCTGACTTCCGATTTTACCTCTTCTCCCCATTTATGAGTTGCATTGACAACAGAATTAACCTGTTGATTCACTTGTTCTCCAACAGCTTTACTGCTATTTTGACCGGCTGTAATCATCTGATTAAAAGCCATTTTTATCGGTTTGGGAGTCGCCGCATCCACCGCTTCAGCAACCCAAGATGTTCTTTCTCCCAACCAACCCGAAGTAATATTAAACATTTCTATTGCTTTTTCGACTGTTACTCCGTAGGCAACTTTAATTTCATCGGGTGTGGAATTATTTATTTTTTCGACAATTTCTTGACGCTGTTCTTCACTAAGATTATCCCAAATCTGTTTACCAATAATTCCCACGCCCGCGATCGCAATTACCGCTCCCCCGGTAGACACGGCAGAAACAATTGCCGTCCCCGCTGCTATTCCACCGCCACCGGATGCCAGCGTTCCCCCACCCAACCAGGCTAAAGCCGCGTTTGTGGCTGCGGCACCGCTTAAAGAACCGATCGCCGTTCCGGTAGAGGCAGCAACGCCCAAAGTTGAGGCAACTGTTACCACTGTTCCGGCTGAACTTCCAATCCCAATCATCACACCTCCAACAATAGTCGGAGTGGCAAATTTCACCGTTCCCGACTGGGTAGAATAAGCCTTTCCTGTGACCATTAAAGTCGCCCAATGTTCGCAGTTAAATTCTGTGGGATGATAGGAACGAATATTTCCCGCTTCTAAGGCGATTTTGAAGGATTTTATATTCTGTTTAATTCGGTCAAAATCAAAGGTTTCTCCTCTAACTTTTACCGTACTCCAACCTTCTGCTTCTATCGGTTTTACCTCTAAGGTGGAATTATTCACCCAACCCACCGTGCGATTTTCTGCAATCACAATCGCGTAGTGAGCGATCGCCCCGTAATTTTGTTTGACGATTTGTCCGAGTTTAAAATTATTCATCGTTATCCTTTTTTAAATTAAACTTGAATTTTTGTTAGTCTAAAAGCATATCTAACTCATCTTGTAACGCTTGCATTTCCGCCGAAGATGCTGCCGAAGATGCTGCCGAACTTCCTAACAAATCCCAAGGATTTTGACGAATATGTTGAACTCCGGCTTCCACTCCTTTGTAAGTTGCGTTAACAGTTGTTTGAGCGGTTGTTATGATAAATTTCTGCCATTTGGAATCGATTTCCTGCCAAATTGCTTGCAAAATAGATAAACTCAATAATGCCGTGCCAACCGGAGGAAACAGAATAACCGCAGTGGTAATTAAACCCGATGTCAAGACCCGTAAACCGACTTTATTAATCGCATCTTCTAGAGTAATTTTATCCTGTAAAACCTCAATTAAAACCGGAAAAACCTCTGTACTCACTGTAAAACCTAACGCTGCAAAAGCATTCCCCCTCATTAGTTTTTGCAAAACTTTAATCGCAACGCCCCGCATCAAACCCGTTTTTAAACCATCAATAGTAACGGATAAAATTTTATCGAGTTCTGAAGCGGCGAGTTCTTGTTCTCCCCGACAATAAGCGCCTAAAGCTTTAATAGACTGAAGTAAAATATTAATCGCCGCATTAATTGCCGCACCTTCAAGACCTGCACCGCCAATTTCTCCAACCGATGCCGCCGTTTCCATGATTTCAGCGGCTAAATAGGGATTTTCAGCCACCCAAGCGGCAAAATCTTGACTGACGGGAAAACTTTTAATCCCATCAACCTCGATAACAATTGTGGTGTTATTCACCCCTTGATTTTCTAAGTTGGTGAGAATTTTACCTTGATAATGACCGGAGTTGGCTTGCTTTGCTACATAGTTCTCGGTACCGGCTTTGGCTTGTATTTGTGCGATGACTTCTCCAACTTTGTCAATATAAATATCCGGGCTATATTTTGTGGTTCCATCGGCGGGAATTTGATAAGCCCGAATTTCAGAATTGTTGAGTGCGGCATTAAGATTAAAACCAATTGCCTGTAAATGTTCAAACGCAAACCCAAAGGCTTGGGGATTTTGACTGATTTCACCGTTGCTTTTATTAATCAAACCCGCTCCCGGTGTGAGCAGCGTAGAAACTCCATCTTGTACCGTTTGAGCGGCAGTAGAAATATTTTGGGTGAGACTGGGAATAAGTCCGTTGAGAATTGCATTAATTTTATCTTTCATTATCCGAGAGACGGTGAGAAAGTCTAATCTCTACATTAACCGGAAAAAACTTAGATAGCTAGCGGGGAATTACCGAAATTAAACAGCTTACTCGGAATTCAAATTTAGACTATTTTCCGTAGAATTACTGATTTTATAGACAAACCCGACGAGTCGAGGATAGGGTTGACACTCAAGCAAGCAATAAAGCACAGGGATTGTATTTCAGTTTTTTTGAGTAGAATCCCTTGTTTTCCGTTATACTTGACTGTGGGATTTCCTTATTTTTTCACATCCTTAAACTCACTCAACTTCTGATGTTTTCAGATCTTCAAAATCACTGGAGTGCATCCTGCATTCTAAAATTAGCGGAAAAATCCATTATTCAAGGCTACCCGGACGGTCGCGTTTATCCGGATCGGGAGTTAACTCGCGCCGAATTTGCGGCGTTAACGGTCAAGGCGTTTCCCAATCTCCCCTTAACCCGAAAAACCCTTAATTTTTCCGACCTTTCTCCCCAACACTGGGCTTATTCTTCGATTCAAACCGCCGTTCAAAAAGGCTTGTTTCGCGGTTATCCCGACAACACATTTCAACCCGATCAACCCGTCACCAAATTACAGGCTATTTTAATTTTAACCTCGGCGTTAATCCCAGAAAAACCCTACGCACCCCCCTGTATTTTAAACTCATCTTTTCTCGATACCGATGAAATTCCTAACCCCGCAAAACCCCTAATCGCCCAAGCCACTTTAACCGGTTTAATCGTTAATTATCCCAATCCCAAAACCCTCAATCCCAACCGCAATCTTACCCGAGGAGAAGCTGCGGCTTTATTGTGTCAGGCTTTATATTTGGATGGAGTTCCAACCCAATATATCGTTGAACTACAATTACTTTCCGAACGACGGGTTAATTATACCCCCTTGCAAACGGCGTTAATTAATCAAAATTGGCAATCAGCTAATCAATTAACCTCTAACTTTATGCTCGATTTGGCCGGACAAAAACAGCGGGGCTATTTAACCGCATCCGACACCCAAAGTTTACCCTGTTTGGATATTCAAACCGTTGATTTCTTGTGGCTAAAATTTTCTCAAGGACGCTTTGGCTTCAGCACACAAGCTGAAATTTGGCGCAGTTTATCAGGCAAAAATTATGACGATTCTCTCCGTTTTGAACAACAAGTTGGATGGAATCAACCTCAACCCCTATTTGATTTAATCTCCGCTCCCCCCGGACATTTGCCCCTGCGTCCGGCTTTGAGCGAAGGGGTGATGGATGCTTGGGGTGGGGGATGGATTTTGGCGATTTCTCAGCGACTTGAACGCTGTTGTCGCTTATCGGTTTCTCCGATAACTCTAGAATAGAGGGGGATAATGCAGAAGTTATGGTTTTTGTCAAATTGACCCAATTTTATGTAACGATTTGGTTACAAAACTCGTTCGTCGAAAAAAGTGGTTTGAGGGTTTGTCAAGGGGGGAGAGAAACGAAATAATCGGACTTAGAAGGGGGTAAAATGCGAACAGCTTAGAACATCCCCTTGGATTATCAAAATTGTACCGGAGTCTGAAACCCCTGTCAACTCGTCAAATAAATGAAAATAATTTGCGATAATTTTTAAACATTAATTTTTGTAACGACAGAAAATTTTAAATTTTTGAACTAAAACGGGGTTTTCAATTACTTAAACTCATATAATTGGAGAAAACCCCAACCTGAGATACTATTCATTACTAATCGCATCAAAGCCGTTCAACCCATCGCCCATGATCGAAGTCGAAAATTTGTGTAAGATTTACGGTTCAACCCCCGCCCTTCAGGACGTCTCCTTTTCCGTCGAACCGGGAGAAATCTTAGGATTCTTGGGGCCGAACGGAGCCGGAAAAACCACGACACTGCGAATCCTCTCCGGCTACCTCCCCGCCACCAGCGGCACCGCCAAAGTTGCGGGTTACGACGTACACGAACAATCGATAGCCGTTCGCCAACGGATTGGTTATCTGCCGGAAAACCCGCCCTTGTATCCGGAAATGACCGTCGAAAGCTTTTTGTATTTTGTCGCCCGCATCAAACGAGTTGCGGCAGGCGATCGCAAAGCCAACGTCGAAACCGCCCTCAAAAAATGCGGACTGTGGGAGCGGCGAAAATCCCTAATTCGCAAACTCTCCAAAGGCTACCGTCAGCGGGTGGGAATTGCTCAAGCGTTGGTACACGATCCCCCCGTTATCGTACTCGACGAACCTACTGTTGGGTTAGATCCGAGGCAAATTATCGAAGTCCGCAACCTAATTAAAAGTCTGGCGGGAGACCATACCATTGTTTTATCGACCCATATTTTGCCGGAAGTCAGCATGACCTGTAACCGGGTGACAATTATCAACCGGGGTCAGGTGGTGGCAACGGGAAGCCCAGAAACCCTGATGGAAGAACTGACGGCCGGATCGGGATATCAACTCGAACTCGACAGCGCCGTAGACCCGGAAAAATTAACCGTATTTGAACAAATACCCGGCGTGCGATCGCTACAATATCTTCTTGAACCGCAAGAAAACCGCACCCAACTGCAAATTTTCTGCGAACCCAACACCGAACCGGGGCCGGAAATAGTTGCCGCTTGCGTGTCTTGCGGGTTCAACCTCTACGAAATGCGCCGAACTCGCGCTAGCCTAGAAGATGTATTCCTCCAACTGACAACTCAACAAACAACTCCCGAAGAAACGGTAGAACCCGAAAATATAGGCGAAAATGATTCGGCAACCCCAGAAGTTCAACCTTCACCAGAAGACAGCCAACCCCTAGACGAAAAACCCGATACCATAGACAATAATCAACAAGACGATGAACCCGACTCAACCCCTTAAGCAACGATTATGCTTGTTACCCTGAGCAACCTGATCGCCATTTATCGCAAAGAACTCCAAAGTTACTTTGCCTCTCCTCTGGCTTATGCGATCGCCGGAGTCTTTTGGGTATTGACCGGATATTTCTTCGTCGCCGTATTATTAGGTCCTGACGGGTTAATTCAACAAGTCGCCCTTCGCGATCAGTACGGCATTACCGACCCGCCCATCGACTTACCCTATGAATTTTTACAGGTCTTTTTGCGGCTGATGGGTTCGATGTCTTTATTTGTTCTCCCAATGCTGTCGATGGGACTCTACGCCGAAGAACGCAAACGGGGAACCTTAGAACTGTTGGCAACCTCTCCGATTACCAACTGGGTGGTCGCCACCGGAAAATTATTGGGGGTTTTGACATTCTACGCCACCATGATTTTACCGTTAATGGCATTGGAAGCCGCCGCCTTAAGTGCTGCTCAACCGCCGATGTCTCCCGCTATTTTTCTAACCGCCCATGCCGGATTAATATTGCTGGCGGCCGGAGTGCTATCGTTGGGAATGTTTATTTCTTCTTTAACCGACAGTACGCTTTTATCGGCGATTTTGACTTTTGCTTTAGTCTTATTTTTGTGGGTGATGGATCTGATCGGGAATACTGTGGGGGGGAACTTTGGCAGTGCCCTGGCTCATTTATCGCTAATTTCCAACTACACCAATTTGATTCGAGGGGTTTTGGATAGCAGTAGTATTATTTTATTTAGCAGTTATATTATTTTGGGGATATTTCTCACCGCTCAGTCCATTGACGCCTTGCGCTTCCAGCGTTATTAAATATGAAACAGAAAACACCACTCGGTTGGAAGTTGTTAAAGTACACGTTTTGGCTCGGCCCGTTTTTAATGATTATGGGCTTATCGGCGGGGTTTGTTTCCGGAACGTGGGAACCGATACCGCTGGGTTTAATTATTGCCGGAACGGTAATTATGGGGTTGTGGTTTCTGTTTCGGGTCTATTTTCGTCAGGGCGATAGTCTCAAACATCCCTATTGGAGTCGCCGTTCAACTCAAGCCGGTACTAATGCTTTGGTGGCGACGGTTTCTGTATTTGTAATTGTCGGGTTAATTAATTTTTTGGCGGTCCGCCATGCGGTTCGTCTCGACTTAACTGAAAATCAACAATTTACCCTCGCCCCGCAAACGGAAACTGTATTGACGAATTTAGAACAGCCCGTTAAAGTTTTGGTGTTTGAACGGACGAGCAACCCGCAAACTAAAGAACTTTTAGATCGCTATCGTCGCATTGCTCCCCAACAGTTTAGCTACGAATTTATCGATCCGCAAGTTCAACCGGGAGTCGCCCAAGAATATGGGGTGAGTGAGTTTGGTGAGGTTTATTTGCAGTCGGGAAACCAACGCCAGTCTTTGCCAAAAGAAGGGTTGGAAGTGTTGACGGAAGCCCAACTGACTAACGGTATTGAACAGCTTCTTACTAACCGGACTCCTAAAGTTTATTTTTTGCAAGGTCACGGCGAACGTCCGTTAACTGAAGGACAAGGCGGTTTGGAAAATGCGGTTAATGCTTTAAACGATAAGAATTTTGTTAGCGAACCTTTGACTTTAACTCAACAGTCTACTATTCCGGATGATGCGGATGTTATTGTTGTAGCCGGTCCCCAACGTCCGCTGTTTGAAGGGGAGGTGGAAGCGTTGGATGCGTATTTGGAAGAAGGCGGAAGTTTGTTGTTAATGATTGACCCGAAAACTGATCCGGGGTTAAATGAGTTATTGGAAAAATGGGGAATTAAAATTGATGATCGCCTCGCTATTGATGCGACGGGAAGCGGTCGGTTAGTCGGACTCGGGCCTACCGTTCCGATTGTACGCGAATATGGGGAACATCCGATTACCGAACAGTTTAATAATGGGATTTCTTTTTATCCTTTAGCCCGTCCGGTGGAAACTCGTAACGTAGAAGGGATAACGGAAAGTCCTCTCATCTGGACTGAAGCGGAAAGTTGGGCTGAAACAAATTTGGCCAGTCGGGAGTTGGAGTTTAATCCCGATAGCGATCGCAAAGGGCCGCTATCATTGGGTGTAGCGTTGACCAAATCTGTAGAAGTCGCGGCGTCTCAAACGGTTTCTGAACCGGCCGCAGAAGAAGAAACAACAGAAGCAGTAACTTCTGACAACCCAGAAGAAGCGACAACTTCTGAAAACCCTGCCGTAACCGAGGATAGCCCAGAAGCAACAGCAGAAACAACAGAAGCAGCAACTTCTGATAACCCAGAAGAAGCGACAACTTCTGAAAACTTACCCCCAACCGAAGATAGCCCAGAAGCAACAGCAGAAACTTCAGAAGCAACAACAGAAGAAGCGAGATTAGTGGTCTTGGGAAATTCTCAATTTGCCACCAACGGTTGGTTTGAACAGCAACTCAATGGGGATGTGTTCATCAACACGGTCAGTTGGTTGAGCAAACCCGACCAAGCCACCCTATCTATCCGTCCCAAACCGGCTACAAACCGTCGCATTGCGATGACTCCGGTATTGGGAAGGTCGATAAGTTGGGTTGCTCTAGTTATTTTACCTCTTTTTGGCTTTGTCACCGCAGCAATTTTGTGGTGGCGGAGGAGATAGGGGAAGTCAGCTTTGTAGGGGCGGGTTCAGTAGAAATTTATCATGTTCTAGAAAATAACATTGATAAACTCGCCCCGGTCTGATGTGTTGGGTGTCGGGTATCGGGGCGGGTTTACATAGATAATGGAGGGGAAATAGAGGTTTTTTCAGAACCCGCCCCTACAAAACGGGTTCGGTGGTGACGGGTTCGGTGGTGAGTGTAAAACTATTGCCTCGAATAAAATTGATATTGATTTTTACCCCGTTGTTTGGCGCGATACATGGCAATATCTGCATTTTTTAACAGTTGGTGAGGATAATCGCCATCTTGGGGAATCATGGCAATTCCCATACTGACTCCGACGTTAATCGTTTTTCCAAATAAGTGCATGGGAATGTTAATGGTTTCCACAATTCTATCGGCAACCGTCTCAATAGTATAGGTATTGCTGAGATTATGCAACAATACGACAAACTCATCTCCTCCGAGTCGGGCGACAGTATCGACATCTCGCACACAAGATTTAAGACGTTTGGCAACTTCTATCAAAACCCCATCTCCGACTTCATGTCCGAAGCTATCGTTAACGGGTTTAAAGCCATCGAGATCCAAATATAGAATAACACTTTGAGCATCATAGCGATGAACTTGTGCCAAATTTTCGGCTAATTTTTCCATTAATAATAGACGGTTATCCAGTCCGGTGAGGGAGTCGTGTAAAGCCAGTTGTTCGAGATAATGTTTGGCGGTGGTTAGTTCAGAAATAGAAGCGGCTAAGACCAAACTAACGATAGCAGCAACGTTGACAAATAACCAAAGTAAAATTAAAGTATGAAAGGTGGAATGGGTGACAAAAGGGCCGACCTGATGAGCTACCCCAAATAAAGCCAGTCCAGAAATAATAAAAATAGCAGTAGAAGCGCCGCGAGTCCCAAACCGCAACGGCGCCCAAACCAAAAACGGATAAACCAGAAAAGCCGGTAAAACAGTCCCCGCAGACAAAAACCAACCGTTAAATACAATTCCACAAACCAAAGTCAGAGAAGAAAATAAAATAATCCCTTCACTTTGGCGCTGCAAAGATAACTTGCGGTTACGCAGGGAAGCCCAGGTAATACAAACCGGAGTCATTACCAATACTCCCATCGCATCTCCCATAATAAACTGTAACCAAAATGAAGCCAATTCTCCTTTTGGTGTTACTCCTGCTAACCACAAACTGGGAACATCAATGAGTGAACTGATAATCGGAGAAAAACCCGCTCCGTGTATAATTAGGTTTAAAGCGTCTTTAATGCGATTAAGTTCGGGGTGAAAATGTCGCTTTCGCAGCAAATAAGCCCCCGCAACTCCCCCCAAAGATGAACCCGTCGCCATACCGAGTATTGTGAAAACAGGTAAGGAAAAAGATAAATTAGCCAAAACCACACCGCAAAAAATACCCGGCCACAAACGATAACCGTAAATTAATAAAGCGGCTAACCCAATACCCGCAGGAAGCCAGACGAGGGTGACAGTCCCCCCCACCAGTGAAAAAATCTGCCCAAACTTAGCGGCACTGGTGTACAGTAGGGAAAGGACAAGAATTCGTATTAAATCAATCCTAAGCTGAGGGTTGAGCATTGCATCAAAAAAAAATGGTATTGCTCTTTGAGAAAGGAGTGTAAACGCACCCGGGAATATTTAGAGAATTTGTCTTCCCTTGGTTGACAAATTGTTATAACCTCTTAAATAGAAATGTGATTCGGGGCTTAATCCTCTATGAAAATTAGCAACTTTCCCTCGATGATTCTAGCTCAATTGTCACTGATGTCAATTCCATTTAAGGTTAGATACGGTAAAATATACCAAAATTTATTTGTATTACTATAAATTTTTGAAGAGTCCGAGAATTCGACTCGCGGTTTAATTATCCTCTGATTTAAACTTTTCTGAAACTCCATGAAATTTCAGCGTTCTACTCTGATTTTAATGCTTGTTGCCCTCGGTTTAGCCGGATATGTTTACGTTTTTGAAGCCCAACGAAGTTCTCAACAGCAAAAAATTCAAGCCAGAGAAACCCAAATATTTTCTTTCTCGCGAGATGATGTCAAATCAGTCACCGTTACCACACCGGAAGAAACCATAATTGTTGAACGCATTTCCGAAACCGAAAACCCCCAACAGTCGCCCTGGAAACTCATTCAACCCGTTCAAACCTTAGCCAACCAAGCAACGGTAGACTTTTTATTAAATCAGTTAGTAACCGACCAAAGTATCCCCCAAGACCCCAGTCTGGGCCTGCGCCGCCTAACAATTTCTCAGAAAGAATTAGCAGAATATGGATTAGAAAAACCTCAACAAACCGTCGAAGTTAAACTCAAAAACGAAGAAGTTTATAAACTTATTTTGGGGACTAAAGACTTTACCGGACGCTCAATTTATGCCCAAACAAACACACCCCAAACGGAAGAAACACTCTCAATCTTAGTTGTTCCCGAAGGCATTAGTTCGGCAATTAATCGCCCCTTAGACGAGTGGAAACTACCCCCGGAAGAACCGGAACCCACCTCACCCGAAACCTCTCCTCAGCCCTCAGAAATCCTACCCAAAACCGACAATTCTCAACCCGAGAGTCAAAATCAACCCGAAGCGGAAAATACCCCAGAAGAATCGGAAAATCAACCTTAATTAAACAATTCCACACATTGATTAAACCAATCTTGTGCGCCTTCACTAATTTGATTTGCAGTAAAAGAATGAGAATAGTCTTCCACATCCAAAGCCTGATTAGAAACATTCATTTCCCAACCCTGTACCCCTTCTTCTCCCAAAACGGGATAAGCATAGGTGAGGTTTTCAATTTGACGAGATGCGGACTGATAATTGCCTTGAAAACAAGCGCCAGCATCGGAATTTTGGATATAAACCAAACCCCGAACTTGGTTATTTTTGTCCTGCATATATACAATATATTCCGCCCCCGCTTCAGTCGGCGAGGGGGTTTGACCCCGGAAATTGACTTCAGAAGTTTCTCGTTGAAGTAGAGGGGTTTTTACAGGATTAGCTAAAGCCATCTCAGGAACAACAATCAGACTTAAGATAGTTGTTGCCAGAGTTGCAAAAATGCTATTATTGTTTAGTTTTAAGTTCATATTTATGCCCCCGATTAGTGGTGACCTCTCTATAACCACAACTCGGGAAAGTTCAATTCCTGAAACTCATAAAAAAAACTGTAAACTGAGGCAAAAGTCGGGAGTCGGGAGTCGGGAGTCGGGAGTCGGTGTAGGGGTGGGTTCCGACCTATAGCGGTTTTTAGAGTAAAAAAACCGGGTTTTTCGCTTGTACCTTACACAAAAACGTTATAAATCTGCGCTTTGGGAAGATTCATCATTTATAACTCATCTGACATTTCCTGAGATCTTCTGAACCGGCTGATTTTTTTCTGAACACCCCCGAGTAGAGGTCTTGCAGTCTATTCAGTTCAACAAAATCGAGACAAGCCTCCTGATATTTCATAGAAATTATCTTAAATTTTGCGAGGAATTCTACAAAAGAACTCCTGAGATTTCCTGCAATGACAAACCCAAAATCCTCCCTTAGATTGGTGAATGAACGGGGATAAAACACCCCAAAACAAACGAGATTCACATTCTATCAAAGGAGTAATTAGTTATGGGTATTTTAGTGGGAGATCAAGGAAACGATTTTCTCGAAGGCGGTAACAGTATCGATCTTCTCATCGGTTTTGAAGGAGATGATACCCTAAAAGGTGGAGATAATACTGACGTTTTACTCGGTAATCAAGGCGATGATTTATTAGTTGGCGATCGCGGTGATGACTTCATGTTTGGAGGTCAGGATAACGATCGCATGGTGTGGAATAATGGTGATGGTAGCGACTTGATGGAAGGCGGAGAAGGAATTGATACGGTTGAAGTTAACGGTTCTATTGAACAAGGCGATCAGTTCACTCTCAATGCTAACGGAGAACGCGCCCAATTTGACCGAATTAATTTGGGTCCGTTTACCTTAGATGTGGATGACTCGGAAGAATTTAGCGTTAACGGTGGCGGTGGGGATGATAGTTTTGAGGTTAACGACCTGACCGGTACTGACGTTCAAACTGTTCGGTTCAATGGCGGTGAAGGAAATGATACGTTAAACGCAACTAACAGTTCAACGCCTATTTTCGCAGAAGGCGGCGCCGGAGATGACCAACTGTTAGGAAGTTCCGCAGTTGATACCCTCAACGGTGATGATGGAAACGATGTGGTTGTCGGAAACCGAGGCGATGACCAAATGTTTGGGGGTACGGGTGATGACCGTCTGATTTGGAATAATGGTGATGGTAGCGACTTGATGGAAGGCGGAGAAGGAATTGATACGGTTGAAGTCAATGGTTCGGTTCAACAAGGCGATCAGTTCACTCTCAATGCTAACGGAGAACGCGCCCAGTTTGACCGAATTAATTTGGGTCCGTTTACCTTAGATGTGGATGACTCGGAAGAATTTAACGTTAACGGTGGCGGTGGGGATGATAGCTTTGAGGTTAATGACCTGACCGGAACTGATGTTCAAACCGTTCGGTTCAATGGCGGTGAAGGAAACGATACCTTAAACGCAACTAACAGTTCAACGCCTATTTTCGCAGAAGGCGGCGCCGGAGATGACGAACTCCTCGGGGGTAGCGGTAACGATACTCTCATCGGTGGCGAAGGGGATGATATCCTGATTGGGGGTGCGGGCGATGATATTCTGATTGGTGATTTACCCAGTAGTCCGGCTATTGCAGTGATTAACACCCTCTCGGGTGGCGATGGAAGCGACGACTTTATTCTCGGTAACGCTGAAACAGCTTACTACAACGATGGGGATGATGCAACCGCAGGCTTCAACGACTTCGCCCTGATTGCAGATTTTAACACCGAATTTGACCGCATCCAATTAAACGGAGATGCCAGTCGATATGTTCTCAATGAAACTTCCGTTGAAGCCGGTAGCGGAACGGGTATTTACCTCGATACCAACGCCGATGGTATTTATGGCGAAACTGACGAATTAATTGGTGTGGTTGCAGATGTCGGAATTACCACTACATCGGCAGATTACTTCCAATATGTCTAGTGTTCAGTGTTTCTAAATCATCATAACTTTATATTAGGTGGGCAATGCTCACCTTTTTTTCTCAAAAAACGAAGTCGATGTAGGGGCGGGTTCCGAATTGATTTATAACCTCCCACAGATAAATTATATAAACCTACCCCCGTGTCTGGTGTCGGTTTAGGGGCGGGTTCTGAATTGATTTATAACCTCCCACAGATAAATTATATAAACCTACCCCCGTGTCTGGTGTCGGTTTAGGGGCGGGTTTATCTAAATTTCTGCGTAGTCATCAAAGATATTGTAGAACCCGCCCCTACAGAATGATGATTGATTAGTCGGATGTCATATCACAAAAAAAACTGTCCCCTCAAACTCAACACCTGAAACCTGACACCTGTCCCCTAATAACTGGTGAGGTGGTGAGGTGGTTAAGGGCGGGTTTATCTAAATTTGTGCGTGGTTATCAAAGATATTGTAGAACCCGCCCCTACAGAATGATGATTGATTAGTCGGATGTCATATCACAAAAAAAACGGTCTCCTCAAACCCGACACCTGAAAACTGAAAACTGTAAAAACTGGTGAGGTGGTGACTGGTGAGGTGGTGACTGAATATGGTATCCTCCAATTCAGATTGTAAAATTGCTAACAACTCTCCTTTTCCAGAGGATCGAAGATGAAACGCAAACATTTGATTTGGCAGGGAATGACGTTGTTACTCGGTACGATGTTGTTCGGAACAGCTTTCGCCCGAGAACTCTCTGAACAAGAAAGAACCGTCGTTTGCAGACTCAATGAGGTGGTAAACGAAGCGGGGAGAGACGGTTATGAGTTGATCTTCTGGCCGGTTGTTCGCAAAGGGCCTCCTAGAATTAGTGCGCCTCTAACGGTTAAACTCGATCCATCGGTGGAGTATCTGTTTGTCGGTTACTGCGATGAAAATTGCAGTGATGTTCAACTGCGGATCGCCAACTTGTCGGGGGAGGAACTCGGCGCCGAAGAAGATACTTTATCGGTGCTAACCTTTGAACCGCCCTACACGGATGACTATGAGTTAAGCTTGCGAATGGCAGACTGTACCACCGAGGATGGATGTGTCTACGGTTTGGGTATTTTAGCCCCCAAAGGTGCGGCTGTTCCTTATGCGTCTCGTTTACCGCGAGAGTTGGCTCAGTTTGAGGTTTGTGACTCCTAGTTTCAGGTTCCTTGAAACAATAATACCACACCTGCGATCGCCACGATCGCGCCTAAAATGGCTCTCAGACTGACCCGATCTCCGAGACTCGCCGCAATGGGTAATACAAACAGGGGACTGGTGGAACTGAGGGCTTGAGCAATACCGGCTGCGGTAAATTTTAAGGCGGTTTGTTGCAACCAAATTCCCAAGTATGTGCCTAAAAAGGTTGCCAGTCCGATGACTAAAAATGTGCGTCTAGACTGTAAAGGTGTCAACAACAATTTTACATTTTGACGTTGCACAAACAGCCACAAGATTAAGATAACAGTTCCACCGGATAACCGCAATAATGTACTCCATAACGGGCTAATTTCGGTTTGGGTGAGGGCGAGGTGAGATAAGATAATTCCCACGGCTTGACAGATTTCTGCGAGCAACCCAAATAATAATCCCCGTCGCAAATGGGTTGAACCGACGACGCCATCTCCGACCCGTTCTGTGACCACCCAAGCCACGCCTAAAACGGTTAAAATAATCCCACACCAAGCGGAAAGGGGAAGCCGTTCTTGTAGGAAAATAAAGGCTAAAATTGCGGTCAGGGGCGGGGCTAAGGTTTCCATTAATAAGGCTCGTCTCGGCCCCAAACATTTCAACGTGGTAAAATAGGCGCTGTCTCCGATCGCTATTCCAATGATACCACTGAGCAGCAATAATCCGATAATTGTCAATTCAATATCGGGAAATAAACTGCCCCGCAATACCAGCGTTAAGACCAACATCGCGATCGCCAGGATGCCTTTTATTAAGTTTAATCCAATGGCGGGTATTTTCTCTCCGGCTTGACTGTAAACCACCGAAGACAGCGACCAAAAAAAGGCGGCGAGTAATGCTGCAAATTCACCCCGAAAGTTTGTTAAAATAGAAAGCTGCATCATTTCAAATGCTCATCGCTCTAAACACAATCAACGCATGATAACAGCTTTCGAGCAAATTTGTTATAATTTTTTGGCGGATTCATCAATCTATAAAAACCCGATTTCGCAAGAGTTACCGGGTTTTTGAGGCTTACCTTTTTGACTTGCTAAACTCAAAGCTGTTCTGGAGATGGGGCGGGTTTATTGAACTTTAGTTGTGGATTTCAGAGAGAGTATAGAACCCGCCCCTACATGATAATTATCGATGAATCGGAGATAATATTACAGGGTCACAAAATCGTCGCTGGTAATTTGAGAAATATCTAAAACCGGCGTGAGAGTACCGGCAGCCAAACTACCAACAACAGCTAATATTTCACCCGTACTCGCAACAGAAATCAAGATATCGGTGGGAACAACGGTTATATCAACTTGTCCATCTACTGTACCTTGAATTTGACTTGAACCTCCTCCCGCAACGAATTCTGTCGCCAACTGAGTCGCCCGATTACCCGCAAGAGTAATGGATAAATCACTAAACGTTAAACCGTCACTCAAACCAATAATATCGGCACCATCTTGAAAAGAGATAATCTTATCAAAATCGGTTGTATTGGTACTCAAAACAATTAAATCTTGATCGCTTCCCGTATCGAGAAGATCGTAACCCTCTCCACCAATTAGAGTATCATTTCCCTGATTTCCACTAAGATTATCACTTCCCAAATCACCGGAGAGGAAATCATTTCCAAAAATACTCGTTTGATCTCCAGTTAAATTATCATCTCCGCGACCGCCATAAAGTGTATCACTTCCTTCGCCCCCAGAAAGACCATCATTATCAAGATTTCCAAATAAAATATCATCTCCTAGATTCCCGTCTAAGCCATCTTCTCCCTCACCCCCAAACAAAGAATCGTTACCAATTCCTGCATTGAGGTTATCATTTCCTTGATTTCCATAGAGAAGATCTGAACCCCCTGTCGTGACGAGAATAAAGTCATCTCCCCCCAAACCAAAAATAGTTTTTGGTAAATCATCAACACTTAATAAAAAGTCAGAGGCGTCCGTTCCCAAAGCATCCTCAGACCCTCGAACTTCTAAGATCGTTTCAAACTCCTCAAAACCATCAAAGTTGATAACACTTCCGTCGGGTAAAATCAAATCACCAGTCGGACGGGGAACTTCTGCGATGGACATATACACATCCTTTGGGTAAATATTGGTATGGACGGGAATCTCGAACAAATGGTGATTGCAGCGTCAACAAATGTTAAAATTTCCCTTGACGGCTATCAGTATAACACTGGGGGAGGATGCGATCAACTGAGATTTATGAGATTTTTTTATGTCTAAACTTTCGATAGATGATTTTGACAACAACTGTGCCAAGATGTAAATATACTGTTGTTTTAAATTACAATAAGGATGGTAAAATCGACCGAATTACAGCAAAAAGAACAAGTCGAACAATTTCAAAAAACCTTAAAAGATATCTATTTTATTAGCGGTTTGGGTGCGGACAAACGGGTCTTCAAACAATTGCAACTTGAAGGATATCAGCCCGTTTATATTGATTGGTTGGAACCGGAAAAGGGAGAGTCTCTCGAAAGTTATGCCAAACGTTTAACGGCTCAAATTAAATCCGAACATCCGATTTTAGTGGGTCTTTCCTTTGGGGGAATTGTGGCGGTTGAAATTGCCAAACAGATTGAAGTTGAAAAAGTAATTCTCATTTCTAGCACAACCAATCAATCGGAAATTCCGCCTTATTTTAAATTTTTTAGGGGGTTTCCCATTCATCGAATTTTTCCGTTTAAAAGCTTGCTTTGGGCGGTGTATTGGATATTGTTTTGGTTATTTAGTTTAGAAACAATCGATGAACGTCGGTTACTGCGGGCAATTTTGCGAGATACGGATGCGGGTTTTATCAAGTGGGCAATTGATAAAGTTGTCACCTGGAAAAATGAGATAATTCCAGATAAATTATATCATATTCACGGGCTGAACGATCGCATTTTTCCGGTTCGTTTTCTCAAGTGTGACTTTTGGAGCGAACCGGGGGGACATTTCATCATTTTAAGTAAAGCGGAGCAAGTCTCCAAATGGTTGGAAGGTTTGGTTCACCCGAAAAAGGCAATTTCTAAGGGTTAAAATCGATAGAAACTAAAGGGGCTGAATTTCTATCCAAACCCCCGTTTCTTCTGTTCCGGAAACATATTCAACGGTTAAGCGGGGAAGACAACTCAAACGGTCATCAATTAACACCCCCGCCCCGTTTAAAGTTAACGCATCCAAACAGGCGCCCGCCATATTATCTAAATCAGAATTCGTGCGGTGATTCCCAAAAAAACGCAGGGAAACGGCGGCTTTTTGCAGGGGAAATTTATGGGTTGAACGAAACTGAGACATTTGACGGTAAAGTTCGATTTCGGCTCGATTTCGCCATTCTCGATAACGATTGGGCATATAAGTTCCGTTGGCAGTTACCCGAGGTCGTGCTTTGGGAACGACAGAACCGGGAATACAAAATCGCAGAAAATCAGATGTATAATTGGGTTGAGAATGGGCGGAAATGGGTGTAAAATCGACATCAATAATTGAGTCTAAAACCGATTCTTCTGAAGGAGAAACGGGGGCGGGTTGGGGTTTATTTTGTTGGGGGGAAGGGGTAGATTTAGCGGGGGATGGAGTTGTCTCGGGAATGACTTTATATTCGGCTTTAGATTCGGCAAGCAGACGGGGAGAATGAGGGGTATTTTCTGAGTTTTCGGGTAATATTGAACGTTCTATATTGGGTTCAATATTCTCTTGAATTTGAGGATATTTTCCCGCCATCCGCATATACATTTGAGCGGTTTGTAAGGTGAGGTTGCACCGGGTTTTTAACCAATTTTCCCAGGTTTGAGTTGAAATCAACGGTTGAGCTTTCAGCAACCAAACTCCGGCATTACAGGCGTGAATGAGTGAAGTTTTGGGAGATTGAACACAGCGTTGATGTTCTTGGTAAATGCGACTGGCGAATTGATCGAGTTGATCTTCGCCTTTGGAAAGTGTAAAAATAGAATCCGAGATCACGTTTAGTGGGCTGTTCACACAAGATTTGAAAGAGAACAAAGGAATGGAGTTATCCCCCGTCTAAAAATACAGGGGATATTTTTCAACAAGTTTTGGTTATTATAATTAATTTTTTGCGGTTGAATCTTCCATCCAGTATTGCAAGCTTTGAGTTTCGATATTCGACTTGACCAAAACACCCGGTTCAGTTTGAATGGGCAGGATGTCTAGGATATCGGTTTGAGCGCAATATTTCAAGTCATCATAACATTTCAATCCAACTAAACGCTTGCCGTGACTGGCAGAATTCATCAATTGATAGAGTTGGGATTGCCACTGCAAATACAATGAAATTGCCCCATAAACTTCATCATTTCCGGCGACATCATCGAGAGGATAACCCATTTCTGTGACAAAACTCTCGGCAATTGCACCCGCACAAACGGTATCTTCTAGAGAGTAACTTCCTTCCCAACCCGAACCAATAATCCAAACGGTTTCCGGTTTTTTAGTGATTAAATATTCGACGACAGCCTGTCGGTTTACCAAAGCCGAAGTAATCACCACAGGGGCGCTTTGAACCCGCTGTAAAGCCCGTGTTCCGTTGGTTGTGGTCATAAATAAGCGTTTCCCCCCGACCACATCGGAGGTGCAGTTGAGGGGAGAGTTTCCCAAGTCGCAGCCTTCAACTTTATTCCCTCCTCGTTCCCCAACCCGTACCCGCTTGTCAGCCGGCCATTTTTCGCTAACTTGCATTAATTCTTGAATGTCGCTAAAAACTTGCACCGCCTCGGCCCCGGCGTTGAGTGCAGTGGCGATAGTGGTTGTTGCCCGCAAAACATCCACGACTATCGCACAGTCTGGCATTTGCGTGGGGGTAAGTTCGGGAGTGTGATATACAAACAGCTTCACAGTTAAGACGGTTGTAAGTAGCTTGGCGACTCTCTATTTTACACGAATTATCGACTGAAATCATAAAACTTTTTGGGGGACTGTTTGCCCGAATTTCTGAAAATTGCGGTTACAATCTCAATTGCCTTGAAAAGAAAAGATTGGCTCTGGAAAAATCAAGGCGGTTATCAGGGGTTCTAGTCCAAACCGTGAGGGCGGTTAAAATCTCAGTCCTATTTAGATTATAATTCAAACAGCCAATTTTTTTTCGGTTTGAACTTTTTCTTGGTTTTTTCCATGTATAAACCCGTAATTTTGCTGTTAATTTCTAATGTTTTTATGACCTTTGCCTGGTACGGACACCTGAAAAATCTGCAAGCGGCTCCCCTTTGGATGGTGATTGTTGGTAGTTGGTCGATTGCTTTTTTTGAATATTGTTTTCAGGTGCCGGGTAATCGTTTGGGTTCCCTATATTTTAGTTTACCTCAGTTGAAGGTCATGCAAGAAATTATTGCGATGGTAGTGTTTGCGGGATTTAGTGTTTGGTATATGAAAGTTCCGGTGACGCGAAATTATATTTTGGCGGGGATGCTGTTGGCTGCTGCGGCTTATTTGATTTTTAGCGATCATTCTTCTTCGGGAAATCCTCACTAATTTTGTTCAAAAAAATAATGCCACTTTTTCAGCAGCAATTTACTCTCGGTCTGGGTTGTTGACTTGGTTTTTTTAACCGTTAAAAGATTTGGCGGCAAAGGTTTTTTGAGTCCAACGTTTGCCCAAATTGATCGCCGTAGCGGTGACAAGTTCAATCAGATTTAACAAACTGTTTCGATGGAATATCGCCCAAAGATTTGTTGCCAAACACAGGCCGCCCAAACCGAGTAAAATATAGGTGGGCATCATCACAATTCCGATACTAAACCAACTGTAAACGTGGAGCAGCATCAAGATAGAATAAAAGCAAGCAAACCCCACCATTAAACGCAATTTCACGGGGGAAGATTTCATTCCCGTAAAAACGAGGGTTTGCAATGTTGCCAGCACGTTAGCCGGAACCAAAAACGCACAAATTGTCCCACAATTCGCACGGGAAAACTCTGCAATTGTATTCAAATCTAGCATATTTGTGGATCTCGCTGAAAGAGTTTACAGATGTAATTTACAGATGTTTGAGATTGAGTTCCGACTAAATGAAGTGAACACCAGGGTTTATTTATCTTTGTTCAAACCGCTCGTCCAAATATTGGTGAACATCATAAACATTCCCCCAATAAAAATTACAATCGCCAAGCCGCCAATAATTACATTTTCCCAATCTATTGTTTCCATAGGACTCCTGTTAGAGCTACACCGATTTACCGTAGCACAAATACTTAGAATCTGTGGGGTTTACCGATTTTATTCAGCTTTAGGATAGATAGGGGCGAAGGTTCGCAGACAGAGCATTTTTACCCAGTCTACCCGGTCTGTCGATGCCGTGCGATCGTAACGTATCTTAATATAGAAGCAGGTAGACTTGACAAAATAGGTAGGAAATGCGAATGTCCGAACAAAAGAAAGCAAACTGGGATGCTGGACGGTTTTTAAAAACCTTGGGTTACTTTGGTGTCGTTCCCTTTGTGGGTAATATAAGCTGGATTCAAGAACTATTCGGTAACAAGAAAAACAAACCGCAACCGAAGACTGAAGTCGTGTTAGTTGCGGGTGCAACCGGAGGCGTCGGAAAACGGGTGGTGAAGCGGTTACAGCAACGGGGAATGAAAGTTCGTGCGTTGGTCAGAGATGCAAAACGGGGTAAAAAAATCCTGGGAAATGGGGTAGAAATGATCGAAGCTGATATTACCATTCCCGAGACATTAACACCCCAAGTCATGCAAGATGTGAAAGCAATTATTTGTTGTACGGGAACAAAAGTTCAACCCGTAGAAGGAGATACGCCAACCCGAGAAAAATACTACCAAGGGGTGAAATTTTATATGCCGGAAGTGGTAGATGTTCCCGAAAAAGTTGAGTATGAAGGAATGCAAAATTTAATCAATGCGGCACTTCCCTATCTGAAAAATAGCGGAGAAAAACTCCTCTTTGATTTTAGCAAACCAACGGAAGATTTAAAAGAAACTTGGGGCGCTTTAGATGATGTGGTTATGGGGGGTGTGAGTGAAAGTTCCATTCGTTTAATTGGGGATTCAGCTTTATTTACCGGAAATGTTTCAACGGAGAATTCTGGGGGGTTTGCTTCAGTCCGAACCCGCAATTTTGATCCGCCTATGAATTTATCGGGTTATGAAGGAATTGAGTTGCGAGTAAAAGGGGATGGAAAGCGCTATAAATTCATTTTGCGGAACGATCCAAAATGGGATAGTATTGCTTACTGTTACTCGTTTGATACGGTTTATAATATCCCAACAACCATTCGGATTCCCTTCGATCAATTAATTCCGGTCTTTCGGGCAAAAACCGTTAAAGATGGCGAAAAATTTGACCCCAGTTCGGTTTGTTCGATTCAACTGATGTTGAGTAAATTTGAATACGATAAAGAACTCAATCCCAAATTTTCCCCCGGAAGTTTCCAACTTCAAATCGAAACGGTTAAAGCCTATGGCGGCAAAAAATATCCTCGGTTTATTCAGATTAGTTCGGCCGGAGTGACTCGCCCCGGAAAACCGGGATTAAACCTAGAAGAAGAACCGCCAGCCGTGCGTATGAATGAACAGTTGGGGGGAATTTTAACCTGGAAATTGAAAGGGGAAGATGTGATTCGTTCCAGCGGAATTCCTTACATGATTATTCGCCCTTGTGCGTTAACAGAAGAAGCGGGAGGTAAGGCGTTAAAATTCGATCAAGGGGATACAATTAAAGGTCAAGTGAGTCGAGATGATATCGCCGAACTTTGTATTCAAGCGTTAAATTCATCGCAAGTTTGTAATGTTACGTTTGAGGTGAAAGCCGAACAAAATGGTCAGAAACCGGGGGATTGGATGGGTTTATTTTCTAGTATAAAACCCGACAATCAAAATTAAATCCCGTAGGGGCGGGTTCAACCCGATTTATTATAACCGTGTGCGTTCGTGTGAGGTACAAGCCAAAAACCCGGTTTCTCAAAGAAACCGGGTTTTTGAGTGGGGGATGGGGGGGTTTATTAACGTTATTTGTTAGAAACCTACATCACTGGTGACTGGTGACTGTTTGAACCCGCCTTTACAAGATAAAATGAATATTGTCCTTTTAAAAAAGATTGATGAAACTGCAAATCAACCCCAAATTCACGCCCTATTTATTTTTACTTCCCGCCCTCATAATTTTGGGCTTAACCGTATTTTGGCCGGCAATACAAGCCTTTTATCTAAGTTTCTTCAGTTACGATTTACTGCAACCCCCGCAATGGATAGGGTTAAAAAACTTTCAACGGTTGTGGGCGGACGAGGTATTTTGGAAAACGCTACAAAACACCTTACTTTATATTCTTGTTGTCGTCCCGATTTTAGCAATTTTACCGTTGGGTTTGGCGATTTTAGTCAATCAAAAAATCCGGGGAATTCATTGGTTTAGAACCGCTTATTATGTTCCGGTTGTTATTTCAATGGTTGTGGCGGGATTGGCTTGGAAATGGTTGTATTCAGAAACCGGTTTACTCAATCAACTTCTACAATATAGTTTATCTTTTGTTCTCCCGGATTCAAAATTACCGACAATTCCCTGGTTAACGAGTCCCAATTTAGCCTTATTTAGTGTGATGGGGGTAACAATTTGGAAAGGGTTGGGTTATTATATGGTTATTTACTTGGCAGGATTACAATCTATTCCCGCAGAATTATATGAAGCAGCAAGTTTAGAGGGGTCTGATGGTTGGCGAAAACATTGGGATATTACACTCCCGTTGATGCGTCCTTATATTGTTTTGGTGGCGGTTATTTCGGCAATTTCAGCCACGAAAGTGTTTGAAGAAGTTTATATTATGACTCAGGGAGGTCCGCTTAACAGTTCCAAAACTATTGTTTATTATCTTTACGAACAAGCGTTTCAAAATTTAGAAATTGGTTACGCCTGTACGATTGGGTTGATTTTGTTTTTAATTGTTCTCGGATTATCTATTTTACGATTAGTTTTTACTCAATTTACCTCTAGTGATACTCCAACTTTATAACCATTTCCATGAATTACCCTTCACAACAATGGTCGATTTAATGACGCTGTTGCTGTTAATATTTTCGGGTTTTTCTATCAGTTTTTTTTCGTTCTACTTGTGGGCAAGTTCACCGAGTTATCCCCAAACTAAATATGCGGAAATTTTAACTTCTGATTGGCCCCATCAACGGCATTTCCAAGAGACTTATACAGTCATTACTTATAATATTGGTTATCTTTCGGGTTTGACCAATAACCAAGCGGTGGAACGAGGAAAAGCGTTATTTGATAAAAATTTAGAACTGGCAATTTCCGCTTTAAAACCCCAGAATGCTGATTTTATTGCGTTGCAAGAAATTGATTTTGCTTCTAAACGGTCTTATGATGTTAATCAAGTTCAAGCGTTAGCAAATGCGTTACAGTTTCCCGTACAAGCAACGGCGATTAATTGGGATAAGAATTATGTTCCTTTTCCTCTTTTTCCCGTTTCTACACATTTTGGTAAACTGTTGTCAGGACAGGCGGTTTTGAGTCGATATCCGATTGAACTCAACGAACGGATTGTATTAGAAAAAGTGGCGAGTAAACCTTTTTATGAAAAGCCGTTTTATTTGGATAGACTCGCCCAAGTTACTCGCGTTAAAATCGCCAACCAAATACTGATTTTAATTAACGTTCATTTGGAAGATATCAATCAAAAAACTCGTTTAAAACAATCTCAATTTGTCTTGGAACTCTTTCTCAGTTTTTCTCAAAACTATCCGGTGATTTTACTGGGTGATTTTAACAGCGAACCGCCCTCAAAAACTAATTTAGAACCGACTATTAATCTATTTCTCAATACGCCCGGAATTAAGTCTGCTTTTCCTTTAGAAACGCTAAATTATCCCGAAAATGCGACTTATCCTTCCGATAAACCCCGTCAAACTATTGATTATATTTTCTACAATTCAAATCGAATTAAAGGGATAAATTGTCAAGTGATTACAGATGTTCAATCTTCGGATCATTTACCCGTAATGATGCAATTTAGAATCTGTTAAATAAAAACCCTAATAAAAAACCCGGTTTCTCAAAGAAACCGGGTTTTTGGTAGGTAAGAGGGACGGGTTTATATAGGTTGAAATTGGGAAATATAAATGTATTCAAAACCCGCCCCTACGGGTTTCCCGGTTTTTGGGTGTAAGTAAAATGTTAAAATTGTAAAAAGTCGAAAAAACTTAAAATCATGTCAGCAGAAAACTTAACCAATTCCCAATCTTCTCAACCCATTCAATTCTACGCTAACCCTTATTGTCCCTACGCCCAACGCAGTTGGATAACTTTACGACAGCTAAATATTCCCTTTTCCTACGAACATATTGAACTCGGAAAAGACAACAAAACCGACTGGTTTATCGCCATGAACCCAAACGGTGCAGTTCCCGTTATCAAACAGAATGATATCATTATTTATGAATCTTTGGTGATTAATGAATATCTATCCGAAGTGTTTGGAAATGCTCAAAACAAGCTGTTACCTGAAAATCCGGTATTAAAAGCAAAAGCCAGAATTTTAATTAGCCGTTGTGATGCCAAATTTGTCAAACTTGCTTATACCTATTTGTCGCACAAACCGACAGACAGCCAAGAAAGTACCGCCAAAGATGAAGAATTACGCAACGCTCTAGAAACGGAATTACGCTTTCTGGATGACACCTTGGCGGAGTCGCAGGGAACCTATTTTTTAGGCGAAACTGTCAGTTTAGTTGATATTGCTTTTATTCCCTTTTTTGAACGGATGTTGGTGGTACTGGAAACTTGGAAAGGGTTCAATATCAAAAGTTTGAATTTAAACCATCTCAACCGTTGGCTGGATGCGATGTCAAGCCTCGATAGCTATCAGGAAACCCAAATGGAACCCGAGAAAATTAAAGAAGTTTATTCCCGCTTTTTAGGCTCAGATTATTTTAAAAAAGTGGGTATTGCTAATTGAATCTTAAATTGGCGATCGCTTGGATTTCCTTAACTATCTTTTAAGGTTTTAGGCTTCTTTTCGCTGTGTAACTTCTGAATTGACTTTCAACGGGCGAAACGCTTCTTCTTGGGAAAGCAAACGCTGTCCAACTTGTTTGAGAATGGCGATCGCCGGTTGCAGTTCCCGCCCTTTTTCCGTGAGCGAATATTCGACGTGAGGCGGAATCTCAGGATAGACCTTGCGTCGAATTATACCATGTTTTTCGAGGGTTCTCAAGCGCAAAGTTAAGGTTTTTGAACTGATCCCCGGTAACGCCTCAGCCAGTTCGTGGGTACGCCGATCGCCCTTCAAAAGTTCTCGCAAAATAGCGATCGACCACTTACTCCCGATCAGTGCCATTGTATACTCAATCGGACAGTTCTGCTCGAATTGTTGTTGGCGGTAGTTGGGGTTATTGCTGCAAGATTTGTTAATATTCATTTGCAAAAATTAGTAACGTTTATTAAAGGGGTCAATTCTCAGGATTAACCTTTTTTAATAATACCTCCAACCGTCGAATTAACGCTATTTCTTTACTTTTGGTAACTAAGGGAAAAATAGGTCTCTATGTTGAAAACGGCATCAAAAGTAATACTCTATGAATAGAGGAGAATCAAACCTCTAAATTAAAGGAAAGAGAAGGCAAACAGTAGAATCAAGAGAATTAAATTGAGTGAAGCTGGCTCGGGATAGAGAAAATATGTAGATATATGAAGCCATCTCGGTCAATCAGAATGTCATTAATAGCCTTGGCATTCTCAACGGCAAACCGCTCAAATTCGACAAATAAATTTAACTCACACCAGACTATTTCTAAAGTTTGGAGGACTTTAATATGGTTGCGACAACAGCATTAACCCCATCTACCGACACCGCCAAAGAAAAAGCATTTGTTTTGTGGTTTGAAGAAGTTGGAATTTCAGATATTCCCTTAGTTGGCGGTAAAAACGCATCCTTGGGAGAAATGATTCAACAACTCACCCCCAAAGGTGTGAACGTTCCCACCGGTTTCGCCACAACCGCCTATGCTTACCGCTACTTTGTAGAATCCGCCGGACTGGAAACAAAACTACGCGAATTATTTGCAGATTTAGACGTAGAAGATGTTAAAAACTTACGCAAACGAGGCAAACAAGCCCGCTCATTAATACTCGATACACCCTTCCCTCCCGAACTCGAAGACGCTATCATTAAAGCCTATCGAAAACTCTGCGAACGTTACAACAATTTAACCGATTCTAGTGAATTTTGCGACGAATTTAGCGGCGAATACAAAGAAGAATGTAAACGTTATAGTACCGATGTAGACGTTGCTGTGCGTTCGAGTGCAACCGCAGAAGATTTACCCGACGCCAGCTTTGCCGGCCAACAAGAAACCTACCTAAACGTTTATGGAGAAGAAGCGGTTTTAGAATCCTGCCACAAATGTTTCGCCTCAATTTTTACCGACCGAGCTATCTCTTATCGTACCATCAAAAACTTCGATCATTTTACCGTTGCCCTGTCCGTTGGCGTTCAAAAAATGGTGCGTTCCGACTTAGCAACTTCCGGGGTAATGTTCTCCATTGATACGGAAACCGGCTTTAAAAATGCCGCCCTAGTAACGGCTGCTTACGGGTTGGGTGAAAACGTGGTTCAAGGGGCAGTTAACCCCGATGAATACTTCGTTTTTAAACCCACATTAAAGCAGGGATTCCGCCCAATTTTAGAAAAACGACTCGGCACCAAAGAAATGAAAATGGTGTACGATATTGGCGGTTCAAAACTCACCAAAAACGTCTCCGTTCCAATTTCCGAACGGGAAAAATACTGCTTAAATGACGATGAAATTCTCAAACTAGCGGACTGGGCTTGCACCATTGAAAATCACTATTCTCAAGTGCGGGGAAGTTATACCCCGATGGATATTGAATGGGCAAAAGACGGTTTAACGGGGGAATTATTCATCGTTCAAGCCCGTCCAGAAACGGTACAATCTCAAAAATCAGCCAGCGTTTTAAAGAGTTATAAACTCAAAGGAACAAGCGAAATTCTCTCTCGGGGTCGCGCCGTTGGCGAAATGATTGGACAAGGAAAAGCGCGGGTAATTTTAGACGTTCATCGCATCGATGAATTCCAAGCCGGCGAAGTTTTAGTTACGAATAAAACCGACCCCGACTGGGAACCGATTATGAAAAAAGCGAGCGCAATTGTAACTAACCAAGGCGGGCGAACTTGTCACGCTGCAATTATTGCGCGAGAAATGGGAATCCCCGCAATTGTGGGCTGTGGCGATGCAACAGAAGTGGTAAAAACCGGCGAAAATATTACCGTTTGTTCGGCCGAAGGCGAAGAAGGTCGGGTTTATCAAGGATTAGTTCCGTTTGAAATTGAAGAAACGGTTCTCGACAATTTACCGAAAACAAAAACCAAGATTTTAATGAATGTTGGCAACCCGGAAGAAGCCTTTGGGTTGGCATCTATTCCTTGCGATGGTGTTGGTTTAGCCCGGTTAGAATTTATTATCGCTAACCACATTAAAGCCCACCCGTTAGCGTTGATTCATTACGATGAATTGGAAGATGAATTAACCAAACGAGACATTGCCGAACTCACGAAGATTTACGACCACAAACCCGATTTCTTTGTTGATAAATTGGCACACGGTATCGGCATGATTGCGGCTGCATTTTATCCCAATCCCGTGATTGTGCGGATGTCGGACTTCAAGAGTAACGAATACGCCAATTTGTTGGGCGGTCGTCAGTTTGAACCGAAGGAAGAAAACCCGATGATTGGTTGGCGGGGTGCGTCCCGATATTATGATACGAAATATCGCGACGCTTACGCACTCGAATGTCAGGCTTTGAAGCGGGTTCGAGATGAAATGGGATTGACAAATGTGGTGCCGATGATTCCTTTCTGTCGGACTCCCGATGAGGGTCGAAAAGTGTTGGCGGAGATGGAGAAAAACGGCTTAAAACGGGGTGAAAATGGCTTGCAAGTTTATGTGATGTGCGAGTTACCCAGTAACGTTATTTTTGCCGATGAATTCGCCCAAGTGTTTGATGGGTTCTCGATTGGTTCTAATGATTTAACCCAATTAACGTTAGGATTAGACCGAGATTCGGCGTTAGTTGCCCATATTTTTGACGAACGAAATGAAGCGGTGCGTCGGATGGTAACAATTGCGATTAAAGCGGCGAAAAAATATGACCGCAAGATTGGAATTTGTGGTCAGGCGCCGAGTGATTATCCCGAATTTGCCCGTTTCTTGGTTGAGTTGGGAATTGATTCGATGAGTTTGAATCCCGACTCGGTAATTAAGACGATTCTCGATATCGGAAAAATGGAAGAATCGGGAACAATTTTAGACGATATTATGGAGGTGTCTAAAGCGAGATAGAAATTAGATGAAAAACCCGGTTTCTTTGAGAAACCGGGTTTTTGCAAGAGTTTTAAGATATAATAAAATAAAATTTTTGAACTCAATCTAATGCCATCCCGTTCTGTTCAATTTTATCAAGGTAACTATTATCATCTTTATAATCGAGGTAATAACAGACAGTTAATCTTTTTTGAACGAGAAAACTACTTATTCTTCTTGCGGCAAATTCGTAATTTTTTGAATCCAGACTTCATAGAAATAGTTGCCTATTGTTTAATGCCTAACCATTATCATTTATTAGTGTATCTCAAAACCAATAATCTCTCAGAGATCATGCAAAAGTTCTCTTTATCTTATACGAAAGCTATTAACAAACGCTATAATCGATTGGGTTCACTATTTCAAGGACGTTTTCAAGCTGTTCATGTAGATAAAAACGAGTATTTATTGCATTTATCTAGATACATTCATTTAAACCCTGTAGCAGCTAAATTAGTCAACAAGCCAGAAGCTTGGGAGTTTTCTAGTTATCTTGAATCTATTGGCTTAAGAGACGGTTCTTTACCTCATCCTCAAATCATTCTCTCACAATTTACGACTCCGAATTCCTACCGTCTTTTTGTTGAATCAGAAATTGAACAATCTTTGATTCAACACTTAACTTTAGAATAAAAACCCGGTTTCTTTGAGAAACCGGGTTTTTGGAGAAACCGGGTTTTTAGAAAATTTGTCTAAAGAAATAGCCAGATTTGAAACTTAATGCTACTATGTAGACTGCTCACGCTCAATTGTTCAATCTTTGACAAGTGGCTGAGTAGCATTGAATTCCATTGAGATAGTTGCGCTGCTTTAGTCAGGTTTCAGGGCTAAAGCAGTTTATTTTAGGCTGAAACTCAGATCTTGCACCGCAGTTAAAAACCCGGTTTATGCTAACTTCCCAGACCTAAAAACCTATATTTTCCCTTGAGAAACCGGGTTTATCAAGTTGTGTTGAGAAGGATTCAATTGAGATTAATGGTGAACTCCGACTTGACGCGCCGCCACAATATAACGGAAAATATATTCTGTTAATTCAATATAATTTTCCGCATCAAAGGCCGAATTTGCCCAAACCGTAACCCCATGATTTTTAATCAATAACGCCGGAACATCGGGTTTTGATTGTTGAAAGCGATCGCTAATTTCTTTTGCTATTTTAGACACATCTAAATGATTCTTAAATACGGGCATCACCACTTTCGGATGTTCCTCCCAAACTCCCAACCCTTTTAACATTTCAATGGGCGGTAAATTCAAGTGATCGCCTTCGGTAAAATTCGTCACCAGTTTCGCTTCTACAGAGTGAACGTGATAACAAGCTTTTGCATCGGGAAACAGCGAATAAACGGCTTGATGAATACTCGTTTCCGCCGATGGACGGTTGCCTAAATTGGGGTTTTCTATCACTTCTCCTTGCAGAGAAACGCGCACAAAATCAGATCCGGTTAACTTGCCTTTTTGTTTGCCACTTGCGGTAATCCAAAAACTGCCATCATCGACTCTAGCAGACAAATTTCCGGCAGTTCCCGCCATCCAACCCAGTTGATAAAATTGGCGAGAAGCGGTGATTAAATCTTGACGTGGATCGCTATTCATCTCTGTTTTTCCCTTATTTAGTTCCCCATTTTTCCAAGGCTTGACGCAACGCGCCGGCCGGCACTTTTTCTAATTCAAAAGATTCTTGATTTTCACACCGTTCTAACGCTTCAAAAAACGCTTTTACACCCGCCCCCGGATTCTCTGGATGATCCATAATTCCGGTTCCCGCATTTAAAATAACATCATTTCCATAATCTTTTAAAGCCTGGGGAACAATACCCGGATGAATCCCCGCAGACGGCACCGGAAACACATTTCGCGATCGCAAAATATCCCTAATTTTACCTTCTTCTACCGCATCAAACGGTAAACTTCCATAGTGTGCCGGATAAAGCACCGCATCCGCCCCGCCATGCGCCATTAATGTTCCTAAAACCACCGAATAAGCCAACCCCGTATCCGGTGAAGCACACATCGCCCCCGCAAACGCCGGATGTGCAAAAATCGGCACATTAATATCCGAATCTGCTGCCAACGCTTCCAACACCGAAAACCCATAAGTTAGCACATTTAATAATAGAGCATTTGCGCCATTTTCAACTAAAATTTTAGCTTTTTTTATTAATTCTGTGGCCGAACCCGTGACATTCACCGCATACAAAACCGTTCGCCCGGTTTCTTGTTTAACCCGTTCCAAAATCGGATAACAAGCTTCTAACCGTTTTAACGTCGGGGCGACCTCCAAATCAGCCATAATTTCATCATCTTTAATAATATCCAACCCCGCCAAAGCAACCTGTTCTAAAATATTAGCATGATCGGTTGCAGACAACCCCAAAGCCGGCTTATAAATTGCCATAATTAAAGGGCGGTTATACACCTTTAAAAGTTTTCTAATTCCCCCGATTCCAAACCGGGGAAACTTGCCATAATTTTCATCCAAACGCAAGCCAACAACCTTACCAACCCCCGCCATTGAATACTTGCCAAAAATCATCGTTAGCAGGCTGGAAATATCATTTTCAACGTTAATTTCAGGAAAGCGAACCGTTGCAATACTCTCCCCCTTTTCCTCGGTTTTAATCTCGATCACTTCCCCCAAATGCGATCGCATAATTTCCTCTCGGTGACTGAACCTTGCATCCCAAGTTCCGGCCGTTTGTCCGATAGCAATAACCTTCCCTTGACGTTCGGCATCAACACCAGGCGGAAAACGATAATCTACTTCTATGGTCATTCTTTATTTTAGCACCAAATGAACTGATTTCCCCCCGTTCTCTAACAGATTGGGGGATTTTATTTTAACCCATAACTAACGAATTAGTTTGAGATTTTATGCGAATTTTTGTTTCCGTATATTCGGGAACCCAACCCTCTGTGGTGATAAAGTAACGCACGGCTTTAATGCGTTTTTTATCGGTTAAATGAAACCAATGTTCGCTTCCGGCTGGAACATTAATATATTCTTCGGATTGAATGGTTAATTCCATCTGAGAACCGTCGGGACAAACAAACCCAAACACCCCTTCGCCGTCAATAATGTAGCGGACTTCATCATCGGCGTGGGTGTGACAAGTTTCAAATTTTGCCATTAATGAATCGAGATTGGGAATATCAGGATGTAACACAATTAAATCCCGAGATTGATAACCATCGGTTTCTTTTAACTGTTCAAAATAATGCTCTAATTCCAGAAGCACCTGTTCTTTTTCCCCATCATTTAAAGCGGGTTTATTTAACAGGGCTTGGAATTCCGGGTGTTGTCTAACCGGCCAATAATTTAACCGCACATTCAACGGTTCTAAGCGGCGAGAAATCTCCTCAAGTTCGGTGTAAGTTGTTCCGTCTTCTAATTGTAAAATTGCCATCGTTTCTATCTTCCCTTACAAAACACATAAATAATAATTTAGCACTAAGGAACGGCAATGACATAAAATCGTTCTCTTACCGATGGTCCCCTAACTGTCACCTGCAAACGCCGACTCACGGGTAAACGTCCGATAAAGTCAAAATTGCCCTCAGCATCGGTCTCTATCGGTTGATCATTAATATACACCAAATCCATCGGATCGACCGTTCCCCGCAACTGTACCGTTTCTAAACCCAATCTGGTTAAACTTCTAACTTGCAGTTGAGATAGGGGCCGAATATTGGCGACGGGTGTTGGTTTTTCGGCGGGGTTAACGATAGCAACTTGACCTTTTTCTAGGCTGACTTCTTCGCCTGCGTTCACCACTCCGACTGTTCCTTGAATAGTGTGAATTGCTGTTTTTCCATCCGGGGAAACATTGACCCCAAATGTGGTTCCCCTGACTCCGATAATTGTCGCCGGTGTTTCGATTCTAAACGGAGAATTTGTGACGGAATTTAGGCGTTGATTTTGCGGAATTGTTTCGCTCCTAAAGGGCGCACTGACAAACCGAGAAATTGATAATCTCACTTGTCCTGCTGTCACCGATAAAACGCTGATTTGATTGGGATTAATTCCCGCTTCACCCGCAAGGTTTTTGACTTCAACGGTTGTATTTTCGGCAACTTCAACCAAACCAATATAACTATCAATTCGCAAATTAACAATGGTATCTTTACCCGTGCTAATTTGGTCGCCAACTCTTAAAATATCTCCGACTTGGGCGGCTTCTCCGTTGACAGTAACCGATTCTCCGTTAATTTCTTCTATCGTTAATCCGCGAGTTTCTAAGCGCTGAACGGTTTCTATGATCGGATTGGCAAAAGCGTTATCTAACCCAAACAAAGGAATACACAACGCCAACATTCCACCAGTTAACATTCTCAGTTTTTTGTGAGATAATTTATTCATCCTTAATCCTCAACACCATGCTTTTTAAATAGTATAGCAATCTTAAATGAGTCCTGTTGCATCAACTAAATTTTTGCCCCTGTAGGGGCGCTATTGCTTGCTGCCTAAATATAGCTGGTCTCCTCAATATAGCATCGTAAAAAGTAGTAGTAAAATCGAAATAATCGTGCAACCGTCTAGCTTGTTAGATTGCTGTCTGATGTTAACATAAGTTGGGGCGGGTTTTGTTAGATTGTTTGTTCTCACAGCAAAAACCAGGTTTCTCTGAAAAACCTGGTTTTTAATCCTTTGTGGGAAAACAGATATTATCTGGGCTGAACCCGCCTCTAAATTAGCGGGGCGGGTTTATATAAGTTATCTGTCGGAAGACATAAATTGATTCGGAACCCGCCCCCTACCTTGTCAAAATTGATCTGAGTTTAAAAAACACTTGAGAATGAAAAAATGAAGATTCAAAACCCCGATTTTTGGCCGGAAACCGCAGAAGCAGCTATCCCCATTCAAGAACAATTAAAATCTCTAGTTGTAACCACCGATAAACTCGAATCGATTCAATATGTCGCCGGAGTTGATGTCGGATTTTTAGACAATTATACCATTTCTCAGGCGGCGGTGGCGGTGTTGAGTTTTCCCGATTTACAACTGCAAGAACAAGCCATTACTCAGCGTCCAACCACCTTTCCTTATATTCCCGGTTTTTTATCGTTTCGGGAAGTTCCGGTGATTTTAGATGCCTTAGAAAAACTAACCATAACCCCGAATTTAATCATCTGCGATGGTCAAGGAATTGCCCATCCGAAACGCTTTGGTTTAGCCTGTCACTTGGGAGTATTAATTAATCTTCCCACCATTGGGGCGGCGAAATCAAGATTGATCGGAACCCATCAAGAATTACCCGCAGAAAAGGGAAGCTGGAAACCTCTAATAGATCGGGGAGAAGTCATCGGGGCGGTATTGCGATCGCGAACCAATGTCAAACCATTATACGTGTCTCCGGGTCATCGAATTAGCTTAGAAACTGCTATTAATTATGTATTGCAGTGTACGCCCAAATACCGTTTACCCGAAACCACCCGTTGGGCGGATTATTTAGCTTCAAAATCCAACGATAACCCATCAACTTAACCCCGAAAAATTAATCTAATTTTGAAGACGAAGAAGAATAGGGATTTGACTCAGGGGGAGCATTAACCGCATCCAATTCTCGCTGTAAAATCTCCTCATAAATTTTAGGTAAATAAGGAGTCATCACATTATCTTCAATCCCATAACCCAAACTCGTCCAAGTATCGGAAAGCGAACGTAAAACCTCACTGAGTTGACCGTCTCGTAAAGTTTGAGCGATATCCATCTCCCAAAATTCCACATCAATTAACCAACGGTAAACGACAATATCTTGATATTGAGCGTCAAAATTGTAAGATTGACGAAACCAAGATTGATCGGGTTCTTCGGGATGATAGCGATAAGCAATTCGTTCCCAAGTTTCGGTGAGGAGTTGATAGCGACCTGCGGCCGTCGTACAGCGCCCCTTATTCGGGCCAACAACAATCGTCACACAGCGATCGGGATGATGGCTCAAATCGGTAATATGACGCCCGCCATAGAGGACATGATAGGGCTTAGAAGAATTCGACTCGCTGGCGGAGATGGTTCGCATCAAAGCCCGCACGTAGGGATCGCCCCCTTCCATGATCAGAGGCGGCCAACGGCGATCGATATCTCGATTAATTTCTTCGAGAACAATATCAAGCTGATTCTCGGTATTTTCATCCGACTTCATTTCCGGCCAGTAGGCGACAATTCCGGTTAACACCAAACCGATCAAAATCAGGCGTTGGAGAAAACGGCCTCGGCCTCCGGTCCGTCGTTGACGGCGCTCTCTGAAAGGGAGGGCGGCCATCTTTTGGGATGAGGAAGACAAATCTTGAGGGTAGATAGGAGTTCCCGACTGTAAATTCAGCGGTTGAACTCGGTTTTTCGTTCTTCTTGTTCGACGCATCAAGCTTCAAACCACACTGGCGAACAACTGCTCAAAAGAAGGTTGGGTTCCTTCCGGCTTGGCAATGACCTCGACAATTTTATTACGGGCGCTCGGAATAGACAATGCTTCGACGCAAACTTCAGCCACTTTGGTGCGGGGAATACTGCCATCAAACAGGGTATCGGCCGACTTCATCACAATCGCATCTTGATTGTCTTCGTTTTTGAGACCTCCCGGACGAACAATGGTGTAAGTTAAACCACTTTGACGGATGTAGTCTTCTGCTTGCTTTTTCCAAACCAGAATCAACCAGAACAGATTGAGGGGATGAAAAAACTGGGAAACGCACAGCGAAGAAACCAAAACAAAATGTTCTATACCCTGCTGTTTTGCCACATCTACGAGATTTTTCGTACCTTCGTAGTCTATTTTATACGGCCCGGTCGGATCGAAGCTGGGACTGGCTCCAGTGGCGCATAATAACACCGTACTGTCGGCGATCGCGGTTTTTAAACTTTGGGGGTCGAGAACGTCTCCAGTAACCAATTCGGCCTCGCTTGGAAGAGTCTGTCGTCCCTTTTGTTGATCGCGAACTAAGGCTCGCACGGGAATATTGTGTTCGATCAGTTGTTTAACAATTCGGCGACCCGTTTGGCCGGTTGCACCCGCTACAAATGCTTTCATCATTCGTTATCCTGTTCGGTAGATGAATATGCTGAGTATAGAAGTTAAACTGTATCACGGTCAATTTCAAAAGATCAGTATTTTCATTGTAGCCATCAGACGTTAATAAGAGGCATTCTGGAGTTAGGCAGATCACATGGCAGGAGATCCCATGATGCACCAAAATTCGGTTAACCTACAATCGGCAACAATTTCTGAGGACTTTTTGAATGACGCTTTGAATTTTCCTCAAGCCGAATCAACGGATAGAGCGGGATTAGAGCAGGTTGAACCGACTTGGTTCTACACCCGTTTTGAGGACTGTATGGAAATGTATGCGGATCTAGACCGGGTTGCCGAATATCTCAGCAACCATAGCGGCTGGTTTTGTCGCTGTGCAGAACCCATGCAAACTCAGCCCATTGGAGAGAATGCTTATGACTTGTTAATTGGTCGTTTTGGCTCCTTTGGCTATCAGGTTGAGGCTCGAATTGGGTTAGAACTACTTCCGCCTGACGAACAGGGAGTTTATCGCATTCGCAGCGTTCCGGTTCCGGGCTACACTCCTCCGGGATATGAAATTGATTTTCAAGCCACGATGAAATTAGTTGAATTACCGATTGATCAATTTTGTCGAGAACACGGGATCAAACCCCAGCAACGTCCGGCTTACATTACCGGGGCGCAATGGACGTTAGACTTGTATGTTGGGGTGAAGTTTCCCAAGTTTATTCTCGCGATGTCTGAGTCTTTGATTCAAAAAACGGGCGATCGCCTTCTGGCCCAAATCGTTAAGCAGGTTTCCCGACGGTTAAGTTACAAAACTCAAATGGATTTTCATACAACGGAGAATCTTCCTTTTCTGACTCACCGAAAGCGCAAAAAAGACATGAGTTGAGACTCGGCGGGCGTCTCACGCAAGCAGGCCAAAGGTAGAAGGTTCTAGCGATCGCAAATTGTTCTTTAATTTTTCCTTCTCCCTTTGCCTTTTGCTCAAGATGATCCGCAGTTTCCGGATAAAATTTACATTTTGCTGATAATCCGCTGGAGAATTTCAACCCCGGTTAGGGCTTGCCAGGTAAATAAAGCCAGCAAGGTGACATTGAGAGCAATGTGAGTGTATCTGGCCCAATCAAATCCTTTTTGCATCCAGGGCGTTAAAGAGGCGGAAACGGCAATCATACCCGTCATTCCCAGCCCCGCCAGCAGGTGCGGGCCGACAAATAATTTATTGTTGTTGATATAGGTAACGGCCATTCCTCCGATCGTCCCCAACACCATAAATGCCAGTAGCGCAGACCCGACTTGATGGTGTTTGAGATTAAATTTACCTTTGATTAATTCTTTTTTGACCTCTCCTTCGGCGCTGCGAGTCCGGCGAATTTGAATCCCGAGATACAGCGCATAAACGGTAAGAGCCAGCAAAATAAACATTAAAACGGGATGGAAAAAGTTGAGCCAAGGTTTAACAGACTCGGGTATCGGCAACTCCATAGTGTTCTCCGGTTCGGTTCAGAAACTTCATAAAACTTAGCATAACAGCTTTTACAGTTTACTGATAACTGGTCACTGTTGACTGATAACTGTATATTAAATTGCGTCACCCTCCTTTTGGGGAGGGTATTTGTGCAGTCGGTCTTTACCGAGTAGGATGAGAGACATTCTTGAAGCTCTAAGACAAGCGCAAGCTAAGGTCTTAGATTCTGGGAGATAGCCCGAGAAGGTAACGCTTCAATACCTCACGAGTTCGGTAGCGTTTAACACTTCCGAGTGCTTCACAAGCTCGGATTATCTGTAGCCTCTGGAATCTCAGAGGGTTGGTTAAAGCAAAGACACGCGATACCGAATCAGGGAAGTGACCATTACTTGGATTTTCAAGGGTTATACCAATGCAAAAAGAAAATCAAAGAGTCCCAGTAATTTCACCGTCAGGCATACCGTTGATGCCAACAATTCCATCGCGGGCCAGACGGTGGGTGAGAGACGGAAAAGCCAAGCCCTTCTGGAATGATTTGGGAATTTGGGGCGTTCAATTATTGATTGAACCTTCAGATTTTCAAACTCAAGATGTAGTGGTTGGTTGCGATTTGGGTAAACGATATTCGGGTACGGCTAAAACCCGAGGATACATCTGGAAGGGAAGTGTTCAAATAACCCCGGCAATTTTCAAGGTGATTTCTAAACCGAGGATTACCCGCCGCCGATTGCATGATGCCATACCAGCAAAGGGGGGAGTTCGGGAGCGTTACGGGGGTTCGACTACACCATTTAAAGCCCGAAAAGGAGATTTGATTGAGTACACAACAAAATCGAACGGGAAGGAAAAAAAAGTGACAGGTTACTGTTCAGGTTATACAGGTAAAAAACTGTCTTTAAGTGATGCTAATTGGTCTAGATTGGGTCGATTTGCTAATTCTAAATGCCGAATCATCAAACGCAACACGGGCTTGGTCGTTTCGGGGGGATTGACCCCCGCTCAACTACCCTCCTATCCCCCATACGACCAAGCCATAGGCTATGGTCGCAGTACCTCGGAGGTTTAAGATGGGTTCTACAACACAAGACAGTACATTAATTCGAGCCGTTAAGACGGGAAACCTGATTCATACTCGCGCCCTACTCGCCAAAGGGGTTAACGCCAATGTTAAAGATCAAGATGGGGTTACGGTTCTGATGCTGGCGGCTCGTCAGGGTTACACCGACATCGTACAAATTTTATTAGAAAAAGGAGCATCTGTTAATTACACCAGCAAACGCTACGGTTTAACGGCGTTAATGTTGGCGGTTGCTCACGGTCAACTGGAGACAATCGAGTTATTGTTAGCACATGGGGCGAATGTCAATGCGACCAACCCCAACGGGACTACAGCGCTGATGGTGGCTTGTTTAAAGGGAAATGCGGACGTCATCCGGTTGCTGTTAGGTGCGGGGGCTGATGTTCATCAGCCGGACCACGAACAACAAACCGCTTTTTCTCTGGCGTTGTCGGGTAGCCATTGGGAGAGTATTAAAATTCTCCTCGAAAACGGAGTCGGGACTCAAGAATTTGTTTCGGGTTTGTTAACCGAAGCCATCCAACAGCGCAATCTTAAACTGATTCAAGCGATCGCCGAAGCGAGGATGGATCTCAACTTTCCGAATGCTGAAGGTGAAACGCCTTTAATGCAAGCGGTAGACTTAAATTATCCCGAGATTATCAATACTTTAATTCAACTCGGCGCCGATGTCAACGCCACCACAGATGAGGGTTTCACCGCTTTGATGGCGGCTGCGGCTTGTGGAAATTTGGCGATCGCCTCCGGTCTTCTTGATGGGGGGGCCGACATCGCGGCTACCGATAACGATGGCGAAACCGCTTTACACCTGGCGGTTGTGGAAGGACATCAGGCGATGGTTGAACTTCTCCTCAGTCGGGGGGCCGATGTTAATGTTGCCAACAACTTGGGGGATACGCCGGTGATGGTGGCTTTATTGCAGGGTTATCGCTCTATTTGTGCTTCTCTTTTACAACGGCTTTCCCCCGAAAACCTCTCCTCTCTGCTGACGGCTGAAATTTTCGGGGAAACGGCTTTAACCCTGGCGACGCTGCACAACGATCTTGATACGGTGAAGATGTTATTAAAGGGGGGAGCGGATGTTAATGTTGCGGTTGATGGGGGAAAAACGGCGCTGATGAAAGCCGCAGAACGGGGATATACTGAGGTTTTGCGGGAGTTAGTCGCCTCGGGAGCGCTGGTTAATCAGCTTGATGAGGTGGGGGCGACGGCGTTGATGTGGGCGGCTCACCGGGGGCATTTGAAGGCGGTAGGGGCTTTAATTGAGGCGGGCGCCGAGGTGAATTTGAAAAATCAAGGCGGATGTACGGCTTTGATGTTAGCAGAATTTCAGGGGTATAAAGCAATCGCCAAACAGCTTAGAAATGCCTTGGCTAAAGACTAAGTTTTGTGGGTTTAAGGATGAATTTTGGTATAGTATGCGGATTTTTACAGAAGTTGAGGTGTCAAATAAACAGAGGAAATCCGTAAATCTCCCGAGGGCATTTCACCGGGAGCTAGGTTATTAATAGATTAGGACTCAAAAAGGCAACCTAAACCCTTTTTAGGTGTTTATGAAGCACTCCTGTGGTAGATCATTGAGTCGTATAGGATTGGCACTTTCCGATGGTGGCTGGGTGAAAGTGTCAACCTATTTATTTATTGATGACTGCCGAGAGTGATTAAGGGTGAAATCTTAAAATGAGTAGTTTCCAAGGGTGTATCTACCTTCAATTTGACTCTTGGAGACTTTTCAATGATGGCAATTTTTTCTAGATTTGTTGATTTCAAATCCCAATAAATATTCGCGTTTGGCTACAAACTCGCAGGTATCAAAAAGATTTTGATCGCCTTATAGTTTGCCGTGTTTATACGGTTTTTTCTCGAATAAGATTACTATAAAAATTGGCTAAAAAATTAGCCTGAACTGATAACTCCGGGGACGTATCTACCAATACAAACCCTCTTGGAGTATCAACAATGTTCTCTACATTTTGTGTTGATAAAGTTGCCGATTTTAGCGACAATTTTCACCCGGGAACGCTGGTTTTTATCGATGCAACTTTAGAATCTTATCACGATTTAGTTAACGGAGTCAATCCCAATACAACTGTTATTGTTATTGACTCTGAAAAAGATGGTATTGAACAAATTACAGAAGCCTTAAAAACCTATAAACGCCAGTATAAAACCGAAATTGATGCCGTACATATTTTATCTCACGGTCATCCCGGTTGTTTGTTACTCGGTAATATCGAACTGAAACTCGAAACCGTAACTCTCTATCAAAATCAGTTAAAAGATTGGAAAGTTTATCTGTCTAAAGATGCCAATATTTTACTCTACGGCTGTCAAGTTGCGGCGGGTATTGGTTCAGTTTTTGTACAACACCTCAGTCAAATTATTGGGGTTAATATTGCGGCTTCAACAGATATTGTTGGAAATTCCAAGCAAGGCGGAAACTGGAATTTAAACTATCAAACCGGAGAAATTCATGCACTTTTACCGATTAACTCTGATATTCTAACCGCTTATCAGGGAATTTTAGCAACAGTTCTCACCGTTAGCAATATTAATGATAGCGGAACGGGTTCATTAAGGGAAGCAATTTCTCTCGCTCAACCCGGAGATATTATTCAATTTGACCCGAGTTTAGCCAATCAAAAAATTACGTTAACTGGCGGTGAATTGGTCATCAATAAAAACCTAATCATCGATGGGGGGAACGCTCCCGGTTTAACGGTAAGTGGAAACAATACCTCTCGGGTTTTTTATCAGCTTCGAGATACCACATTTACCCTAAAAAACCTAACAATTGTTGACGGTTATGCAAATAATTCCAATGAAACCTTTGGCGATAAAGGCGGCGGAGTTTTTGCGGATATCCGCACCAATCTTATCATTGAAAACGTTGATTTTGACAATAATAAAGCCGGAGAAGGGGGCGCGTTAACCGTTTATCACTTTAGCAAAGCCGTTGTTATAAATAGTCGTTTTACCAATAACGATGGAACTCTAACTAAGAGTGAACAGGGAGGGGGAGGTATTCATGTTCGAGATGTAGAATTTACCGTAGAAGACAGTATTTTTGAGAACAATAAAGGAATAAATGGTGCTGGAATTAACAGTTTAGCCAGTTGGTTAACCGTCAAAAATTCTCAATTTATTAATAATGATACTACAGCGGGAGGCCCTATTGGTCCTCACACAATGGGTTATGGCGGGGGTATCTATACTGATGGTTTAAAAGTCACCTATCCCGACGGAACTCAAACAGGTGGTACGGCTTTAATTCAAAATAGTTATTTTCGGGGAAATATTGCGGCGGGTAACGGTGGCGGTGCATTTTTATTTGGTTATGATAATGACGAAATTTTGATTGAAAATAGCCGTTTTTCTCAAAATACAGTTATCGCAGATAGTCAAGGAGTCGCTAATGGGGGTGGACTGAGAACGGGTAATGTTGCTTTAGCTACGATTAAAAATACCACATTTGATAATAACTTAGGTTTTAGCGGAGGTGGTGTTTGGGTAGATGCTAAATCAACTCAATCTAACATTATTAATAGCACGTTTTCTGGAAACAAAGCGGAAAATCTCGCGGGAGACGCTTATGGGGGTGCAATAACTATTCAGTCGCCTACTAATATTACCAATACGACCATTGCGAACAATACCTCTCAAACAATAGGCGGGGGAATTTTTAGTTGGGACCCGGATAATTTGATTCCAATCACCGTTAGTAATACTATTTTTGTCGATAATTTTGCTAACGGAAATGATTTTACTCATCATAGCAACCGTCAATTAATTGACGGGGGAAATAACTTACAATTTCCGGGTTTAACGACCCATCCAAAATCGGAATTTGTTACACCAAACATTCTAGTTGCCGACCCAAAATTAGGTGCATTGCAAGAAATTAATGGAATGTGGGTTCATCCTTTGTTAACAGGAAGTCCGGCGATAGATGCAGGAACAAATACAACTGCATCGACAACAGACCAACTCGGACAAACTCGTCCGTTAGATGGGGATAATAACGGTATAGCAACTGTTGATATTGGGTCTTATGAATATCTATTTCCCACTCCCGAAATATCCGTTATTCAAAATACGACTAATATAATAGACAACAGTTCTTTTGACTTCGGAACTACAACGGTTGGAACTTCTGTTAGCAAAATATTTACTATCGAAAATAACGGAACTGCTGACTTAAACGTTTCCGACTTACAACTTCCAACGGGGTTAACTTTAGGGGGAACTTTCCCAACCGTTATCGCTGCGGGTTCTCAAGGAACCTTTGAAGTTCAACTCAATACAACTGTCGCGAATACTTTTAACGGAGAACTTTCTTTTGTAACCAACGACACCGATGAAAACCCGTTTAACTTCTCAATTTCTGCGGTAGTTTCTCCCGTCCCGGTTCCCGAAATTAGTGTTATTCAAAATACGACTAATATTGCTGACAATACCGGAACTTTTGACTTCGGAACTACAACGGTTGGAACCGATGTTAGCAAAATATTTACTATCGAAAATACCGGAACTGCTGACTTAACCGTTTCCGACTTAACACTTACAACCGGGTTAACTTTAGGGGGAACTTTCCCAACCGTTATCGCTGCGGGTTCTCAAGGAACCTTTGAAGTTCAACTCAATACAACTGTCGCGAATACTTTTAACGGAGAACTTTCTTTTGTAACCAACGACACCGATGAAAACCCGTTTAACTTCTCAATTTCTGCGGTAGTTTCTCCCGTCCCGGTTCCCGAAATTAGTGTTATTCAAAATACGACTAATATTGCTGACAATACCGGAACTTTTGACTTCGGAACTACAACGGTTGGAACCGATGTTAGCAAAATATTTACTATTGAAAATAGCGGAACTGCTGACTTAACCGTTTCCGACTTAACACTTCCAACGGGGTTAACTTTAGTGGGAACTTTCCCAACCGTTATCACTGCGGGTTCTCAAGGAACCTTTGAAGTTCAACTCAATACAACTACTGCTAATAATTTCACAGGAGAACTTTCTTTTGTAACGAACGACACGGATGAAAACCCGTTTAACTTCTCAATTTATGCGGTAGTTTCTCCCGTCCCGGTTCCCGAAATAGAAGTTATTCAAAATGCGACTAATATTGCTGACAATACCGGAACTTTTGACTTCGGAACTTCTACGGTTGGAACCGAAGTTATCGAAAGTTTCACTATCGAAAATACCGGAACTGCTGACTTAACTCTTTCTAACTTACAACTTCCAACGGGGTTAACTTTAGGGGGAACTTTCCCAACCGTTATCGCTGCGGGTTCTCAAGGAACTTTTGAAGTTCAACTCGATACAACTGCTGCGAAGACTTTAACGGGAGAACTTTATTTTGTAAGTAACGATAGCGATGAAAACCCGTTTAACTTTGCGGTTTCGGGTGAAGTGACAACCGAACCGGTTCCCGAAATATCCGTTGTTCAAAATGCGACTAATATAATAGATAACACCTCGTTTGACTTCGGAACTTCTACGGTTGGAACCGATGTTAGCAAAATATTTACTATTGAAAATAGCGGAACTGCTGACTTAACCGTTTCCGACTTAACACTTCCAACGGGGTTAACTTTAGTGGGAACTTTCCCAACCGTTATCACTGCGGGTTCTCAAGGAACCTTTGAAGTTAAACTCGATACAACTGTCGCGAATACTTTAACCGGAGAACTTTCTTTTATAACGAACGACACGGATGAAAACCCGTTTAACTTTGCGGTTTCGGGTGAAGTGACAACCAACCCGGTTCCCGAAATAGAAGTTATTCAAAATACGACTAATATTGCTGACAATACCGGAACTTTTGACTTCGGAACTTCTACCGTTGGAACCGAAGTTATCGAAAGTTTCACTATCGAAAATACCGGAACTGCTGACTTAACGCTTTCTAACTTACAACTTCCAACGGGGTTAACTTTAGCGGGAACTTTCCCAACCGTTATCGCTGCGGGTTCTCAAGGAACCTTTGAAGTTCAACTCAATACAACTATCGCAAATAGTTTCAACGGAGAACTTTCTTTTGTAACCAACGACACGGATGAAAACCCGTTTAACTTCTCAATTTCTGCGGTAGTTTCTCCCGTCCCGGTTCCCGAAATTAGTGTTTTCGATAACACGACTAATATAATAGACAACAGTTCTTTTGACTTCGGAACTTCTACCGTTGGAACTTCTGTTAGCAAAATATTTACTATTGAAAATAGCGGAACTGCTGACTTAACCGTTTCCGACTTAACACTTCCGACGGGGTTAACTTTAGTGGGAACTTTCCCAACCGTTATCACTGCGGGTTCTCAAGGAACTTTTGAAGTTCAACTCGATACAACTGTCGCGAATACTTTCAACGGAGAACTTTCTTTTATAACTAACGATAGCGATGAAAACCCGTTTAATTTCTCAATTTCTGGTGTAGTTAACTCAGAACCCGAACCGACTCCCACACCTCAACCAACACCCGAACCTCAACCAACACCCGAACCTCAACCAACACCCGAACCTCAACCAACACCCGAACCCACACCTGAACCGACACCCGAACCAACACCCGAACCAACACCCGAACCTCAACCAACACCCGAACCTCAACCAACACCCGAACCTCAACCAACACCTCAACCGACTCCCACACCCACACCCACACCCGAACCTCAACCGACTCCCACACCCACACCCGAACCTCAACCGACTCCCACACCCACACCCACACCCGAACCTCAACCGACACCCGAACCTCAACCAACACCTGACGACATTTTTATTGACTGGGAATGTCGAACCATTCCAGAAATTACACCTAACCCAAACTCCGTTATTCAAACTATCAATACTTCTGAGACTGAACCAACTTTAGGAACAGTTGAAAATGACGAAATTCTTGGAAATTCCAACAATAACACCCTGTTTGGACTGGGGGGAGATGACAATATTTATGGTCAAGATAGCGATGATTTAACTTTTGGAAATGAAGGAAACGACCACATCGATACAGGTTTGGGAAATGATAGTATTTATGGCGGGAAAAATAACGATGCGGTTTGGGGTCAAGAAGGAAATGATATGATTTGGGGGAATTTAGATTCAGATTCTCTCATCGGAAGTTCGGGAAATGATAGTATTTATGGCGGTCAAGAAAACGATTATCTTTGGGGAGGAAAAGGAGAAGATTGGCTGTTTGGTGATATCGGAAATGATGTCGTTAGCGGGGGTGATGGAAATGATAATTTGTTTGGAAATCAAGGAAATGATGAATTATTTGGAAACTCGGGAAATGATACCATTTTTGCTGGTAAAGATAATGATAGCATCTGTGGAGGCAACGATCAAGATTTAATTTTTGGAAATTTGGGTGCGGATTTAATTCGGGGTTCTGATGGAAATGATAGTTTATATGGAGGTCAAGAAAATGATACGTTAATTGGGGGAAATGGTCGAGATTTAATTAGTGGTGATTTGGGGAACGATTTGTTAATTGGGGGTGAAGGAGAAGATACATTTTTAATAAGTTCAACTACCGGAAAGGATACCATTGCTGATTTTGTTGTCGGTCAAGATAAAATTGCACTCGCAGGTGATTTAACCTTCGACCAACTGAGTCTAAATTTCATAGAAAACTCCACTGTTATTACTCTTGAAAGTACCGGAGAGGAGTTAGCAACATTAACCGGAATTTTACCCACTCAAATCAGTTCCAGTGATTTTGTTCAATTTGGCTTATAATTCTGAAAGTCTTCTAGAATTCATCAAAATATTTCATCCAACGGTGTATCTACTTAAAACTTTTGAAAAACGAATTTATAGGAATTTAATCAATAAAAATTGATGAATTTCATCTCCGGAAAATACTTGAAATCACTAGAAAAATAAAATAGAAGCTAGAGAGAGGTCGGAAAATGATTACTGTTACCAATACCAATGATAATGGCTTGGGTTCTCTCAGAAATGCAATAGAAACTGCACAACCCGGAGATATTATTCAATTTGATGCAAGTCTTGCAGGTCAAACAATTACCCTAACTAGCGGTCAACTTGAAATCGATAAAAATCTCACTATTGATGGTCAAAATGCACCGGATTTAATCATTAGTGGAAATCAAACTAATCGCGTTTTTGATATTCAAATTGACGCCAACTTTCAGGCGCCGAAGGTTAGCTTAAAAAACCTAATTATTGCGGACGGAAAAGCACAAGGAACAGGACAAGATGGTGCGGGTGGAGGAATTCGCATGGCGAGTGAAACCACATTAACCTTAGAAAATAGCGAACTCCGAAATAATGTTGCTCAATTTGCGGGAGGAATTTTAACTGGGTTTAAGAGTAGCACAACTATTATTAATAGTAAGTTTGATAACAATGATGGTACGCTCGGAAAAAGCGAACGGGGTGGCGGTGCTATTGCGACTCAAAGCGCAGGTTCTCTCACCGTACTCGATAGCGAATTTACCAATAATAAAGGAATTAATGGCGGTGCAATTAATCACCTGTTAGGAAACCTTACCGTTGAAAATTCCCGATTTATTAATAATTCCTCAATCCCAGGTGGAACGGTTTCTGATGGTTTGGGTGGTTATTATGGTGCAGGTGGTGCAATTTATACCGATGGTGCGAATGCTTCAGGGCCTAATTTTTCACCCGGTTCTCAAGGCGGAATCATTCAAATTAATAACAGTTTATTTGACGGAAATCAAGGTGCTGGACAAGGGGGAGGACTATTTTTATTTGTTTATCCACCGGATAAAGTTATTGTTGAAAATAGTACCATTCAAAACAACACAATTCTCGAAAATTTGAAAGGAGAAGGTTTGGGGGGTGGCTTAAGACATGGTAACGGCGAACTTACTCTTTCTAATACTACTTTTACCGGAAATCGCGCTTTAAGTCAAGGGGGAGGTTTATGGATTGGCGAACAATCTCCAACTACAATTACAAATAGCACATTTTCGGGAAATCGAGCCGAATCGGAAGATGGAAATAGCGGTTTAGGGGGTGCAATTGCTTTAAGTAATGGTACAAACCAGACCAATATTATTAACACAACCATTGCTAATAATTACGCGGGTTTTCAAGGCGGAGGATTTTGGGGTGGCGGTTCTCAAACGAGGCTAAAAAATACGATTGTTGCTTACAATGTTGCTAACAATGGCGGAAACAATTGGAATATTAATCATCATACTGGCTTTCAATTTAGCGATGATGGCGGTAATTTTCAATCCAATGAACTAAACCCGAATGATATTAAAATTACCCCGAATGTGACTTTAACTGACCCCTTATTGGGAAGCTTGCAGAATATTAATGGCGTTTTAGTTCACCCTTTAAAGGTTGGAAGTCCGGCGATAGATGCTGGAGTCTCTGTGACTCTAATTGCTGACCAAGTGGGTAAAACTCGTCCAATAGACGGGGATGAAAATGGCGTTGCTAAAGTAGATAGTGGTTCCTATGAATATCAACTTGCTGCTGTAACATTACCCGAAATAGAAGTTATTCAAAATACGACTAATATTGCTGACAATACCGGAACTTTTGACTTCGGAACTTCTACCGTTGGAACCGAAGTTATCGAAAGTTTCACTATCGAAAATAACGGAACTGCTGACTTAACCGTTTCCGACTTAACACTTCCGACGGGGTTAACTTTAGGGGGAACTTTCCCAACCGTTATTGCTGCGGGTTCTCAAGGAACCTTTGAAGTTAAACTCGATACAACTACTGCTAATAATTTCACAGGAGAACTTTCTTTTGTAAGTAACGATAGCGATGAAAACCCGTTTAACTTTGCGGTTTCGGGTGAAGTGACAACCGAACCGGTTCCCGAAATAGAAGTTATTCAAAATGCGACTAATATTGCTGACAATACCGGAACTTTTGACTTCGGAACTTCTACGGTTGGAACCGATGTTAGCAAAATATTTACTATCGAAAATAACGGAACTGCTGACTTAACCGTTTCCGACTTAACACTTCCGACGGGGTTAACTTTAGGGGGAACTTTCCCAACCGTTATCACTGCGGGTTCTCAAGGAACCTTTGAAGTTCAACTCGATACAACTGTCGCGAATACTTTAACGGGAGAACTCTCTTTTATAACTAACGATAGCGATGAAAACCCGTTTAACTTCTCAATTTCTGCGGTAGTTTCTCCCGTCCCGGTTCCCGAAATTAGTGTTATTCAAAATACGACTAATATTGCTGACAATACCGGAACTTTTGACTTCGGAACTACAACGGTTGGAACTTCTGTTAGCAAAATTTTCACTATCGAAAATACCGGAACTGCTGACTTAACCGTTTCCGACTTAACACTTCCAACGGGGTTAACTTTAGCGGGAACTTTCCCAACCGTTATTGCTGCGGGTTCTCAAGGAACCTTTGAAGTTAAACTCGATACAACTGTCGCGAATACTTTAACCGGAGAACTTTCTTTTATAACGAACGACACGGATGAAAACCCGTTTAACTTTGCGGTTTCGGGTGAAGTGACAACCAACCCGGTTCCCGAAATATCCGTTATTCAAAATACGACTAATATTGCTGACAATACCGGAACTTTTGACTTCGGAACTTCTACCGTTGGAACCGATGTTAGCAAAATATTTACTATCGAAAATAACGGAACTGCTGACTTAACCGTTTCCGACTTAACACTTCCAACCGGGTTAACTTTAGCGGGAACTTTCCCAACCGTTATCGCTGCGGGTTCTCAAGGAACTTTTGAAGTTCAACTCGATACAACTGTCGCGAATACTTTTAACGGAGAACTTTCTTTTATAACTAACGACACGGATGAAAACCCGTTTAACTTCTCAATTTCTGGTGTAGTTAACTCTGAACCGGTTCCCACACCTCAACCAACACCCGAACCTCAACCGACACCTGAACCCGAACCTCAACCAACACCTCAACCGACTCCCACACCCACACCCGAACCTCAACCGACACCCGAACCTCAACCAACACCCGAACCTCAACCAACACCCGAACCTCAACCAACACCTGACGACATTTTTATTGACTGGGAATGTCGAACCATTCCAGAAATTACACCTAACCCAAACTCCGTTATTCAAACTATCAATACTTCTGAGACTGAACCAACTTTAGGAACAGTTGAAAATGACGAAATTCTTGGAAATTCCAACAATAACACCCTGTTTGGACTGGGGGGAGATGACAATATTTATGGTCAAGATAGCGATGATTTAACTTTTGGAAATGAAGGAAATGACCACATCGATACAGGTTTGGGAAATGATAGTATTTATGGCGGGAAAAATAACGATGCGGTTTGGGGTCAAGAAGGAAATGATATGATTTGGGGGAATTTAGATTCAGATTCTCTCATCGGAAGTTCGGGAAATGATAGTATTTATGGCGGTCAAGAAAATGATTATCTTTGGGGAAACTTGGGAGAAGATTGGCTGTTTGGTGATATCGGAAATGATGTCGTTAGCGGGGGTGATGACAATGATAATATATTTGGAAATCAAGGAAATGATGAATTATTTGGAAACTCGGGAAATGATACCATTTTTGGCGGACAAAATAATGATAGTCTTTGCGGAGGAGAGGGTGAAGATTTACTTTTAGGAAATTTGGGTGAGGATTTGATTTTAGGAGATGCGGGTGATGATACAATCTATGGAGGTCAGGCTAATGATACGTTAGTCGGTGGAGAGGGTAACGATTTTATTAGTGGTGATTTGGGAAATGATACCCTCGTTGGTGAAAGCGGAAGCGATACTTTTGTCATTGGTTCTGGAAGCGATCTTTTACTTGACTTTGAGAACGGAACTGATAAACTATTATTAGCCCAAGAATTAACTTTTGAACAGTTGGCGATCGCTCAAGATACAAATTCAACTGTTATTCGTATCGCCGACACCAACGAATTAATTGCCACGTTAAACGGGGTTGATGCTGCTGTTATCAGTGCAGATGATTTTGTAACTTTGTAATCGATTAAACTCGGTTCAATAACTTCAAACAGTAGGTTGGCTTGAACGAAGAGAAACCGAACAATTCTCTCAAAATGTTGGGTTAACTAAACTCGACACCAACCTAAAAATAAATTAGTTCTGTTTTTTAGAAGTCAAAGTTACAATTTGCATCCCCATCGTTTGAATAAGGATTTTGTAAACATTCTAATTCTTGAATCCTCTCATCTTTAGTTCGGTTCAGCATTTCCAAATGTTGAATCTGTTCTTTCAATTCTTTAAATTCCTCACTAGAAATGAGAACAAGTTGACCAAATTTACACAAAAACTGCTTCAGTTCATCAACGCTCATTGGAATTAACACCAACGGAACCAAAGCAAACAACTCCGAATGCTCGACATTTCCAGCAAAATTTGATATGCTCATAGCATTAGAAAAAAATAAATATTTGTAAGACGACCTCTTCCAACTCCCTCTTGTGGTACTGCTAATACCATTTAAGTGGGATGTAGAGGTCTTATTTTTTTGAATCATAACATAAAGATTAGAATAGATGTCAACTCTTTTTTTGTAAAAACTTGAAGTTTCAATAAAATTTTTAGTTTCAATTACTCATAGGTTTTTATTTGTTTCAAACCCTTGTAATTATGGCGTTTTAGATTTTTGTAACATTAATCAAATCTATTTTAAGTCGAGTCATTTTTGACATTTACGCTGCTTAGATAAGCTCAGAGCTAAAATTTTCAAGGGCTAGTTAACCAAAAAATCGACTATGGTATACTGGCTCAAACGTTAAAGCCATGATCATTTTTCAAAAATTCCCCGTCAACGCCTGGGAGTGTTAAGGATAGTTACTAAATTTTTGGCAAACACCAACCGATGTCCCCCGTTGCGGTACGCTAAAGAATGGACAAAAAACCAACGATAACAAGCGATCGCACACAGCATGACAACCGTATCTGCCCCCAGTCGAACCGTTCGGATCGGTTCACGCAAAAGTCAACTCGCACTCGTCCAAACCTATTGGGTGCAAGCCGAACTCAAAAAGCACTTCCCGGATATCGAATTTGAAGTGCATACCATGTCAACCCAGGGTGATAAAATCCTGGATGTGGCTCTTGCTAAAATTGGGGATAAAGGACTCTTTACCAAAGAACTCGAAGTCGGGATGCTCAACCACGAAACCGACATCGCCGTTCACTCCCTCAAAGATCTTCCGACAAACCTTCCCGAAGGATTAATGTTAGGATGCGTTACCGAACGGGAAAACCCCGCAGATGCAGTTGTTCTTCACGAAAAACACAAGGATAAACAACTCGAAACCCTTCCCGAAGGTGCCGTTATCGGAACCTCTTCCCTGCGGAGACTCGCCCAACTGCGTCACCATTTCCCCCATTTTGAATTTAAAGATATTCGCGGAAACCTCAACACCCGCCTGCAAAAACTCGACGAGGGCGGCTATGATGCCCTTATTCTAGCCTTTGCTGGACTCACACGCTTGGATATGGGCGATCGCATTGATCAAATTATTTCCCCGGAAATTTCCCTACACGCCGTCGGACAGGGCGCTTTGGGAATAGAATGTCGGGATGGGGATGAACAGATTTTAGAAGTGATTAAAGTCTTGGAACACACGCCCACCGCCCAACGCTGTCACGCCGAACGTGCTTTTCTGCGAGAATTAGAAGGGGGTTGTCAGGTTCCCATCGGCGTTAATACCCAAGTGGAAAATAACCAACTCACCCTCACGGGAATGGTTGCCAGTTTGGATGGAAAACGCCTGATTCGTGATACTGTTACCGGAGATGCAACCAACGCCGAACAGTTGGGAGTTGATCTGGCTCACCGTTTGCGAGAACAAGGCGCTAAGGAAATTTTAGATGAAATCTTTGCTGAAATTCAACGGCAGTAATTCAGGGAACAGGGAACAGGGAACAGGGAACAGGGAACAGTGAAGAGTACCCACTGATAACTGATAACTGGTAACTGTAAACTGTTTTTTTAGGGATTTGCAGGGATAAATGAGGAATTAGAAAAAACAAACAATATCTTTTCTAACTCCTCACCCAATATGACTGAAGTTCTTGATTCCTTTCAAAGCGCTTTAAAGTTTACCCTCAAATGGGAAGGCGGCGTCGGACATCCCCAAGATTTAGGCGGTGTGGTTCAATATGGAATTACCCAGGCGACGTTTGACACCTATCGCCGCCGTCAGGGTTTACCGTTAAAATCGGTGGTTGAGATCACCCCCGAAGAAGTCGAACAAGTGTATTTAGAACTGTATTGGAAACCGTCAAAAGCCGATTTGATGGTTTTACCTTTGGCGATGGTTCACTTTGATACTGCGGTGAATTTTAGCGTTAGGGGAAGTGTGGAATTTTTACAAGAAGCCATTGGGGGTTTAGTCATTGATGGACGTTTCGGCCCAAAAACCCAAGCCGCTTTAGAGGATAATAATAATTTTGAAACCGCCCAACGCTACTGTCAAGCCCGGATTAATTATCGATACCAACGAGTCCAAATCAACCCCTCTCAAGAAATCTTTTTAGAAGGATGGCTGAAACGCGATCGCGATTTATTGCGTTCTATTTCCCAAGGTCAAGAAGAATCACAAACTCAAACCCCTTCGGTGAACGAAGCGATTTCCGGCGATCGCAATCAAGTTGAGATTGTAGACAAACTAGAGCAAGCGATCAACCTACTCCAAGAAGTCCTCGATCAACTCAAACAGTCGAAAGTGAACCCGTCCACCCCAGAAAAAAGATAGGGAAGACCCTTGAGGATCGCAGCCGGCAAATGTCAGAAATTCTATAAAAATCCTCTTGCTCGATCCCCAGAGCGACTAAAACCCCGAAAGCCTTGCCTAAAAGTCATTATAGCCTTTAGTTTCCCGTCGATCTTGGACCGACATCCGACTTACAGACCTCTAAAATTTTCAGATCGGCTTGACTTACAGACTCAATCGGGTAAAATCCCTCTAGTGAAACGCTCTGATCGGCGCCCCCGGCAGTGGAAGCGGCCACAAACGAGGGATTAAAACCAATCGCATAGGGATGAGTTTCCCGAGTGTAACTATCGATCACCGTTAAAGCTAACCGATTGCCTTGAGGAGTCCCCCAAAAACAATCAAAAGAAGAATGAGGCATATAGAAAGCACCCACCATCCGACCCTGGTTAACCTCAAAGACCATGTAAGCCTGGCCCAATTGATCTCGTTGGGGAGATTGACCATAGAGATAAATCCCATTGGCCAGAAAAGGAGTTCCCGGTTGAAAAGATTGAGCAACAACAGCAGAAGGGACTAACCGATGAGTAGGATTCGCGATCGCCATCTGCACCTGTAAAGCACTATTAAACAGGCTAATTAATAAAAGAAATAAAAAATTGATAGGATTGCAGTTTTTGAAGAAATTGCCATGACGAACCCCGTCACACCCCGAATCAAGTAATTGACCTCGTTGCATTTTAGATAATCCTCAAACATGATGATAAATCGGCCAAAAGAAACAATATTGCTTTTGGTTGATCTTGACCCAAAAATAATCGACCCTATTTCCAAAATACAATAAGAAATAGAGTGCTGCTATAATCCGTCTAGCCTAACTGAGTTGAATAGGCCCCTACTGTATCGAAATATTCAAACTGTCGGCAACAGAGCCGGATCGATCGCTAATGATCGGAAATGTTAAGAAATACGGTAGAATCGTTGAGAATCTCACGATCGAGTCATCCTCGGTTGAAAGCGAAGTCAAAAAAACAGCCAATAAATATTGAGATCCTTCTGCTGTCGAGATTGCTGTGTAGAGATCTGCCGTAGCAGGTCTGTACTCAATTGCTTGTGGACTCGGTAGTAGCGGGGATTAGATTTCACTGAAGTCTAGTCTAGTGAAGAGGGAAAAAAGCAAAAATCTTGCCACAAGCACAAATTTTGCTTGTCGGTGAGACTCTCAACAAGCACCAAGTTAGAATCTCACTTGTGGAGGCAACTTGGGACTCTGGTAACTTACGAAGCATAGTACGGGAACGCAAAGTCAATCATGCGAATTCTATTTGTAGCTGCGGAAGCCTCACCTTTGGCGAAAGTGGGTGGCATGGGAGATGTCGTCGGCGCTTTACCAAAAGTGCTGCGGGCAATGGGACACGATGTCCGGGTGTTTATGCCCTATTACGGTTTCCTACCCGATAAACTGGAAATTCCCACCGAACCGATTTGGTGGGGAAACGCCATGTATCAAAAGTTTGCAGTCTATGAAACGAGACTGCCAAAATCCGATGTCCCCCTCTACCTGTTTGGGCATCCTTCTTTTATGCCCCGTCGGGTGTATTACGGAGAAGATGAGGACTGGCGTTTCACCTTATTTGCCAATGGTGCGGCGGAATTTGCTTGGAACTATTGGAAACCCAATATTATTCACTGCCACGACTGGCATACGGGCATGATTCCGGTCTGGATGAACGAAACTCCAGACATTAAAACCATTTTCACCATTCACAATTTAGCTTATCAAGGGCCTTGGCGGTGGTTCCTCGAACGGATCACTTGGTGTCCTTGGTACATGGAAGGTCATAACGTCATGGCGGCCGCTATCCAGTTTGCCGATGAAGTTACCACCGTTTCTCCCACCTACGCCCAACAAATTCAAACCGCCGCTTATGGTGAAACTCTCGAAGGTTTACTCTCTTATGTCAGCGGTAAACTCTCGGGCGTCCTCAACGGTATAGATGTCGAAACCTATAACCCGGAAACCGATCGGTTTATTGTCGAAAATTATAATGCCGATACCGTTGAACGCCGCAAAACTAATAAGGTGGCGTTGCAAGAAGAACTCGGGTTGGTGGTAGACTCCGGGGTGTTTATGATCGGGATGGTCAGCCGACTGGTTGAACAGAAAGGACTCGATCTGGTCATTCAAATTATGGATCAGTTCTTGTCTTATACCGATGCCCAACTGGTGGTTTTGGGAACGGGCGATCGCTATTATGAAACTCAAATGTGGCAAATGGCTTCCCGCTATCCGGGTCGGATGGCCAGTCATATTCTGTTTAATGAGGCGCTGTCTCGCCGGATCTATTCCGGTTGTGATGCCTTGGTCATGCCCAGTCGCTTTGAACCTTGCGGCATTAGCCAAATGTTGGCGATGCGTTATGGCTGTGTTCCCATTGTTCGCCGTACTGGTGGACTGGTGGATACGGTTTTCTACAACGACCCCATGAATGAGGCCGGTACCGGTTACTGTTTTGACCGTTATGAACCCATTGACTTCCTCACGGCGATGATCCGATCGTTAGAAGCTTTCCGCCATAAAGATCATTGGCGGAAGTTGCAACAGCGGGGAATGTGGCAAAACTTTAGTTGGGAAAAGTCAGCCTATGAGTACATTAAAATCTATAACCGAGTTCTGGGAACTTCCGATCCGGGAGAACCAACCGAACAACCCCAAACTTCGGGTGTAACGGTTTAATGATGACGAGTTCAAAGTTCATTCTTTTAAATCTTGGATTTGATGTTTGAATTTTGAACTCTCGTCATCTATCTTTGGAGGTAATTTTCTCAATTCAACTTCGCTCAATTTCCCTCATCTTACGGTTACAGTTGGCGAATGTTCCTCTCTAAACTAGAAATAGAAGTCTTTAGTGAGGTATTCAAACCCAAGTGATGAAATTTCTGGTATTCGCCGCCATAGCGATCGCTGTTATCCCCGCTTTGGCGATTCTGAGAACTCGGTTTTTAAGGTTCCGTCCATTCCCGTCTTCGCCTTCCGGGTCAACGTCTCCAAATCGTTTTTTATCGGTTTTAAAAATCCCAATTTTTTTCATAATAATTCTTCCTTTTTCCTGGATTGAAATGCTCGTTGAAGCTTGTTTTTATTCTCCCAAAAAGAACTTAAAAACCCATCCTTCACTTTTAAGAAAAAGAGAGAATTCCTTAAGATTGGTTCAGAATTACTCTGAACAGTCTTTATAATTCGATGAGAGAATAACTGTTTCGTCCGGCATCTTTGGCTTGATAAAGAGCTTGGTCGGCTCGATCAATTAAAGTTTGAGTCGAAGAAGCTGAAGAAGGATAAACCCAAGCAATTCCAAAAGTGAGCGTCACCTGTTTGGCGGCTAAAGAGGTCGAATGGGGTAAATTTAACTGTTGAATTTCTTGTTGAATTTGACGCACAACCTCAACGGCTCCTTCTGCATTTGTATTCGGTAAAATGACTACAAATTCTTCACCGCCATAACGAGCCACCAAATCCGCCGGACGTTTAACCCCCCGAGAAATCGCCTGAGCCACCTGTGTTAAACAGCGATCGCCGGCTAGATGACCGTAAGTATCATTATAACGTTTAAAGTAATCAACATCACAAAGAATTAAGGATAAAGGCGCTTGTTCCCGCTTCAGTCGATCCCATTCTTTCTCTAAATATTCGTCGAAATAGCGGCGGTTAGCGACTTCAGTTAATTGGTCGTAATGGGCGAGGTATTGAAGTTCTTCGTTGGCTATTTGCAGTTGTTCGTAGAGGGCGGATTGTTGCACAGCGATTGCCAATTTTCCGGTCAAACGTTTGAGGAATTCAATATCATGGGTTTCCCATTTTCGGGGTTCAAGACAACTGTTAACTCCGAGTAAACCCCAAACGATTTGTGAGTCCTTTTCTCGCTGAGAATTGGGGGAAAAAATACAGATGGGTAAAAGCAAAGAGGCTCGAATTTCAAGCTGAAGGAGTAATCCCCGATGACAGGGAGTTAAATTGGCGGTGTAGATATCATCAACCACCTGAATCTTTCCCTGTCGAAAAACTTCTCCTCGGGTTTCTACCAAATAGGAATCTTTACAGCTTTTGCCTAAAATCGACTCAAAACCTGCGACAACAGACTCGGTAACAATTGTACCGCTCCAATCGGAATTAAACCGATAAATAAACACCCGATCCGCTTGCAGAATTTGCTGCACTTCTGCTACTGCGGTGGCTAAAATTTGATCGAGTTCCAAAGATTGACGAATGCGATCGGTAATTTCTCCTAATAATTTTTCGTGTTCGGCACATTGACGGAGTGCATTTTCAACTAATTTTTGTTCGGTGATATCGCGAGAAACTTTTAAGGCGGAAACAACAATTCCTTCCTCGTTAAACTCGGGAACGACCCGACATTGCCAATACTTTAATGTTCCATCAGCAGAGGGAAATTCAGCTTCATACAACTGTTCTTCGCCCGTTTCAAACACTTGTTGAAGCGTCCGGTGCAAAGGCTGATAAATTTTTTCGGAAAAGCCCAATTCGATTTCTGTTTTCCCGATCCAATCAGAAGTTGGAATTCCGGTTTCAACTTCAACTTTAGGATTCACATAGGAAAAGCGAAATTGACGGTCAAATCGAGCAATTATATCGGGTGAATTTTCTACCAAGGCTCGAAAATCTTCCTCTCGCTGCTGAAGTTCAGCCTCGGCTTGTTTGCGGTCGCTAATATCAAAACCCACCGCAAAAACCCGCCAAAAATCGCCTTGCTCATCCCGTTGAGACGTGAGCGTATCACAAATCCATTTTAAAGAACCATCTTTATGGTAAAATCGATATTCTAAGGTTACGCTTTTCTCGGCTGAAACCGCTTCAAAAGCTTGCTGGTAGATCGCTTGTAAATCTTCCGGGGGAATGCGGGATTCCCAAACCGAGGGCGTTAATTCCTCGGGTGTATAACCAAATAAAGCTTCGCACCCGGTCAAATGATATTCCCTTTCCCAAGTCCCATTTTCATAGAAGCGAAAGCAACCAATAGAAGCCGCGACACTGTTGAGAATTGCGTTAAATTGAGTTTGAGTTAAGCTGAGTTTAGCCGTACATTCAGCCACTTGATTTTCTAGACTTTGATGATGGTGTTTGAGGTATAGTTCCGAACGTTGGCGGCGAAGATAAATCGCGTAGGAACGATTATTCATCCAGCCCACGAACCCCAAAAAACCCGAAAATTCAAAAACGGTTTCTAAGGCATCTAAAAAAAGAGCATTGTATGGTAAACTAGGCTGTAAGCCGAGTAGGATTTTCTTAATAAACACGAGTAAAATGATTGCTCCTAGTAATTTATACGGTCGGATTCCCAGAACAGAACGATGAGTAAAAGTTCGCATCAAACCGCGATGAGGATAGAGCCAGAGAATGCCAAAACCCAGAAAAATAAAGCTTATGGTTTCCAGAGGAATACCGTTGTTAGAGAAAAAAACTCCCCAGTCTGAGAAGGGAAGGGAAAATAAAAACGCGATCGCGTTTGTGGTTTCAATTGCCAGTACAATACCCGTTAGAGCCTGAGCAATTTGAACTCGTTTTGGGGTGTGATGAATCAGCAATAACACTCCAATTGCCAAGCCGATTAATTCCCAAGTTGAGCGTTGACAGCCGACTGAAAAAACAGGTAAACTCAATAAAAAATTCGGTTGGGGGCTTAACCCGTGTTCAAAAATAAAATTCCAGTTAATCGCCGAGTAGAGAACCGTTAAACCATTCAAGCCAAGAATGGCAACCGTACCCACTTGAGCCACCCGTTTAAACAGGAGTCGCGGAGGTTTAATCAGAAGGAATTGAAGAACAAAACCGAACAATAAAAAAGAAAAAGCAATTGAAGGTTTTAGAGAGAAGGAGGCTTCCAAGAATTCACGGAGTAGCAGAGGAAAATTGAATACTAAGCTCACTAAAACGAGGAGACCAACTCCACCAACCCAAATTGCAGCAACCAACAGAATAGAGAAATTCATCAATCGATGAAAAAAAATATGATGTAGATTCTTTTCCTATGTTATGCGTTTTAGCCGGGAGACGAAACAGTAATTTCACGTAAATTAGTGTTATAGGAATGATTAAATTGAATAAAGGTAACAAAAATGTGAAAATTTCTTCTTCAAGTCTCATTTATTCAGAAGTAAGTCGAAAACTCTCCCTTGTATGAGACAGTAGAAATATTCGCAAAAAAAACGATAGCCTGTACCTGTGTTGATACATCTACCCCTATGGAGACGGCAATGAAAATCCTCAAAACCCAAACGCTGTATGGCCCCAACTTCTGGAGTATCAATCACCCCAACCTCATTGTCCTGCAACTCGATGCAGAAGACCTAAGCGATCGCCTCTCCACCGAGATGTCTGACTTCTGCGATGAACTGGTCAAACTTCTTCCCGGTTTGAGGGAACATCACGGATCTCGGGGTTGTCGGGGTGGGTTTTTGCAACAGATGCAAGAAGGCGTTTCCATCGCCAAAATTATCCAACACGTTGCCCTAGAATTGCAAACCGCAGCGGGAATGTCGGTTCATTTTGGTCGCATTCGCCCTGCGGCGACGCCGGGAATTTGTCGGGTAGTATTTGAATATAAAAATTCTCGGGCGGGACGGTATGCGGGACGGGCGGCGGTCCGCATTTGTCAAAGTATAATCGATCGCGGCTATTATCCGCAAGCCGAACTCGAAATTGATCTCGAAGATTTGCAAGAAATTAAAGCCGAAGATGCCCTCGGACCGACAACAGAAGCGATTGTCAATCAAGCCGAAAAACGGGGGATTCCCTGGCAAGAATTGCCCGTTCGTCACGTGGTACAACTGGGTTACGGTAAATATCAGCGTCGCATTCAAACCGCCCAAACGGATCAAACAAATATTCTCGGGATTGAATTTGCCGGCGACAAACAAGCCACCAAAATCTTATTACAAGAAGCCAGTTTACCGACCCCTCGCGGAGAAGTGATCTATTATTTTGATGAACTGGAAAATGCTATTGATCGCATTGGCGGTTTTCCGATTGTAATTAAACCCCTCGATGGCAATCACGGACGGGGAATTACTCTCAATATTAACAGTTGGCAAGATGCAGAAAATGCCTACGATTTAGCCAAAGAAGAATCAAAAGCGGGGGGAATTTTAGTCGAACGATATTATCAAGGAAAAGATTATCGGATCTTAGTGATTAATGGTAAAGTCGAAGCGGTTGCCGAACGAGTTCCCGCCCATGTGATTGGGGATGGTCGCTCAACAATTGAGGAATTAATCGAAGATATAAACCGTCATCCCAGTCGCGGAAGCGGTCACGAAAATATTTTGACTCGCATTGAAATAGACCGCCATACCGATGAGATTCTCGCCCAACAGGGTTATTATCTTGATAGCATTTTAGACAAAGATGAAATCTGTTATCTCAAAGCTACAGCTAACCTGAGTACGGGCGGAATTGCCATCGATCGCACCGATGAAATTCACCCGGAAACGGTTTGGATGGCCGAACGTTCCGCCCAAATCATTGGCTTAGATATTGCCGGAATTGATATCACTTGCAGCGATATTAGTCGGCCGTTAAAAGAGATTGATGGGGTGATTATTGAAGTGAATGCGGCGCCGGGTTTGCGGATGCACTTACAGCCCTCTCAAGGAGAACCTCGCGATGTCACCGCACCCATTTTAGAGATGCTTTATCCCCCCGGTTGTCCCTGTCTAATTCCGATTGTTTCGATTACCGGAACCAACGGTAAAACCACTACAACTCGTCTGACCGCTCATCTTTTCAAACAAACCAAAAAAGTGATCGGTTATACAACAACGGACGGGACTTATATCGGAGAATATTTGTTAGAATCGGGAGATAATACCGGACGTCAAAGCGCTCAATTAATTCTGAATGACCCAACCGTTGAAGTGGCGGTTTTAGAAACAGCAAGGGGCGGAATTTTAAGGTCAGGTTTGGGATTTCACCGCTCTGATGTCGGGGTGGTTTTAAATGTGGCGGCCGATCATTTGGGGTTGGAAGATATTAACACCCTCGAAGATATGGCACAGGTGAAAAGTGTTGTGGCCGAGGCGACGGATGATAACGGTTATGCGGTCTTGAATGCCGACGATCCGCTGGTGGCAAATATGGCAAAATGGGTGAAAGGAAATGTGGCTTATTTTACCCTCAATCCCGACAATAAAATTGTTAAAGAACATCTGCGAAAAGGCGGAATAGCGGCGGTTTATGACGGGGATTTTCTCACCTTTTGCAACGGACAAGATACCATCCAAGTTGAACAAATGGTAAATGTTCCCTGTACTTTGCGGGGGGTGGTTTCGTTTATGATTGCCAATGTTTTGGCGGCGAGTTTGGCGGCTTATGTACAGGGGGTGAGTGTTGAAGATATTAGTACAGGATTGCGAACGTTTCAAGCCTCTTTAGACCAGACTCCGGGGCGGATGAATTTGATAGAATTGGGCAAGTTTCATGTTTTAATCGATTATGCTCACAATCCAGCCGGTTATCAAGCGATTGGTGAGTTTGTGAGTCAGTGGTCCGAGGGTGAACGAATTGGCGTAATTGGAGGTCCTGGCGATCGCCGGGATCAGGATTTAAAAGAGTTGGGACGGTTAGCGACTCAGATGTTTGATTGGGTGATTATCAAAGAAGATGATGATACACGCGATCGCCCTCGCGGAGAAGCGGCGAGTTTAATTCGGGAGGGAATTTGTCAGGAAAAACCTCAGTTTCATTATAAAGAAATATTGGATGAAACACAAGCGATTCAAACCGCTTTGGCGGAAGCTTCCGAAGGAAGTTTAGTGGTGATTTTTCCCGAGAGTGTTAAACGGGCGATCGCCTTGTTGAAGTAAACTGTTTAGTTGGGGGGTAAAAACCCCCCGAATGTTTTTTATTATTAAAAAGTGACAATTTTCTGAAAGGATCTAAATTCTAGAGAAAAAATACTATGACCGCAACCACGCAAAACATTGACTGGGATGGAATTTGTAGCGAACTCTCCGAACTCGAATTAATTCGCGATCGCAACCAACTGACCAAACTCTCCCAAGATTATTATCATTTTAGCCCGATTTTACAACCGTTATTACAAGATAAAATCGCCGATTTAGTGGTTCGTCCCGTCAACGAAACCGAAGTCTTAAAAGTCGCAAAAATTTGCGTTCAACACCAAATTCCCCTCACGGTTCGGGGGGCGGGAACCGGAAATTACGGACAGTGCGTCCCCTTAGAAGGCGGAATCGTTTTAGACTTATCCAAAATGAATAAAATCAACTGGATAAAACCCGGATTAACCTCCGTCGAACCGGGGGTAAAATTAGCCGCCTTTGACAAACAATCCCGCGAACAAGGTTGGGAATTACGCATGGTTCCCTCAACTTATCGAACCGCAACTATTGGCGGGTTTATTGGGGGCGGAAGTGGCGGAATTGGTTCTATTAATTACGGACAATTACGCGATCGCGGAAATCTGCAAGCGGTGCGTGTAGTTACGATGGAAGATGAACCTCGCGTGTTAGAATTGAGGGGGGATGATGTGCAGAAAGTTAACCACGCTTACGGTACAAATGGCATTATTACCGGGTTAGAAATTCCCCTCGCCCCCGCCTATCCTTGGGCGGAACTCATTGTTACCTTTGATGATTTTATGAGTTCGGCTCGTTTTGGTCAAGCCCTGGGGAATTCCGATGGAATAATCAAAAAATTAATTTGTATTTGTGCGTCGCCCATTCCCTCTTATTTTGCCGCATTTCGAGAGGTTATTCCCGAGGGAAAACATTGTGCATTGTTAATTATTGCCGAACCAAGTTTAGAACCGTTTCAAGATTTAGTCCGACAATTTAACGGCGAAATTTGCTATCAAAAATCCGCCCAAGAAGCGAATAAAGGCACAACCGTTATCGAATATACTTGGAATCATACCACGTTACACGCCCGCAGCGCCGACCCGTCTTTAACCTATTTACAAGCCTTATTTCCTCCCGATCCCGACTTCAAACTCCTAGAACATTTCTATCACCATTTTGGGGATGAAGTGATGCTGCATTTGGAGTTTTTAAGAACCCAAGGACAAATGCTTCCCGCAGCGTTACAAGTGGTTCGTTTTACCAGCGAAGAACGGTTAAATGAGATTATTCGCTATCACGAAGATAACGGGGTTTTGATTTTTAATCCTCACACCTATATTTTAGAAGATGGGGGAATGAAAACGATTAATGTTGAACAATTAGAGTTTAAAAAACAAGTCGATCCGCACGGTTTATTAAACCCCGGAAAAATGAAAGCTTGGTTTGAACATTAAAGGTATGATGGTTTAGTTACACGTAACGCATCAATTTTTAAATGGTAGGATGTGTCAGTTCCGGGTAACACATCCTACAATAGAGTTAATTTTATGAAATCAAATGAATTCAATAGATGGGCGGAACAAAAGCCGTGATCCTTCTGTTGATTATTCAAAACCTATTTCTGGAAATAATCGGATTACAAAAATTAATAATTGCTCTATTAAGTCATTCAATATGCCACAATATGAAAAAGTAGAGTTAACATCCAATTATGGCAATTAATTTAAGCAAGGGTGAAAGAATCAATCTCTCCAAAGAAGCACCCGGATTAAAAACAGCCGGGATAGGTTTGGGATGGGATATAAACGCCACCGATACCGGTGCAGCGTTTGACTTGGATGCTTCGGTTTTTATGTTAGGAGGAAATGGAAAAATTCCTAACGAAAAATACTTTGTATTCTACAATAACTTACAGTCGCCAGATGATTCGGTTAAACATCTCGGAGATAGCCGAACCGGAGAAGGCGGCGGGGATGATGAAACCATTCAAATTGATTTAACAAAAGTCGAAGCTGCGGTTCAAGAAATCATCTTTATTGTGACGATACACGAAGCCGATACCAGACGTCAAAACTTTGGACAAGTTCGCAATTCTTTTATCAGAATTTACGATGAAACGACCCAACAAGAAATTGCCAAATATGAACTCGAAGAAGATTTTTCGCGAGAAACGGCTCTTGAGTTTGGTCGGCTTTATAAAAAAGATGGAGAGTGGAGATTTCAAGCCGTAGGAGAAGGCTATAACTCCGGCTTACAAAACTTTGTAGATAAATACGCTTCTTAGAGAAAATCTAAGAAAATTAACTGAAATTAAAGAGGAGCTTCTCAAAAAAAATAAGCTTCTCTTTAACCCAAACAGACGAGAATTTATATGATATCCGACTAATTAATAATCCGCTCAAAGGGGCGGGTTCTATAATATCTTTAACAACTACTACGAGATTAAGATAAACCCGCCCCACCCGATCACAGAATTAATCAACCGGATATCATATCAAATGGGGTGTTAACAATTTATTAGCAGATAATAACGAGGATAAAACAATGGCAATTTCACTCGAAAAACTGGAAAAAGAAGCCCCTAAACTCATATATTTGACCAAAAAAGCACAGATTTCGCTAGAAAAGAAAGACCTGACAAATCACCAAGCAAAAGTAGCCCTGTGCCTTGATATTTCCGGGTCAATGAATTCTCTGTATTCATCGGGAAAAATTCAACGGTTGGCGGAAAAAATCCTGGCTTTAGGATGTCAGTTTGATGATAATGGGGCGATTGATATTTTCTTATTTGGAAATCAAGCTCATACCGTTGATGAAATGAGCATTTATAACTTCAAAAACTTTATCGCCGATATACAGAAAGAATATCCGCTCGAAGGCGGAACTTATTATGGAAAAGCGATTAAAATGATCCGAAATTTCTATTTTCCCGAGGGAAAAGGAATAAGTCGCAACCAACCTTTAACCGCCAATGAACCCGTCTATGTAATGTTTGTCACCGATGGGGCGACAATGGATGAAGCCGAGACAAAAGAACAAATTCAGTGGTCTTCATTTGAACCAATTTTCTGGCAATTTATGGCAATTGGGAAGTCGCGAAAAGATGTAAAAGGAGAGGGTTTTTTCGGTTGGCTATCCAAAGCGTTTGCGAGTGATTTTACCTTTCTAGAAGAACTGGATAACATGAGCGGTCGTTATATTGATAATGCCGACTTTTTCAGTTTAGAAGACCCCGAGTCAATTGGCGATCAACAACTTTATGATTTATTGATGACAGAATATCCCGGTTGGGTCAAATTGGCAAAAACCAAACAATTGCTAACTCACAGGCGTTAAGAAATAGCGGGAGAAGCATCAAAACTGTTAAACTAGAGTTGGGGAGCAAGTTGTCAGGTTTCTCAAATTACAAATATCTTGCTTTCACTGCTTCTCAAGCACCCTACTATTTCTAAAAAATTATGTCACGCCCAAAAAAAGAACCCAGTGGATGTGGATGCGGAAGTATTCCCTTTTCTGTAATTTTGCTGATGTTAGGTGGGGGATGTTGGTTGTTTACGCAGCGAGAACATATAGACATCACTCGCTTTTTACCGAATGATTTAACAGCGAATATTCCCTTTTTAAATGCTTCTAAACCCGAGGAAATCAAGCCCAATCCTACCCCGAGTTCTTTACCTTTTCCTCCAACACCTGATTCTAAACCCAACCCACAGCAACCCGTACAACAAACAACACCAACGCCAACCCCATCACCCTCTCAAGCTGAAAAATCAGCCCCCATTCCTACTCCTTCTCCTCAAGCTAAAAATCCTGAAAATAACCCGCAGCAAGATGTACCCAAAACAACACCAACGCCATCACCATCCCCTCAAACCCCTTGGGAGAAAAAAGAGATTCGGGGTATATATTTGAGTCGCTATCAAGTGACAAATAACGCCAGCGAACAAACAATTAGAGAAAGAGTTCGTTACTATAAAAAACAAGGAATTAATACGATAATTCATGGAGTTTGGGGAAATGCTTGTACAATGTACAATAGCGAGGTTATGCAGGCAACTTTGGGTTATAAAAGTTGTCCGAATCAGTTTCGAGAACAATGGCTTGATTGGTTAATTGATGAAGCCCATAAACAGGGAATGGAAGTTCATGCTTACTTTGAAAAAGGAATTAAAATAGACGAAGATAGTCCAGCATTTGATTTAGCGGTTGAACGGGGTTGGATCGTTGCTGGAATTGATCGAACCCATCCGGGAGTCGATCATTATGTTCTCAATATTGGCAATCCCGAAGTCGCCGAGTTTTTTACCAATATTGTGGTAGAATTTGTAAAAAAATACCCAAAAATTGATGCGGTTCAATGGGATGATTATTTAGGATATCATGCCGAATTACCGGGTAAAGTTGACCGGACATTGAAATTAACTAATTTTGTCAAAAATACGATTAAACAGATGAAAGCGGCCAATCCCAATGTGAGTTTTGATATTTGTCATCATAACCCCTATTGGGCGAAACGATATTTTGCGGCTGACTGGGAAACTTGGGGAGTTGATCGGGTGTTTATTCAAGTTTATGGTGAAGAGAATTTTAATGACGAACTAAAATATGTAGAAGCCAATGATGGAATTTCAATTACTGAACGACAATTTAATCGTTTAGAAGAATTAGTTAACAACCCGGAAGTTAAGAGTATTTTGTTCTTTCCTCTCTCTGGAAAACCGGAGGAAATGGCGGATACTCTCAAGAGTTTAACAACTAATCTTAGCAAAAAAACAGATGTTGTCGATCAACCTGGAGAATCCCCAAGCTGATCGCTTTTTTACGGGTTTTATTCTGGTTTGATGATTGACTGCAATTCTGTAGTGGCGGGTTCGAGTTGAGGTTGTTTTCTCAGAATTAATTTTAATAAACCCGCCCCGTCACCAACGAAAAATCCCAAAAATAGCGTAGTTTTTGGCAAAATATGTGTTGGGGTGGGGCGGGTTTACAGAAATTATCTGTTAGATTTAACCATTAGTTTTTGCCAACATATTTGTTTGGGTAGGGCGGGTTTACAGAAATTATCTGTTAGATTTAACAATTGTTTCGGAACCCGCCCCTACAAAGCCCTCGAAAAAATCAACCTTTAACCCATTCTAAAGCCTGTTGTTTTTGGTCAAAATGAAAATGTTTAACCTCAATACTCGAAAACAGTTTATTACTGAAATTACCCCATTTTTCTAACCATCGTTTGTCAGAAACAACCGCTTCTCGTTCAAAGTCGTGGAAATGTTGAAACGTGAATTTAAGATCTTTCCAAACTGCTTGCGGTGACATTCCTTCGAGACTTTCAATTTCGGCGTAAATTCTCAACTTCGGATGGAATTTTAACTGGTTTTCGATTTTTTGAATCACCTTGTCAAAATCTGCGGTTTCGATTTTTCCTTGAATATGCAAACCAACAACTCGATCGCTACCTGTGGGGATAAGTTCTAACATCGGTCGCCTCCTGATAAAATTCGGCTAGGCTACTGATATATTATTATATCTTGTTGCCTGTCGTCTTCTGTAAATCCTGCGGTTGATTCATCCCTCAGACAGAAAAGACAAAAAAGCGCATACAATGAATATATGAACGTCAAATAGAATTTGACCATCCAATTTTATTGGTGACAAACGACGACAGACCCTTAATAATATTGATAACTGACCCTAAACCCTGAAAAATCAAACAAAGCAGACATGACAAAAACCTATACAAACGCAACTCATACCCAGTCCCCCGTTGATAATGCAGCCATTATCGCGACAGATGTTCATAAATGGTATGGCAACCATTTCCATGTTTTACGAGGAGTCAGTCTCACCGTTAAACGGGGTGAAGTCGTCGTCATTATGGGACCTTCGGGATCGGGAAAATCCACCTTTATTCGCACCTTTAACGCTTTAGAAGAATTTCAGCAGGGAAGCATTCTCATCGATGGAATTAGCCTTTCCCACGACTTGAAAAATATTGAAGAAATACGCCGGGAAGTGGGGATGGTGTTTCAGCAGTTTAACCTGTTTCCCCATCTGACCATTTTACAAAATGTCACCCTCGCGCCGATTTGGGTGCGCCGCTGGCCGAAAGCCAAAGCCGAAGAAGTGGCGTTACAATTGTTAGAACGGGTCGGTATTCTCGAACAGGCGAAAAAATTCCCCGGACAGTTATCGGGAGGTCAACAGCAACGGGTGGCGATCGCCAGGGCGTTAGCAATGCAACCGAAAATTATGCTGTTTGATGAACCGACATCGGCTTTAGACCCGGAAATGGTGCGAGAAGTATTAGATGTGATGCGAACCCTCGCCGGTGAAGGAATGACGATGGTTTGTGTTACCCATGAAGTTGGGTTTGCGCGAGAAGTCGCCGATCGCGTTGTCTTGATGTCCGATGGAGTATTGGTCGAAGAAGGAACGCCCGACGCCTTTTTTAGTAATCCTAAAGAAGAACGCACCAAAAAGTTTTTATCTCAAATTCTGTGAACTACCCAAACCCGCTGACGCGATCGGGTAGGGACTTCCGCAGAATCTGTTCAAAAAAACAGCAGATCGGATCGACATTTCAACAGCAAACAATTCTGTAACGGTCTCGATCGCCGACGATAAACTTATACACAGCGATCGCAGTCAAATTTGACTCAACAAGATGGGGGTGCAGGTGTTACCGTATGGGCAGATTAAAGCAACAGTAACGCTTCAAGGTGATGTTTAATCTCATCGCAACCGTGACGGATAAGTGCATTCTACTGTTTTTTTCCGGTTGAGTGGTTTATTGTTGTGAACTAAGCTCAAAAATCAAGCCCTGTTGTTGAATACTCAAGGAGTCACCCCACTATGGACGAGAAAAAGCCGCGAGATCTGCGCCGTCATGCGGCGGAAAACTTTTTCAACTCGTTTGAAAAACAATTGCTGGAAACTTTTCAAGAATCCGAGTCTCAACCCACCCCACCCCCACCCACTCCTTCCCAAAAACGCCAAACCTCTAAAAATCCTCCCCCCGAACCGATCGATCTCTCTGCTTTAGAAGAAGCGATCGCCGATATCGATCAATATCTAGAAAATAAATCTCCTCAACCTCCAGATTCTTAGCGCGAAGGTAGACTTGATCGCCCTCAAAGCCGAATATCAGAAACCGGGTTTCTTGGGACTGCTGTTTAGCTTAATCGCCTAGAGTTTTTCTTGAGAAACCCGGTTTCTCTGGTCTTATCTACCATAAGTTCCGTTTTGCTGTTGTCGTTTGGCTTCGTACAACATCAAAGCCGCACAAATGGCGACATTTAAAGACTCAACTCCCCCAGATAAGGGAATTTGAACCTGGCGATCGGCCAGTCCAATCAGACTTTCGGATAAACCGGCGCCTTCGTTGCCTAAAATAATTATAGTCGGTTGCTTAAAGTCCAGTTCCCAATAGGTTAAACTTGCATCGGGTAAAGTGGCAACGATCGCAATTCCCTGCTGTTGAGCGATCGCCAGTTGCTCGGTTAAATTTGAACAAACCGCCATCGGCAGCCGAAACCACGCCCCCGCCGAGGCTCTTAATACCTTGGGATGATCGAGATCGACGCTATCACCGCTCAACCATAACCCGTCGGCGCCGGCGGAGGCGGCTGTCCGAATGATCGTTCCTAAGTTTCCCGGATCTTGTACCGTTTCCAGGGCGAGTCCGATCTGAGTGATACCGACAGTCTGGGGTTGAGGACGGGGTGCGGTGGCGATAATTCCGTCGGGGTTAACGGTTGTGGCGATCGCTTGTAAGACTCGTTCGCTGACTTGTTCGCTGCGGTCGGCGACTTCACAAACCCGTTGACACAGACTCGGATAACGATCTTGCCATTGGGGAGTATAACAGACCGTCAGAAGCGGATATTTCGTCGCCAGCGCTTCTTCGATCAGATGGGTTCCTTCTAACAAAAATAATTGTTGTTCTCGCCGCCCCTTGGTTCGCTGCAATTTGCGAAGATTTTTAATCAGGGGATTTTGAACGCTGGTCAACATAACAGTGATCCGAGACGGAGAACAACAAAGTGGATTGATTCTCCACCTTTTCGGCTAAATGCGGAACCCGGGACTTGAACCCGGAAGTCCTTGCGAACACTAGAACCTGAATCTAGCGCGTCTACCAATTCCGCCAGTTCCGCTTTTTTATTTAATGCACAAGTTACTATTGTGATAGCTTTTTTCCGTTTTGTCAACCCCCCTCTGAAATAATTTTCAGAGCGACCCCTCAGGGGACAGGAACAAAGTCATAGCCAACCCCGGAACGATTACCCGGTTTCACCTCTACCAATTGTACCGTTTGATTGCGATCGCCAGACGGTAAAAACTTGACAACACCGGTTGCTCCCTTGGTGGAAAAATTCGACCCGGAAAGCGCCTGTTGAATTCCGCTTCGGGAAGGTTGCTCTTGAATACCGACAATTAACGCTTGTGTTCCATCATAAGCCATCGCCGTCAGCCAATTTACATCCCCTTTCCACAGTTGAGCCGCTTGTTTTGTAAATTCCGACTCCCCGCCAATAATATGCCAAGGTACTGCAACGATTACCCCTTCACTATCGCCGCCCACCTTCAAAGTGTCAAGTTGATAAAGGGTATCTCCCGCTAAAATAGGCAATTGTTTGCGGTTGACTCGCACCACCTGATAGGCTTGTTCTAAAGTAGGAGAATCCGGAACGATCAAAATGGCTCTGGCTCCCTGTTCGCGAGCGCTATCTAAACTTTTAAACGCATTAAAGTTAGGATCAGACAGATCAAAAACATTAACCACTTCTCCCCCATCACTATAAACCGCAGTGGTAAATTCATCTTTGAGCGACTGACTGTAAGCGCTCTGGCTATTATAAAAAATAACCGCTTTTTGTTGGTAGAGTTCCTGTATCATATGTTCAGCCAGTCGATTAGCCGCAAAGCGATCGCTCGGGACGGTCCGAAACAAATAATCTCCCGCAGTTGATAAACGAACCGAGGTACTACTCGGCGAAATTGCCACCAATTTTCCCCCTTCATAAATAGGTGCAGTCGCCAAAGAAACCCCGCTCGAATAATGACCGACCACCCCTAAAATCTCATTGTTTTTAACCAAATCTTCCGCTATTTTTTCAGCAACTTCTGAGTTATTTTTATCGTCTGCTATTATCACTTTTAGAGGAGTTCCAAAAATTCCACCTTGTCGGTTAATGTCATTTTGGGCTTGGGCTACCCCTCGTAAAATTGCCTCCGCAGTTCCGAGCGAGTTGGCATCTCCGATGGGAACAGCCACAGCCATTGTATAGGCTTTTTCCTTGCCAATGCGAGCATTATTGAGATAAATTAGAGCTTCGGGATCGTTAGGATTGCTTTGCAGTGAAGCTTCAAAATTCCTGACGGCTTCTTGATAATTTCTCGACGCTAAAGCGGTTAAACCGGCTTGTTTTTCATCGGGGACAGACTTGGGAATTAAACTCTTTTCTCCCCGACTGATTAAACTTTCAACTGGGGGAATAGATCTTGAAGTTTGAGAGGAAGATGAACCTTCAACAGCAGTTTGAGAAAGATTAATATTGTTTGAACGGGTAAACAACCAATATCCAACTCCGAGTAAACTTCCGCTAATTAATAAAGCTAAGGCGAGAGTCGTTAGTTCTTTTTGATTGGACATTTTAGACATAAACTTTTGCACCGATAACGACAATTTAGAATAATGGAATTTGGATTTATTTACTCGATTTATTAGGTTAATTTTTCACCGTTTACCTGATCACATTGACTTTTAAAATTGCGCTCACAAAAAACGATAGAGAATTAAATAAATCAACCGAAATAAAGCCGCAGCAGCCACACCACCTAAAGCGGCTAAAACCGGAAAAATTATCACAGCAGAGAACGGAATACCTTGTCCGAATAAAGGAATAAATATCACTAGACCCAGGGAAAATAGAGCTAAAACAATTTGCTCTTTGGTTTCTATCCAACGGCGATATTGAGCAAAAACTAATCCTCCAAATGTACCGCCAAGAATTAAAACCAAAAGCGGAAAAGAACCCCCGAGTAAACCATTTACAGCAATTCTTAATAAAGTAATTTCAAAACCCGTAAATGCAGCCGCTTTTAACAGATTTATTGTTTGAAAAGAAGCGGGGGGAGCGGGGGGAGTAGAAACAGCGGGGGGAGCGGGGGGAGGAGAGGGAGCGGGGGAAGGAGAGGGAGCGGGAGCGAAAGTCTGAATTTGAATTGAGGTTTTAGGTTGAACAGAAATAGGAGAAATCGGCTGAATTTTTAGCTTCGGTAAAGGAGGAATAGGAGGGGGTGAAGGCGGAGGATTTAAAGCCTTAAGAACAAGTTCTGCTGAAGCAAAGCGATCGCTCGGTGTAGGCTGAAGCATTTTGTCTAAAATATAAGCTAGGGAATTAGAAACTTGAGTTTGATTTTTCCAATTCCAGCGACCTTTATGACTGTCATAAAGTTCTTGACAATCTTTTCCGGTGAGTAGAACAATACAAGTTACAGCCAAAGCGTATAAATCCGTCGAAGGAAAAACATTATGACCCCGCATTTGTTCCGGGGGAGCATATCCCATCGAAAAAATTCCGGTAGATGTTCCCAAACGGCTTCCCTGTTGTTGAGTCACCTGTTTAACGGCGCCAAAATCGAGCAAATAAAGACGACCCTGGCGATCGCGCATAATATTAGAAGGTTTAATATCGCGGTGAATAACATCTTGATCGTGAACAAATTGAAGAACATTCAAAATTTCTTCTAAAACTTCCCGCACTTTGTTTTCAGAAAATCGACCTTGATCGGCGAGTTCGGCTTCTAAATCTTGACCGTCGATATAGTCTTGAACGATATAGAAAAATTGCTGATTTACAGAAGAATTCCAGCCCGAACATTCCAAAGGAAAATAGGCGAGAAGATTGGGAATTTGAGGGTGTTGATTTCCCAAACGATCCAAAACCACCGCTTCGCGTTCAAAGAGTTTTTGTGCAGTTTCTAGCTGAGAGAGAGTCAGATCATTAGCGGGTTGAAACTGTTTGACCACGCACTTTCGCAAAGTCGGAGAACGGCGATCGCAAGCCAAAAAAGCCGCTCCAAAGCCGCCTTTACCGAGTAGGCGTTCGGGTAGATAACGACCATCTAAAATCAGAGGCATCCCACAAGCTGTACAATACTTTTGCTGGGCTGTTTTGAGAGAGGTGATCTCGTTGAGGTCAGCAAAGACGTTATCAGGACGGGGACAGCCAGGACGAGTACAGAAAATGTTCATAGAGATGATGAGTGGCTGATCGAGCGTCGCTCCTTGTCACTTGGTGCTTATTATCATTTCAGAGTCACATCCAAATTTTATGTCAGTTTGAGGGAGAAAAAGTGTAACTGGAGATCAAAAGACGGAAATTTTGAGCGATTTTTCGAGATCGAGAGCCGGGTTTGAGCGCTTGTAACAAAAATTTAAGATTGTCGGCTGTTGAAAAGAGGGGAAACCGCGAACAGAGACTTAAGATTGAGAGACCGATTCTTCACGAGTTAAATTCAAAGGATGACTGGAAAACTGAGGTAAGATATCTCGACTAAAAGCTTCTGCGGCTTTGGACTGATAACGATTTGGATTAACAATTACAGATAACATCCGCCGAACAATAACCCCTTCGATTTTCGCCTGATGAAGAACGCCCATTTGCAACTCCTTTTCAATGGCAGAAGTCGAGACAAAAGCCGCACCCAAACCCGCTTGAACGGTATTTTTAATGGCTTCTATCGAGTTTAATTCCATTTCAATTTGCAAACGGCGGGGGTCAATATTAGAACGAGAAAGAACTTGATCGATCACCTTGCGAATGGTCGATTGAGAATCGAGGGCGATAAATTGTAACTTATAAAGGTCTTCTTTTTGAATACTCTCTTGTTTAGCAAAGCGATGAAAAACAGGTAAAATCAAAGCCAATTCATCTTCAATATAAGGCTGAACGGTGATCGACTCGTGAAGTTCGGGAGGGACCTCGCCGCCAATGATCGCCAAATCAATTTGACCGTTGGCAACACTCCAAGCGGTGCGTCGAGTCGAGTGAACGTGCAACTGTACGGCGACATCGGGATATTGCTTGCGAAACAGTCCGATCATGCGGGGAAGGAGATAAGTACCCGTTGTTTGAGAAGCGCCAACAATCAGAGTCCCCCCCTGTAAGTTTTGCAGATCTTCAATAGCGCGACAAGTTTCTTGACACAAACTGAGGATTTTTTCACCATAACTTAAAAGGAGATGTCCAGCTTCAGTCAATTTTGCCCGACGTCCTCCGCGATCGAAAAGAGGAACATTAAGCTGTCGTTCCAGGTTTTGAACTTGTAAACTGATAGCAGGTTGTGAGACATACAAACTATCAGCCGCCCGCTTAAAGCTTCCCTCAGCCGCGATCGCTTTGAGTATGCGTAATTGGTCTAGGGTGAACGGAACATCTGACATGATTTTTTCTAGGTAATGGTTTAATATTCAATATTCAACAATACCCAAATTACCGATCATGCACAACGGCAAACAAAGCCTTGGAAGTTTAGAATTGGAGTTAAAAATGTTTCCATTCAAGCCAATAGCTTGTTAACCGTTGCCCATGAGATCGATAATTGAGACTCAGGTCAACCTAGAGTTTTTTTTCGCTCAACTCCGAGGGAACAACAGAGGAATTGGGTAACACCTCTGCCGGTTCTGAGGGTTGAAAATCTAGGTCATCTTTACCCAAACCGGGGGTAGAAAAACCCGGTAAAATCTCTCTAACAAAAGCTTCAGCCGCTTTCGATTGATAGCGATGAGGATTAGAAATCACCGAGAGAACCCGAGTAATAATCACCCGATCAATTTTTATCGTTCGCAGCACCCCCATGTTTAATTCCTTTTCAATCGCCGAGGTGGAGACAAAAGCCGCACCCAAACCGGACTGAACTGCATTTTTAATCGCTTCAATCGAACTTAACTCCATCTCAATTTTAAGACGAGTCGTGTCAATACCCGCACGAGTGAGGACTTGATCGATCACCCGACGAATTGTAGACTGAGCGTCCAGAGTGATGAACTGAAGCTGATATAAATCTTCTTGGGCGATCTGTTCCCGTTCGGCGAAAGGGTGAGAAACCGGGACAATTAAAGCCAGTTCATCGCGAGCATAGGGCATAATGTCGAGAGATTGTGCCAGTTCAGCAGAAATTTCACCGCCGACAATCGCCAAATCAATTTGTCCGTTGACCACACTCCAAGCGGTGCGACGTGTGGAATGAACGTGTAACTGTACCGCAACGCTCGGGTATTTTTGCCGAAATAATCCAATCATCCGGGGGAGCAAATAAGTCCCTGTGGTTTGAGAAGCCCCAACGATCAGCGTACCTCCCTTAAGATTTTGTAAATCTTCGATGGCCAGACAGGTTTCCTGACACAGTGACAGGACTTTCTCACCGTAACTCAGGAGGAGATGACCCGCTTCTGTCAGTTGGGCGCGACGTCCGGCTCGATCGAACAAAGGAACATCAAGCTGTCGTTCTAAGTTCTGCACTTGAAGACTGATCGCCGGTTGTGAGACATATAAGCTATCAGCCGCCCGCTTGAAGCTTCCGTACTCCGCGATCGCTTTGAGAATGCGTAATTGGTCTAGTGTGAATGGCAGGTCAGACATAAGACTTCACCTCAACAGGCCAGAGGAGCTTTAAGGGAAAATAAGAGGGGATCAAGTTCTTTCAGCATACTGCGGGATGATCTGTATTGAAGTTAACTTTATTATCGACTGAAGAGGTGACAATGGTGGATCAATGGCTAACATCGAGCCATTTTGTGATGTTGGGGTTGCTGTTGAGCTTTGCGATCGCCCACAGCGGTTTGGCGGCCCTGCGTCCTTGGGGGGAACAAAAAATCGGCCCCAGACTCTATCGGATTTTGTTTGCGCTGGTCAGTTTACCCCTGGCGGTGGTGTTGATTGTTTATTTTTTCAATCACCGTTATGACGGGCTACAACTGTGGCAGGTTCAACAGTATCCGGTTGTGATCCCTATTGTGTGGGGTTTATCGGCTTTATCGTTTGTGTTTCTGTATCCGGCGACTTTCAACCTGTTGGAAATTGCCGCCATTGAAAAGCCCCAGGTTCATCTCTACGAAACCGGCATCATTCGCATTACCCGCCATCCTCAGATGGTGGGACAGGTGATCTGGTGCGTCGCTCACACGCTCTGGCTCGGTACAAGCTTCACGCTGGTGACGTCTGTCGGTTTGGTAGCTCATCACCTATTTGCAGTTTGGCACGGCGACAAGCGCATGAGAGCGCGTTATGGTGAAGCATTTGATGCAGTTCGGGATCGCACTTCTGTGATACCCTTTTTAGCAATTCTTCAGGGTCGTCAAACTTTGCAGTGGCAAGAGTTTGTCCGCTGGTCTTATCTGGGTGTTGCGGTTTTCGTTATCTTGTTGTGGCAAGCTCATCCACTTTTGATTGGTGCCACAAGTAACATAGCCTGGTAGCATGATCCCAGAGATATTAAACGTTCATTAATAATAAACTTCCAAGATTATGCTGCTTTCAATTCGCGAGCCAAATTTTCCTACAGAGGTCTTGGGTTCCTCTATTCCGGTTCTGGTTCATTTTTGGGCGCCTTGGTGTGGGTTGTGTCGGCTGATCGTTCCTCAGTTGCAACAATTTCAAACCAACTGGCAAGATCAGGTGAAACTGGTTGGCGTCAATGCCGATCAAAGTCTTAAACTGGCGAGTACCTACCGCCTTCAGACTCTACCCACGCTGATTTTATTCGCCAACGGTCAAGAGTTACATCGACTCGAACATTTTCACGGACGCGAAGATCTGCGCCGGACTCTCGATGAGTTTATGCACAGTTATCAAAATCGATCTGCTTCTGTGTCTCTGTCTACCCATGAATATCTCACCTTAGAAGCCTAATTCCCTTAAATTTCAATCCAATATTAAAATTGCACCCAAATCTTTCTGGGTGCTTTTTTTACAGTTTACAGTAACCAGTAACCAGTAACCAGTTTTTCAGCGATCGGGTTACAGTAACCCCTGTTGTAGGGGCGGGTTCTGACCTAATTTATAGCGGTGTGCGTTCGTCGGAGGTATCAGCCAAAAACCCGGTTTCTTTTACAACACAGATCGCGAAGAAGTCCGTGCGCCGTAGAAGAAACCGGGTTTTTTAGTCTCGTCAAGAGTGAACACTGATAACTGGTCACTGTAAACTGTTATCACTGATAACTGATCACTGATAACTGGTCACTGTTCAAAACCCGCCCCTACCGCTTATGTTTTTTGATTGTAGGATTTAAAGCGACCTTTCTCAAAGTCTCGTTTGGCGAGATGTTTTGTACTGCGTCCGCTGACTCGCTTTCGCCACATCCTAAAGCTTGAGGGTTTCATTTCTCGTCGCATTAACGCAATTACATCTTTTTCTTTCAAACCAAATTGGATTTCGATCGCATTAAAAGGAGTTCGATCTTCCCAAGCCATTTCGACAATGCGATCGATGGTTTCAACATCAAGATTAATCTCTTTGTTCATTGAAAGTTTCTCCGGCTAACTTTACGCCAATCTTAAATGCTATAATACCTAAGATGGTAACACGTAGAATTACTTACAGACTTTACCCAACACGTCAGCAAGAAACCCAGTTACATTGGGCGAGACGAATGCACTGCTGTCTATATAATGCTGCGGTTGCCAATAGAAAGACACAATACCAGAAGTTTAACCATTCCGTTGATTATTTTGAACAGCAGAACTCACTCCCTGAGTTTAAAGAGGTTTGGGATGAGTACAAAAAACTCGGTTCGCAGACCTTGCAAGCAACTTTAAAGAGGGTTGATTTTGCGTTTAAACGTTTTTTCAAAGGGTTGGGTAAATACCCAAAATTTAAGTCCTCTCGCCGATACTCTGGGTGGGACTACCCCAATAAACAGAGTTGGAGAATAACCACCAATAACGGAGTAAACGGATATCTAAATCTTCGGGACTTGGGTATCATCTTGCAAATTCGGGGTAAGGCGAGAACTTGGGGGATTCCTAAAACCTGTACCATCTTTTGGAGAAGCAATAAATGGTATGCGTCCATAACCGTTGAATGCTGTCCGGGTAGGCAAACTGGCATTGGTGCAATTGGGTTAGATTTTGGCTCTAAAGTTGCCATTGCCACCAGTGACGGGGAGTTAATAGAATCGCCCAAGTTTCTAAAGCAATCTCAGGAGAAAGTTACACAACTTTCAAAGAGATTGAGGCGCAAACGGAAACCCGAAAAACGCAAGGTTAAAGCTTCTCGGCGCTGGAAGAAATGTCAGGCTCAAATCAACAAGGTTAAGCGTAAAGTTGCCAATCAAAGACAGGATTGGACGCACAAGGTAGCGGCACAAATGGTTGGCGGTAATAGCTTGGTTGCTACTGAGAAACTAAACATCAAAGGTATGACTAGAAAGGCGAAGAAGGGGAGCAAGAGAAAGCGTCAGAAGTCAGGATTAAACCGCAATTTGTTGGACGTTGCGATAGGTATGCTTCGAGAATCAATTAAGTACAAAGTTATCGAAGCGGGTGGAGTATTTTTGGAGGCTCCAACCCAACAATTGAAACCAACGCAACGCTGTAATAATTGCTGGGAGTTAACGCCCAAGACGCTAGCTGACAGGATTCATCATTGCTCTCATTGCGCTCATGTCGAAGATCGAGACGTTAATGCCGCTCAAGTTTGTTTGACTTGGGCGAGGGGTTTGGAACAAGCCTATGCAAGACGCAGAGTCGCACATCCCTACTGACTGCGGAAGCATGAAGCAAATGTGGGCAAAGAAGCGTCAAAAGCTCCCCTCTGTTTAGAGCGGGTGTAGTTCATAGTCTGTAAAAAGGTTGATCATTAAGCTGAAATGGGAAAGTCTATGTCAAAATTATCAACAGTTTTGACAACTTCGTGAAGAAGGATAAAGTCCCTAGATCTTATGGAACTGCTCTATCAATACGCTTGGTTGATTCCAGTATTGCCCTTACTTGGGGCGACGTTTGTGGGGATCGGCTTAATCTCATTCAGTCGAGCCACCAACAGCCTCAGATCGGCAAGTTCAGTCTTCATCGTCTCCCTGCTAGGAGGATCGATGGTGATGTCTTTTGCGATACTCTGGAGTCAAATCAACGGCCACGAACCCTACACCCACATGATCGAGTGGGCAGCCGCAGGTGATTTTACCATCAGCATGGGCTACACCATTGACCATCTCGCCTCGGTCATGTTAGCGATCGTTACCACTGTAGCCTTTTTGGTGATGGTTTACACCGATGGTTACATGGCTCACGATCCGGGATATGTGCGTTTTTATGCGTACTTGAGCCTATTTAGCTCCTCAATGCTCGGCTTGGTGATCTGTCCGAACTTAGTCCAGGTTTACATCTTCTGGGAACTGGTGGGGATGTGTTCCTACCTGCTGATCGGATTTTGGTACGATCGCAAACCGGCCGCCGACGCCTGCCAAAAAGCCTTTGTAACCAACCGTGTCGGTGACTTTGGCTTGTTATTGGGGATGTTGGGTTTATTTTGGGCCACCAACACCTTTGACTTCGACTTGATGGGTGAACGCTTAGAAAATCTCGTCGAAACGGGCGGTTTAAGCGTTGCCTTAGCCAGTCTATTTGCAATTTTGGTATTTTTAGGCCCGGTTGCCAAATCCGCCCAATTCCCCCTTCACGTCTGGCTACCGGACGCAATGGAAGGCCCGACGCCGATTTCGGCTTTAATTCACGCGGCGACAATGGTTGCTGCGGGGGTATTCCTGATCGCCCGGATGTATCCGGTGTTTGAAGGGTTGCCCATTGTGATGAATGTGATCGCCTGGACGGGCTGTTTTACGGCGTTTCTGGGTGCAACTATTGCCCTAACCCAAAACGACATCAAAAAAGGTCTCGCCTATTCCACCATCTCCCAACTCGGTTACATGGTGATGGCGATGGGCGTGGGTGCCTACAGCGCCGGACTGTTTCACCTGATGACTCACGCTTATTTTAAAGCGATGTTGTTCCTGTGTTCCGGTTCGGTTATTCACGGTATGGAAGCCGTTGTCGGACACGACCCGGTTTTAGCCCAGGATATGCGGTTAATGGGCGGACTCCGCAAATATATGCCCATTACGTCGGCTTGTTTCTTGATCGGAACTTTGGCAATTTGTGGAATTCCTCCTTTTGCTGGATTCTGGTCCAAAGATGAAATTTTGGGTAATGCCTTTGAAGCCAATCCCGCCCTGTGGGTTGTCGGTTGGTTAACTGCGGGGATGACGGCGTTTTATATGTTCCGGATGTACTTCAGCACGTTTGAAGGCGGTTTCCGGGGCAATGATGCCACGATTAAACAACAACTGTTAGCCGAAGCCAACGGCCCCAATTATGCTTTTGGCCCCGGTGCGATGAATCCTCAAGAGTTGGTCGCCGAAACCGAGGAACACGGTCACGATGATCACGGTCACGGTCATCACAGCGATTCCCCCCACGAGTCGCCTTGGGCGATGACGATTCCGTTGATGACGTTGGCGGTGCCGTCGATGTTGATTGGGTTGTTGGGGACTCCGTTTGCAAATTATTTTGAGGAGTTTATTCACGCCCCCAGCGAAACGGAAGCGCAAATTCTCGAAAAAGCGGCAGAATTTGATTTAACTGAATTTCTGATTATGGCGGGAAATTCGGTGGGTATTGCTTTAATTGGGATTACCATTGCTTCGTTGATGTATCTCAGCCATAAAATCGATCCGAAAGCGATCGCTGAGAAAATCAAGCCATTGTACAACTTTTCTCTCAATAAATGGTATCTTGACGACTTGAATGATTTCTTGTTTGTTCAAGGTCTGCGCCGTCTCGCCCGTCAGGTGATGGAAGTTGATTTCCGTGTGGTTGATGGTGCCGTTAACCTTACGGGTTTGGTCACGCTGTTATCTGGCGAAGGGTTGAAGTATTTTGAGAATGGTCGCGCCCAATTTTACGCCTTAATTGTGTTTGGGGCTGTATTGGGTTTTGTGGTGTTCTCGGGAGTTAGTTAGGTTAACAACCCAAAAGGGAATAGGGGATAATTTAGACTGTTCTAAAAAATACCTATTTCCCTTTTGAATTTCCTTGCAGGTAAATTTTTGTGGTTAACTGTTAAATGGTTGCTTCAATAATGCAACACCCTTTAAAGTTTTATCCTCGGATAACTAACGTCGTTTACGAGCTACAAACAATGTTATGAATGCAGGCGAATTTATTAATACAGAAAAAACTATATCGGTATAGTTCAGTTGTGGAAATAGAGCAGGAATCTCAAGGTATTCCAATAGAGCATTAATCCTAAAACTCGAATATAAAATAGAAATTGAAACAAGTGCTAATATTAATAAATCCCAAGAGAATTCTTTCTTTTTGGTTAAACTCATTTGGTTAAATAAATTATTTTCTAAACCGTAAATGTCCTTTCCGATAAAAATAAAGCGCTTATCAACAAATGGAAAAAACAAAATACCAAATAGACTCAATACAAAACTAACAATAATAAAATCCAAAAAAGGATGATCAGCCAGAAAATTACTCCAAACATTTTTGTTAATAAAGGCTATAATAGGAGCAGAAAAAACCAGTAATCTAAGTATATTAATTATCTGGGAACTAGTAAATTTAATAGCAGAAGATAAATTTTTACATTCTTCAATCGACTTATTAATCCAATCTTTTGTTTTATCCTGCTCGGTAGGATTTCGAGAATATAAAATACTGTAACCATCTTTGATTTGTTCAAGCCTGGACTTGATATGGGAATGAACAGCTACTCCAGTAAGGAATTTGCTTAAATATGGAATGTTTGAAACTAGAAATGTGCCAATAAAAAAAAACCATATTTGATACATAGAATAAGACGATAGGACTTTGTAAAAAAATTGATGAGACTCCGCCCAATATTGGGCTTTGATGCAAACTTTTGAGAGAGTCTTTGGTTTCACGGAATGTTGTAAACACGTATTTTTTCAAAGTGTTAAAAGGTCGGTGAGGAGTGCTTGAAATATCAGTGATTAAAATTGCATATTGACGAATCAATTCTTGATGGGATGTTTGAAGCTGTTCAAAATCTAAATTCATATTACAAACCTCTACTTGAATTTTTAGTTTTTCTAACGCTGTTGACTTGAGAATATCAAGATGAACTTCACCCAAGCCCATTAAAAATCAAAACCCGGAATTCGCTTTCACCATTGAATTTGAGCGGTGGGGGAAGTGATTTCACTTCGGGGAATCCCCGAACTTTAATTAGGATGAATAACAGTTCTCCATTAGTTAGCATCAGACCCTTTCCTACGATGTCAACTATATCGGAGCGAGAATGATCCCCGAAACAAACTATGGTTCAGTTTTTTACCTAGCCAAAAGTACAGGTTCTGTCCCTACTCAACCGTCAAGTGGGACGCAATGCCCACTCAGCTCCGCCGAGCCGCAAGGCAAGCGCTCCTTGATGGAAACCACCAAGACCCAACGGGATAGCCAGTCGCTCACTTGGGGAGACCCCGACCTGCGCGCTCTCTCACCGCACGAGCTGCGCCAGTACCACCGACAGTGAACAGGCGCTACTCCGAACCGCGCTACTCCGAACACCGAATAGCCAGAGCATTGACTATTGATCGGCCGATCATTTATAATTGAGTTATACAGTTGTCAAAACTATTGCGATTCCCAAATAGTCCCAAAATAGTCCAATGATAGTCGGTACTACAGAAGCAGCCCAGATTTTAAAAATCTCTACCGCTCGACTGCGAGTTCTCCTGAGCGCAGGCCGAGTCAAAGATGCCTATAAAACCGGGAAGATGTGGCTAATTCCCCTCTTTAACGGCAAACCCATTATTAAGCGAGGTACAAGAGGCCCCGCTCCCCGTTGGCGCAATCCAAGATTGCCCGCTCAAACCATTATTCACGTTAACTCTCATAGAATTCGACAAAATCAAAAACAACAGCAACAACTTCCAGTAATTACGGTTAAAAAGGGTCAGACTAATACTTATGGGGATACTATAGAAATACCGGGAGGATGTCGTGTCGTCTATCGTCCCGATAATCCGCTCAGTTGTGGTGCGAGGGTTTGGATTGAAACCCTAAACAAAGTCAAGATTATCTGTTAGTCAAAATCTCCCGATCACCCCACACTTTTCTGATGGGTATTCAACCGGACTTGATATTACAATAATTCTTCTTTGCCTACAGTTTATCTCAAGTATCCAGTTTTAGGTCTTAGAGGGTTATCTGGAAAAGTCAGCAGTATTTTAAAATCAGATAATCAAAGACCAACTGGCTTAAGATGGAAGAAATATGCAACTCGCTATAAATTTAATTTTTGGGAAACACGTTGCAATGGTATTACCATAGATGTTGCACCTTTCGATGGATTAGTATTTGTATTAGAAAGAACTAAAATCCAGAAGTTATTGGAAGTTGAAATGTTGTGTCTAAAAGATCCAGAATTTACAGAAATTGTACAGTTATGGCCGTTTATTGAACAACAGCCTCCTGGATTATCTATCTTAGAACAAGATCCGATTCCTCAACTTTGGACAAAATCGGTTTAAAGTCTAAAGAAAAGGTGAAGTATAGGCGGTATCACTCAAATTTTGCGGATCTATAATAACTTAGCACTGATTGTATCATCAGACATGAATCTCGAACAGTTTCCCTGGTTAACCACCACTATTCTATTTCCCATTGTCGCCGCGTTGCTGGTGCCGTTTATTCCTGACAAAGACGGCCGCACGGTACGCTGGTATGCTTTGGTGATTGGGTTAATAGACTTTGCTATTATTGTCTATGCTTTTTGTACCGAGTACGACTTCAACAAGTCGGGCTTACAACTGTTTGAACGCTACGCCTGGGTGCCGCAACTGGACTTAAACTGGTCTGTCGGCGCCGACGGTCTGGCAATGCCCCTAATTTTGCTGACCGGGTTTATCACCACCCTGGCAATTTTAGCGGCCTGGCCGGTGACGTTCAAACCCAAGCTATTTTATTTCCTGATGCTGGCGATGTACGGCGGACAAATAGCTGTATTCGCCGTTCAGGATATGTTACTGTTCTTCCTAGCCTGGGAACTTGAACTGGTACCCGTTTACCTGATTTTAGCCATTTGGGGCGGGAAAAAGCGCCAGTACGCCGCAACCAAGTTTATCCTCTACACCGCAGGGGGTTCGCTGTTTATCCTGGTTGGCGCCTTAACGATGGCATTCTACGGCGATACTGTAACGTTTGATATGTCCGCGATCGCCGCCAAGGATTTTCCGATTAGACTAGAATTACTGCTGTATGGTGGCTTTCTGATTGCCTACGGCGTAAAACTACCCATTTTCCCCCTTCACACCTGGCTACCCGACGCACACGGAGAGGCTACCGCCCCCGCCCATATGTTGCTGGCGGGTATTCTGCTGAAAATGGGCGGTTATGCGTTACTACGGATGAACGTGGGAATGTTACCCGACGCCCACGCGACGTTTGCACCCATTTTAATTATATTGGGGGTTGTGAATATTATCTACGCCGCCCTCACGTCTTTCGCCCAACGAAACCTGAAGCGAAAAATTGCCTATTCTTCAATTTCCCACATGGGTTTTGTTTTAATTGGGATGGCATCCTTTACCGAAATTGGGTTAAGCGGTGCGATGCTGCAAATGATTTCTCATGGGTTAATTGGGGCGAGTTTGTTCTTTCTCGTAGGTTGTACCTACGACCGCACCCATACTTTAATGTTAGATGAAATGGGCGGTGTCGGGTTAAAAATGAAGAAGGTTTTCGCCATGTGGACCGCCTGTTCAATGGCGTCGTTGGCGTTACCGGGAATGAGTGGCTTTGTCGCAGAAGTAATGGTGTTTATTGGCATTTCTACCAGCGATGCTTACAGCCCTACGTTTAAAGTCTTGGTCGTATTCTTGGCGGCTATTGGGGTAATTTTAACGCCCATTTATCTGCTGTCAATGTTGCGAGAAATTCTCTACGGTCCGGAAAACAAAGCGTTAACCTCTCACGAAAAATTGGTGGATGCTGAACCTCGCGAAGTGTTTGTAATTGCTTGTTTGTTGGTGCCAATTATTGGAATTGGGTTGTATCCGAAGATTGTCACGCAAATCTATGATTCCACTACAACGCAATTAACCGCTTTAATTCGTCAGTCGGTACCGACGTTAGGAGATAATCCTCCTATTGCACAACAAAATCAAAACTTGTTGTCATTTACCGCCCCGAATATTCCTCAGAAATAACCGGAATTTTCTGTACAATTTCCCTCCCATAAAACGGGGGGGATTTTTTTATATGATCTCCCATTAGTTAATTCTATTATTGGGGTGAACAACAGTCAACAGTGTAGGGGCGCGTTCCCAAATTACTGTTTTTCCACAGACAACCTACATGAACCCGCCCAGGAGTGTATTATCAATGTTGAAAAAACTCATAAAAGTTTTATTTTGTCAAGCAATATCTATCTAAAGTAATAAAATTAAGTTAAACTATACAAAAGTTAAGCTAGACTATACAAAACTTAAACAGCTTCACAGTCGAACCAGGGATGTACTACAACAGAATTCGATAAAGGATTAAAATGGAAAATTTAGCAGCCTTAACTGATAACAATACCCTTTTGATTTTTAATTCAAGCAATCCGGGACAGGTAACAACCATAGCAGTTACAGGGATTGAGGGAACGTTACTGGGGATTGATACCCGACCCGCCAACGGTTTAATCTACGGCTTGACAACCGCCAACAATCTCTACACCATCGACCCAAGCAGTGGGGTGGCTACCTTGGCGAGTACCCTATCTCAACCCTTTGAAGGCGGTACCATCTCCGGTTTTGATTTTAACCCGGCTGCCGACCGTTTGCGGTTGGTTGGAGATAACGACCAAGATTTTCGCATAAATGTTGATACCGGTGCGGTTATCGTTGACGGGACGTTAGCCTTCGCCCAGGGCGATGTGAATGCGGGTATTAATCCCAATGTTACCGCTTCTGCTTATACCAATTCCTTTGCGGGAACGACTTCGACACAGCTTTATAACATCGATACGCTGTTAAATACCCTGGTTTTGCAAAATCCACCCAATGACGGGATTTTAGTCACGGTGGGAGAATTGGGGCTTGATTTTGATACTTTGGGCGGTTTTGATATTGCTTCTTCTCCGAATGGAAGTAATACCGCTTTTGCCGCTTCTAATTCTATGTTGTACACGGTTGATTTGGCAACGGGTACCGCGACAAACGTGGGAATGATTGGCGATGATGCGAACTTAAATTTACAAGGTCTTGCGGTTTTAGACCCGTTAACGGGGGATTTTGTTTTTGACCCCGCCCAATATTTGGCATCTAATCTTGATTTGGCGGGGGTATTTGGGTTTGATTTGGCGGCGGCGAACCAACATTATTTACAGTTTGGGATGAATGAAAATAGACCTGTAGATACGTTTGATGAGGTGAGATATTTAGCATCAAATCAGGATTTAATTACCGTATTTGGTTTTAATCCCGAGTTTGCAACGGAACATTATGTTCGTTTTGGGATTGCCGAAGGTCGTTCAACCGATTCTTTTAGTCCGGTGAGTTATCTCAATAATAATGCTGATTTACAGGCTTTCTTTGGGAACGATTTGGGTGCCGCAACTCAACATTACGTTCAGTTTGGTTTTGCCGAAGGACGCATGGTTTAACTGTTTGCAAAAGAAGGGTTGATAACCGTTTATAGTTATGCAGTAGGGGTAATTTATGAATTACCCTTTTTTAGTTGTCGATTTTGAGTACAAAATTCTATAATAAAAACCATCAATCAACCTTTTTCTACAACAACCGATGAAACCTCTGACTGCCGCTGCTATTCTTACCCTTGCCTTCAGCAAGTCCATTGAAAAAAATTCAGAAAAGCTAACAGAAGGGGGATTACAGAAACTCAATGATTTGCGTCAACTCATTGGGCAGAAGGTACGAGGAAAAGATCAAGTTGAAAAGGCTTTCCAACAACTTGAACAGGGTTTGGAGTCAGACATAGACATTCAAGCTGTTGCAGCATTTCTGGAAACGGCGATGAATAGAGATCTAGAATTTAGCCAGCAGGTTCAAACCCTCGCCCAACAAATTAACCAAGAACTTGATAACTATTCAGATTTATCACCAATAACAGAACCCAATGTAGCAGCATTTGAATTGAGTTGGGAACAGTTGAAACAACAGCCAGAAACTCAACAGTTAGCTTGTTTGTTGTCTCTGTTTTCTCCCGATGAAATTTCCTGGAACTTAGTTGAAAAGGTTTATCAAGATTGGCAAGGAGACGAATTTGATCTCGAAAATATTAAGGATGGTAGATGCAAGTTAGTAGAACTCAATCTCCTCCAACAAACCGAACAGCAAACCTATTGTCTCTATCGACTTCTGCGAGAGTTTTTCCGCAACAAACTAGAGAAACGGGAAGACGCAACTGTAATCAAACAAGCCTTTGTTACGACAATGGTTTCAATTGTTCGTCAAATTCGTCTACATATCACCACCGAACAAGTCCAACAGATAGAACCCGCTATTAAACATATTGAAGAGTTTGCTAACTCTTTTGCTGAGTTGTTGTCTGATGAAGATTTACTTACACCATTTACTCGTTTAGCTTGGTTTTATCAAGGTCAGACATTGTATTCTCAAGCTGAATTTTGGCTGAAGAAAGGTCTAGAGATGACAAAAAGCCGTTTAGGAGACGAAAATCTTGATGTAGCCACTAGCCTGAATAACTTAGCCTTGCTTTATAGCTTGCAAGGACGTTACAAGGAAGCCGAAGCTTTGTTGAAACAAGTCTTATCCATGACACAACGCCTATTTCAAGGAGATCATTCCTATATTGCACAAAACTTAAATAACTTAGCCTTTTGGTACAACCACCAAGGACGCTACAGTGAAGCCGAACCCCTGTATCAACAAGCTTTAGCTATGTATCAACGGCTGTTTGATGGCGACCATCCCGATGTTGTCTCCAGCTTGAACAACCTCGCCTACCTTTATTACTCCCAAGGACGCTACGGAGAAGCTGAACCCCTCTATCAGCAAGCCTTAGAAATCAGAAAACGGCTATTTGATGGCGACCATCCATATGTTGCCACCAGCTTGAACAACCTCGCCTACCTTTATTACTCCCAAGGACGCTACGGAGAAGCTGAACCCCTCTATCAGCAAGCCTTAGAAATCAGAAAACGGCTATTTGATGGCGACCATCCATATGTTGCCACCAGCTTCAACAACCTCGCCGAACTTTATCACTCCCAAGGACGCTACAGCGAGGCTGAACCCCTCTATCAGCAAGCCTTAGAAATGAGACAACGGCTATTTTCAGGCGACCATCCCGAAGTTATCTCCAGCTTGAACAACCTCGCCGAACTTTACAAGTCTCAGGGACGCTACAGCGAAGCCGAACGCCTGTATCGGCAAGCCTTGTCGATGTTGGTAAAAACTGTAGGTGAAAACCACCCCAATACTCAAACAGTTTGGAAAAACTTAATCGGATTTTTAATCAAAGTTATCCAAAAAAATAAAACCGATGAATTGAGTGATGATGAATTCATTCAGTCTTTAGTTTCTCAGCTTGAACAGGAATAAAACCAAATATTTATATCAATCATTATTAGTGGCATCGACATTATGAATGTTCGGTAAACTTTACTATGAACTGACTATTGCTGAAAATCTTTAAAATGCGATCGCCAAATTTAAAACAAAGTCCCTCGCCTCACCCCCCTTTTTAAGGGGGGATTAAGGGGGGATTGGAGAGGGATTTAGGGAGAGGTTTTTAACAGTCCCTCGCCTCACCCCCCTTTTTAAGGGGGGATTAAGGGGGGATTGGAGAGGGATTTAGGGAGAGGTTTTTAACAGTCCCTCGCCTCACCCCCCTTTTTAAGGGGGGATTAAGGGGGGATTGGAGAGGGATTTAGGGAGAGGTTTTTAACAGTCCCTCGCCTCACCCCCCTTTTTAAGGGGGGATTAAGGGGGGATTGGAGAGGGATTTAGGGAGAGGTTTTAACAGTCCCTCGCCTCACCCCCCTTTTTAAGGCAGGGCTGTTTCATTCTAAAATTTTGCGATCGCGAGGAGCTAAAATTGGAAGCAGTTTCACCCCTTTTTTCTTCAGAACACCTAAAATCTTAGAAAAACATAGCGATCGCCTGACTCAAACGGCTTGTTCCACTCTGATTCTTAAAGGCGGGAATTGAACAATAAAACTGGCGATCGCGCCGGATGTAAAATGATAGCAATCGCCAGTTTTTTCTTAAATTTTATCTATGGATAGTCTAATTAAAGAACTTAAAAAAGTCAAGGACTTTCGCCGCCGCCAGGGCAGAAGGCATCCATTATGGTTGGTGCTATTGATAGTAATTTTGGCAGCGATGCAGGGATACTTAGGGTATAGAGCGATGGGAGATTTTGCCAAAGCCAATCAACAGCTAATTGTTAAAAAATTTAAGATTTCATCCCCAAAAGTTCCATCTTCATCAACCATAAGACGAGTTCTGATGGGAGTAGACTGGTCAAATCTTCAGGACATTTTTAATCAATGGTCTAGTAGTCTATGTGAATCTGATGATTTGAGGGATTGGGTCTGTATTGATGGCAAAAGCTTAGGCAGCACTGTAGACAATTTTGGCAACTCTCATCAAAACTTTGTTTCATTTGTTTCCTTGTACAGTCAAGAATATCAAGTTGTATTGGGATTAAATTGCTTTGAGAACAAACGCTGTTCAGAAATTAAGCAAGTCCAAGAAATCATCGAAGATTTTCCCCTGAAGAATCAAGTATTTACTCTGGATGCTTTGCACTGCCAAAAGCAAACCGTTAAAAAAATTATTGAATCAAAAAATCACTACTTAATCACCGTCAAAAAGAATCAAAAAAAATTGTATCAAGCTCTAGAGTCTGTCGCCCACAATCAAGAGCCTTTGAGTATCAAGATAGAGCAAGATAAAAGTCATGGTCGCCAAATTCAACGCCAAGTAGCTGTCTTCAAGAGTATAGATTCCCTGAAATCTAGTTGGTATGAAATTAAAAGCTTAATCCGAGTTGAAAGATGGGGTAAAAGAGGTAAAAAGGACTATCATCAAGTCGCTTACTACATCAGTAGCGTTTGGGAAAAAGCCGATTATTTTTCTGAAAAAATAAAAGGTCATTGGCAAATTGAAAATCGCTTGCATTGGGTCAAGGATGTGATCTTCAAAGAAGATGATTCTTCTATAGCTCACTTTCAAGCACGAACGAATTTATCGATTCTTCAAACTATTGCAATTAATCTTTTTAGACTTTTAGGCTTTGTGTCAATTACAGAGGGTCAAAGATGGCTTAATAACAGGTGGTCTAGGCTTTGGATTTTGTTAGAATGAAACGGCCCTGCCCTTTTTAAGGGGGGATTAAGGGGGGATTGGAGAAGGATTTAGGGAGAGGTATTAACCGCAAATAATTCCGCCGCCTAACACCATTTCTCCGTCGTACCACACGGCTGCTTGACCCGGTGTAATTCCGAAGATGGGTTCATCAAAAATCAGCTTAACCTGTTCATCTTCTCCCGACTCCAACGGAACAACGGTAACGGGTTGAGGTTTGCTGCGATAACGAATTTGCACTTCCCCACGAACGGGAGAATTTGGGCGGAGAATGGATACCCAATTTACCCGTTTAATGGTACACTCGGTTTGAGTAGCATTTTCGCGATCGCCAACGATGACCTGATTTCGTCCGGCATCAATTCCAATCACATATAATGGGTTTGGTGCGGCAATTCCCAAGCCTTTTCGTTGTCCGATGGTGTAGTGATGAATCCCCTCATGTTGACCCAAAACTTTACCATTTTCATCGACAATATCGCCTTTTTGACCCGTGATATATTTATCCAAAAACGCCCGCATCGAACCGTTCGCTTCCACCAAACACAGGTCTTGACTTTCCGGTTTTTCTGCGGTTTTCAAATTGTATTCCGCCGCAATACGTCGGGTTTCGCTTTTGAGAACTTCCCCCAACGGAAACACAGAACCCGCCAACAAATCTTGAGTTAAATCGTACAAAAAATAGGATTGGTCTTTGCTGCGGTCAACCGCCCTTAACAGTTGATAGCGGTCATTTTTTTCATCATACCGAATTCTCGCATAATGACCGGTCGCAATCAAATCAATTCCCAATTCTTCCTTTGCATAACGCAACATCGGGCCGAATTTTACGGCTTTATTGCATTGAGAACAGGGTAACGGAGTAATTCCGGCGCTGTAGCCTTCAACCAAATAATCAACTATATTGGTTTGAAACAAATCTCGACTGTCAACAATATGATGGGGAACGCCCAACTGTTCGCAGATAAACGCCGCATCCACCATTCCTTCGGAACAGCACTGACCTTTTCCTTTCATTAACCATAGCGTTAACCCGACCACTTCATAGCCTTGGTGGTGCAGAATGGCTGCGGTGGCTGAACTGTCAACTCCTCCGGATAAACCGACAACAACTTTTTTCATGGGATTAAGGGATAATAACCTGCTAGTTTAGATTTACTTCTGTTTTTAATGATGGCATTAATACGCTCATTGCTGGAGGACCCGAAAATGTCTGTAACTTCTATGATAATACATAACAACTACAAAGGGTGGATTCAACGGAGATTGCGAACCCCGCTAACGGCGATTTTACTGCTGTTTGGAGCGAGTTTCACGCCCATTTCAGCGGTTTTAGCACAAGAACGCTATGGAGTATATGTTAACAGCGATAGTCCCTTTTTGTTGGAAGTGGTTCAACAGGTTCAACCCGGCGCCGTGATTCGCCGCTACAAAAATCGTAGAATTATTGATGTGGGGATTTATTTTAGAGAAAGTGACGCGGAAAGATTGGTTGAAGATTTGCAGGATTACGGGGTAGAAGCGGAAATTACAACTTTTGAAGATGGACAAGAATTTACAGGTGCTATTAACGCCGTTCCTCCTGTTATTCCTTTACCGAGCGAGGAAGAAAAACCGATTGAAACAAATGTGCCGCCAATTTATGTTTTTCCCGAGGGAAGTTTGGGTTTATATCAGGTGTTTGTGAGTGTGAATGATGCGGCGTTATTTGAAGTGTTGAAAGTGGCGCAGAATGCCGAGGTGAAACAATATCGGGGAAAATTGATGATTCAAGCGGGAAGTTTTATTAATTACGGAAATGCTCAACTTTTGACTGATGAGTTGGCTTTGCGGGGAATTCCTGCGGAAGTAATTCAAAATCTGCCAGATTTCCTGCTGTGGGTGGCGATTCAACCGGAAGTTCCAACAACGCCAATTACTTCTACTCCTGAGAATCCTGACGGTTATGGGTTGTCAGAAACCGAGCGTTATTTTGTGTTAATTCCAACTCAACCGGCTGATATAAATATTGTCGCTAATGATGTCGTTGCTTTGGGTGCGCCAGCAGAAAGTGTGATTGTTCAAGACTTGGCGGTTGACCCTTTTGTTGCGGTTGGACCCTTTGCTAATCAGAATCTTGCTGAAGAATGGGAAGATTATTTTATCGATGCGGGAATTCCCGGCGCTCAGGTTTATTTTGGTAAGTAGTATGTAGGTTGAATTGAACCCAGTGAAACCCAATCAGAATTATTCAAAGTTGGGTTTCCGACCTCAACCCAACCGACGAGTTGTAAAATGGGATAAACGAAGTTTTTCAAAGATGGGTTTTGTACCTGAACCCAACCCACTATTTAATTATGTTTAACCGTAAAAATCGAACCGAAATTCAACAGTTTGTGGTCACGGCGCAACAAATGCAGGCGATAGAAACTCGTCTGTTTGATGCAGGAATGCCTGTCGCCGCACTAATGGAAAAAGTCGCCGGACGAATTACCCAACGAATTCTCAGCAAAATCGAGTCAATTCCGATTAATTCTATTGGGGTTTTAGTCGGCCCGGGTCATAACGGGGGAGATGCGTTAGTTGTGGCTCGGGAATTGCATTTTTTAGGATATTCTGTAATTGTTTGTTGTCCGTTTTCTAAACGAAAAGAACTCGCAGAATCCCATTTTCAGTATATCACAAGTTTGGGGATTTTGATAGAGGAAAATATAGAATCTTTGCAAAACTGCGATGTGATTATTGACGGGATGTTTGGCTTTGGTTTGGAACGTCCGATAACGGATGAATTAGCCGAAGGGGTGAATGTGATTAATAGTTGGAAAAAGCGGGTTTTTAGTATTGATTTACCGTCGGGAATTCATACGGATACGGGAGAAGTTTTGGGAACTGCTATTAAGGCAACTTACACCTTTTGTTTGGGGTTGTGGAAATTTGCCTGTTTGCAAGAATCGGCGTTGGAGTATTTAGGAAAAGTTGAACTGATTGACTTTGATATTCCTCTGGCTGATATTGAGGAAATTTTAGGGAAAACACCCGAATTTCGCCGAATTACTCCTGAAATTGCAATGGCGGATTTACCGATTCCTCGTTCTTTAACTTCTCATAAATATAAGAATGGTAATTTACTGATTGTAGCCGGTTCTCATCGCTATACCGGAGCGGCAATTTTAGCCGGTTTGGGGGCGAGGGCGTCGGGTGTGGGAATGCTTTCTATTGCGGTTCCCAACTCCATAAAACCTTTATTAAGTACCCAACTTCCCGAGGCTTTAATTGTTGGTTGTCCCGAAACAGAAGACGGCGCCATTTTAGATTTTCCCTCCCATTTTAGTTTAGATCAATTTGATGCGATCGCCTGCGGTCCCGGTTTAACCCAGTCGGCTACATCGCTGGTTCAAATGATTTTAGAATGTTCCCAACCTTTAGTTTTAGATGCGGATGGTTTAAATATTTTAGCCCAACTTGACCCTATTTCTACCCTCTCTCAACGACAAGCCGCTACGATTATTACTCCCCATCCGGGCGAGTTTAAACGGTTATTTCCCGAATTGGGCGAGGAGTTGAAAAATCGCATTTTAGTGACTAAAAAAGCCGCCCAACAAAGCGGAAGTATTGTAGTGTTAAAAGGGGCGAGGGTTTGTATCGGAACCGGGGAAACCGTTTGGATTAATCCGGAAAGTACCCCGGCGCTAGCGAGAGGAGGAACAGGGGATGTTTTAACCGGTTTATTAGGCGGATTATTAGCCGCAGTTGTCCTCAATCAAACCCCCCTCGATTCTATCGTAAAAACGGCTGTTTGGTGGCACGCCCAAGCCGGAATTGAAGCGGAAAAAGATCAAACTCAATTGGGTGTAGATGGGTTTACTTTAACTCAGTATTTGAATCTCAAGCCCATTCAATCCCGTTTTTTCAACGAATCTCACCCTTAAGGTGTTCAATAATTGATAATTAATAATGGATAATGGATAATTACCTCGATCATTATGTATAGGATTGATAGAGAGGAAATAATGGATAATGGATAATGGATAATGGATAATGGATAATTACCTCGATCATTATGTATAGGATTGATAGAGAGGAAATAATTTTTATTTTTTCTCGTTGAAAGGAGAGGTCTTAAACCTCATTAATTAATGATCAATTATCAATTATCCATTGATAATATTTTAGTTGACCCTGTTTATCTACTCTAAGTCCTTTCTTGTCTTAATTTCATTCGCATCCCATGAAACTCAAAATTGTTCAAAATACCGTTTTTAAAGATAGACCCCTGCAATCCCATCTGATTGCTTACAACAGAAAAATATCGGCTTATGCGGGGACAGAATTTGAGATTGAAACTTATAATTTAGCCGAAAGTAATCATTTTAAAATAGTCTTTATCAAACCTTTACCTCGGAATTACAATCTTTGGTATGTATTCTGCGACCATGTAGAAATTGTTGATGAAAATAACCCCGAAAAAAGCGGTCAACCCGACTCAAATGTTGCCTCAAACCGTGATAAAATTGATACATCTTTGGGTTGGATCTGGCCGATGAAAGGAACCAGTATGGGGTCGAGAACCGAGTTTGGTTACTCCCGAGGACGTTTACACGCGGGGGTTGACATTGGCGGCTATACCCCGGACGAATGTTGTGCGGCCAGTCACGGAACGGTCACTTATGTAAAAAGAGATACCAGTGATGTCAATGGCCGAATGATAGAAATTACTCGCCCCGATGGTTGGAAACACGTCTATTTACATTTACAATCTATTTTAGTTGAACTGAATCAAGAGATAGAAATTGGTCAGTTAATAGCAATTCGGGGCGGTTCGGGTTTCGGTTCGGAAGGGTTAGAAATTGATGGCGGAGGATATTCAATTCATCTCCATTTTGAAATTCATAATTACGAAGGAATACCGGTTAACCCCCGTTTATATTTACCCGATGATGGAAGCGTTCCCATTGTAGGATATTAGTTGTAATGGATGGGCTTGTTGGTAACGGATGGCTTTGGGTTGGGTTTTTTTGGGTTGATGATGCTTGGAAACGGATGGGGTAACTGTGGGTGGGTTGAGATTATCTATCCGTTTTAATCTTAGGGTTATTTTGATTATCTCAACCCCAATTTAATCCGTTACCAGTTGGTTTTTTGGGTTGATGATGCTTGGAAACGGATGGGTTTATTGGGTTTTTTTAAAGTTGAGGATTTCTGGTTTTTGTTCGATAAAATTAAGTAAAATGTTTTGATGGGGACGACCGATACTTCTGACCATTCCGGCTTTTTCAGAATAGGCTTGACCTTGACGAATTTCTTCGGGGCTGAGTAATCCCATATCCCATCCTTCGTTAAGAACTAATTGACTGATATCGACGTTTAAAGGGGCGTAAAAAACATGACGAATCACGTTTTTATCCGGGTAACAGTTAAAGGATGAAATTTCAGAGATTTCATAACCAATTTCTTCGATTATTTCTCGTTTGACTGCAATTTCTGGAGTTTCCTCGGGTTCAATATGACCCCCAAATAAACCCCAAACCCCCGGATAAACAATACCGGGAATATCATCTCGTAATTGCATCAAAAATCGACCCTCGCTGTAGAGGATAGCCAAAGAAACCTGAATAGGTGAGTTCGTCATTCTTGTTCATCAACAATGTTTTCAGACTCGGGAGTTGGGGCGGGAATGGATTTTTCCTGACCATTTTCCGGCGGGGGAGAAGGTTCTTGAATGCGTTCAACTTCTTCGAGATAAACGCCCCCAATATTTTCTCCTTGTAATTCTTTAAGCGTAATACTCTCATAACTTACTTTACCCCGAATCAGCATTTCTTGTCCCAACGGAGGTAAACTCTCGGTGGTAAAAACCCAAACTTCACCCGTGTTATCCTGAAGTTGATAGGCGCCGGCACCAACGAAGGGCGCGTGACTTTCTACGGTCCCTTTAACGTAAATCTTGGCGTCGGCTTTGCGTTTTTCGAGGTTTTCAATGGGAGTGACATTCAGACTGAGTTTAGCCGTTGAAGTCGCCAACTTCTCGCAGCCAAACAACAACGGTGTCAGAGTCAATAACATCACGAGGGGAAACGCCCGCAGAAATTTAGGCTTCATTGTAGTAGTCATCGCACACAAATTATCCTGTAAAATTTTAGGCGATCGGTGACAAATCGTTTTAAACTAATTTTAGATTAACGCTGGGATCGTCCATTTTTTAATCGCGACCGCCATCGAATCTGAACAAATAGAGGTGAGTTGGGGCGTTTGCATTGACCCCATCTCACCTGTAACTATCAGCAAGGAGTTATGATATCTAACTCTTTCTACCCAGACGGTAAGTAGTATGGCTTTTGTTCCGAAAAAACCAAAAAAATAAGTTTTTGTCAATTTTGGTGAATGATGTCCTCTTAACCCTACAATTATTATGGCTAACATATTAGATGGTAAAGCGCTCGCTCAAAAAATTAGAACACAGCTACAGGAAGAAATTCAATCCCTACAACCCCAAGCCGGACGTCCGCCCGGACTAGCAGTATTAATGGTAGGAGAAAACCCCGCCAGTGCGGTTTATGTTCGCAATAAAGAACGGGCGTGTGAACAGGTGGGAATTGCCTCTTTTGGTAAACATTTTCCCACAAATATCTCTCAAACGGAACTCACCGAAGTCATTCATTCACTCAACGATAACCCCGAAGTGGATGGCATATTACTTCAGCTTCCTTTACCTCCTCATTTGAACGCTATTCCGCTATTATATGAGATTTCTCCCGATAAAGATGTAGACGGACTTCATCCGGTCAATATGGGCCGACTGGTACGCGGAGAAGCGGGTCTTCGCAGTTGTACGCCTGCGGGAGTGATGCAACTTTTGCGAGAATACGAGATAGAAGTAACGGGTAAAGATGCGGTGGTGGTTGGCGCCAGTATTTTAGTCGGAAAACCGATGGCGTTGATGTTATTAGAAGCCGAAAGTACCGTTTCTATTGCTCATATTAAAACCAAAGATTTAGCGAAATTAACCTGTGAAGCCGAGATTTTAATCGTCGCCGCAGGTTATCCCAAATTAATTACTCCTCAAATGGTCAAACCGGGCGCTGTGGTTGTGGATGTGGGAATTAACCGCATTACCGACTACGAAGGGCGCTCTATTATTGTTGGAGATGTTGATTTTGAAGGGGTAGAACCTTTGGTTGATTATATTAGCCCGGTTCCCGGTGGTGTAGGGCCGATGACGGTGGCAATGTTATTACAAAATACCGTCTGGAGTTACAAGCAAAGAGTCGGGAAAAACAAAGGTTAATCCTAACAGTTTGAAGCAGTTATACATTTAAACTGTATTAGGTTTCAACTGTAGGGGCGGGTTCTGTAATGATGTCTGTTACCCACAGACAACTGATATAAACCCGCCCCGGTGCCAGAAGAAGTCGTGATGTCAGTCGTCAGAAGTTAGGTGTTGGGAGGGGGCGGGTTTATGTAAGTTATTTTTGGGTAATATAGATTTAGGCAGAACCCGCCCCTACAAAAATTTTGCCTTTTGCCTTCTATTCTTTCACTCCCGATTCAACTAAAATTTTGTCAACGATTTAACCCACCATGAAAGCAATTGTTATCGAAGAATTTGGCAGCCCAAACGTTTTTAAAACCGCCGAATTACCCCTTCCCAATGTTATCCCCAATCATGTTTTAATTCGGGTCGCTGCAACCAGCATTAACCCCGTAGATTATAAAATACGCCAGGGAATAATTGCCGATATCGCCCCCGAATTTCCCGCAGTTTTACATGGAGATGTCGCCGGAATTATTGAAGCGGTTGGCGAAGGCGTCACCCAGTTTCAAGTCGGCGATGCGGTTTATGCTTGTGCGGGTGGGGTCAAGGGAACCGCAGGCGCTTTGGCGGAGTTTATGCTGGCGGATGCGAGTTTAGTCGCCCCCAAACCCCCCGCTTTAACGATGACTGAGGCGGCTGCATTACCCCTGGTTTCCATCACCGCTTGGGAAGGGTTAATGGATAGGGCCAAAATTCAACCGGGACAAAAGGTGTTAGTTTATGGCGCCACTGGCGGCGTCGGACATATCGGCGTCCAACTGGCCAAAGCTGCGGGGGCGACGGTTTATGGTTTGATTTCGAGTCCCGAAAAAGCGAAAATTGCTGAGAATTTGGGGGCTGATTTTACCATTAATTATCGTCAGAAAACGGTCGAGGAGTTTGTTGCTGAACACACGGACGGACAAGGGTTTGATGTGGTGTTTGATACGGTGGGCGATGATAATTTACAAAATGCGTTTAAAGCCGCCAAACTCAATGGTATCGTTGTTTCTATTCTTGCTCTTTCTCAACAAGATTTAACCCTGCTTCATGCCAAAGGTTTAACGTTGCATTTAGTTTTTATGCTGATTCCGATGTTGTTTAATCGGGGTCGCGCCTATCATGGTGAAATTTTATCAAAATTAGCTGAACTTGTGGAAGTGGGTAAAGTTCGCCCCCTGTTGGATGCCAAAACCTTTACTATTGATGACATTGCAGCCGCCCATCAACACGCCGAGTCCGGTCAGGCTGTGGGGAAGGTGGTTGTCCGTTGGTAAATTTTGCTGAACCTCAAAAAATATATCTTGACATTTATCTACTGATTGGTAGATAATAAGAACATGAAAGGAAACACCGCCGAACAAATCTTAGATATTGCTCAAGAACTCGTGCAGAACCGAGGGTATAATGCCTTTAGTTATGCCGATATCTCCGAGCAAGTCAAGATTCGCAAAGCTAGCATTCATTATCATTTTCCCTCGAAAGACGATTTAGTTCGAGAATTGGTGAAACGTTATCGAGAAATCTTTAACCGGATTCGCCAACAAATCGAACAAAAAAGTGATTCCCCCAAACAACAATTGAGACTGTTTGCCAACCTTTATCGAGAGGGTTTATCGCAAGAAAAATTATGTTTGTGTGGAATGTTAACCTCTGACTGGGCGGTTTTACCGGAAACGGTTCGAGATGAGATTAAACGCTTTTTCTCGGACAATGAAACTTGGTTAGCGGGTGTGTTAGAAAGAGGTTGTCAGGCGGGAGTTTTTCACTGTAAATCCCCCTATGAAATGGAAGCCAAACGAATTTTAGCAACCTTTCAGGGCGCACAGCTTTTTTCCCGTCTTTCTGAGGACAGCATCTCCGCTTTTGAACAGATGATTCAACCGCTTTTTGCAGAATTGCTTGACGAACAATAATTTTTTTGAACTGTTAACTACCTACTAGTAGGTAAGTAACATGATCTCCGACTAATCAATAATCCCAAGCTTAGGGGCGGGTTCCGCCAACATCTTTATAACTACTCAAAGATTTACATAAACCCGCCCCACCCCATAACATCGATTAATCAACCGGAGATATTACAACAAAAATACCCGTTCAACAGGCCGCAAAAAGAAACAAACTCTTTCATTCAGTCAAGAATCGTTAACAATTTTTAAGAAATTATACAAACTTGACTGAGGTTAAGGAGTGAATGGATTTACAATTTTATGCTTTTCTCTGAGTCCGTTTAGTTTTATAATCGGGTTTGAATAGAACAGGCTACAACTGACCGACGGACTCAATGAAAATGCTGTTTGATTAACTTTTCTCAAAGAATAATCCCACAGCTTAGAACCCATTGAAACTCACAAGGAAAGTCACAATGTTTAAACTCTACGGTCACGAACTGTCTGGAAATACTTATAAAGTGCGTTTGTTTTTGTCTCTGTTGCATCTAGACTCTGAATTTATTCAGCTTGACATGATGAACGGAGAACACAAACAACCCGAGTTTTTAAAAATCAATCCTTTTGGTCAAGTTCCTGTCTTAATTGATGGCGAAACAGTATTTCAAGACGCTCAAGCCATTTTAGTTTATTTAGCCCGTAAATATGGGGGAGAAGACTGGTTTCCAACGGATGCAGAAGCCATGAGTCGGGTTGTGCGTTGGCTATCAACAACAGCCGGAGAAATTCGTCAAGGACCCGAAAATGCTCGGTTATATTATGTGTTTGGCACTCATAGTATTAACATTGAACGAGCCACTCAAAAATCCCATTTTATTCTACAACTTTTAAACGATCATTTGAGCCAACGAACTTGGTTAGAATTTGAACGGCCAACCGTTGCCGATATTGCCGCATTTCCTTATGTTGCTTTAGCCCCAGATGGTCACATTGAATTAAGCCAATATTCTCATGTTTTGCGGTGGATTGAACAAATTAAAAACTTGCCCGGATTTGTCGGAATGCCGGGAATAGAAGCCCCCGTTACCGCTTAATATTACCGCTAAATTTCGTTATTTTCTGTTCACTTTATCAGGGAGTCTATCATGTTTTGGATGAATTTGATCAAAAAAATCTTTTTGGGTTCTGATTATGAAACTGAAAGAAGTAATGATTCACTGCAATTAATTGTCAGAGGTTGGGGTGTGGAACGAGAAATTTTACCCCCGGAATGTTCTGTCAGTTTTCGTCAAAATCATAAATCCTAAATCTTCTATTTAATCGCGGAGAAAACTATGCCTCGGAAATTTGCAGAGATTGCATTTACTCCAGCCGTGAAAGCGATTCAAGAACGCTACGGTTCCCGAGAAATGTATAACCGTATGGAAGAAAACGGGCCAGAAAATGATACCTTAATTCCCAAACTTGCCGACTTTATTCAAGCCCGTGATAGCTTTTATATGGGAACGGTAAATGAGAATGGCTGGCCTTATATTCAGTTTCGAGGTGGGCCGGTTGGGTTTCTGAAAATCTTGGATGAGAGGACATTAGGATTTGCAGATTTTGGAGGAAATTGTCAATATCTAAGTATCGGAAACTTATCGGTAAATGATCGGGTTTTTCTGTTTTTAATGGATTATACCAATCGCCGGCGCTTAAAAATTTGGGGACGTGCTAAAATAGAATATAATAATCCCAGTTTGCTTGAACAGTTGCGTGTTCCCGGATATGAAGCTTTTGCGGAACGGGCGTTTTTAATTCATGTAGAAGCTTGGGATTGGAATTGTCCTCAACATATTCCAATTAAATATTCCGAAGCCCAAGTTGCCGAAATGCTTGCACCTTTACAAGCCCGAATTCAAGAATTAGAAGCCAAATTACAGCAATAAAAAATCCCCCACCTGCAAAAACCCGGTAACTCATAAGAAACCGGGTTTTTAATAACTTTAAGGGTCAATAAAATGCGCCCAAATATTCCCATCAGGACCAGCAACTTGGTTGAAATAACCATAGGAATACAACAACCGTCGCCCTTCGGTATTGGAATAACCCGTGTAAGCATCTCCCCAAGGATCGTGAACAATATAGCCCGCTTTGTTAAAACCAATAATGGTTAAAACGTGACCCGCTGGTGTTAAATCAGCCCCAATAACCACAGGACGACCATTAATTAATTCTTCTTTAATTTCAGACCAACGGCGAGTTGTACTAAAACTACTTCTGTAGCCATAAGCCCGAATTAAAGCCGTTAAAACGTTGTGTTCCGTTTGCGATCCCACCCCCGCATAATTAAAACACCATTCCAATAATTCATCCTCTAATTGTCCCCCATATTGCGATCGCAAACCGTAATAATACAACACCATCGCAATAGAAGTCACATTACAAGTAGACCAATAATAGCGGGGATTATCTCGTTGAGAAAAATAGGGAACATTCAACTCAACTTGGTCAGGTAAGGGATCGAAAGTTTTCCCCCCTCGCTGAAATTTAACATAAGCCGGAAACACATAACCCGTATTTCCAAAACTCGGTAATTCCTCCGTCAATGCGACTCGAATATGATTGTCAGCGATCGCATAACTATTCACCCCATAAACTCGACCAACGGGTAAAGTCGCCCTTTCAGAATTCTCCAAACGACTCGCATCTACGGGGCGTTTTTTCAACACCGTTGTTTGTGCAATAGTCATAGTCAAAGCATTAGGATTGAAGGGGATTTCTTGACCATCTCGCAGCAAACGAACGTGTTGCCAATAAATATAACCTACATTACCAAATCCCTCAACAGATTGAGCTAAAGTAACACGAAAATGACCCTGAGTACAAGCATAACCTTTAATTGGGTAAGTTTGACCGAGTAACAACGGTGCCAATTCATTCGGTGATAATTCAGAAGAATCAACCGGTTTTGCTTTGATTTTTGTGGTTTTAATTACCAACAGTTGAGCGTTAACATCCGTATCCGGTACATTATCAATCTCAAATTGAAGGACGTCCGAACCTTTGCTGAGTTGAACATGACCTTGGAAAAAATAACCAAAACTTCCGATGGGAGGAATCGCATTATTTAACAATACTTTTAAATGACCATCAACCCAACCGTACTTCAAAACATTAAACTTTTGACCCGCTTTAATCGCAACTTTTTGATTTTGATTTAAAGACGTAGAATCAAACGGTGCGACCTTAAATAAAGTATCGTTAGTAATGGTTAAAGTTAACCCTTCCCCCACCGTCAGCGGATAGCTACTAACCGTTATATTAATAACAACAGAAGCAACCAACTCGCCTTTACTATTACTGGCTTTCAGTCGCAACCAACGATAACCCGCCTCACTAAATCCTTTTGCTAATTTAACTTCCCAAGTCTTCCCCGCAGAATTTAAAATCACATCAAAACGAAAACGATCTTCCGCCATCAAAGAAATCGCCGTCACCAGACGCGGATCAAAAGTTCCTTTAAGAATCGTCGGTTGATTGACCAAAACTTCTGGCGGTCCGTCATAAGTAACCGGTAATTTAGGAATAATCGGTTGATCGGCGCGACTGAGTTGAATAAAATCAGGATAGAGATAACCCGTATTTCCAAAACCCGGTAAATTTTCGGTGAAGGCGACTTTTAAATGACCATTTTCTGTGGTATAACTTTGTACGCCATAAACCATTCCAGCCGGAAGCGTTGTTCTTTCAGCTTCAGATAAATAAGCCGCATCAACCGGTCTTTTTTTGAAAACAGTTGTATTAATAACGGTGAGATTGATGGCGTTTGTATTGTAGTTAATGGGTTTATCTTTTTCCCAAAGTTCCGCATGATAACGGTAAACATAGCCATATTTTCCAAAACCGGGAATATCGCGATCAAGAGTCACCCGAAAATGATCTTCAACAGAGGCATAACCTAAAATGGTGTAGGTACTTCCGTGAGTTAATTCTACCGTTTGATTGATTCCCAACTGGGCGGAATCTTGGGGTTGAAGCTTTAATGGAGTCGTTTGAGTAATCCATAATAATTGAGTCCCCGATGGCGTTGGCGGTAAATCTTCGCGATCAAACCACAGAATTTGTCCGTTTTTAACTAACAGGACGTGTTCTTCGTAGAAATAGCCAAAATTTCCCACACTTCCCAAAGGATTTTTAAGTTCAACTTCGAGGTGTTCGTTGGCTAATTGGTAGCTGTTGAGGGGGAGAATTTCACCAACATTTATATTTTGTTGTTGTTGGGGAGTCAGACGAGAAGACGAAATCGCTTGTTTTTTAAACGGGGTTGTAGTTCGGGCGATTAAATGAGTATCCGATCCGAGATTTCCTTCTAGAGATACGGTTACACGAATAATTTGATCGGAGACGGATTGATTTTGGCGATTAAACCCTTTTAAACGCAACCATCTTTGACCCGGAGTATTAAATCCTTTCTCTAGGCTAACGTGCCAAATTTTTGATTTATAATTGAGACGAACCGTAAGGGGATATTTGTCTTCGGCGACAACAGAAACCGTTTGAATTTGTTCCGATTCAAAAGTTCCAATTAAAGCAACAGGTTGATTGACTAATACATCGATGGGGCCGAGATAATTCAGCATAGTTCTAGAAGTTTTCGTAGGTCAAAATTGGCACAGTTAAGCGCGATCTGCTTGCATAAAGCCAGAAATGAACAATTGGGGACGGATCGAGTCAAGGGATTGTTTCAGGTTTATCGTTTCAAACAGAGTTAGCATAGCTGATAACTGCACCGATAAAGCCGCCCCTAGAACTATCTACGGACGGCTATATCGTGAATAAGGATGAATTTTTCCTGAGACTGGATCAAATCATCGCTTGATTAACCCAGTCGGGCGAGAATATCTTGAGCGTGAGACTGAGTGTTTACCTTGTCATCAACAAAATCAATCGTGCCTTCACCGTTAATAATATAGGTGACACGTTTGGCGTAGCCTCCACCGTCCACATCATAGGCTTTAGTAATGGTGCCATCGGGATCGGCTAACAAAGTAAAGGGTAAACCATACTTTTCTGCAAACGCCTTGTGGGATGCTTCATCATCGGTACTCACACCCAAAACAACCATGTCTTTGCTTTGGTAGTCCGCAAAGTTGTCACGGAAGCTTTGGGCTTCTTTCGTACAACCGGGGGTGTCATCTTTGGGGTAGAAGTACATAACAACTATCTTACCCTTGAAGTCGGCCAGAGAGACGGTGTTTCCGTTGGCGTCTTTAGCGGTAAAGTCGGGGGCTTTTGTTCCTACAGATAAAGCCATTGCTGAGTAATCCTCCCCAAAAGGAATTTTTTAGATTTTCTTCACAACGTTATTTTACGGGATTGGGTACCTTTTAACCAGTCACTCATTACCAGTCACCCTTCGGGTATCTCCTTCGGAGACGCTGCGCGAACGGCAGTCGCTTCACTTGGGGGGACCCCAAGACCGCGCTGCCTCACCAGTCACCAGTGTTGTAGGGGCGGGTTCCGCGTTAATCTATCTGACCCAGAAATAACTTACATAAACCCGCCCCTTACGCCCCCAACCAGTGTTGTAGGGGCGGGTTCCGCGTCAATCTATCTGACCCAGAAATAACTTACATAAACCCGCCCCTTACGCCCCCAACCAGTGTTGTAGGGGCGGGTTCCGCGTCAATCTATCTGACCCAGAAATAACTTACATAAACCCGCCCCTTACGCCCCTTCTTCTGACACCGGGGCGGGTTTATATCGCTTGTCTGTGGGACATCATAAATTAATTCGGAGGCGCGCCCCTACCTGAAAAGGGGGCGGGTTTATATCAATTTTCTGTGGGACATCATAAATTAATTCGGAGGCGCGCCCCTACCTGACTTTTGCCTTCAATGATGAAGTTGTACAACAAAAACTTGAGATTTAATCAAAATTCTGTAACGCTAGATACAGAAAAATTTTTAAAGTCCGTTTTTAGAGGAAACTAACGGTGAGATAGAAGCCTCTGAGAACCGACTCGACGAGGAAAGCACCATGTCACTTGACTTACACCCCGAAATTACCCTAACTTCTGTATCGGACTGGTTGGCGTCAGAAGTTCCATTCTCAGGCGAATATCAACCCGGAACATGGGTTAAGCTGCGAGAACTTCCCAACCCCTACAGCCACGACGAAGCCCTACTGTTGGCTGAAAACAACGAAAATCAGTGGGTGGCTTGGATACCCGATCACGGAGAAACCATCCTGGACAGACATCAGTTTTTCCGCTAACGGTGGCGCAGTCGTCAAATCCCCCCTAATATGGAATAAAAGAAACGCCCGGTTTTCAACTTAACCGGGTTTTTCGGCTGATTAAAACATCAAAACCTTTTAACTCTCACCATTACAACTCAGATGACCTCTGTTGAGTCTTCCACCCCCAAATCAATTCAATATCCCTCTGGCACCTTCCAACGGGCTAAACGGGCGATTTGTTGTTCTCCTTTTACCCTAAAATTACTCAGTTTGATGCGATATGAAAGCGTTGAACTCAATGCGATCGCCGGATCGCGTGGCGTTGAAAAAGGGTACACTCGTTCACCCCAATCCGAACTGAGTGTAGAAAACAATTTAATGTGGTTAATTCAAGTCGGTGTGTTGCGACGGGAAGTAGACGGACAGGGAATTACAGATAGTTTTCGACTCACCCCCCTCGGTCGTCAGCTAGTCGAAAAAGCCGAAGATAAAACCCAAAAATTCGCCCCCCCAACTTGGCGTGAACGTTGTTTAAATTTCCTTGCTCGCCGTTTACGATTTCCATTATAAGCTAATAGAATTTAACCGGTTTCTCGGCGTTAAAGACAACATCTATCCCTATTTTTGCAATTCTAAACTTTGCAACTTCTCAACATGAAAGCAATTATGGTTGTGGGAACGACCTCCCACGCAGGTAAATCCATGATCACCGCCGCCCTCTGTCGAATTTTGTACCGTCGAGGCGTGAAAGTGACTCCGTTTAAGGGTCAAAATATGGCGTTAAATTCCTATGTGACCCCCGCAGGATCGGAAATCGGTTACGCTCAAGTTGTTCAAGCTTGGGCGGCTGGAATTTCTCCTTCTGTAGCGATGAATCCGATTTTATTAAAGCCCCAAGGTGATATGACTTCTCAAGTCATTTTAAAAGGTAAAGCGGTCGGCGTTGTTCATGCGGGAGAATATTATGAACAATATTTTGATATTGGTTGGCAAGCGATTACTAAATGTCTCGAACATTTAGCCTCAGAATATGAAATGATCGTCTGTGAAGGGGCGGGAAGTCCGGCAGAAATTAACCTCAAACATCGCGACTTAACCAATATGCGGGTAGCGGAGTATTTGAATGCAAAAACCCTGCTGGTTGTTGATATTGATCGCGGCGGGGCGTTTGCTCATGTTGTCGGAACGTTACAGCTTCTTGAACCCCAAGAACGGGAATTAGTCAAGGGGATTATTATTAATAAATTTAGGGGTCAGCGCTCGCTCTTAGAATCGGGGATAAAATGGTTAGAAGAATACACCGGAATTCCTGTGGTTGGGGTGATTCCTTGGGTTGACTTGGCTCTCCCCGCAGAAGATTCTTTAAGTTTATTAGATCGCCGTCCTCGCAATAGTTCCCAGGGGGAAATTACCATTGCAGTGGTTCGTTTACCTCGAATTTCTAATTTTACAGATTTCGATCCGTTGGATGCAGAAACCAGTGTACATTTAGAATATATTAGCCCCAATGAAGCCTTAGGTCATCCCGATGCGGTGATTATTCCCGGTTCAAAAACAACCATTGCTGATTTATTAGTTCTTCAAGAAGCCGGAATGGGAGAAGCCCTACAAAAATATGTGGCTGCTGGCGGTCAGGTAATGGGTATTTGTGGCGGTTATCAAATGTTAGGTGAAAGTGTGATTGATAGCCAGGGAATTGAAGGGAAACGGGGCGAATTTCCCGGTTTGGGGCTGTTACCTGTAAGAACGATTATGGACCGTCAAAAAGTCTCTTGTAAGCGGGTTGTGACTTCAGAATATCCTCAACAGGGTTTGCCCATAGAAGGATACGAAATTCATCAAGGTCGGACTCAAATTTTAGATACAGAAAACACATTACCTCTGTTTGACGATCGCAATTTGGGAGTGACAAACAAACAATATTCAGTTTGGGGACATTATTTGCACGGGGTTTTTGATAATAGTCCTTGGCGAAGATCTTGGTTAAATCATCTCCGAACTCAACGGGGTTTAGTCACGTTACCCACTGGCATTCCCAACTATCGAGAACAACGGGAAATGATGCTCGATGTTTTGGCGGATGTGGTTGAAGAATATTTGGATATCAATCAAATTTTAGCTTGAATTTAATCGATTCTAAATTTGGTGCATCTATATTGTTTTTTGAGAAAACATTGTTGAGTGAAACCCTGAAAAAATGCCAAACTCTCAATCATTGCAAGTTCATTTTCTACCCGATGACGTCACCGTTTCCGCCCAACCCGGAGAACCCATGTTAGAGGTTGCAGGACGGGCGGGTGTTACCATTCCTACAGGCTGTTTGATGGGTTCCTGTCACGCTTGTGAGGTGGAAATTGACGGCGAAGATGTTATTTGTGCTTGTATTAGCGCTGTTCCCGCAGGACGAGATAAAATTACCATTAACATCGCTGTTGATCCCACTTGGTAGTTATACAGTCACCAGTAATGTAGGGGCGGGTTCCGAGTCAATATTTGTCTTCCAATCAATAACCTATATAAACCCGCCCCGCCTCATAACAGGCATTCATCAACCGGATATCATATCAGTTGAGAGTGGGAAAATATAGATGAATTCTCAACCCGCCCTACAAGTCATCTGAAACCTGTGTTTCTTGTCCGGGAATAGAATCAGACTGAAGCAATTGTTCAATTAAAGCCGGCGGTGTGGCTTGACGAAAAGCACCGCAATAATACATACTTAAAACCGCTTTATAAGCCCAATGAGTCGGTTCAACATCGGTGTAAGGATTCGGTAAGGTTTCGGCTTGATTGCGAACACAAGCATTCAGAATTTCTGCTTTTGTTGGGGTAGCAGAAATAACCGTTTGAGAGGTGTTAATAGACGGAGATTCCGCTTGGGCGGGGTTGATATAGCCAACAGAGGTTAATAATAAAATTGTGGCAACGGGTGTGAATTTCATAAGCTTAAATCAATAATAGAGATGGTCTGACTTCGGTTTAAGCGGTCTACAAAATTTAAGAATCAAAAAGAATTAGTTAAGTTCCGATTTGGTGATAATTTTCTAATCAATATCGCGATCGCACTTAAAAACATCAATCCCATTAAACCCGCCAACGGATTTTGATCGATCCCCACCACCCAATCGGGAACTCGCCCGGAATATTCAACTTTTCCGCCTACACTTATGATATAATAACCCCAGACTAATCCGCCATGAAGCCCAATCGGTAAACCCAAATTTCCTGTAAAAACGGCTGTTTTTTTAGAAAAAGAACCGATAACAAATTTTGCTCGAACCAAAATTAATCCGAGTAAAATTAAACCGGGAAATTGCGGCCAGGTGCGGATAATTTCAGCAACGGGTTTAATAAAATGAGCGATCGCATAAATTCCGCTACAAACCCAAGCCGCCCAAACGGGGGAATAGTCTCGCAGAAGTTCATCAAGCAACCAACCTCGAAAGAACAATTCCTCAGCAAAACCCACCCCAAATGCGATCGCCAGTCCTTCTAAAATCACTTGAGGAAATAGCTGAGAATTAGGATACCATGTTAACCATCCGAGTAGAGCTTCTAGGGCGAACAAACTGAGCAAACTCAAACATCCCCAACTCAACCCACTGAGGAACAACCAAACCGCTTGAGAATTGACAAATAAACCGTAACGTTGCAGCATTCGAGGTTGAGAATAAATCGATTTTCCCCACCAACGCACTAACAAAATAAACTCGACATACAGCAACAGCAAAGTAATAATACTAACGGTATTTGGGTCATTTCCCAATACATAAATCGGAACCGCCAACGGTAGCCACAACCCCAACAACAGGAGAATAAACAAAGTTAGTCTCAGGGGAGCGGGAAAAGTAGAAATCAGACTGAGATTCAGTTTCAAAAGATAAGAATAAAAGCACCAATAAATAAACAAAAAAAGCCATCACCCGGAAACATTTTCAGGCGTGAAAATCAATCCGGGTGTCTAATTTGAGAGTAATGTATTATTCATCTGGCTCAATGGTACTACTCAAGCCATGATTTTTCAGCGTTTCACAATAAAACTCAGCGTGTTCTTGGGCGCAAGTAATCACTAAAGCCAAACCATTAGTGTGAGCTTCCATCATAATGCTAACAGCTTGGGGTTGAGTTAAACTCGGTACAGTCTGGAGCAAGACCTGCACCACATACTCCATCCCGTTAAAGTCATCATTATGAAGCAATACGCGGTAACGTGGTGCGAGCTTACGGACTGTTGAACGCTTCTCGACTGTTTCGACAGACACGGCTCTATCTCCTTATATGGGTTTCCTAAATTTAAGATTAGTGATTCACTTTACATAGTGTAATGAATCTTGTCAGTCCCGACAAGGGGTTTTACAGTCACCAGTCTTTTACAGTCACCAGTCACCAGTCACTCATTACCAGCGCGAACTCGCGACTTGGCGGCTTCCGTCGAGAGCGCGTTCCTTGCGACTTGGCGGCTTCCGTCGAGAGCGAAGTTCGCAAGAGAGCGAAGTTCGTGCATAGAGTGATAACAGTTTACAGTAAACAGTTTGTCGGTGACTCCCAACTCCTGAACTTCTGACTTCTGACTTCTGACTTCTGACTTCTTTCTCCCCATCTCCCTACAGTCCTGACACCTGACAGCTATTTGACGCCCAGTTCGGTTGACAAGTTGTTAAAATAGCGGTAGTACAGTAAATCGAGTTGACACCCGAAAGATAAACGTCTGTAATTGTTGTTCTTTATAAATTTTTTCTTGCTTTTAAGCGAATATGAAACGTAAAACCCGCACATCGTCTGCACCTCGGTCAACTTTTAACTTTACGGCTTTAGCCGTGATTGGTGGTGTATTAGTATTAGGGATTGGGATTGGAATTGCCATTAGTTCGACCACGACCTTTACCCCGGAAAACGTCGCTTCTAGCCAATTTATTGACCGCAGCGCACCGAGTACCGAAACTTGTATTAAATTCGGGGCGAGTGCGATGGTGACAGATATGCGGGTTTTTGTGACGTTGAACCCGTTTAACGTCTATGTCTCCCAACCCCGAATGCAGCCCGGTTGTGTCTTGCGGACGAGTAACTGGACAATTCTCAAACAGAGAGATCTAATTTCTTCGGAACAAGAACGAGAGTGTAAACAGCGGATGAACACCTTTGGTTATACCGGCGAGTTGGATAGTAGTCCTGAGATTAGTTGTATCTATCAAAATGATAGTGCCGAGAATCTATTCCTGACTCAACCCGGTGGAATGACTCCCGCACGTCCGAGACCCGAATCTGATCGATTCTAATCTTCGGGAATATAAACAAATTGTGATTGACGCAACTCTTCAGTCAGACGCACTTCAATCACTTGATTCGGTTCTAAGGTGGTGGGTTGGGGAGAGGTAGCCAAACCAACGGCGGCACCCCCAAGCGCCCCCACCAACAAACCGACACCTGTAAAACCTGTAAGCAAAAATAGCCCCAACCCGCCAATTCCGGTATCGCGAAGAACGTTTTTCGGTTCGGGGTCTAATCGACCGGGAATCCAACCAGATTCGGCTTGAATGGGAATGCTGCGCCCTTCTAAATTAATCGCTTCGGCTATAAATCGACTGCCTTTAGAACTGGTTTCAAAATATCCCACAATCGGCGTATTGGGTGGAACGATATAATTTCCCTCCTGATCGATTATACCGCCTTGCAAGAGTAAAACCTCCTGCCGTTCGGGTTTATCTTTTAACCGCACTTCATTCGGGTTAGGATAACGGAGGGTTAGTTGAGTTCCCGACGTCAGCAACACATTCGGAGGACGTCGGTCAATGGTTCTCGAAGAAACCCTGTTTTGAGGTTGGGAAGTTCTCGGTAACGGTTGACCAAAGCGGATTGTATCATCCTGGGGTGGAGGTGGAACGGGTTGGGCTTGGGCGCCGACCGTCGGGGGTGGGGATGGTGTCGTTTCAAGTAACGGGTTGGTCTGAGGTTGGGGTTGATTCGGTTGTCCCAACTGGATTCTCAGCGCTTCTATATCCGAAGCCGGCGCCGGTCTGGGGTTGGGAATCAGCGTTTCTTCGGGGGCGGTTGGCGGCTGAAAACCGGGCGCTGTCGTCGGGGTTTGGGGGGTTTCCAGGGTGAGTGTTTCTCGGGGGGGCGAGGGTTGTTCTGTTTGTGTGGCTTCGGAGACTTCTAAATCAGCAGCGGACTCGGAAGCGGTTTGATCGACTTCATCGACCGTTTGATTAACTGTGGCGGGCGCCTGTTGGGTTTGGGCGGTGGGAAATTGCGGTGCGGGTTCGGGACGGTCTACAATCGTTGGACGCAATACCCAGAGGTTTTCGATACCAATCGGCCGAAAATCGATTTCCCGTTCGTCCAAAACCACTCCCGGACTAAATTCTATTACAATTTGGGCGAGTTGGGGTTCGGCTTGGCTGAAACTGACTTGGCTGATCACTCCCGACTCAAAGCGTTCGGTCAGGTTGATGCCAATTTCCGTATTGGGTAAATCGACCACTAAACGCGGAGGTTCGGTCCCCACCGACAAACGAGGCCGCACGCCTTCGGGCAATAATACTTCTACTATACCAGTATCCGGGTCAATTTTCCAGTCTTCTAAAATTGCCGCATAAACCGGTAAATTGACTGTTAATCCGCCCAAAACGGCAGACAATGCGATCGCGCCCGATGTTCTCATTAACAGGCTACCATACAACACAGAGACAACAGATGCGATCGACGATGGGATTTGCTGAAATTTCTGTTTGAATGTTGGGGTTTGCATGGTTCTGTCTGTCGGGGTTAAAGTTTAAGCGGTTTTAAATATGTCATTCTGAGCATTTATTATCATGTTTTAGGTCAAAAAGCAACCCTAAAAAAATCGATTTTCCTTCCGGTTGTAAAACCCCTAATCAACAATTACCTATCCTGTAGGGGCGGGTTCCGTACAAATGTATGTTTCTCGCAAATAATATTTATAAACCCGCCCCTACTCCAACCGAACAGGGGTTTTCTACCAATGTATGTTTATCAGAAATAACATGAAAAAAACCGCCCCTACCAGTACGCTTATTGATTAGTTGGATATGATATAACATTGATAAATTCGCCCGTTTTCTCCGTAATTTTACTGAAACTTGCAGCCATGAAAAAAATCATTCAGTGGAAAAAATTAGATTCTAAACTTATATTAGATAATCAATGGTGTCGGGTTAGAAAAGATACGGTTGAGTTGCCCAATGGAACAATTATCGATGATTTTTATGTCAATGTTCGCCCCGATATTGCTTTGGTTTTACCGATAACACCCCAGAATGAAATTGTCTTTGTTCGTCAATATCGACACGGGGTCGGTCAGGTTTTATTAGAATTACCTGCTGGAAGCTTTCACCCCACCGAAGAAACTCCCGAAGTCGCCGCCACTCGCGAACTTACCGAAGAAACCGGCTATGTTCCCGAATCTATGGTGAAGTTAGCTACATTATACGATAATCCGGTCAAAGATACAAACTCCGTTCATTTATTTTTAGCGGCTAATGTTCAAAAAATACAAGCACGTCAGTTAGATATTACCGAAGAAATTGAAGTCGTTTTAGTTCCCGTTAATGAAGTGATAGAATATATCAACCGGGGCGAAATTTGTGTGGCGGGAACCGTAGCCGCTTTATTTTTGGGATTCCAAAAGTTGGGAATTTCGCTCTAGGTAATACACTCGAAAAACTAGATTCTGAAAAAAACACTCAAGCTTGCTATCATAATAAAGGTTTTCTGAGCAAACGATAATATTATCTATGAATGTTGCAATTATTGGCTGTGGCTATGTCGGGAGTGCAGTTTCTCGCTATTGGAGTCAAACCCTTGGCTTAACAGTTACGGCGACAACCACGACTCCGCAACGGGTGGAAAGTTTAGAAAAGATCGCTAACCGAGTGGTTGTTGTTAATGGAAATGATGCAGAAGGGTTAAAGTCTGTTTTGCAGGGTCAAAATACGGTTTTGTTGAGTGTCGGTGCCAAAGGTAGAGATCCGCAAATCTATCAACAAGCTTATCAGAAAACCGCCCAAACCTTAGCAGCAGTTTTACCTCAAGTTCCCGAAGTTAAGCATATAATTTATACCGGAAGTTATGGGTTATACGGCGATCAAAATGGAGCGACTGTTGATGAAAATTCACCTGTAGCCCCATCCAGTAAAAATTATCAAATCCTCCACAAAACCGAAGAAATTTTACTCGAATTAGCCTCAGAAAATCTGAAAGTTTGTATTTTGCGACTGGGTGGAATTTATGGTCCGGGTCGAGAAATTGTCAAAATTTTTAGTCGAATGTTTGGGACAACTCAACCGGGAAACGGACGTTATCCGACGGCTTGGATACATTTGGATGATATCGTCGGGGCGATAGAATTTGTTCGTCAAAATCAGTTAGGAGGAATTTATAATTTGGTCGATAATTCTAATCTGATGCTGCGGGATTTAATTAATTCTCTGTGTCAAAAACATGATGTTTCTAACGTAACTTGGGATGTCTCTCAACCGAATAATCGACCTTACAACGTTCGGGTTTCCAATCAAAAACTCCAAGAATCAGGATATCAATTTATTCACCCTCAAACCCTTGTATAAACCTAGAAAATCTGAACTCTAAAATTTAACAAATATGTCTGAAATACAATCTCCAAAAGTTGTCGTTGTCGGTGCGGGTTGGGCTGGTTTGGGTGCAACTTATCACCTCGCCAAACAAGGTTATGATGTGACTTTGTTGGAAGCGAGTCCCCATCCTGGCGGTTTAGTTGCGGGTTGGAAAACGCCCGGAGGACGTTCAGTAGAAGCCGGAATACATGGGTTTTGGTATCCCTATCAAAACATCTTTTCTTTGGTGGATGAATTGGGTTTAAAACCGTTTACCCCTTGGACGAGATCCGCCCAATATTCCCCCGCAGGACTCGAAGTAGAATCGCCAATTTTTCAAGATTTACCTTACCTTCCAACCCCCCTCGGAACGTTTATTTACACCCAATTTAAACGCCTACCGTTAAGCGATCGCCTATCCGCTTTACCCCTACTTTACGCCGTCGTTGATTTTGACAATTCCGACGAAGCTTGGCGACGATATGATTGTATCACAGCCCGAGAACTTTTTAAACAATACGGTGTTTCTGCCAGACTTTATAACGATGCGTTTAACCCGATGTTATTAGTGGGGTTATTTGCTCCCGGCGAACAATGTTCCGCAGCCGCAGCGTTAGGAATGTTGTACTATTTTATATTAGCACATCAGCCGGATTTTGATGTCGTTTGGTGTCGGGGAACGGTGGGCGATCACATTTTTTCACCCTGGATAAAACAGATCGAACAATTGGGCGGAAAAGTCTTAACAAATAAGCGTGTTAGCGATATCAAAGTTAACGAATTGGGTCAAGCGGAAGCGGTCGTTTGTGGGGATGAAATATTCTCGGCGGATGCGGTAATTTTCGGGGTAGGAATTACCGGAATGAAGAAAATATTAGCCGGAAGTTCGGCTTTGCAAAACCGCCCAGAATTCCGAAATATTAATAACCTAAATGCGGTGGATGTGTTATCAACTCGGCTGTGGTTTGACCGGAAAATTAATATTATTCGCGCTTCCAATGCGTGTTTTGGGTTCGATAAAACGACGGGTTGGACGTTTTTTGATTTGAACGCCTTACACGATGAATTTAAAGACGAACCGGGAACAGTTATCGAAGCGGATTTTTATCACGCCAATCAATTTTTACCGTTGACTGATGATGAAATCGTTAAAATCGTGCAGGGTTATTTAACCACTTGTATTCCCGCTTTTGGAGAAGCGAAAATTATCGATAAAAGCGTCGTAAAATTGCGACAGGCGGTCACGCATTTCTTCCCCGGAAGTTATCAATATTTACTCCCGGCTAAAACCGGCTTTGAGAACGTATTTATGAGTGGGGATTGGGTGATTAACCGTCACGGTTCGTGGTCGCAAGAAAAAGCCTACGTCACCGGTTTGGAAGCCGCAAATTTAATCGTAGACAAGTTTAAAATCGGCGAAAAAGCGTCTATCATTCCCGTTCAACCCGACGAAGAACACATTCAAACTTTGCGACAAATAAACAAATCGGTTCGACAGGTTAGCAATTCAATTTTTCCGAATATTTGGTTATAACAGAGAAACCGGGTTTCTAATATCTAACAGTTGGAGGTAACTAGCAATGGTTCAAAATCTAGAAACTGAAACTCCATCCCAAATTATTTATCCCGAAAGTGATGGTCAACCAATGGCTGATAATACTTTGCAGTTTCGTTGGATTGTAAAAATCAAAGAGAATTTAGACATTTTGTTTGCTGAGGTTGAAGATGTTTTTGTAGCGGGGGATTTGCTTTGGTATCCGGTAGAAGGAAGTAACAATATTTCTCAAGCGCCCGATATTATGGTGGTTTTTGGTAGACAAAAAGGCGAACGGGGTTCCTATTTACAATGGTTAGAAGATAATATTTCGCCCCAAGTCGTGTTTGAGATTCTTTCTCCCTCGAACACCCAGAAAGAAATGGCGAAAAAGTTTGAATTTTATCGAAAATACGGCGTTGAGGAATATTATCTGTTTGACCCGAGAAAAATAGAATTTTGTGGTTGGATGCGTTCTGAGGGGGAGTTAACCGTTATTGATGCGATTGAAAATTGGGTAAGTCCTCGTTTGAATATTCGCTTTGAACTGACAGCAGAAACACTAGAAATTTATTATCCCGACGGAAAACGATTTCTAACCCCCGTCGAACTGGCGAAACGCGCAGAAGAAGCCGAAAAACGTGCGGAAGAAGAACGCCAACGTGCCGAACTTGCAGAAGCGCGAATCAAAATATTAGAAGAACGGCTGCGAGAAGCCGGAATTGACCCCGAACAATTGCAGTAATTCAAGTTTGTAGTTGTTGCTCTGGCTTATTTTTTATGCGCTAAAGCGCAACTACGAAGCGACTATTTTTTAAAAGAATACTGTAGGGGCGGGTTCCGAACAAATATAGATTTCCCAAAAACAACCTTAATAAACCCGCTCCTATTGATTTAAACAAAATTGAATAGCAGTATCTAAATCGCTCGTTTGTTGAGGATAATTGAGTTGCGGACGGTCAACAATAATCAAGGAAATTCCCAATTCTGAAGCAACTTTTCGCTTGGTTTCTTCTCCGCCGGCGACGCCGGACGCTTTGGTAACAACCAAGGAAATATTCCACTGTTTCCAGAGTGCTTTTTCGAGTTCTGGCGAAATGGGCGGACGAATTGCTATAATCCTATCGGGGGTAAAATCGGCATCCAAGGCGGCTTTTAACGAAACCTCAGACGGGAGAATTCGCACGAACAAAGTTGAACGTTCCTGCCAACTTTTAAAACGGGCTAAATTGCGGTATCCTAGAGTTAACATTACCCGTTGTTGTGCGAGGTAATCCCCCGTTAACAAGGTTTCAAAGCTGTCTAAATGAATCGTTTGAGAATCTTCTGTTTGATAGCGGGGTCGTTCGTAGCGCAAATAAGGAATATGATATTCTGTAGACGTGGCGATCGCTAACTTGGAAATTTCCACAGCGTAGGGATGAGAAGCATCCAAAATCGCGATGATATTTTCCTGTTGAATAAATGCAGAAATTTGATGATTATCCAATTTTCCCACCCAAATTTTCAGATGGGAAGACTCGGGAGGATAAAGGGTTTTAGCGGTATCTGTGGTTACGCTAATTATACAGGGAATTTGTTCGGAAGCGATCGCCTTGGCTAAGGTTGCACTTTCGCTCGTTCCCCCAATTAACCATATCTTACCACAAGAAGTAAACATTTATTCTCTCAATTCAATTTCTTTTAACAAATTATCCGCCCAAATTGTATCGGTTTCGGAGAGAGGCGGGACGGGTTCTGTGGTATAATCGAGTTTAAGATCGTAACCTGCGCGATCGTAAACTTGATTTAAAAGTAGCTGTAAATCTAACATCGGTTCGGTATCTCCCGAACGCAAAGGTAAAGGAAAAGCGGGAATTTTTTCCAGCAAATTAAACGCATATAAATCCGCACTAGGACGAGTTTCACCCCGGCTGACCAAAATTCGATAATCCGATTCTATTCCCTCCGCAAATATCAGCATCGGTTCCCACATTCGCAGCAAATCTATTTCGACAAAATGGGTGCGACTTCCGAAGATTTGTTCCCGTTTATTGTTGTAGGTTTCCCGTCCTTTTCCGGGGCGTTTGTTAACAAGTGAAAGCAGTTCTATCACGATGATGACTTCCTTTGTCGAAACTTCCCGTATTTCCAGATAACCCCGTCGGATACTTTCGGGAACGGGAACGGTGACTTTCTGGGGTTTTGTGGCGGGTTCGGCGACAGCAATATTGATTTTTTCGGTTTGAGAAACTTGTCGAGAACGCTGTACGGAAACATCAGGTATTCCCACCAAAAGCGACTGTTCCCCGGTGGTTTCATACATTCTCACTTCAACAGAAACCGAATATTTTGGGCGAAGTTCAGGCGTTAGGAATTCTGCAATAGAAATGATCAGCCAGTGATGAAAACCGGGCCAGATTTCGGGATGTTCAAGGTAGGGGTTCATTCCGGGGAAAGGCGATGGCATAATTTATCCTCTATCATTTAATTGTCTGTTTTGTTTCCACTTTTCAATTTCCTCTATAGGCAATAATAACGTTTCTTCTATCTCTTGTCGAACCTCTCGACTCACATAACAATCACTATTTAAACATTCAAATAAAAGCTTGCAGGCATTATAATAAGATAGTAATAGTTGTTTTTTATTCTTGTTAATTTTTTGATTAAATCCTAAGTTTCTATACTTTTCTATCAAATCAATCAGTTGCTCAGTCCAAGCCGGATTATTCATAGCCCACCAATCATCTAGGTACTGCCATATCCAAAGTGTTTCAGGACTATCTTTGGCTATATAATATATCGCAGGAGGCAAAATTTTATGAATACTAAAGCTGAGGTAGCAATTATTAGGTAATGGGCCGTAACAGCGTGACCAAAAGTTATCTGCTTCTGGCTCTGGCTCATAATCTCCATTGGGTAATTTAATTTTAGAAATTGGCAAATTAAAATAGCCTCCAGTAAATTTATTTGCTAGTAAAATGAAAACGAACTCCAATGTTAAATAATTGGGACGAGAAAAAAAACCATAAACCTGATCATATAACGATTTAAACTCATCATCAAATAATGGATCAATTTTAAAACATAAATGAGTTTCAAGATTCTTTTCTAGATTCTGAGTAAAAGCCAAGTAGAATGCTCTCATTGCTGAAGCTTTGTAGGAAGTTTCAAGAGGTTTAGTTTGTTGATAAACCCATTTCAATAAATTTTGTAGTTCTTGATCTTTTGACAAAACTTGATCTATAACGTTTTTAAATTCTTGAACCAGAATTTCTGCGCTATCCAGCATCGCTGTAGTCAGCAAAAATACTTCTCTCCAATTTTCTTGATTAAAATTACCGATCAAGTTTTTAAGCATAGAATAATTGTGATCATACTGCTGGTTACAACTGATAACAATCTTACGAGCCGTAAAATATTCGTGAAATGTTAGATGTGAGAAAGAGTAAATTCCTCTAGCTCTTTCGACTAATAATCCATGTTGTAGTTCTATTGAATCTAGCACGGCTCTATGATCTAGCTTGAGTAAATCTTCTTGAGTAATTCCCGGTAAATTTTGAATATAATCTCGAATAAGTTTGGCTAGTTCTTCCTGATAAAAAAAGTAATTTCCACGTTGAAAGGTGTTCCATGGAATTATACAGAGAAGTTCTTCACGATAATCAGGGGAGAGCTTTTTATAAACTGGATCACGCTCTCTTTCGCATGAGATATTCCATTCTCTTAACAGCTTTGCAATACCTTCAGCATAGAGTCTGGTACGATTAGAAGGAAAACTGCCCACATCTTCAAACACCAAACACAACAAAGTTAGGAGTAGAGGATTGGTTGCGAGTTCCATAATGGATTCATCTTGTTTTAGCTTTTCCAGAAAACCTTCTGCTTTTACTGGATCGTTTTTACTGTGAAACCATTTGTGACTAAAATCAGCAATTTGTTCTTCGTTAAAATCTGCAACTTCAACTTCAGTAAATTTTTCAAATGTGTATTCTTTTGCTGCAATCCGACAGGTGATTACAAATTGGTTTTGAGGAAATTGCTGCGAAATATCTTTAATCTCTGTCAATATTCGGCTAGAGTCAATTTCTCTAACTTCGTCCAAGCCATCTAACAAAATTAGAAATTTTCCTGCTTTTAACAGACTTGATAGAGTCGAAATATCTTCCATTTCATCAGAATAACTTTTCAATAAATTTTGAAGGTATTCTAATAAATTTGGGTGTTCCTTAATATCTGCAAAATCTTTTAAGGTGATAAATACTGGAACTCGTTCGGCTTGAAACGCTCCACCAATACACTGAATTGCCAAGTGCTTGAGAAATGTTGTTTTTCCCGCCCCTGGTTTTCCCAATATCATCAACTTCGAGAACTTTTCAGCCGCTTCTATACCGGGAATCCTTTCTTCTGTTACTGTACCCCGACACCAACGTTCAAAATTTTCTCGACTGACTTTTTCTTGCAATTGGGCGATTTCCCGCCAAGTTCGTCCCGTAATTTTCTCTAAAATATTAACGTTTGTGTATATTTTTCCTAACTCAATAGGTTGCGTCATATCCAGTACCCGCATCGTACCGCAACCTTCTTGAATATAGGGCTGAATTTGCTGGCGTGTTTTTTGTACTAAATCATTAATCTCATCAGGTTGATTAGCGTCGGCGATATTTGTTTTGGTTTCGGTTGCTTCAGACAGTCCGGCAACAACCATCCAGTCAAGTTTTAACTCTTGGCAAATTGCCTGAAAATTCTCAAGACTGATTGGTTTACCATTAAAAAATTTGCTGACTGTACTGCGTGAAACTCCTGTAAAACCTGCGAGTACAGTCTTTTTACCCTGACTCACCTTTTGAAGTGCTGCGTTTGCGAGTTCCAAACCCTGTGGAGTTGCTGAACGTGATTGGTGTGTTCGTGCCATGTTTTCAATGTTTTTGATTAATTATAGCTGATTCGTCAAAAGTTACACAAAAAATCGACATAAGTTATACATTCTCTAATCATTGTTTAGACAGTGCTTCCGGGATTTTAACCGATGATAGAAATTGTCAAAGTTAATCACGCTAAAACAGAGAAGCGAAAAAACGATGAAAAACCAATTCTGGTCAAATAACCCCCTTCCCCCTTACTTTGGAAAAGCCTGTACTAAAAATGGTATGGGTGGGATGCAAGACCTTCGCGGAAATTTTCTTCCGAGTTTTACAACGATTCGCGATAAAATGCGATCGCCTGCGGAAAAAGCACGACTCGCTTCTTGGAGAAAAAATAAAGGTTCTGAAGCGAATTTAGCCTGTCAAATTGGAAGACTCGGACACCGCCAAATTGAAAACTATTTCAACAATGGGGATAAATCTTGTCCGGTAATTCTTCAGCGACATTGGCAACGGGCGTTACCCGTCCTCAACAAAATTCATAATATTCGACTGGTAGAAAGTCCGATTTTCCACTATTATGAAGGTTACGCCGGACGGGTGGATTGTGTGGGAAAGTTCGATAATTTACCCGATGAAATGGTTTTTGAGTTTAAATTTTCTGATCGCATTCGCATCTACGACGAACAAAAATTACAACTGGCGGCTTATGCGGCGGGATTAAATCGACATTATTTCCGTCCCTATAACGTGCAAATTAATAGCGGAATTTTAATTACAATTACTCCCAACGAAGTCGATATTACTTTTATAGACAGTCCGGAGATGAATAAATATTGGACACAGTGGCAAAAACAGGTTAATCAATTCTGGTTACAATACCCAAACATTGCTTAATTAATTTTGAGAAGGGCGGGTTTAGTTGATTTTCTGATGGGTATTATAGATCTGATCGAACCCGCCCCTACAGAAGAATTATGGATTAATTTGAGATCATATTACTGAAAAAGAGGGCGGGTTTAGTTCAATTTATTATGGGTATTATAAATCTAATAGAACCCGCCCCTACACAATAATTATTGATTAATTTGACATAATATTACTTCTCCCTCTCCTCGCAGGGGAGGGTTGGGGAGGGGTTTTCTTCTAATCTACGGGAACTTCTTCTAACGCTTCATCTTCTTTATCTTTATCTTTATCTTTAACTTTTGGTGTGGGAGTGGGAATGGGAACTTCTTCAACAACGGGATGTTTTTCTAAGGTTAAAGTTGATTGTTGCGAACCGGATAACCGTCTGAGAAGTTTGGGTTTTGCATCGTGGAGAAGATAAATAATCCGATCCTCAAGTTGCCAAGTTTCCGAAGCCGGTAAAACTTGCAAATTCCCCTGTCTTTCGATTAATAACGGTATCAACTCACCGGAACGAATTAACGCTTGTAAATGCGATCTTTGAAACTCTAATCCCGGTTGTTTTAGAACGGTTTCCCCTAACTTTACCTCTTGATTTTCCATAAACTCGTTCCATTTTTTTAAAGGAAAATCGGGGATAAACGCCTGCTGTACTTTTTCTTTATGGGTTGAGGTTTTCGATTGCGGATCGCGAGGATAAAGCGCCAACACGCGAGGGGGTTTAAATTCTTCAGCCGCACGTTCAGCTAATACAAGATTAACCTCTCCGTTACTTGTCATCGCTAAAAACGTACCAATTGATTCGAGTCCCGCTTCTTCTAGCACATTCGGATCTAACGCACTACTTTGATAAACCCGCAATCCTTCTTTTTTCGCCTGTTCACAAGCTTCGGGATTCGTGTCAATAATGACCACAGATTCACCCCGTTCTTGAAACAAAGTTCCGATCAAACGACTAATAGAATTAGAACCCACAATTACCGCACCGGTCGCCGCACTGGAATTAATTCTCAGTAAACTCGCCATCCAACGGGCGGTTAACCCTTGAGTCACGACCGTCATAATAATCGTTAAAAACACCAAAGCCTTAATTGAATCTCCCCCGTTAATTCCCCGTTGCGTTAACAAAATTGCAAACAATGAAGAAACCGAAGCCGAAACAATTCCTCGAGGACCCACCCAAGAAACAAAGGCTTTTTGACGCCAATTTAAACTGCTATTGAGGGTACAAAGCCAGACATTGATCGGACGAACAATCCACATCAACGCCAAAACCGTCAAAACACTTCCCCAACCCAAAGCGACAATACTTTCTAATGACAAATCCGCAGCCAGTAAAATAAACAATACCGACACGCACAGCATTGTTAACTGACCTTTGAAGCGCCGCAATTGTCGCATTTCCGGTACACCAACGGTCCGCACCATAATTCCCGAAACGACGGCGGCCATCAGTCCAGACTCACTGTAAACCACTTCGGCCAAATCGTACAAACCCCAAAGGGCGGCCAACGCAATCAGGTTTTTTAACTCCTCCGACAGCGTTTGGCTTTTTTTCAAACTCCAACCGAGTAAACCCCCTCCCGCTACCCCAATGGCGGCACCAATTCCCAGACGGATCATCAACTCTTGGAACAATTCTAAAGGGTTCGCATTCCCGCTTAAAACGACGTTTAAGACCAATACAGCCAGAATTGCACCAACGGGATCGATCAGAACCCCTTCCCCTTCTAACAAGGCGGCGACACGGCGATCGACAGAAACCTGTTTTAATAACGGCCCGACCACGGTTGGCCCAGTAACGACCACCAACGAAGCGTACAGAAAGGCGATCGGCCAGGGAAATTCGCCCAACCAGTGGGCCGCCATTCCGCCCCCCGTGAGCGTGATCAGGGTACCAAAGGTGACTAAATTGCGGATGCTTCCGGAAACTTGTCCGAGAGCGCGTAATTCTAAGCTTAAACCGCCTTCAAACAGGATTAAAGCAACGGACAGAGAAACGATCACTTCCAACCCTTCGCCGAGTAAATTGGGGTGAACTAGCCCTAAGCCATCATTGCCAACTAAAATCCCAAACAGCAGCAGGAAGACGATCGCAGGAACTTTCAGAAAGTCCGCTAACACTTGAGCACCTATCCCACTGATGATGGTGATCACCATCAGCACGGTAATGTCAAAGGAAGTTGTTTCCATAAGCGTTACGGGTTCGGCTACTCACTACGGTTGAAATGCCTTTTGTTTTGGGCTGCGGTGATATCTTAACCTGTTCTGGGGTTTGATCACCGATTTGATTATGATTCAATTTGATTTTTACTTTCAGGTAAAACCCTATTGAGGCTTATCATAACCCATTATTTACCCTATCCCGACGGACTCGGGTTACAAATATCGCTCAAAACCCTGTGTTTTCAATTGATTTCAACTCGATTTGAAATTTTAATCCTGTGTAAATCTTCGTGTAAATCTGATTTCGAGTTCCACTGGGTAAAAATTACTCTCGGTTCTCTTAAACTTTATATTAAATGTTATAAAAATTGGGAATGGGGAATTGGGAATGGGGAATTGGGTCGAGATGCTTACTGTTAAAGGGTGCAACGGTTGCACCCCAAACCTCTAACCCAACAGAGAAAAAATTAGTCCGAATTTTAATCCAAATCCTTTTAAGATTTCGGACTTTGGTTTCGCCAACGTCGGGCAAATTCCGAAAGGGTTTCTGGAGAAATTTGAGTTTGTAACCATTCAATAGCTTCTTTTTGATTCGGAAGTTCTTTGTAATACTTACAAACATCCACCAAGCGAATATCTGGCTGAACAACCGGAACTTTCGGCTGATTCCACTTCCGTTCAAATTCTCTCAGCGTTGTCGAAGAAACTTGTCGAATTAACCACAACAAAGACTCATCTTGATAAGATAATCCCCGATAATATTTACACACATCAACCAGATCAATCGAACGAGTAGAAGGCCGAGATAAATTCCGCCAACGTCGGGCAAATTCCAACAAAATTGTCTCGGAAATTTGCTGCTGTAACCATCTTAACGCCTCAGTTTGAAGCGATTCTCCTTTGTACGCTTTACAGATGGCAATAATATCTAAGATCGGTTCCGGCGTCGGTTCCGGTGTCGGTACGGGTGTCGGTACGGGTGTGGGTTCCGGCGTGGGAATTACTGCGGATTCAAACTTAGTTAATAACGCCGTCCAGGTTTTTAAACTCCCAATTCCATCCTCTGTTAATCCCTTAGATTTCTGAAATTTTAATAAAGCCGTTTTCGTACCATTCCCAAAAATTCCATCAATTGGACCCGGATCAAATCCCCGATCTTTTAATAATTTTTGCAAATCCTCGACTTTTGATCCCGCCGTTCCTACTGTAGAAACTTCAAATAAATTAACATCAACTCCACCTTTTACCCCCGTTACTTCACCTCGATCTGTAAATTGCCACAAAAGCCAATGTTTCCAACCTCCAGGAATCATCGGTTGTTCCGCTTTGGTATAATGAGCAATCCATAATGGATAGTCCGAAAACCGTTTTGTATTTAAACTTTCCCAAAATCCCGGATAAGTGTAAATAATCGGACGAAATCCCGTTTCTCGTTCAACAATATCTATCCATTGTTGAGCGCGATCGCACAGCGTTTGACTGTCTAAACCGTCGGTGGTTTCTATATCTAAAACCGGGGGTAAATCTCCCACTTCTAGTTTAACGGTTTTCAGATAGTTCTCCGCTTGTCTTTTGGGATCGCTAACGGGTCGAAAAAAGTGGTATGCTCCCCGCTGTAGACCAATAGCTTTGCATTGTTTCCAGTAGCTATCAAAAACTTCAGCTACAAAGGTTTGACCTTCGGTTGCTTTGATATATGCAAAGGTAATCCCCGCATCGACAACGGCTTTCCAATCTACATTCGGTTGATAATCAGAAACGTCAATACCGCGAATACTCATCGGTTTAGGTGGTAAAATTTGATAAGAAACAAAAAACTATCTTCATCCTACTGTCGATTCAACAATAATACAGGATACTGTCAGATTTTACCTAGAGAATTTTGTAATTTTTAATTGATGCCATGTTTCAAATTCAAGTGATTCAAGGGGATATTACTCAACTACAAGTCGATGCAATTGTCAATGCAGCCAATGAAAGCTTGTTGGGTGGCGGTGGCGTTGATGGCGCCATTCATCGGGCGGCCGGTCCCGGTTTACTCGAAGAATGCCGTCAGTTACAGGGCTGTCCAACGGGAGAAGCTAAAATAACCGCAGGTTACAATCTTCCCTGTCGTTGGGTGATTCATACTGTTGGCCCGGTTTGGCAAGGTGGCGATCGCCGCGAAGATGAATTATTAGCCAGTTGTTATCGCAATAGTTTAAAATTAGCCCAACAAAATGCTATAAAAACTATCGCTTTTCCCTCCATTAGTACGGGTGCTTATCGGTTTCCTTTTCAACGAGCCACTGAAATTGCAGTGGGTGAAATTCTACAGTTTTTTAAGAACAATCCTCAAACTTCTATCGAACGGGTAATTTTAGTTGCTTATCGTCAAGAAGATTATCATGGTTTACAAAAAGTCGTTGAATCTATGACCCAATAGTTTCTCAACTTTGATAAGATCGTTCTGCCGTCCAATGGCGATCGCTAGATTGATAAATTTTCATCCCTTCCAACCCGACTTCCGCGATCATTTGATTAACTTCTTCGAGGGTAAAAGCCGCGTGCAACGAATCTCGAAACAGTTGCTTTTGATGGTCGTTACAATCTCCCGCATACCGTTCGACTAAATCATCTCTTGTCGGTTCATCCCCGGGCCGCAACAAATCCCGCAAAAAGATTCCCCCTTCGGCTTTGAGAACCCGTTTTAATTCTCTCAAAAAAGGAATTGGATCGCTCAAATGATGTATAATACTATTAGAAATAACTAGATCAAACTCGCCCTGAGAATAGGGAAGTTGTTTGGCATCAACTCGCTCTAATTTGACTTGAGTTTCTACCCCCGCTCGCTCAACATTTTGCCGACCAATTTTCAGCATATTGTCCGACAAATCAATCGCGATAATTTGCCACTCGGGACGCAGTTGAGCAACTAAAATCGGAATCCGAGCGGTTCCAGTTCCCGCATCCAAAACTTGGGCAGTTGTTGGCCCCAAACGAACGGTATGTTCCGCAAAGTCAGCATTAACAGCAGTGAAGTCCATTGAGTCATACTCAACCGCTTCCTCCCAAGTATCCATCACTTCCGGTTCTAAAACTCTTTGCATAATTAATATTTGTAGAGACGCGATCAAATCCCCTAACAGTTTACCAGCTTTGTTGTTGGGATGCGGCCCACTGAAACAGTCAACAGTGATCAAGTACCGTGCAGTGACCAGTTTATTCGGTGACTCCGGGGCGGGTTTTATCAGTTGTCTGTGAGAGGTTATAAATCAAGACCGAACCGGCCCCTACACTGACTCGGTGACTCGGTGACTCCTGCCTTTTCCCCCTTTGAAATTTGCCCCAATTTTCGCTATAATAAGCTTAAACGAAGTCGTTATGAGTTTATTTTAACAAGCGATGAGCAATCCAGCAGTAGAAAACGTTGTGATTATCGGTTCGGGGCCAGCAGGATACACCGCCGCCATCTACGCCGGACGAGCCAACCTCAAGCCTGTAGTCTTTGAAGGCTACCAAATGGGCGGAATACCCGGCGGCCAACTAATGACCACCACCGAAGTTGAGAACTTTCCCGGCTTTCCCGAAGGCATCACCGGGCCGCAACTGATGGACAGAATGAAAGCCCAAGCCGAACGTTGGGGCGCCGAACTCTACACCGAAGACGTGATCGAAGTCGATCTCAGTCAACGTCCGTTTACCGTGCGTTCAGACGAACGAGAATTCAAAACCCATACTATTATATTGGCAACCGGAGCCACAGCCAAACGCCTGAACCTCCCGAGCGAGCAGAAATTTTGGAGTCACGGAATTTCCGCCTGTGCCATCTGCGACGGGGCGAGTCCCATTTTCAAAGGCGTAGAATTGGCCGTTATCGGGGGCGGAGACAGTGCCGCAGAAGAAGCGGTATATTTAACCAAATATGGTTCCCACGTTCATTTATTGGTCCGTCGGGACGAACTCCGAGCCAGCAAAGCCATGCAGCAACGGGTACTCGACAACCCAAAAGTTACCGTTCACTGGAATACAGAAGCCGTCGATGTGTTCGGCAATGGTAAAATGCAGGGGATTCGGGTTAAAAATAGCCAAACCGCAGAAGAAACAGAACTGTCTGTAGGCGGGTTATTTTATGCTATTGGTCACACGCCCAACACTCAAATTGTCAAAGGACAGCTAGAACTCGATGACGTCGGTTATATTGTCACCAAACATGGCGGTGTAGAAACCTCTGTAGAGGGCGTTTATGCCGTTGGAGACGTTCAAGACCATGAATTCCGCCAAGCCATTACCGCAGCAGGTAGCGGCTGTATGGGAGCCATGTTAGCAGAACGCTGGTTATCGGCCAACGGGTTAGTTCAGGAATTTAAACAAACAGAAACCGCAGAACCCGCCAAAACAGAAGAAACGCCTTCAGAAAGTGTTGCCGATACCGAAGAAACCTTCGACCCCCAAAAAACTCGTCATGTGGGCGGCTATGCGCTGCGGAAATTGTACCACGATAGCGATCGCTTAATTATGGTGAAATATGTGTCTCCGACTTGTGGGCCTTGTCACCGTTTGAAGCCGATTTTAGATAAAGTTGTTGATGAGTTTGACGGAAAAATTCACTTTGTCGAAATCGATATCGAAGAAAATCCCGAAATTGCTCAAAATGCGGGCGTAAATGGTACCCCAACCGTTCAGTTTTTCAAAAACAAAGGTCTTGTTAAACATCTCAATGGCGTTCAACCCAAGAGTTTGTATCGCGAATTGATTGAAAGCAATTTATAGTTGTAGGGATTAAAAATAGGGATTAAAAACCCGGTTTATTTGAGAAACCGGGTTTTTGAAGTGTACTTCTGGCGATCGCACAACTGTTTTAGGGATGTAGGATAAAAATGTTATAATTTTAGGTGATAATTTATAACACAAGGGTTAAAGGTCAGGATATCTTTCTATTCCCTATTCCCTATTCCCTATTCCCTTTTGATCGCGATTGGAGGCAGTCCAACGGTTTACACACGTCCCCTCGCCCGTTTGATCGAACAACTCCAACGCCTACCCGGAGTTGGTCCGAAAACCGCCCAACGTTTGGCGATGTATATTATTAAACGTTCCGATGCAGAAGTCGAAGCCCTCGCCCAAGCGTTATTAGATGCAAAAAAACAGGTCGGCTTGTGTAAGGTGTGTTTTCATCTATCGGCTGAACCCATTTGTGAGATTTGTCGAAACCCGCAGCGAGACAATGAAACCCTCTGTGTTGTCAGTGATTCTCGCGATGTTGTGGCGATTGAAAAAACCCGAGAATATAAAGGAAAATATCATGTTTTGGGCGGTGTAATTTCGCCGATGGATGGCATCGGACCCGAACAATTAACCATTGAACCTTTAGTGCGTCGGGTGAGTCAAAATCAAGCCAAAGAAGTGATTATTGCCATCAGTCCGAGTGTGGAAGGAGAAACCACTACGTTATATGTCGGACAACTGCTTAAACCCTTTACAAAAGTTACCCGAATTGCCTTTGGTTTACCGATGGGCGGAGACTTAGAATATGCCGATGAAATTACTCTCGCTCGCGCATTAGAAGGAAGACGAGAACTTGATTAATATAGCTTGAAAATTCTCCCAGATTATCGGCAAATCGCGCCAACATTAGAACCAACAAAATCTCTAACTTTATCCTAAAACTTAGAATATTTTGCTTCTCCCAACGTTAACGCGATCACCAAATTTCAAAGAATTTAATCTCTGAAAAAGCCCCGAGGCAATTAACAAGAATGAACTAGCTATAAAGTTCGCTAGAAGAAGTATCAGATTCGAGATTAAACAACATTTCTAAAGTTGTCATCGCCCGACGTCGGGCTTCAATATCCTGCTGCGCCCGCAATTGTACCATCGGATCGTGGAGAATTTTATTAACAATTCCCCGCGTTAAAGCTTCGATCACCTCTTGATGTTTCTCGGCGAATTCCGAACCCAAACGGGATAAAGCCTTTTCTAATTCTTGTTCTCGAATGCCTTCAATTTTTTGTCTTAAACAACTAATAATCGGCACCGTTTCCAAACTCCGCCACCAAACATCAAACGCCTCAACTTCTTCTTCGAGTAAAACCTCAGCTTCTTGAGCCATTTGACGGCGAGTTTCGTGATTTTGAGCAACAACCGCCTTAAGATCATCAACATTAAACGCCCGAATATTCGAGAGTTCACTAACATCAGCCGCCACATTTCGGGGAACCGAAATATCAACCAACATTAAACATTGATGGGGGTCTAAAGTCGCTTCTAATTTGGCGCGATCTAAAATCGGTTCAGTTGCACCCGTACTTGTAAATACAATATCAGATTCGGCGATCGCACTCATCATTTCCGAGAGCGGATGTAACTTTAATTGCGCCTCACGAAACTGACTCGCCAATTCTTCGGCGCGTTGTAGGGAACGGTTGATAATGGCAATATCACTCGCCCCTTTCGACAGTAAATGCTGCACCAACAAGCGCGACATTTTCCCCGCACCGATAATAGCAATGCGATAGCCGCTGAGATCATCCAATTTCATTTGTACCAGTTCAACCGCCGCCGAACTGATCGAAACCGCACCGGTGCCGATATTCGTCTCTGTACGCACCCGTTTTCCGGCGGTAATGGCTTGTTTAAACAAGCGGTTGAGAATTTGACCAATTCCCTGATAGCGTTGACCCAATTTGTGAGTTTGTTTAACCTGAGCGAGAATTTGACCCTCACCCAACACCAAACTATCCAAACCCGCCGAAACTCGCATCAAGTGCATAATCGCATCTTCATGCAGCAACGTAAACAAATGAGGGCGCAATTGATTTAACCCTAACTTACTCAACTCCGAAAGAAACTGAGTCACCTCTCGAATACCCGGTTGAGTTTCAGACGCCACCACATAAATTTCCATGCGGTTACACGTGCTGAGAATAGCAACTTCCTCGATATGAGGATAACTCAACAAATGAGCGATCGCGCTTTCAATTTGTTGTTCTGGAATACTCAGTTTTTCACGAACATCAACGGGAGCCGTTTTGTGACTTAAACCTACAACTGCAATATTCATAAAACGGTTGTTTGTTAATCTTTTTTGTTAGTGATTTGCTTTGATAATCGGCCGAACATCCTAAGCCGTAAATTCCATCCGACGAGCTAGAAGAAAGATTTCTAGCTCACAGACCGGAATGAGGAATTCCAGATCGAACCCTTTCACTCAGTCATTCTCAATGAACTTAGAATCAATGATTGCATCACTGGTAAAGAGTAATTGGCAACGGGTGACTGTTTAATTCCCCATTCCTGACACCACTACCTTTAGTGTAGCTGTAGAGATTTCGGATTATCGAACATATGAATCGTATCAACGAATCGAGCCGTTTTGGACTGAGAAGAAATAACTAAACTCTGAGTCCGTGCGCCGCCGTGGAAGAAGCGAACCCCTTCCATCAGCGTTCCCGGCGTAATTCCACAAGCGGCAAATAATACCGTTTCCCCAGATGCCAATTCCTCAGCATTATAAACGCGATCGGGGTCATTAATTCCCATCGATCTTAACCGTTCTAAATTGCCTTCTTTGCTTTCGCCGATTAAGCCCGTTCCCACCTGTTCCGGGTCATAAATCAGTTGTCCTTGGAAATGACCCCCCAGACAGCGCATAGCCGCCGCAGAAATCACCCCTTCCGGTGCCGCACCAATGCCCATCAAAGCGTGAATATTGGTTCCCGCAAACGCGCAAGAAATCGCCGCCGAGACATCACCATCACTAATGAGACGAACACGCGCCCCAGCAGAGCGAATTTCGTTGATTAAATCCTTGTGACGGGGACGATCCATCACCACAACCACCATTTCCTCAACGCTGCGGTTCAAGCAGTCCGAGAGAATTTTCAGGTTTTCGGTGGCTGACTTGCGAATATCAACGTGATTTTTAGCAACAGCCGGCGCCGCCAACTTCTTCATGTAGAAATCCGGTGCGGCGAACAAACCGCCTTTTTCGGAGATGGCTAAAACCGCCATTGAACCATTTTGACCGTAGGCTACCAGGTTTGTCCCTTCACAGGGGTCAACCGCAATGTCGATTTCAACCAATTGTTCCGGGTCGCAAACGTTAGAAGCATTTTCTTGAGTACAAATCCCAACTTCCTCACCAATGTAGAGCATCGGTGCTTCGTCCCGTTCACCTTCACCGATTACAATACGGCCTCTCATGTGAATTTGGTTCATCCGCTTCCGCATTGCTTCAACGGCAACTTGGTCGGCGGTATTTTTTTCACCTTTACCCATCCATCGAGCCGAGGCGATCGCCGCCTGTTCAACAACTTCGATGATTTCTAAACCAATGACATTATCCACGAATTTGATCCTCCCAACATCTGAGCTTGCCGGATTCGATTAGGCACTCCCAGTGTTAAAGTCTATCAGAGGCGGGGATCGGCTTGGCATTCTCTGGCAGGTGGTTTGTGTTAAGTTTTGCTTCAGAGTTGTCCTGCTCCTGGCTCTGGGTCAAGCTGTCATCGGTACTCCGGCGATGAATTGCCGGAGCCTGCGATGACTCGATTCCCGAGTGAACTACCCCGCCTCGCAGGAGACGGGGCTTCCATCTTCACCGGGAAATGCGTCTGACAAAACCGAAGTTTTGCCACCCGTCTTACTTCCCCTCAGAATGGCAGTATCGCTGGTTCCCAACGACAGAATCCGCAAGCCTTCATTTCTAATATTTATTGCTGCATTGATATCACGGTCTAACCATTTTTCAGCTATGGGGTCATACAACATTCGGTCTGAGAGTTTCAAATCTTCAAACCGATATCCTGTTAGGTGAGAAATCTTTGAACTTGGAAAAAATCTATCAACTTCGAGATAAACTTTTCCATCCCACTCAGCTTTATAACTAAGCATTGTACAAAACATTCCCCATCCACAATCACTTATCGCTTTAGCTAAATTGTGGTTTTTAACCATGTTTTTTACAGCTAGATTTTCTACAACAATCACTTGGTTATCGTTGATTATCTTGCGGGATAGCTTGTGTAGAAAATCCTCTCGACATCTGGCAATTTTAGACTGAACTTTAGCAACTAACCGAGACGTTTTCTTGCGAGTATTGCTACCATCCTTTGCTCTCGCTAATTTCTGTTGTTTTCTTTTGAGGTTAGCTGCGTGTTTCGCTATGTGTCTAGGGTTATCATACTTAGAACCTTCACTCGTAATTGCAAAGTGAGTAAGACCTAAATCAATTCCTATAGCTTTCCCTTCTCTTGAGGGTTCAGGAGACTCAATACCATCATCTACCAAAATAGATGCGTAATATCTGCCATCTGGGTTTTTTGAGATTGTTACTATTTTGACAGTCCCTACAAATTCTCTATGAAAACGACAGTAAACCCAACCAATCTTAGGGAGCTTTAATAAATCTCCCTTGAATTTAGTATTTTGAGGAAAGCTTATAGATTGCCTACCTTTCTTTGACTTGAATCGAGGGTATTTAGCTCGTTTATCAAAGAAGTTCTTATAGGCAGTTGATAAGTTCAAAGACACATATTGAAGACACTGAGAATAGGCATCTTTTAGCCAAGGGTACTCTTTTTTTAAACTGGGGAGTAACCCTTGAATCGCATTTCTTGATAATCCCTTCCCTGTCTCTATATATGTTTGCTGGCACAAGTTTAGAGCGTAGTTCCAAAACCATCTTGCACAGCCAAAGTTCTTCGCTAAGGCTATCTCTTGCTCGAGGGTTGGATATATTCTAAATTTGCAGGCTTTGAGCATTATCATTTTCAAAACAACATGATAAGACTATAGCACGTACTGAGAGATTGTTGCTCTCCCCACGCTACGGCTTACATCCCCATCTTCTTTAAGGTGGGGATTTTCGCTTGTTCAGTTAAGCGATTCCGATTAATACGACATTTTGGTTTAATCTAAAAATAGCAAAGCCAACTGAGATCCGATTCGACTGAACCGAAACCCGATCTCCGGTTCAACTGTTTCTTTCCATTCACCCTGGTGATCGGCAATGCCAGTACAAAAAACCATGAGCAATAACGTGATTGTTATTCAAGATTCTGATTTTGAAACCGAAGTTCTCGAGGCTGAACAGCCCGTTTTAGCTTATTTCTGGGCAACTTGGTGTGGCCCGTGCAGACTGGTTGCGCCTTCTGTTGAAGCGGTTGCTCAAACCTATGGCGATCGCGTCAAGGTTGTTAAACTCGAAGTAGACGCCAATCCGAACGCTGTTAAAACCTGCAAGGTCGAAGGCGTACCTGCACTGAGGTTTTTTAACAATCAGCAAATGATCGAGTCTCACGAAGGAGCAATGACGAAACAAAATTTAATCGACTTCGTTCAACGAGGACTTGAGAAAAGCGAAAACTCCTGATCCCCAAATTGATCGAATGTCAGCGGACCAGTAAGGACGGGTGGGAGCGGATGAACCAGGTTTTAAGACCTAAAGCCTTTAGTTCAATCCTACCCGTTCTGTTTTTTTGTTGATTTTCCCCATATTAATCATTTATTGGCTTTATGCAGTTTTCTCACCGTTTAGACCTGCTGCGATCTAACGTCTTTGCGGATATGGATCGCGCCAAAGCCCGAGCCTTATCTGTCGGACGAGATCTGATTGATTTATCTCTCGGTTCGTCCGATCTCCCGGTTGCCGATCGCATTATAGATCGCATCCGCGACTCGCTGGCTGACCCCTCGACTCACGGTTATGCTTTGTTTCACAGTACCCAGGCGTTTCGCGAAGCCGTCGCCAACTGGTACACCCGCAAATATGGTCTTCCCGTCGATCCGGAAACCGAAGTTTTACAACTCATTGGCTGTCAGGAAGGAACCGCCCATTTACCTTTAGCCATTCTCAATCCGGGGGATTTTGCTCTTTTACAAGATCCTGGTTATCCTTCTCATTTTGGGGGGGTGTATTTGGCGGGCGGTCAAGTTTACACCATGCCGATGTTAGCAGAAAACGGCTTTTTACCGATTTTTGAAGACATTCCCGAAGCGGTTTTAAGCCAAGCCCGGATGATGGTGTTAAGCTATCCCCATAATCCCACGACGGCGATCGCTCCTTTATCGTTTTTTGAGAAAGCCGTAGCCTTTTGTCAGAGACATAATTTAGTTCTCGTCCATGACTTTCCCTATGGGGACTTTGTGTTTGAGGGTGCGGTCGCGCCTTCTATTTTGCAAGCCGATCGCGAAAAAACCGTTTCGATCGAATTTTTTACTTTCTCCAAGTCCTACAATATGGGCGGGTTCCGCATCGCCTACGCCATTGGCAACCGGGAAATCATTCAAGCGCTGCGAAAAGTAAAGGCTGTGATTGATTTTAACCAATATCGCGGCATTCTCAACGGCGCCATTACCGCTTTAAACGAACCCCAGGAGTTTATTCAAGACACGGTTAACACGTTTAGACAGCGACGGGATGCGTTTGTTGACGCCATGCGGGATATGGGCTGGAATGTTCCCACACCCTCGGCGACCTTATACGTTTGGGCGAAGTTACCCGAACCCTGGACTCAAGACTCGGTGGGTTTCTGTACTCGGCTTGTTGAACAGACCGGCGTTGCGGTTTCTCCCGGTGTTGGCTTTGGGAAGTCGGGGGAAGGATATGTTCGCTTTGCTTTGGTTCGTCCACCCGAGATTTTAACCCAAGCGGTCGAGAGAATTGCCCAGTTTTTGTAACAATCCGGCTAAGTTCTCCCTTGTTCTATCCCAAAAACCCGGTTTCTTATGAGTTACCGGGTTTTTCTTGTGGAATTCCAGAACCTCATCAGAGTTTCTACGCAAATACAATCATTAAAAATGACTTTTTTTACACTCCTCAGTAATTTCACGTAGATAATTTTTAAAGATAAATTTGGGTGCTATTACTGATTTAATTCCCCTTTACAAAGGCTAAACTAAATTCATCAAAAATTTATAGACTTTCCGGTGGAAGTCTGTTTATAATGGCTGTAGACCGAAAGAAAAATCAAAAGAAAGAAGTTCGTACAGATGTTTAATCATCTATGTTTAAAGGCTAGCAACCTCTCCCTACCAAAGTTTATGGGCATCTCTAAAAAAACTCTCTAATTCTCACAAGCTTGGGTGATGTGAATCACAAAAACACCAGAAAACTCTAGGTTAAAACAGAATCATTATCACCTAAAAAATCAACTCAGAACACACAAGTTAAAAACTCAGGAGAATTCATCATGGCTGGATTATTAAATAAATTTGTTGTAGGAGCCTCAGTAGTAGTTGGAATGAGCGCCGTTGTCGCACCCGCTCAAGCCGCAGTTCTCGGGATGAACGGTTCCGATTATAAAACCTATACCCACGACATTAATAATCTTTGGGTTGGCGGTGAAGGTGCTGCAATTGATGCTTTAACCGACGGCGATTTAACCACCAACGTTGAGCTAAATTACACAGGCGAAAGCGATGATAAAAATGTTGGTTTTACTGCTGTTGCTGGAGACTACACCGTAAACGTTTCTAGCGTTACCGATGCAGAATTTCTCACCTTCCAAGATAAATGGGTTGCTGATTTAATGGATGCTTACGCTCCTTTAAAAGCAGTTTGGGGTGGATTAAGCTCTAATGTACAAACTATTGCCAAAAATATGTTTACGGGCGTTGTCGGTTCTGGAGATGTTAACGTTGCTGAATTCTCTCTAGATGAAACCGGCGCGATTTCCATGCAAACAATGGGATTCTTTGACCTGAAACCTCGCGTTAATATGATGATTGGTGCTGCTCTGAGCAATCAGATGACCGCTATGTTGTTTGGCGCTGAACTCAATGCTTTAAGTGGCGCACTGGGTCAAATTGATGCTTTGCAAATCAGCGAAATTGCTAAAGTAACAATCAACGGTCAGTCTGAGTATGTTTATGGCTTCAATGCGACCAACTCCGGCTTCGTTGCTTTAGATGATGTCGCTGGAAAATCTTACAGTGGGGTTTACGCTTGGAGTAAAGCAGGTCAGCCTCCTGTTGCTGCGGTTCCCGAACCCTCTACAATGTTAGGATTAATGGCAGTCGGTGGACTGTTCGCCGCAGCCAAACGCAAAGCCAACAAAGCTTAAACTTTGCAACTTCTGTTTATAGTCTGAGTCATTGGGGGGGGAGCCGTTTGGCTCCCTTTTTTTGTGGGATAATTTCAACGGATGATTTGCTCAAATGCGGTGAAGCATTTATAGTCAATAGCACAAGTTTGGATAACTGTAGCAACGTTACTCACCCAATCAACAGGCTAGTAGCGATTTTAAGTTCTTAAAGCTTAAGATCAAGCTTGGGAACGGAGAGGGAGGGATTCGAACCCTCGTATACATTACTGCATAACAGCATTTCCAGTGCTGCGCCTTCAACCACTCGGCCACCTCTCCAGAGGCAAGTATTTTATTATTTACTCACAAGATACATATAATAGCAGAACAGCAATAGATTTTGCAAGAGCGATCGCCAAAAATTTTTCAAGGGGGTTTTTGGAGATTAACACCGGTTCTCAGCCGGGACTGACGCCAGTCCGATATAATAGCTAGGGGACAATAGGCCCTAAATCTTGGAATCGACTGTTTATCCTGAAAACGACAAAAAACCTTCTATGTCCCGTTCTTACACCATCCACATTCATCATCGCCAGAAAAATCAACGCTACACCGTTCAAGTTCCAGAAGATCGCTATATTCTTCAATGTGGAGAAAATCAAGGTGCTGACTTACCTTTTTCCTGTCGCAATGGCGCCTGTACCACCTGTGCGGTGCGAGTCATTTCGGGACAGTTGTATCAACCGGAAGCGATGGGACTGTCGCCAGAATTGCAAAGACAAGGGTATGCTTTACTGTGTGTGAGTTATCCGCGATCGGACTTGGAAGTAGAAACCCAAGACGAAGACGAAGTTTATGAACTCCAGTTTGGGCGCTACTTCGGGAAAGGGAAGGTGAAAGCAGGATTGCCTTTAGATGAAGATTAATCGACTCCGGGCGTTACCTTTTCCACAAAATCGGCTATTCTACCGTTTGTCATTGATTGTAATCGCTCTGGGGTTAGTTTTGGCGGCCTGTTCAACGCCTCAACCCCCACCTCTGGGACCGATGACTCGGGTTGAACGAGTGGTCAGCGGACAAACCCTAGAAATTATCGATCCTCGCAGTGTTGTACCGGCACTGCAATCGGTTAGACTGATTGGTATTGGGGCGCCGGACCTCAAACAAGAACCTTGGGGACTGCTGGCGCAACGTTACCTCGAAACAATGGCTTTAGGAAAAGAGGTGTTGTTAGAATTCGATCGCGAACAGAGCGATCCCTACAATCGCGTGTTAGCCTATGTGTGGTTGGATGGGGTACTGATCAATGAGCAACTGGTTAAAGAGGGTTATGTTCTGGCCGATGAACACATTCCCAATACAAAATATAGCCAACGTTTGCTGTATGCTCAGTATGAAGCCCGGATTTTAGGTCTAGGAATTTGGAACCCGGAGCAACCGATGCGTCTAACTCCGGCTGAGTTTCGCCGTCAGAATCAGCAAAAATGATCCCAGATGAACACACCAAATATAACGCCCGATCAACTCCAAACTTTTTTAGATATTGCCACTCTCGCGGCGCAAGCGGGGGGCGCTGTCTTACAATCTTGTTTGGGGAATCTCCAAGATATTCAAGAAAAAGGGAGATCGGGAGATTTAGTCACCGAAGCCGATAAAGCTTCGGAAATGGCGGTTCTTGATATTCTCAAGCGCCATGTTCCCAATCATGCTATTCTTACAGAAGAATCGGGAGAATTGGGCAATCGTGACAGCTTGTTTCTCTGGGCAATTGATCCGTTAGATGGAACAACGAATTTTGCTCACCAATATCCTTTTTTCTCGACTTCGGTTGCTCTGCTTATTGATGGTATTCCTTCTGTCGGAGCGGTTTTTGATCCTTGGCGGGGTGAACTTTTTCGAGGTGCTAAAGGTTTGGGTGCAACTCGCAACCGTCAACCGATTCATGTTTCTAAAACTGATAATTTAGCTAATAGTTTACTCGTTACCGGGTTTGCTTATGATCGCCGAGAAACGTCGGATAATAATTATGCTGAATTTTGTCATCTGACTCATCTAACTCAGGGGGTGCGTCGGGGGGGTTCGGCGGCTTTGGACTTGTCTTATGTGGCTTGTGGACGGTTGGATGGATACTGGGAGCGGGGACTGTCTCCCTGGGATATTGCCGCAGGGATTGTGATTGTAGAGGAAGCCGGAGGTCAAGTTACCGCCTATGATAGCAGTCCTTTAGATATAAAATCCGGCCGGATTCTCGCCACCAACGGTCATTTACACCCGAGTTTAAGTCAGGCGTTAAAGCAAACGCCACCGCTATCTTCATGGTCATCGCCATAAGAGATGACGGAAATGGCTCAAGTTTCGCTAAAATATTGTTAGGATCTATGGAATAATCGGCAAGTTAGATCTAGATTTAGACTCTATCTTGATTCGTTTTTTCTGTAAAAACTAAAAATTCTTGGACGCTGTAGCTTTGAACTTTTAGAACGTTGAGAAAGTCCAGATCGCCAAGAGGTCGAATGCGATCGCGGTGAATAGTTCTCAAAAATAGCAGCTTAATCTTATGTTTAAAGCGTTGATATCGGTGGAGAATTACTAAGTCAAAAAGGAAGGCGAAGTCTTATGTCTTTTGAGGTTAAACAAGGGCTATTTCAATTGGGGTTTACCGATAGCCATGCTATTTTAGGTGTTCCTCTAAATGCAGAGTTTTCTGATATTCGTAAACGTTATACAAGAATTGCTCGTCGTTTGCATCCCGATACTTGTCCGTTTAAAAATCCCGAAGAAAAGGAGTTAGCCAAACAATTACTAGCCAAATTAGTCAGTCCGGCTTATAACCGATTTTCCAAAGAAAGCGAACGCAAAGAATATGAATTACTACTGAAAACCCTCGGCGAACGAGTGGTTAAAGAACAGCGAAACTTGCAAGTTCAAAGCGACATTGCCAAACAACTTTTAACCGCAGCCAACTATCAACAAACCTACGAAACTTTACTCGAACAACTCGCACAAAAACAGTTTGAATCTCCCCAAAAGGTTTTAGATGTTGTCGGAGAAATTAGCGAATTAAATCAGGTCTATTTGCTGCGAAAAGCGGCGAAAAGCGGTTCGACTGTAGCCGCTCCTCCACCGGCATCAGAAGCGAAAAAAGCCGAGCCAGAAACCCCAACTCCCGCGCCTCCACCTCCTCCGAAAAAAGACTCTGCGGTTGAACAAGCGTGTAACCGGGCTGAAAAATTAATGGCAATTCAAAACTACGCTCAAGCCATTTTAGAACTCAAAGATGCCATTCGACAAGAACCCGAAAATAGTCGCTGTCACGGTTTACTGGGTTTAGCCTATCTCGGACAAAATCAACCCAAACTCGCGACTCCCCACATTAAACGGGCTTTACAACTTAATCCCAAACAACCCGAGGCGTTAGAAGCGAAAAAACAACTGGAAAAAGCCACCGTTTCCAAAGATAAAAAGTCTCCCCAACAAAAGCCGGGGGGCGGCTTGTTTGGGGGTCTGTTTGGCGGGAAAAAGAAATAACAGCAGTAGAACGACCAAAAAATGATATCCTAACACCGAAAACCCCAAAGCAAATATCCCTTATCTGAAATCAAAAATTGAGGTTATGGTTCATCAACTCCCTCTCGGTGCGCGAGATCTACTTCCCCTCGATGTTACTCAAAAACTTTGGATCGAACAGCATTTACAACAAGTTTTTCATCGTTGGGGCTATCATCGGATTATTACCTCAACTCTCGAACGTCTCGATACTCTGATGGCGGGGGGAGCGGTTCAACGTTCAACGGTTATTCAGCTACTCGAAGCCGAAGACCAAGGACTCGGACTCAGGCCCGAACTCACCGCCTCCATCGCCCGTACTGTGGTGACGCGCATGGCGGGTGGAAGTTGGTGGCCGCAGCGATTATATTACAATGCCAATATTTTCCGCAAAGGCGGTAAAACCAACTACGGCGGCCAGCAGGAATTTTATCAAGCCGGCGTTGAGTTACTGGGTGCGGGCGGTTTGTTAGCCGATACCGAGATTTTACTGTTATTGCAGGAATGTTTGCAAGCTGTGAACCTGAGCGACTGCCATTTAATTTTGGGGGAAGCCGGACTGACGCGATCGCTTTTATCTGCCTTTCCAGACAAGCTCAAAGAGCCTGTAAGGGAGGCGATCGCCAATTTAGATCGAATCACCCTCGAAGCGTTACCGATGTCTCAGGAGTTGCGAGAACGGGCGCTATTTCTGTTTGACTTGCGGGGACAGCCGCAGGAGGTTCTTTCCCAAGTCTCCCAGTTGGAGTTAGACTCCGAACAACAACAGGCTTTGAATAATTTAAAGTCTTTAATTGACTTGTTGCAAAACTGTTATTCTCCTCAAATTTATCAGCCGAAAATTGTTTTAGATTTGAGTTTAATTCAAACGTTTGACTACTACACCGGTATTGTGTTTGATGTTGTTAGTAGTACGGAGTCGGGGGCGAGAGTTTTGGCCCAGGGCGGACGGTATGATGAACTTTTAGGACTTTATCATCCTCAGGGCGAAACTCAACCGGGTATTGGTTTTTCTTTTAATATTGAAGACTTGCATCAGGTTTTATTGGGAATAAATCAACTTCCCCAAGACGTTCCCACCAGTGATTGGTTAGTTGTTCCGGAAACTCCCCAAGCCTATGCTGCGGCTTTTGCTTATGCGGAAAAATTGAGAGAATCTACTCAATTAGTTCGGGTGGAAATGGAGTTAGGTCATCGAGAAAATGTAGAAGATTTGCGGGATTATGCTCGTTGTCGGGGTATTCATCAAATTGCTTGGGTCAGTTTAGAAGGAGTTCCGAGAATTGAACCGGTCAGTTAGTTCGGAAGAAAATAGACATTTCTAGCAAGAGTAACTCCCGAGTCCTGCTTAAAACTTTGTTGCTCAATTATTAGTTTTCAAGAAGGAGAAGTAGAGATGGCGAATACTGATTGAAGGTTTTTAATTCAGATTATTCCTTTAAGCAAGTATGTACTCATTTCTCCTTTTCCTTTAACGTTAATTAAACCCCGTTTCTCAAATTTATATTTGTCTTTTAAGTGTTGATAGGTGTCTTCAGTCACTTGAATTTCTCCGATAATTCCATGAGATTCCATCCGACTGGCGATGTTGACTGTATCACCCCAAAGGTCATAAATAAACTTTTTCGCACCGATGACTCCCGCAACAACGGGTCCGGTATTGATCCCAATTCTAATTTGAAGGTTTTGATGGTATTTTTGATTGAATTCGATTAATTTTTTCTGCATTTCTAAGGCTGATTTTGCAATGGCTTCTGCATGATCGCCGCGAGGGTTTGGTAAGCCACCGACGACTAAATAAGCATCTCCAATTGTCTTGATTTTTTCTAAGTTATTCTCAGTTGTGATTTGGTCAAACTCGGAGAAGATTTCATTGAGAAGATTGACTAATTCTGTCGGGGATATCTTTGCTGAAAGCTGAGTAAAACCCGCAATATCTGCAAATAAAACCGTGACTTCTTCAAAGTTGTCTGCAATGGTTCCGGGTTGGTTTTTTAAGCGAAAAGCAATCGGTTCTGGTAAAATGTTTAGCAGTAAACGTTCGGACTTTTCCTGTTCAATTTCAAGCTGTTTTAAAGCCAACTGAAATGATCGCCAAATTACAACCGATAAGCCAACCATTGCTATAATAGAACTCAGGAGAATAAAACTCATTTGTTGTGAAGTTCTTCTGATGTCTTGATGAGCCAATTTTATTTCTTCATTCGAGAGTGAGAGTAATTGATTAGAAATGGCTTGGCTGTGTTGCTGAAATTGTTCGCTAATTTGATTAATATTATCTTCTAATACACTGATTTTCTCAAAATAAAATTTAGATCGATCTAAATATTTTTGTGATTCTTCTTTTTCAAAATTGGTTAAATATAAATCGACTTTTGTTAATTCTTGTAACCGATTAATTACTTGATTTAGATTCTCTTTTTCCGGGGTTTTACGAGTTAAAAAATAAGCTTGTGCGCCGGCAATTAAATCGTGATAACCTTCGATCACATTTAGATTACCTGCATATTGTATATTTTCATGTAAAAGCTGTAGCATCTCTTGATTTTTTGTAATTAAACCAATATTTTGATTTCCCAAGTTTTCGGCTACAATGTCTGCGCGAGAAAATTCTTTATTATACTGCTCAATCGCCCGATTATATGCTAATAAATCCTCGTGACTTTCGTGGAGTTTTCGGCTGAAATTCTGCTCTCGAATTAATTGGCTAATTTGTTGGCTAACTTCCTGAATTTGAGCAACATTCTTGTCGTGATCTTTCAGATGATTTTGACGAGCGCGTTCAACCCCTAAAGTTAAAATTTCTTCAAAAAAACCTTGTTCAAGCTCGTTTGTTTCTTCTAATACTTGATTCATCTTAAAAACTAACTGTTGGAGTTCAACACACTTCAACATCGTTAATTCAGTTTTCTGACGTACAAAATGAAGCGAAATTAGACTGGTTAGCGTTACTCCTGTTACCAACCCCAAAAGGGTAACTGATGCTAATTTAAACTGACGACTAATACTTTTTGGGTTCCAAGTTTCAGCCAAATTTGTTGATAATAATTTAAGCGGAAGCATAATAAATTTTCCCTATTTTTAGGGGGGATTAAATATCTATCACGTTTTTTTGACTGATTGATATTGATACAGATGTAAATTCCTGATTTCGGAACGTTTTGTCTACAGTTCAATTATATTCTACTTTTTTAAAAGTGCAACTTCTGCGCGATCAAGCTCAAAAATCCCGCTTCGGTGAAAAGCCGGACTTCTTCGGTAAAAATAACTAAACAATTAATAATTTATATTAAATATCTTCCATTTCTTCGCACAAATCTTGTAGAGTTTGATGCTGAACTCTGCGAGAAGAACGGCGATATTTCTTGCTTTCCAATTTAGGTTCGTACTGTTGTTTTCCCCCGGATTTAGTTTTGGATTTTAAACTTGATTCTGCATCCGGTTGTTGTTGTAACGCTTCTTGACGTTTGATTGCTTCTTCTAAAAAATCGAGGTAAAATGAATAGCGTTCCCAATCTCCTCTAACAATACAATTGGGTTCATCTCGGTGCGAACAATCACTAAACTGACAGCTTCCTGCGGCTAATCTTTCTCTGGCTTCCGGGAAATAATAAGCTAATTCTTGCGGTTCGCATTCTAACGTCGGTTGGTTGAAACCGGGAGAATCTGCTAATAATCCTTTCGAGGGAAGTTCAAATAATTCGACGTGTCGGGTGGTATGTCTTCCCCGTCCCAATTTCCCCGAAACCTCGCCAACTCGCAGATCGATATCGGGAATGAGTAAGTTAATTAAACTGGATTTTCCGACTCCAGACGGCCCGCAAATTACCGTTATTTTATCTTGCAATTGATGAATTAGAGAATGATTAACCGCCAATTTAACATCAGAAATCGGATGTTTTTTAATCTCCTTTTCATTCTCTATAATAAATTCTAGCCCCTGAAAAACACTCATAAAAAAGGGCTGATAACCCCAACTTGATAAGCGTTCTCCCCACTCTTGTAACTGTTCAAACGTCACCAAATCGCACTTATTTAAAGCCAAACAAACCTCTAACCCGGTTGACTCGGCTTTGACTAAAAATCGACTCAATGCCTGAGGATCGAGATCCGGTTCAGCCACCGCAAAGACTAACAAAATTTGGTCAGCATTGGCAATTGGAGGACGAGAAAGTTCTGTTTGACGGGGAAGCACTTCCGCGATCGCCCCCCGTCCCCCCGTCCAGTCCGGTTCTTCAATAATCACGCGATCGCCGACCATCACCTTCTGACCGATTTTTTTCAAGCGAGTGCGGCGAGTACACAGCAAGAAAGGATCGGCCAATCCCCGAGCCTCTGGTAAACTCAAACACGAAGGAGCCAACTGTACCTGATAAAAATTCGCCTGTACAGCAACAACCGTCCCCATCACTTGATGAGCATCCAAGTTGACAGTGCGATCCTGTTCAACTAAACTCATGCTTGAGCGGGCGGACGTCGAACTTGAAGGGCAAAGAAACCGGAACGATCTTCTATCTGTTCGATCGGGTAGCCTTCCATCCTCAAGCTATCGGGAACCTGTTCAATGGGTTCGCCAGAGTCAAGCCAAACCTCCAACAGCGACCCCGGTGCCATTTGTTCTAATTTTAATTTCGTTCTCACGAAATTGATCGGGCAGGGAGTCCCTCGCAGGTCGATTTGAGCATCAGGTGTAGAAGTGGTGAAATTAGTCATCTTGAGTTATTTTTGGTGAAATAAATTGCCGAGAAACCCTTCTAAACCGCCTTTTCCGGTGCGTTCCCCGTGAATTTTCGCCAATTCTTCCAACAGTTCTCGTTCTTTAGCCGTCACCCGAGTCGGAATTTCAACCGATACGGTGAGCAAATGATCGCCGCGACTCACAGGATTTCCCAAACGAGGAACGCCTTTATTTTCGAGAGTTAAAACCGTTCCCGGTTGAGTTCCGGCCGGAATTTTCACCGAAGTCGGCCCATCAACGGTTTCCACTTCCAAGTTACAGCCTAAAATCGCTTGTAAGTAACTAATCTTGACATCGGAGAGAATATTAATCCCATCTCGCTTAAAATGCGAATCGGGAGAGACCGACAAAAACACATACAAATCTCCGGGAGGGCCGCCCCGCTTACCCGCATCCCCTTCATTGGCAACGCGCAAACGTGTACCGTTGTCAACCCCTCCGGGAACATTAATTTTCAGTTTTTTGGTGACTTCCTTCAAGCCCTGGCCGCCGCAACTGGTGCATTTTTCTTCAATCATCTGACCGACACCGTTGCAAGTCGGACAAACCGAAACTTGAGTAAAACTGCCAAAGGGGGTGCGAGTGGCGCGACGAACTTGACCGCTTCCCCCGCAAGTTGAACAAGTTTGAGGACGAGTTCCGGGTTTGGCGCCGCTACCGTTACAGGTTTCGCAGGTTTCCAGATGTTTGATGCGAATTTCTTTTTCGCCGCCAAAAATTGCCTCTTTAAAATCTAAAGGCAAGTCCAGACGCAAATCATCCCCTCGAACCGGGCCTGTGCGCCGTCGAGTTTGAGGGCCTCCCACGCCGCCCGCAAAACCGCTGAAAAAGCTTTCAAAGATATCGGCAAAACTGTCGCTGAAGTCTTGGTTAAAGCCGCTTGCTCCCGCTCCTCCGGCAACTCCTGCTTCACCAAAACGATCGTAACGCGCCCGGATTTCGGGTTCTGAGAGAACCTCATAGGCACGATTAATTTCTTTAAAGCGTTCTTCTGCTCCCGGTTCTTTGTTGACATCGGGGTGATATTTGCGAGCTAGCCGACGGTAAGCACGCTTAATTTCCTCTTTGTCTGCGTCGCGAGCAACACCAAGTGTTTCATAATAATCGGCTGCCATAGAACTTTATTGGTGAAATCTAAATCACAATAACGACAAAAACGGTAAGGAGTTACTCTAGAGTGAAGTTTTGAACTGAAAATCAGCCCCTACATTCCAACTCCAGATTAACTGGTGGAATTGATAATAAAAGGATTGCCGGGGTCCGGTTCTAAAATCTCTCCGGCTTCCGAAGCAACGTCCTCAGGAACCTCCTCCAGCCCAAAAGCGGGTTCGGCGGCGATCGCATCTTCCTGCTTGGAAACCTCCTCAGGCTCGAAAGCCGATTCGGCGTTGCTCAAATCATCCTCTGAGGAGAAATCTTCAGAGACGGCTTCATCCTCTTCTAAGTCTACCATTGGCGAGCTTTCCTCGGGGGGAGGTGCAACCGCAGACTCAGGTTCGGTTTTTTCGTAGACCGCCGCCCCCAGTTCGTAAAGCATTTCTTGGAAAGCATCGACCCGTTCTTTCATTTCGTCGTAGGTGACATCCGGGTTGGCGACGGCTTTTTTGAGGACGGCGGCTTCAGTGCGAATGCGTTCTTTGAGTTGTGGTGTCAGCAGTTGGGGGTTTTGTTTGAGGGTTTCTTTGCAGTTTTCAAACAAAGTGGCACATTGATTTTTGAGAGCGGCAATTTTTCGGCGTTGTTCGTCTTCATCCCCATAGAGTTCGGCTTCTTGTCGCATCCGCTCAATTTCGGCTTCGCTCAAACCGCCTGTATTGGTAATGCTGATGCTTTGTTCTCGTCCGGTGCCGAGATCGATCGCCGAGACTTTTAAAATACCATTGGCATCGATGTCAAAAGTGACTTCTATTTGAGGAACACCCCGTTTGGCGGCGGGAATTCCGGTTAATAAAAATTTACCCAAACTTTTGTTATCTTTGACCATCGCCCGTTCTCCTTGGAGAACGTGAATTTCTACCGAAGTCTGTCCGTCTACGGCGGTAGAAAACATTTGGGAGCGACTGGTGGGAATGGTGGTGTTGCGTTCGATAGTTTTGGTAAACACGCCCCCCAAGGTTTCCAAACCCAACGAGAGCGGGGTGACATCCAACAGCAAAAGATCTTTGACCTCGCCGCCCAAGACTCCGGCTTGAATGGCCGCCCCCAAAGCCACCGCTTCATCGGGGTTGACAGAGCGATCAGGGGTGCGGTTGCCAAAATGCTGGCTGATCGCCTGTTGAACGGCGGGAATGCGAGTCGAACCGCCAACTAAAATAATCCGATCGATATTGTCGGGTTGGAGGTTGGCATCTCGCAACGCTTGAGTCACCGGTTCGATGGTACTATCGACTAAGCTTTTGACCAATTCCTCAAATTGACTGCGGCTCAATTCGACTTCGAGATGTTTTGGGCCGGAATCATCGGCGGTCAGGAAGGGCAGATTTATGGTGGTGGTCGTCCGACTGGAGAGTTCTATTTTTGCCTTTTCTGCGGCTTCGCGCATCCGTTGGAGCGCCATTTTATCCCCCGACAGATCAATGCCTTCCTGTTGGCGAAAGACCTCAACTATCCAGCAGACCAGACAATTATCAAAGTCATCTCCGCCCAAATGGTTGTTTCCGGCGGTGGCGATCACTTCAAAGATGCCATCTCCCAATTGTAAGATTGAGACATCAAAAGTGCCGCCTCCGAGGTCAAAGACTAAGATTTTCTGCTCGATCTCTTGTTTGTCCAAACCGTAGGATAAAGCGGCGGCGGTGGGTTCGTTGATGATCCGCAGGACTTCTAAACCCGCAATAGTTCCGGCGTCTTTGGTGGCTTGGCGTTGAGCATCGGTAAAGTAAGCAGGAACCGTAATCACCGCCTGATCGACGGACTCTCCGAGATAACTTTCGGCTTCTTCTTTGAGCTTTTGCAACACCATCGCCGAGATTTCTTGGGGGGTGTAAACTAGCTCTCGAATCTTGACGTCAACGGTGTTATCCTTACCGGGAACGCATTCATAGGGAACCCGACTGCGTTCAGATTCGGTATCTTCCCAGCGGCGGCCGATAAACCGCTTGATGCTGTAGATTGTATTTTCGGCATTGGTTAATGCTTGTCGCTTTCCCAGTTGACCGACTAAGCGTTCGTTGTGTTTGCCGAATCCCACAATACTGGGCGTTGTCCGTCCGCCCTCGGAGTTGGCGATCACGGTCGGTTGACCCCCTTCGAGAACGGCCACACAACTGTTTGTGGTGCCTAGATCGATGCCAATGACTTTTCCCATAAGGTCTCGGCGGTGTAGGTGTGCAGAAAGTGTATTGATGTCGATGTTGAGGGGAAACGCCGGGGCGATGAATCCAGATGAACTGCGGGAAAGTTCGGAGCATTTCCCGGTCGGGTCAGCCAGAATTCACCCCTGGCTTAACCGAAGTAAATCTTCCCGAATCGATCAAGGGTTTACCTTTTCCCCTCAACACCTGTAGATTGCTAAGAACAGATCTTGACAAAAAAGCAACCGTCTGGTTTATTCGGCAGCGGCGGAGACTTCCGAATCCGTGTCTCCGGAGCCAGAAGATTCCGGGCCGGTGGCGACTTTAACCATCGCGTGACGCAGAACCCGTTCTCCGAGCAGATAGCCCCGCATCAGTTCCTCAATCACAGTCCCTTCTGGATGAGTATCGGAGGCTTCGCGCATTACCGCCTCGTGCAGATTAGGATCGAAGGGTTCACCTTCGGGACGCATAGCCGACACACCCAACTGCTTGAGGGAATCAACCATTTGTTTATAAACGCCTTGATAGCTTTTGTGAATGTTCATTTCGCTGTCGGACTGAGGCTTAATGTGAGATCTAGCCCGTTCAAAATTATCAATCACCGGTAAGAGTTTTTTGAGGGTATTGCACTTGATTTGTATCTCTAAATCCTCTTTTTCTTTTTGAGTCCGCTTGCGAAAGTTCTCAAAATCCGCAGCCAGACGGCGATATTGTCCGTTGATGTCATCGAGTTGAGCCGTTAACTGTTGGTTGGCTTGAATAAGGGCGACCAATTCTTTTTGGATTTGCTCGCTGCTGGCTTCTTCTTGCATTTCGGATTGGGGGGAATCTGAGGGTTCCGGGGAGGTTTGGTCGTCTACTTCGGCATCAACGGGAGTCGCCGCTTGCTCTTGGGCGACTTGGGGGGATAAATTGTCGGCATCTGTGGCCGTACCATTTTGATAGCTTGTAGCTTCAGGAGTATCAGTGCTTGGATTTGACATCATCTGTTCTTGCTGGTCTGGGTTCATCATACAAAACTGAGCGATGGAGCTTTAATACAGGTCTGGTGCTGAGTTAGCTCTCGCGATCCTCCCTGCGCGCATCTGTCTATTCAAAAATTTTAACCAAAATCAGATCCTAAATCACAGCGATGGGAGTTGGCAAAAGCTATTATCTGAGAATAAGTTTCCCTGAACTTAGCATCAGTTATTCAGATCCTACCCCAATCTGCCGGTCATCGTTAACCCCAATCGATCGCGCAGTCCGGCAATCGTCCGGCCGCTAAAATCGGGCTAAAAGATTGAGCCTGGTGCGATCGCGATCGATTCGGCTTTGGAGTTGACCTCAACGGCTCGATCGCGCCGAAGCCAATCCGGGTAAAAATGAGCAGCATACATCGGCTGAGAATCAGGGATTGAACGTGCAACGGGGCAGCCTTGACTTCCGGGTTAAGAGTCCACTCGACGAGCGGGAAATCTAGAGGCTGCACAAGACCGACTCCGAAATTTTCTCAAATGCTTTGGGAAACCTATATTACTAAGAGATTGTTACCGACCCTATGACTAATATATCTCAGCGACGCGCCATAGTTGCGACCAGCACCACTCCTTTCGGTAATAAGTTAATTCAATCGGGATACATCAGCCCGGAAGACCTTCAGCAAGCCCTGAAAACGAGCAAAAATGGGAAATCCCTTACTGAAGTCTTAGAAGCGGTGACGGGGAAACCTTTGCCGCCCGAACTCGCACGTCAGTATAAAAAACAACAGCTTTTTGAGCAAAAAATTATTTACGGTGTTGATGCTTTCGATTTAGAGGTCGAACAGGTATCGGTTGAGCAAATTGAACAAATGCTTGACACCTTAGAAACCACGATTGAAACCTGCAAACGCCATAGGTTTATCCCATTGCAAATTCTCAACAGCGAACCCCAGGCTGCTTTGATTGCAATGGTCGATCCGGACAACCTCAGCGCCGAGAACGAACTCAAAAACCAACTGTTGCGTCCGAAAGGCTGGGTTCTCAAAAAGAAAGTCATCACCCAAGGCGACTACCAGCAGTTAATCTCAGCCTACAGCGAAGAAGATCTCAAACGCAAGCAGGTTGAAGCCGCCCGTCGGGAAGAAGAAAAACTTCAGTTCACCTCGGGCGACTTCGAGGAAATGGACTTAGAAGATGTCACCGATGAAGCCGGTGGGGTTGACCTAGCCGATGAAATCGAACAAGCCGAAACCGCCCCGGTAATTAAAGCGGTGAACGTGATTCTCGCCAAAGCCTTATCTGAGGGAGTCTCCGATATTCACGTCGAACCGCAAGAAAATGAGATGCGGATTCGGATGAGGAAAGACGGGGTTTTGCAGGAATATTTCAAATTTCCCAAAAAAGTTGTTCCGGCAATTACCTCTCGCTTTAAAATTCTCGCCGAATTAGACATCGCCGAACGCCGTCAAGCCCAAGACGGAAGAATTCGCCGCCGGTTCAAAGGCAGAACCGTAGACTTTCGGGTAAACAGCTTACCGAGTCGCTACGGTGAAAAAATTGTACTGCGGATTCTCGACAGTTCCTCAACTCAACTCGGACTCGATAAACTGATTACCGATCCGGAAACCCTGGCGATGGTACGGGAAACCGCCGGCCGACCTTTTGGGTTAATCTTGGTAACAGGGCCGACGGGTTCGGGTAAATCGACTTCTTTGTATTCGGTTCTCGCCGAACGCAATGACCCCGCCATTAACATCAGTACGGCCGAAGACCCGATTGAATACGCTTTACCGGGGATTACTCAATGTCAGGTGATTCGCGAAAAAAACTTGACCTTCGCCAATATTCTCCGGGCTTTCCTCAGACAAGACCCGGATGTGTTGCTGGTGGGAGAAACGCGGGACTTAGAAACGGCAAAAACGGCGATTGAAGCCGCTTTGACCGGACACTTGGTTTTAACTACATTACACACCAACGACGCCGCCGGGGCGATCGCCCGTTTGGATGAAATGGGGGTTGAACCGTTCATGGTGTCGGCGGCGTTACTGGGTATTCTCGCCCAACGTTTGATGCGTCGGGTGTGTACCGAATGCCGGATTCCCTATACACCGACCCCGCAAGAACTCGGACGTTATGGCTTGTCGGCTTCGCGAGAGGTGAATGTGGAGTTTTTCAAAGCCAATACCATCGCCCCCGACCAACGCAAAGCCCACGCTGAACGGGGCGAACTCTGTAAAAAATGTGGCGGTTTGGGATACAAAGGTCGGGTCGGGGTTTACGAGTTCCTGAAAGTCACCGAACGCCTGCAAACGTTAATCACCCAAGGCGCCCCCACCGAACAAATTAAGGAAGTGGCGGTTGAGGAGGGGATGAAAACGTTACTGGCTTACAGTTTACAACTGGTCCGCGAAGGTCATACCACCTTTGAAGAAGTCGAACGGGTGACATTTACCGACTCGGGTTTAGAAGCGGAACTGAAGGCTAAACGCAAGCAGGGCTTGACCTGTAAGGGTTGCCAAGCCGAACTTCGACCCGAATGGCTCGATTGTCCCTACTGTATGACTCCCCGGTTTACCGATTAACCAGTCACCAGTCACCAGTCACCAGTCACCAGTCACCAGTTATTAGAGTTGTCAGTGATCAGTTTTTTCGGTGACTTCTGACTCCTGACGACTGACATCACGACTTCTGACTTCTGACTCCCGACTTTTACCTTTTGCATGATTGCATGATTGCATGATTGCCTTTTAACTTTTGATTTTTTACATTTGGAGGATTAATAATTATGGCGGGTTTGATGATTGAAGATTTGATGGAGTCCTTGATCGAACAAGGTGGCTCTGATATGCACATCCAAGCGGGTGCGCCCATCTTTTTCCGCATTAGTGGTAAACTGACGCCTCAGACTCAGTTTGGAGAATGTTTGGCACCGGAAGAAGTGCAAGTTCTTATCTTCCAAATGTTGAATAATATGCAGCGTAAGCAACTTGAACAAGAATGGGAACTTGACTGTGCTTACGGTGTTAAAGGTTTGGCTCGTTTTCGGGTGAATGTTTATCGCGAACGGGGCTGTTGGGCGGCTTGTTTGCGGGCGTTGGCGTCGAAAATTCCCAACGCGGATAAATTGGGCGTTCCCCAAACTATTCGGGATATGACAGAAAGACCTCGGGGAATGGTTTTGGTAACGGGTCAAACCGGTTCGGGTAAAACAACAACAATGGCGGCGTTGTTGGATTTAATTAATCGCACCCGCAGCGAACATATTCTCACGGTTGAAGACCCGATTGAATACGTTTTTCCGAATATTAAAAGCTTGTTTCACCAACGGCAAAAAGGAGAAGATACTAAGAGTTTTGCTAATGCGTTGAAAGCGGCTTTGCGGGAAGATCCGGATATTATTCTCGTGGGGGAAATGCGGGATTTAGAAACAATTGCTTTGGCGATTTCGGCCGCAGAAACGGGTCACTTAGTGTTTGGAACGCTGCACACGAACTCGGCGGCGGCTACGGTAGACCGGATGTTAGATGTATTTCCTCCCATTCAACAACCGCAAATTCGAGCGCAACTTTCGGGGTCTTTAGTTGGAGTTTGTAGTCAAAACTTGGTTCCGACAATTAGTGGCGGTCGTTGTGCGGCACAAGAAATTATGTTGAATACTCCGGCGATGGGTAACTTAATTCGCGAAGGAAAAACCACTCAAATTTACTCTCAAATTCAGATGGGAGCTAAACTGGGAATGCAAACAATGGAAATGGCATTAGCGAGACTGTTTCAAGAAGGGAAAGTATCTTGGGAAGCCGCAATGAGCAAGAGTTCAAAACCCGATGAACTTGAACGTTTGATCGGCCCCGCACCCAAAGGAACAGCACAAAAAGCTAAAGCGCATTAATGACTAATTTGGGATGAGGATTAGAATGGGTTTGGGGTAAAATATTTTTATAATTTTCACCAAGTTTCTAATCCTAAATCCCTAATTATAAGGGAAGTTTAGCTGAAAATAAACTTGTATAAAAGGGTAGCTATGACGACTACAAATAAACTCCGAAGTCACTCTAGAAAAGAAGGTTTTGACCTCAAAAAGTTAGAAGAAGATCTTAACGTCGCTCTCGCCCAGATTACGGTTAAAGATTTGGCGATTTTTGCCCGTCAATTTGCGGCGATGTTTAACGCGGGAATTGCGATGGCTCGTTGTTTGAGTGTGTTATCGGAACAGTGCGATAATGCGCGTTTAAAACGGGCTTTGAATACGATTCGAGCGGATGTGGAAGAAGGAACCGCCCTCTCAGAATCGATGCGGAAATTTCCCGATGTTTTTGATATGTTATTCATCAGTATGGTCGCCGCCGGTGAGGTCGGTGGTGTACTCGATGAAGTATTAGAACGTCTGGCGGTGATGATGGAAAAAAACCACAAAACCCAAAGTGAAATTAAATCCGCCATGTCTTATCCGAAAACGGTTTTATTTATTGCCCTCGCCGTTTTCTTTGCGATGACGATTTTCCTGCTTCCTACTTTTGCCGGAATTTTTGAGCAAATTGGTACAGATTTGCCCATGTTTACTCAGGTTATGCTGGCAATTAGTGACTTTTGTACCACTTGGCCGCCGATTCCGCAAGCGATTGTTATTGGTACTTTAATTGCACTTTCTATCGCTTATCAAGCCTTTTATAAAACCCCTGGCGGTCGCCTAACGATGGATAAAATATTTCTGAAACTTCCTTTGTTTGGGCCGTTAATTGAAAAGTCGGCTGTGGCTCGTTTTTGTACGATTTTCGGAAGTTTAACACGCTCTGGTGTACCGATTATGAACTCCCTAGAAATTGTGCGAGATGTGGCGGGAAATCAAGCGATTGCCAATGCAATTGAACACGCAAGAAATGAAATTCAACAGGGGGGTTTAATTAGTTTAGCGCTGCAAGAAGGTAATGTTTTCCCAAACTTGGCAATTCAAATGATTGCCATTGGTGAAGAATCTGGGGAACTGGATAAAATGTTAATGAAAGTTGGGGCGTTTTATGAAACAGAAGTTGAAGAAGCGGTTAAAGGTTTAACCAGTGCGTTAGAACCGATGATGATTGTGGTTGTGGGTGGAATTGTTGCGTCGGTTTTGTTATCGATGTATTTGCCGATGTTTAAAGTGTTCGAGTCGTTGTAAGCCCGAAAAAGTTAGTGGTTTTAAATAATTTTAGTCGCCCTCATGTTTAAGTTTAAATAAGATTAGGAGTCAACAGAAGCGAATGGCAAAAAGTCAACCGAGTGAAAATTAGGAATTAATCTAAAATCAGCTTTGGGTTTTGATTAACTCCATTTTGTTTTTTGACAGCCCTTTACCTTAAATAACAATGCCTGTTCAACAATCTCATTATGAAACTCTGCTGGCTGAATATAGTAATTCAGAAGCAGCTATAGCCCTGTTAAAACAGCATCGAACCTATTTGGAAATGATTCCAAGTATGCGACGCCCGGATGAAAGTTTAATCACGATTCCTTTACCCGTTGTGCGTTTACGAGATGGGGTTTCTTATACGGGAAAATCGGGGATAAGTATTGCACCGGGTCAAGCGATGTGTTTACCCTGTGATTTGGGAATTATGATGTGCGACCCGGAGTGGAAAGTGAAAGTTGGGGCGGAAATTTTTATCTTTATTCATCGCCCCAATGAAGATTTTTCCGATTTATTGATGCGTTGGCGAATGACTCAGGTTTGTTTGGACCAAGGCTATGAATGGGTGATGCCTCATCATTATAGCCATATTTATTCCCAAGAAGGGGAGAAAATTTATCCTTTGTTTGTGTTATTTTCCGAAACACCTGAACGCATTAAACGAGGACTACAAGGGGCTAATTTACCCTTTGTTATTCCGGCGTTAGATACAACTGTAGATTCTGTAGATTATCAGTCTATTGATGAACTTGATGTGTTAGATTTTGAACATCATCCCGAGTGGAAATCTTGGGGAGAACGTGAACAGTAAACGGTCAACCTTGTTGTCGGGGCGGGTTCTGAATTAATCTATGTTTCCCAGCAATAACTGATATAAACCCGCCCGGGTGTCGGGTGCCGGGTTTGTAGGGGCGGGTTCCGAATTAATCTATGTTTCCCAGCAATAACTGATATAAACCCGCCCCGGTGATCTAGGGGCTGATCTAAACCCGCCCCTACAATTTTTATTGGAATTTTGTTTTGCGGACGGGGCTGGTTTTGATAGGTTGAGAGTGAGAAAACATACATTTAATTAGAACCCGCCCCTACAATTTTAATTGGAATTCTGTTTTGGGGACGGGGCGGGTTTTGATAGGTTGAGAGTGAGAAAACATACATTTAATTAGAACCCGCCCCTACAATTTTTATTGGAATTTTGTTTTGCGGACGGGGCGGGTTTTGATAGGTTGAGAGTGAGAAAACATACATTTAATTAGAACCCGCCCCTACAATTTTTATTGGAATTTTGTTTTGCGGACGGGGCGGGTTTTGATAGGTTGAGAGTGAGAAAACATACATTTAATTAGAACCCGCCCCTACAATTTTTATTGGAATTTTGTTTTGCGGACGGGGCGGGTTTTGATAGGTTGAGAGTGAGAAAACATACATTTAATTAGAACCCGCCCCTACAATTTTTATTGGAATTTTGTTTTGCGGACGGGGCGGGTTTTGATAGGTTGAGAGTGAGAAAACATACATTTAATTAGAACCCGCCCCTACAATTTTTATTGGAATTTTGTTTTGCGGACGGGGCGGGTTTTGATAGGTTGAGAGTGAGAAAACATACATTTAATTAGAACCCGCCCCTACAATTTTAATTGGAATTCTGTTTTGCGGACGGGGCGGGTTTTGATAGGTTGAGAGTGAGAAAACATAAATAAAATTAGAACCCGCCCCTACAAAAGTTTGATTGGTAATTGTGAATTAACGGACAAATTGAGGCATGATTTCCGCTGCGGTAAATAAGCCGTAAATTCCCCGTTGGTGTAGTTGAATTCCGGCTTTGAGATAACCAAAAGCAGGCCCGCAAACGTTAGCTGCCATACTGGTTTCATCGCCTAAGGTGAAGGTGTGGGTTGAGATTTTTCCTTCAAAGGTTCGGCCTGTAATTTGAACGTTGGTACTCAAAGGTTTTTTGGGGTTGCGAGTATCAACAATTCCGCCAACGGTAACGCGATCGCGGCTACAAATTCCGGCTAATTCTAACATGATATCATCGGCGTGTTCCATGTTTTCGAGTTTGAGTAAGCCGTTGGTTTCATTCAGTAAAGCTTCGACTTCTGCATCGCTCATCGCCCTAGCGCGTTCAATATCGTAGCCGCTTAAATGACCAATATCTTCGCGAATGGTAGCACGGTAGGCTTCCCAATTGGCAATTCCGACGCCAAAGGTAATTTTAACGCTGTGTATTTCGGTGTAGCTTTGGGCGGCGAGGGCGGCGGCGGCGGTTAACAGCCCCGGAGTGGCACCACAACCGCTCATGTAGGTAATTCCGGCTTGTTGCAGGTCGTCTTGCAGTTCGAGTAATAATTCTACGGCCGATGTGCGTTTGATGGCATCGACTAATACACCCCGCCAACCGAGTTCGATAAACTGACGCGCCACAGACGCCATGAAGTTGTTCGGTAGGTTGGGTAGGGCGAGAAAATAGCCGTCAACGTCCGGGGCGGTTTTGACTAATTCTTCGATGCTTTGGTTGCTGAGGGTGCCGTTGGGTTCGAGATAACCCAGTGATCCTCGATCTCGGTAAACGGCAACACAGCGATCGCGATCGAGTCCGGTGGCAGAATAAGCATAGCCTTTTTGATCGGCTGCCGCAACCCAGAGCATTTCGCGTTTGGGGGCTAAAACGGCGGTGGCGGCTTGTCCTAAACCTCCAAATCCGAGTATACCAACCCGCATGGGAGATGAGGTGAAATTGGTCATTGCTGTTTGACTCCTAGCATAGTTTTGGGATCGGACAATCTTTTATTATCGGTCATCATTGGGAATACAACGCAAGGAAGACAAGTAGCCTACCACCTTGACTCTAGGTAAAATCTACGCGAAACTTAACATATAATTCTCGGATTGCTTCAGGTATTAATAACTTTTGTAAACCTATGACTCGTTTTACATCCATTCGTCAAAATTGATGTAGGGATGTGGCAGTCGGTAAAATAATGAAGCGATCGCCAAAACGGTTGTCACTGCCCGAGCAGTGTCAATAAACGTCCCGCAACTCTTGTAGCAGCCTGCTCAATCTATGGAAACCTTAGAGTTCGTGATCTATCCCGATGGCCGAGTCCAGGAGAAAGTTACTGGCATTGTCGGTGCTTCCTGCGAGGAGGTTACTAAAGCCATTGAAGCTGAATTGGGTGTTGTGCTAACTCAGGAGACAACTTCTGAATATTTTGCACAAACACAGCATCAATCTCAAACGGCGACTGCCCAGGTCAACTTTAGCAATTGGTAAACTTTACCTGCGAATTCATTCAATTCGTTCAACATCAAGGTCTATGTCACACTTTAGCCAAATCAAAACACAAATTCGGAATCTGACTTCTTTAAAAGCCGCTTTAACCGATTTAGGAATTGACTGGAAAGGCTCGAAAGAAGTTCGTGGCTACCAAGGTCAAACTCGTCCGGCCGAGATTACCATTGAACAAGATAATGGATATGATATCGGCTTTAGCTGGAATGGCAACGAGTATGAATTAGTTGCTGATTTGCAATATTGGCAACAACCGATTCCGGTTCAAGTGTTTGTGAACAAGGTAACTCAACGCTACGCTTATCATACCGTTGTCAGCCAAAGCAACAAACAAGGCTTTCAAATTGCCGAACAACAGCAAAATCAAGACGGTTCAATTCGTCTCGTTGTCCAACGTTGGAGCGCTTAATTATGTCTGAATGGTCTGCATCGTCGATCAACCCAACACCAGAACGTTCAGGGTTTGAACCGGAACTTGGAGGGGGTTTGCGGGATGCGCCAGAGCGTTCAGGCTTTGAGCCGGAGTTGGGGGGTGCATTGCGGCAAAAGGGGGTTTATGTCGATGAACCCACTTGTATTGGCTGCAAGCACTGCGCCCATGTTGCCCGTAATACGTTCTATATTGAGCCGGGTTATGGGCGAAGTCGAGTATTCCGGCAAGATGGTGATTCCGAAGAGGTGATTCAAGAAGCAATTGATACTTGTCCGGTTGATTGCATTCACTGGGTCGATTATACCGAGTTAAAAGAGCTTGAAGCCGAACGCGAGCATCAAGTGATCCCGGTTGTCGGATTTCCGGTTGAGGCTTCTATAGCCAATCGGAAACGCAAAGGATAAAAATCGCCCCGCCTATTTGCAGCTATGCTGATTGATATTGATACACCAGCAGCACCTCTAGGTGAAGTCTGGTGTTTTTTCTGGAAAAAGGGTTTTACAGTTTACAGTGATCAGTAACCACTGACCAGTTTTTACAGTTTACAGTGATCAGTTACGGAGGTGGGGAAAGACCGGAGGTGGTGATATGTGGAAATTCAGAATTGAGAATTGAGAATTGATAATTGATAATTCATAACGCTTTTTATGAAAAATATATGGGAAGTTTCTGTCGCTAGCGATCACGATGAAAGCCAGCTTTTAGGGAAAATACTCTGTCAATGTTTTAGCTTTCCTCAGTCGGAATGGGAAGACTATGGTAGCAGTATTGGTTTAGATAATTTTCGCGTAATTCGCCATCAAGGAAAAGTAGCCGGAGGACTGGCAATTTATCGCATGGGTCAATGGTTTGGGGGTCGTTATATTCCGATGGCGGGACTGGCTGCGGTGGGGATAGCGCCGGAATATCGGGGTGAAGGAATGGCTTTGGAATTGTTGAGGGAAACTCTCAAAGAACTTCACGCCGAAAAGATGGCAATTTCTACGCTTTATCCTGCGGTTCAATCTCTTTATCGTCGAGTGGGATATGAATATGGGGGAACTCGTTGTTTGTGGGAATTACCGCTATCAACGTTAAAAGTTAAACCCTCTCAACTGAAATTAGAGAGAATGAAGCGTTTAGAAATAGAGGCGTTAATTGATGTTTATCATCACCAAACCGATCCCGAGAATGGAAGTTTAGATCGCCATCCGGTGCTGTGGCAAAATATTATCAAAACCGCAGAAAACGAAGAAATTTATGGATATTGGATCGGTTCGTCTAGTTTGCCTCAAGGTTATATAATTTTTCAACAAAAAGCGGTTGGGGGAAGTTGGTCTTTAGAAATTCGCGACTGGCTAACATTGACTCCGGATGCAACAAATTGTCTATTTTCGTTTTTGGCGAGTCACCGTTCTCAAGTTGCTAAATGTCGATGGTATGGGGGCGCAATCGAACCCAAACTGATGCTTTTAACTGAACACCAAGCCAAACTGGTAGACTACGAAGAATGGATGGTGCGAATTGTTAATTTGGTCGCGGCGTTGGAGTCTCGCGCTTATCCGATCAATCTTGAAACAGAATTGCATTTATCGGTTATTGATGATTTACTTGAGGAAAATGAAGGTAATTTTGTATTAGAAGTTGCCGCAGGAAACGGACAGGTTAGGCGGGGAGGTCGGGGAGAATTTAAACTAAAAATTGAATCGTTGGCGCCGCTTTACACGGGTTTGTTATCTCCGCGACAGTTACAACACATGGGTTGGCTTGAATGTACAGAAGCGGTCTTACAAATTGCTGAATATTTGTTCCCAACCGCTCCTCCGGCTATGCCCGATTTTTTCTAAATGACTGTTGAGATGATTAACTTTATTTTATTCTATTCACTCAATTATGCCTGATGATTTGATTCCATTTTTAATCGGTGTCGGTGTTTTAGTGATTTACCTCATTTTTTCAGCGTTGACAGAAATGGGGACTCGATGGCCTTGGAAAAAGTAACGAATATAAACCCGCCTGGGTCTTGTAGGGGCGGGTTCAGGAATTAATTGATCAACTCCTTGCTGATAACGAATATAAACCCGCCCCGGAGTCTGGGAAAAACGGATCACTGACAACTGAAAAAACGGGTTCGGTGTTGACTGTTGAGTGTTGACTGAAAAGCGGGGCGGGTTTATATCAGTTATTGGTCAGAAATGATCAATTTTTACAGAACCCGCCCCTACAACACGGGTGAGAGGGTGAGGCGATGACTCAAAAGCGGGGCGGGTTTATATCAGTTATTGGTCAGAAATGATCAATTTTTACAGAACCCGCCCCTACAACACGGGTGAGGGGGTGAGGTGGTAATGAGTGACTGTAAAAGACTGTATTTTCCTCTATTTTCTCAGAATTCGCTACACTCTAATTAAAAATTCTTGTAAACGAACCGATGACCCCCCCGAACGCTTCCCCGATACCGACAGAATTTGATCGCCAGATGATGCGCCGTTGTTTGGAATTGGCGCGTCAGGCGTTAGGAAAAACGGCACCGAATCCGATGGTCGGGTGTGTGGTTGTTCAAGATAATTGTAATATTGTTGGAGAGGGTTTTCATCCCTTGGCGGGTGAACCTCATGCGGAAGTGTTTGCGTTGCGAGACGCCGGAGAACAGGCGACTGGAGCGACGGTTTATGTGAACCTCGAACCTTGCAATCATTACGGAAGAACCCCTCCCTGTACTGAAGCTTTAATCAAGGCTAAAGTAGCTAAAGTTGTGGTGGGAATGATCGATCCCAATCCTTTAGTTGGAGGTCAGGGAATTGAACGATTGAAGCAAGCCGGAATTGAGGTGATTGTGGGTGTAGAACAAGAGGCTTGTCAACAGTTAAATGAAGGATTTATTCATCGGATTCTGCACCATCAACCTTTGGGTATTTTAAAGTATGCGATGACTCTTGATGGCAAAATTGCCACGACGACGGGTCATAGCGCTTGGATTACCAGTCCCCCGGCACGACAACAGGTTCATCAATTGCGGGTGGCTTGTGATGCGGTAATTGTGGGGGGAAATACGGTGCGCCAAGATAATCCTCATTTAACGACTCATCATGTGGGTGAACCGAACCCTTTACGGGTGGTGATGAGTCGCAAGTTGGATCTACCTCTCGAAGCAAATTTATGGGATATTACAGAAGCAAACACTTTAGTTTTAACCACAAAGGATGCCGATCCGGATTGTCAAAAATATTTAGAGAAAAAAGGAGTTGAAGTGGTTGTTCTGTCGCCTTTAACGCCGAAAACGGTGATGGATCATTTGTATGAACGTCAGTTTTTAACGGTGTTATGGGAATGTGGAGGAACTCTCGCCGCCATCGCGCTCGCAGAGGGTACAATTCAAAAAATTTGGGCGTTTATTGCACCTAAAATTATTGGGGGAAAAACGGCTCCGTCTCCTGTGGGAGATTTGGGTTTCACTCTGATGAATGAGGCGTTAACTTTAGAACGAGTTACCCTACACTCTATCGGCTCAGATTATTTAATCGAAGGTTATCTCTCATCTCCTTTTGATTAAGATAATTAATAGACATTCCCGCGATCAATCAATCATTCCTTGGGGTGAAAGGAACACCATTGAGGATTAAAATTAAATCCTATGATTGAACTTGTATTTCTGAGCTTGCTGGTGAGTAGTTTGGGGTTTGAAGCCGTTTTAATTAGTAGTTGGATCGACTCGGAACAAAGGACGTTAAAGCAACAAATTGAGGAGGAGGAAATCTTGACACCTTACGAATCCGCGAATACCAAACCATCCAAACCGTTACAACCCAATGGTCATTCTGAACATCAAAAACAGGTTGATGATTCTGATTTGTTTGAATGGGAATATAAAATAGTAAGAGCGAATCGGGATTTATTTAAAAATCCTGCTATTTTTCACAAACTTTGTGAAGAAGAAGCGGAGGTGGGTTGGACGATGTTAGAAAAGTTAGATGATCGCCGAGTTCGCTTTAAACGACCTGCGAATTTACGGGATGAAAATGGCGAGGAATTACCTCGGTTTGATCCCTATCGCAGTCATTACGGATCTTCTCTTGATTTTACCTCTTGGTTGGCGGCGATCGCTTTTTTGGCGGCTATTGTTTTACCGGCTTATTTGGGTTATGCTTTAGTCTCAGCAACGTTGAATAATCTCCCGAGTCGTTTACCTCGAATTCCCCTGTTAAATTCACCGCCAGAGGTGACACCCGAAGCTGAAACACTCGAACCCGAGGAAGAATTACCGGAAGAAATCCCCCCGGAATTGGAGACTGAACCGCAGGGAACCTAAACATTTTTAGCCAAAATTTTTAGTGCAGAAATAGATTACCACCCGGAGGAAATTTCTGTTGATTTAACTCGATTCATTCCGGCTTCTGCAAAGCGTTTAAAAGCGGTTTCGGCTTGTTCGGTATAATCAACTATTCCCGGTACAACCACAGGCGAGGTACAATCTTCTAACAGATAGATTTTCTGGGCGAGATTGTCATCTCGTTGTTGTATTTCTGCGAGTAAATCTTCTACAGTCCAACTCACACAATGACTTTTCGCCTGTCCTGCAATAATCACCCGATCAAAGTCTAACACCTGTTGGATTAACGGGTTATTTTTATCCGCAATGGAACGACCCCCAAAGGTATCCAAAACTTCCGGTTTAAACACCGAATAATTTTCGGTTAAAGGGTGATTTCCTTTGAGTTCAAATTGAGCTTGACTTTGGCGGGAAATGGTATGATAAAAAATCGCTTCTTCCACTGCGGAAACTAACGCATGACCAATTCCGCCTAAAATACCGTGATAGGGCCAAACGGTGAGGGGAAATCGGCCGCCATCGCTCAATTGTTTGGTATAATGTAAGGCGTGTTTTTCTAGGCTTTGGTAGTCTCCATTTGCCAAACTACTCGCCACCGCAGGGTTAACTTTCCAAACGCCATTTTGAACATCCTCAAACTGAATTAATGTCGCCCCCGGTTGGGGATGTTCGCCTTTGTCGTTGACCCAAAAAAACGGGTGAAAAATCTGCATCGCCGTGTGAGTATCGAGGGTGGCGATAATTTTGCTAATGCTTCCTAAATTGCGATAAATAAACTCGCACAGACGGATATTATCTTCGACTGCGCCTTTACCGGAATTTCCCCCGACAAATAACTCAAACTCGGGAATACAAAAGGTATTTTGTACATCAATTAACAGCAAACAAACTCGCATTTCATCGGTAGCTGCGGGTTGAATTTGATGCTGTTTGGCCCAGTTTTGAGCCTCCGTTTCCCGTTGTTGGTAGGAGACGCGCCAAACCTCCCCAACTTTATTCGCATCAAAATGGGTAGGGATAGGAAGTTGGGGGGGAGTGGATGATGTCATCGGTTTTGGGAAAAAATCAGCACGTTATCAACCAGTGTAGCTGTTAGAAATGATTTAACCTTCTACCGTATGACCCACCGAGGAAATTGCTTCTTTGATAGAGTCTTCTGAGGGGTTTCCGTCCACCTTGACCGTTTTTGTGGACAAATCAACCTCTACTTTGGCGTTTGAATCTATACCTTTGATTGCTTTAGTAACAGTGTCTACGCAGCCATCGCAAACCATACTGGGAACTTTAAGTTCTACTGACATAATCAATCCATGAACTCTGCTCATCTTATAAAATAGCAGAATTTGCGATCGCTGCCATCTCTCGGGAGAGAAAAAAGTCTCTTGTGTTGGGACTTCTACCGACAGAGGGTAACGAGTCTGACGGGGTTAAGCGTTGGTGAGTGAGTTTTGACATTCTCCGCAACTTGACTCACTGAAATTTCTAGAGTTCAACAGATGAGCGACTATGAATTCAATTAATTTTATAGCGTTCATCAACATCTTTAATCAAAGTTTTCTGTGCGTGCCAAACTGAAACAATCGAGTTAGAGTTTCTGCGAGTTGGGAAAGAAGAATATTAGATACTCATTCCACATTCATCAACTAAATAGCACATCGCCCGAAACCGCAAACCGACAACTTGATCGTAAAAAGGATTGAGTTTGCACAGGGGCGGAATTCTCAGTACAGTGCGACCTGCGACTTTGAATTCGCGTTCAAACGGACATTGGGCGGGAATCGCTTTATAAAGAAATAGAGCTAATTTTTGATCTTGAATTTCTAAGCTATCGAGCCATTCACGCAAAGGATTAAACAAACGCGATACTAGATCATTAATCGTTGTATTGTTAATGGCGGTGTTGTTGAGTGCTGTATGATTCATGGCTATCTCTGTTTGCTTGTCGTCAACTAAGTTTTGCTTTTTTCTGTTCTCTATTTACTAATATACAAACCTTTTCCTGGAAATGGGTAAAGAAACCGACAAAAATATTCAAACTATTGTAAAAGTTTTATAAATGAGTCGGATTTGACCAAAGGGTAGCATGAGTTATGCTTATGTTTGCGTCGATTCTGTATCGAAAGTCATAGATTTTGGCTCGAACTGCCAACGGATTAATCAAATCAAATCAATCGATTTAGTCTGGTTTATCCCCAACATTGAGATAAGCAAACCTCATCAAAGGGATTTGTGGAATAATAAAGAAGGTTTATAATTTGTCGCTCTGTCTGCAATTAAGTCCTGATGATGCTCTCAACGTTGTCTCAACCGCAAACTTGGATGTGGAAAGGCTTTCCCATCTGTTACTACGCCGAAGGAAATACTGGGCCTGCGGTGATTTTAGTGCATGGTTTCGGCGCATCTTGGGGACATTGGCGGAAAAATATCCCCGAATTGGCGGCGAAATGTCGTGTTTTTGCAATAGATTTATTAGGGTTTGGGGGTTCAGCCAAACCCATTCCCACTTCAGAAATTGCTTATACTTTTGAAACTTGGGCCGAACAAATTGGCGATTTTTGTCGGGAAGTTGTCGGAACTCCTGCATTTTTAGTCGGGAATTCTATTGGTTGTATTGCGGTGATGCAGGCGGCTGTCGATTATCCCGAATGGGTGATTGAAGTGGCTTTACTAAATTGTTCGCTGCGACTTCTTCACGAACGAAAGCGATCGCAAATTCCCTGGTATCGCAGTTTTGGGGCGGGTGTAACTCAGAAAATTTTGGGTGTAAAATGGGTCAGTCAGCTATTTTTTAAACAGTTAGCTACGCCGAAAACCGTTAAAAAAATTCTCTTACAAGCTTACAAACGACCTGAAGCGGTAACAGAAGAATTGGTAGAAATGTTATTAATTCCCGCACGGGATCAGGGTGCTGTTGATGTGTTTGTCGCATTTACCAGTTATTCTTACGGGCCGTTACCCGAAGATTTGTTGCCGATTTTACCCTGTCCGGCGATTATTTTATGGGGAACCGATGACCCTTGGGAACCGATAGAATTGGGGCGCGAATATGGAAAATTTGACACGGTTAAACAATTTATTCCCTTAGAAGGTGTCGGTCATTGTCCGCAAGATGAAGCGCCCGAATTAGTCAATCCGATTTTATTAGATTGGATTTTAACCTCAGAGCGATCGTTGTTAAAAAGTAATTAACTCAAAAACCCGGTAACTCTTACGCGCACGGGGATTCTAGTAGAGCTTGTTGTCGTTGCGACCGCCCGATTTATATAGCGCTCAAGCGCAACAACAAACTGTTAAATAATTAATCCTAACTCAAAAACCCGGTTTCTTAAAGAAACCGGGTTTTTCACTCCAAATCAACTTTTGTATCGTTTTATATATTTAAGTTTACACAATCTCGAAAAAGATTAAGAATTTTGTCATTAAACAATAAAAGTATTGTTGGAGTGGCAAACTAAATCCTGAGTACAAATCCTATGAAATACTAAAATGTTTGCGTGCATAGGATTGGCGGGAAAATCGACAGATGTAGGGGCGGGTTCCGAACAGATCCATGTACTCCCCCAAACAACTTATATAAACCCGCCCCCATTGCCTTCTACTATGCGATCGCATTCTTTTTTAGATTTCATATCAATTTGCCATCAAAAGGGAAATTTAAAGTTTTATGAGTCCTGAGTTTGATCGGCAAAATATTTGAGAAAATCACAACAGACTCAGATCAAATCACACAAACACGGAGAAAAATTTTATGAAATTGGCTTACTGGATGTATGCAGGCCCCGCTCACATTGGCACCCTTCGCATTGCCAGTTCTTTTAAAAATGTTCATGCGATCATGCACGCACCTTTGGGAGATGACTATTTTAACGTCATGCGTTCGATGCTTGAACGGGAACGGGACTATACCCCAGTAACGGCGAGTGTTGTCGATCGCAACGTTTTAGCACGGGGTTCTCAAGAAAAAGTTGTTGATAATATTGTTCGCAAAGATAAGGAAGAAAAACCCGATTTAATTGTTTTAACTCCGACCTGTACTTCTAGCATTTTACAAGAAGATTTACAGAATTTTGTTGAACGCGCTCAAATTGATGCTCAAGGCGATGTAATGCTAGCCGACGTCAATCATTATCGCGTTAACGAACTGCAAGCAGCCGATCGCACGTTACAGCAAATTGTTGAATATTATCTGAAAAAAGCCCAGAAAAAAGGCGAACTTCCCGAAGGAAAAACCGAAAAACCATCTGTTAATATTTTCGGGATGACCACCCTCGGTTTTCACAATAACCACGACTGCACCGAGTTAAAACGGTTGATGGCGGACTTGGGAATAGAAGTAAACGAAGTCATTCCCGAAGGCGCTTCTGTTCACAACCTTAAAAACCTACCTCGCGCCTGGTTTAATTTGGTGCCTTATCGGGAAGTTGGCGGAATGGCGGCGAAGTATTTACAAGAAGAATTCGCCATGCCTTATATTGATATCACGCCGATGGGAATTGTAGAAACAGCCCGTTGTATTCGGATGATTCAAAAGGTGTTAAACGAACAGGGAGCAAGTGTTAATTATGAAGAATATATTGACAATCAAACCCGGTTTGTTTCTCAGGCGGCTTGGTTTTCTCGTTCCATTGACTGTCAGAATTTAACAGGTAAAAAAGCGGTGGTTTTTGGGGATAATACCCACGCCGCAGCGATGACGAAAATTCTGGCGCGAGAAATGGGAATTAAGGTGGTATTAGCCGGTACTTACTGTAAATATGACGCGGAATGGTTTAAAGAACAGGTTGGGGATTTTTGCGATGAAATTTTGATTAGCGATGATAATGGCGCTATTGGAGATGCGATCGCCAGGTTGGAACCTTCGGCAATTTTTGGAACCCAAATGGAACGTCATGTTGGGAAGCGTTTAAATATTCCTTGTGGGGTAATTGCGGCGCCAATTCACATTCAAAATTTCCCCGTCGGTTATCGTCCGTTTTTGGGTTATGAAGGCGCGAATCAGGTGGTTGATTTGGTGTATAATTCCTTTACGTTGGGAATGGAAGATCACCTGTTAGAAATCTTTGGCGGACACGATACCAAAGAAGTGATTCACAAAGGAATTTCGGCAGAATCCGATTTGAATTGGGCGAAAGATGCCAAGGCGGAATTAAACAAAGTTCCGGGGTTTGTTCGGGGTAAAGTGAAGCGAAATACCGAGAAATTCGCCCGGGAACGGGGTTTATCTGAGATTACGTTAGAGGTGATGTACGCCGCAAAAGAAGCGGTTGGTGCTTAATTGTGTTGGGGTGGGTTCATCGCCCACCCGTTCTCAATTTACTTCAACTTATGCCGCTTCCGCATCAGCTTGATTTTCATTGACTAGAATCCGATAAAACAACCCTGCTGGATTATAACTTGTATGGTCTAAATCCGTATCAGTTCAGACTGTACGCACATATTGCTCGTCGTGGTAGGTGTTACTCTAGCCTACAAACTATTGCTCGTATCTGTAAAATGAGTGTCCGAAAAGCACAGTACGGCTTAAAAGAGTTGGAAAGTCTTGGTATGATAAAGAAGGAAATTCCCAAAGGTAAAACAGATGTTTATGAGTTGACGAATAGAGAAGAATAGAAAGAAATAGAACGTGACAGTGAGTTAGAAGCAGAGCGAGAAAAAGTTAAAGCTTCTTTGTCTAAATTGGAAGGAAAGGATGCTGAACTACAGGAAGTTTAATATTCTATTTGATAGAATCAGACGACTACTCAGTAGGTGTTAAAAAAAATATAAAATCCCCGGCTCGTAGTTGCGCTTTAGCGCTTAATAAAGAGGGCTAAAGCCCAACTACAAGCGGGGAAAAATAATTATCCCCAATTGGAATTAGAATTAAACGGTTTGACCCAACCCTGTTTTAAGGCCAAATCTAAGACAATTCTAGCCATCGCAAATAATACAATACTTTCGGCGACAACAACCGCAAAAAACCACCCGTTTTCTGATGTATTCAGTCCACCGTCAAGTTCACCCAAACCCCGCACGAGTCCAAAGGCTAAAACCGCTCCCGAATTGAGGTGAGGGTTGCGATCCGATCGCACAACATAACGGTAAGTTACCCCGAATAAAAAGCCGCTAATAAACGCGATCGCACTTCTAACAATTAACCGAATATCAAAGATAATTTCAACTGGTTCTAACGCTTCAAATTGGTTGGCTAAAATTAAAATATTAAAACCGATTAACAGGCTAAACGTTAAAAAGGTCATACTCCCGGAAAGTATTCCGGCTTTTAAAGATTCTATGCGTTCTAAGAATGTTAATTGAGAAGCGGTGTTAATCTTGTTTTCCATAGGTTTTATAAAAATTCTGATCTATTTTACAATAAACTATAGACAATATCTCATCAAACTATTATTTTCCCAGTGCGATCGCCGCATTTTGTCCCCCAAAGCCAAAACTCAAACACAGCACATTTTGAATATTAGCATTTGTCGCTTCTCTAACTAAATTTATCTCAAATTCCGGTTCTTTTAATCCCACACAAGGCGGTAAAATTTGCTCTTGTAATGCCATCAAACAAAACGCCATTCCCAACGCTCCCGACGCTCCCAACGTGTGACCGGTGGCGCCTTTGGTTGAACTCACCGCAACATCATTATCAAATATTTTTTGGATTAAATTGGCTTCGTGTTGATCGTTGAGTTGGGTTGCGGTTCCGTGAGCGTGAATATAATCAATATCCTGGGGTAATAAATCGCTCATATTGAGACAATTTTTAATCGCAGTTATCGAACTTTTACCCTCTAAATCCGGTCGATTACTCGAACTCGCATCTGCGGTTAAACCAAACCCTAAAATCTTACCATAAATTTTAGCAGAACGGCGTTTTGCAGACTCAAAAGATTCTAACACAAATAAAGCGCCCCCCTCGCCCAAAATAAACCCTTCTCGACGCCGATCAAAAGGGTAACATCCCGTTAAACCCAAAGCGCCCATTTTCTCAAAACCGGCTAAAGTTAAAGGGGTAATTGGTGTTTCTACCGCACCCGTAATTACTTGCTCACAGTACCCCATTTGTATTAACTCATAAGCTTGGGCAATTGTCCACAAACCCGTTGCACAGGCTGCCATTGGTGCTAATACTGGTCCGTTTGAATGGATAGAATGAGCGGTATTGAGCGCCGCCATGTGGGGGAAAAAATCGGGAATAGGAATAGAATAATTAACGGGTTTTTGTGTGTTATAATTGTCTTGATTATAATAGTATTCTGCGGCGAATTCTTCCCATTGGGCTTGATAGGCGCGACTCGAACCGATGACCACTCCACAATCGGGTAAAGGAGGCGTTAAACCCGCATCTTTTAGCGTTTCAGTTAATATTGTTTGAGTTAATTCTTTGAGGTGAGTTGGCTTTTGATTAATTAAGCCTAACCGTTTCGGTTTTTGTTCGGGAAAAGGTTGATAGAGTTTAATTCCTGATCGACCTAAAATAAGCTTTTTCCAGCTTGTTTGGACTGTTCCCAAAGCTGATTTTAAACCAATACCTGTAACCACGACTTGCACGTTCACGCTGAATTAAAGATTTTCTACAAATTTGTTTGTACTGTAACTATTTCAGTTCTATTTATTGTATTTTAACTTAATTATTATTAAATCGACTCGCCGGGTTGGATTATTAAGCGAATTGTTTTGTTCTCCGATCATATATTAACTTATGTTAAGGGCTGTTTACAGTTAACCATCGCTTGATTTCGGAAAGAAACGGTTTAAAAATTGTTACAAAGTTTTTTTGATGGATGTCTATTGGCTAAAACCTTAGGATTGTAGGAAATTGAGGGTTTTGTTTCCTCGCGTAAACGGTCTAATTTTCACATCTATCCTGAAATTTTGCATATGTTCCTCTTACCCAGACATATGTTAGATCAAGCCACAAATGTAGGGGGATAAACATATGTCAAACAATGGAAATAGAAACGGTTCTTTTCAATGTTCGGGTAATGATGATGTCTATGAAAATAATAATTCTCGCAGACAAGCCTACGATTTAACCGACTTTGAACAAACACCTTTGAGTGAAATTGAAGGACTCGCCATCGCTAAAAATCCCGACTGGTATAAAATAGAAGTCAGTCCGGGTGCGACGAGTTTATCGGTTGAATTAGAGTTTACTCATGCTGAAGGAAATATCGATGTTTTCCTTTATAATGCTGAGGGGGATCGCATCGCCAGATCGACTTCAAAAACCGACAATGAAAGTATTAACTTAGATTCTCCAGATGCGGGAACATATTATATTAAAGTCAAGTCTGTTGGGAGACGGGGAAATTCTTATGATTTGGTTTGGGATGATATTGTTCCCGTTGAATTTCGCTCAATTGATGGTTCTAATAATAATCTAGAAAACTCAGATTGGGGAACTCCAGACTCGCAATTAATCCGTTTAAGTGGATCGGCTTATAATGACGAAATTTCTGAACCTAGAGGCGGCGATAATCTATCTTCGTTAGCGAATCCGAGGGACGTTAGCAATACAATTTTTGCTCAATCTGAGTCAATTCCCAATCAATTAGGAGTGAGTGATTTTTTTTGGCAATGGGGACAGTTTATCGACCATGATTTAGATTTAACTCCGGCAATTTCTGGCGAATCTTTTAATATTTCTGTTCCTGAAGGGGATGTTTATTTCGATCCAAATAATACAGGAACTCAAGAAATTCCCTTAACTCGATCTATTTACGATCCGCTGACGGGAATCACAACCCCCAGAGAACAAATTAATGAAATTACCGCTTATATTGATGGTTCAAATGTTTATGGTTCTGATGAGGAACGAGCGGAAGCATTACGGACAAATGATGGAACGGGAAAGCTAAAAACAAGTAATAGTGATAACGGCGAAGTTTTGCTTCCTCGGAATCTTGATGGGTTAGAAAATGATAATCCGTTTGGGATTGACAATGATGATATTTTTGTAGCGGGAGATGTTCGTGCTAACGAACAGGTGGGGTTAACAGCAACTCATACATTATTTGTTCGTGAACATAATAGACTCGCGGATGAAATTGGAACTCGCTTGGATAATGGAGATGCAGAATTATTGGATTTATTTGCAGAATCGGGATTGAGTCGGGATGATTTTATTTATGAGTCCGCTCGTCGCATTGTGGGTGCGGAAATTCAAGCGATTACTTACAATGAATTTTTACCTTTATTGGTGGGTTCTGATGCTTTAGACGAGTATGATGGCTATGATTTGACGGTTGATAGCGGAATTAGCAATGAATTTTCGACTGCGGCTTTTCGGGTCGGACATACTATGCTATCATCGGAGTTACTGCGGATTAATCCCGATGGTACTTTTGATGAAAGTATTAGTTTGCAAGATGGATTTTTTAGTCCTGATATTGCGATCGAAGATGGGATTGATTCGGTGCTGTTTGGGTTGGCTTCGGGAACCGCGCAAGAGGTTGATACTCAAGTTATTGATGATGTGCGGAATTTCCTGTTTGGCGAACCCGGAATGGGGGGTTTAGATTTAGTTTCGCTCAATATTCAGAGGGGACGAGATCACGGTTTACCCAGTTACAACGAGGTTCGCGAAGCACTGGATCTCGATCCGATTACCAATTTTAGTGAAATTAGTTCCGATCCGACGGTACAAGCGCAGCTAGAGAGTGTTTATACCGATGTCGATGATATAGATTTATGGGTGGGAGGACTCGCCGAAGATGATGTTGATGGCGCGTTAGTTGGGGAAACGTTTCAAGCAATATTAGTCGATCAATTTACTCGCTTGCGAGATGGCGATCGCTTTTACTACGAAAACGATGAATTATTATCGGTGCTTGCTCCGGATGTTTCCGAAACAACGCTTTCTGATGTAATTGTTGCCAATTCGGGGATTATTGGTCTCGACGATAGTGTATTTTTAGTGTAGAAATCTGTTACCTGGGACACATTTTATCAATTTTTCAATTTGTTAAATTTGTCCCAGGTCGCTCGGGAAATCTTAATTATTTTTTAAGATTGTCTAATCCTTCGACAACTTTAGCCGATTCGATGCGATCGCCTTGTTGGATATTATCGATCACATCCATGCCATCGGTAACGTAGCCAAAAACGGCATAACTGCCATCGAGAAAAGGTAAATCGGCCAGAGCAAAATAGAATTGGGAAGAAGCCGAATCCGGGAGACGAGAACGAGCCATCGCCACAGCGCCGCGAGAGTGCTTTAACTTGGGTTGAGCCTTAATTCGAGCTTCTTCAAAGGTTTTGCTGTAGAGGGGTTTTTCCTCGCCTGCGGGTTGAATTTCGAGGGGGATATAGCGTTCTTTGGAAGTCCCCGGATCGATAAACCCTCCGGTTCCCAGACGAGCCATCGGAACGTTAGGATCTTTGCTTTGGGGGTCGCCGCCTTGAACCACAAAGGGTTGAGGTTCGCGCACCACCCGATGAAAGGCGACGCCATCGTAAACACCTTGATTAACCAAATCAACGAAATTCCCTGCGGTGACGGGAGCGGCGGTGCCGTCTACTTCAATCGTAATCGGCGATCCGTTGACCGTCATCACGACTGTTGCTTTTCCTTCTAATTGAGGTAGATTACTCATTGATGAATTTTGAGTTTGGGCCACAGGTGAAACTGTCGAATCACCCACTGGGTTTACATTATCCGAGGTCGCTGACTCCGTTGGCGAGCCGTTACATCCGGCGACCATCAGCGCAACCGCTAACAGTATAGACAGTAACCCCTGCCGAATTTTTAATGGTTTCATACTCAATCCTATAATCCTTCCAACGGCACTTGTAAAAACTTAGCGAGTTCGGCCCCTTGATTTTCCAACTCAGACAAAGGCATGGGTTGACCGACACGAGTTAGGGGAATTTCTCGTCTGTCTTTGAGCTTCAGGTAGAGAGCGCGCTTCGGACTAAACCCTTCTTTGATATCGACTCGAACCGATTGTACATCTTCGGTTTTACAAGTGAAGTCAACTTGGCGGTTTTTCCCCGGAAAGCCCCAACGAAAAATCTTAATTTTGTCGGTTTCTTTGCTAAATTCATTGTAGCCGCCGCCCACATCCCAAAGGATAACCAGCCACAGGTACAAGGCTAACAACAGAGCCGCCGATCCGTAAAGTCCCATCACCAGACCTTGGGGTAAAAAGATCAGTTGGGTGGGATCGGCAAAGGGAAGTAAATTGACTCCAGTGTAGCTAGAGATCCCAGACAGTAAAAACCCCGTACCTCCGAGAGCGATAACGCTTGCCCAGAAGTAGTTACTGGCACGGCGGGAACCCAAAACCGTCTTGTGTATGATGCGATCGCTGGTGGTTGTTGTTTGTGTGTTCATAAAAAAAATCTTAATTGTTGAGACTTGAGATCTTTGCAAATTTTGTTAACTGTAATATATAGTTATGTTAACTTGCTTAAAAGACCCAGTGAAAAATCCTATCCCCAATCGGGGTAGGCCGTGAAAGCGATGGCCTGAAGATTTGTAACCCATCAGTGGTACACTAGAAAAAAATTCTAGAAGAAAAGGGTTCTGCAAGTAGCGAAAAGCAAGCTAATACTGCATTCGTAGAATCTGGCCTGGGGACACCGGGTTTCTGCGCGGGTTCTCCCGACGAGGAGGGCTAGGTTGGAAACAACCTCCAGACGCTGTGTACAGCCAAGTTAGGAAGTAGGGAGTCAAGGATAAGGGACATTGAAAAATGCTGTTATCTCTAGCCTGCAACCTGTAACCTCAAAGGCAACAGCGCTCAACAGACGCGAAGCTCATTCCGTTTAAGGGATTGAGTCTGTCAAAAAGCATAGTTTTTTAGTAACCCAACTCAGGATCGTTCTCAAATGACTATAGCAGTCGAACGCCCTCAGTTACAGAGAGGATGGTTTGATGTCCTCGATGACTGGCTGAAACGCGATCGCTTTGTATTTGTGGGTTGGTCGGGAATCCTACTCTTTCCTTGCGCCTACCTCGCCTTAGGTGCATGGTTAACCGGAACCACCTTTGTCACCTCTTGGTACACCCACGGTTTGGCCAGTTCCTACTTAGAGGGCTGTAACTTCTTAACCGCCGCCGTTAGTACCCCCGGCAACAGCCTGGGACATTCCCTGCTGTTCCTGTGGGGACCCGAAGCCCAGTGGGACTTTGCTCGCTGGTGTCAACTCGGTGGTCTGTGGACCTTCACCGCCCTGCACGGTGCATTCGCGCTGATCGGCTTCTGCTTACGTCAGTTAGAAATCGCCCGTTTGGTTGGTGTTCGTCCTTATAACGCCATCGCCTTCACCGCACCCATTGCTGTGTTTGTGAGCGTGTTCTTAATGTATCCTTTGGGACAGTCCGGTTGGTTCTTCGCTCCGAGCTTTGGAGTGGCCGGAATCTTCCGTTTTATCCTGTTCTTCCAAGGATTCCACAACTGGACCCTCAACCCCTTCCACATGATGGGTGTTGCGGGTGTACTCGGTGGAGCGCTGCTGTGCGCCATTCACGGAGCTACAGTAGAAAATACGCTGTTTGAAGACGGTGAACAAGCTAGCACTTTCCGCGCTTTTGAACCGACTCAAGCAGAAGAGACCTATTCAATGGTTACTGCTAACCGTTTCTGGTCCCAAATCTTCGGGATTGCATTTTCCAACAAACGTTGGTTACACTTCTTCATGTTGTTCGTCCCCGTGACTGGACTGTGGATGTGTTCCATCGGTGTTGTCGGATTAGCATTAAACCTGCGAGCCTATGACTTCGTGTCACAGGAATTGCGGGCTGCCGAAGATCCCGAATTTGAAACATTCTATACCAAAAACATTTTGCTGAACGAAGGCATCCGCGCTTGGATGGCACCTGTCGATCAGCCTCACCAAAACTTTGTATTCCCTGAGGAGGTATTACCACGTGGTAACGCTCTCTAATTCATACGTTGGAGGCCGCGACCTAGAATCAACTGGGTTCGCTTGGTGGGCAGGAAACGCCCGTTTGATTAACTTATCCGGTAAGCTGCTGGGCGCTCACGTCGCTCACGCCGGCTTGATCGTCTTCTGGGCTGGTGCGATGACTCTGTTTGAAGTCGCTCACTTTGTTCCAGAAAAGCCGATGTACGAACAAGGCTTAATTTTGATTCCTCACATCGCCACCCTCGGTTGGGGTGTTGGCCCTGGTGGTGAAGTTATCGATACTTTCCCTTACTTCGTCGTTGGTGTTCTGCACCTGATTTCTTCTGCGGTTCTCGGCTTGGGCGGTATTTATCACGCCGTTCGTGGCCCGGAAACTTTAGAAGAATATTCTTCTTTCTTCGGTTACGACTGGAAAGATAAGAACCAAATGACCAACATCATCGGCTACCACTTAATCCTGTTGGGTTGTGGTGCGCTGTTGCTGGTGTTCAAAGCCATGTTCTTTGGCGGCGTCTACGATACCTGGGCGCCCGGTGGTGGAGATGTTCGGATTATCAACAACCCGACATTGAACCCCGCCGTGATTTTCGGTTATCTGACCAAAGCTCCTTTTGGGGGTGAAGGTTGGATCATCGGTGTTAACAACATGGAAGACATCATCGGCGGTCACATTTGGATTGGTTTGATTTGTATTGCCGGTGGTATCTGGCACATTTTGACCAAGCCTTTTGGTTGGGCGCGTCGCGCGTTCATCTGGTCCGGAGAAGCTTATCTGTCCTACAGCTTGGGCGCTCTGTCCCTGATGGGCTTTATCGCCGCCGCTTTTGTTTGGTTCAACAACACCGCTTATCCGAGCGAGTTCTACGGTCCTACAAACGCCGAAGCTTCTCAAGCTCAATCTTTTGTGTTCTTAGTTCGTGACCAAAAACTCGGTGCGAACATCGGTTCTGCTCAAGGCCCCACCGGTCTGGGTAAATACCTGATGCGCTCTCCCACTGGTGAAATCATCTTCGGTGGTGAAACCATGCGCTTCTGGGATTTCCGCGGCCCCTGGTTAGAGCCTCTGCGCGGACCGAACGGTCTTGACCTGAACAAGCTCAAGAACGACATCCAACCCTGGCAAATTCGCCGCGCTTCTGAATACATGACTCACGCTCCTAACGGTTCTATCAACTCCGTAGGCGGTATCATCACAGAAGCTCAAGGGTTCAACTACGTTAACCCCCGTGCATGGTTGGCCGGTTTCCACTTTATCGTCGGTTTCTTCTTCCTGATCGGACACCTGTGGCACGCTGGACGCGCTCGCGCCGCTGCTGCTGGTTTCGAGAAAGGTATCGACCGCGAAACTGAACCGGTACTTTCTATGCCCAACCTCGACTAATTCCTCTGGAATTATTGGGTTAATCGCTTAGTTGCGAGTTAGAATAAACGCCCCGCCTTCACAGGTGGGGTTGTTTTTTTATAGCCTATCAACCCGGTTTCTTGAAAGCCAAAAACCCGGTTTCTCAAAGAAACCGGGTTTTTTTAGCAACCCACACTTAAATGAGTGTCACATCAGCGAGTGATTTTTAAATAAATTGCAGAAAAAGCAGAATCTTTAGATGAGTAAAAAATATCGTAAGCATTCAGTTTTGAATTTATTTTGGAGTTTAAATCAAATGAAAAAAGCAATGACTAACACCCTAAAAGCCGTTGTTGCTGGCGCTATTGTAACCGTGAGTTTAGCCATGAGTTTACCGGCGAGCGCCAAACCAGCACATACTATTATCCGAGATCGGGTTATTTTTGAAACCGTTGAACTCGGAGACAACCAAAATCAATATGCAACCGTTCCCGTTGTGGTGCGGGAAACTTTAGATACTCGTTATCCCGGTTTATTAGGCGATTATCCAATTATTAAGCGAGAAGTTATCGAAGTTTCTTCTCAACCCTTAATTGTTTGGCAAAAAACCCTAGCTTCTAGCGATCCAAAGGGTGCTTATACCCCCAAACGTCGGGCGGAAGCTGTCGGTGCGCGTTTAACCAATTTGGTTGCTGCTTTGGGCGTTTCTAACCTAAAAGAAATGGTACAAGTCGGAATTGTTAATTACGAAGGGGTGATTTTTGTTTCCGATGAATCTGTTGCCGATTTCAACACGGTGGTTTTTACGTTAATCCCTGAAAATCGTGCCAAGGCTTCTCAAATTTTAACTAAACTCCAAGAGTATGGAGAAGCAACCGCAACCACAGATCCCATCTATAATTAGGAGGAAATTCCACAATGATCAAGATTATATGATATCCGACCAATCAATGATCGTTGTAGGGGCGGCTTGGTGCATTAATCTTGATAACCACTCCGAGATTGAGTTAAACCCGCCCCGCACCCCATAACAACATTAATTAACCGGAGATCATCTTAAAATTTCAAGATTAAAATGGATAGAATTAAACCCGGTTTCTGCAAAGTTACCGGGTTTTTGGGAATGTATCTCTTAATAATGAAACTTTTAATCAAGGAAAAATCATTAAAAAACTTAGGAATAAGGTGGGAATCCGGTTGAGCAATAATAATGAATTAGTTAATCGTGGCGCTCGCTTCTATAATTGCGTCTGAAAGTTCCACAGACATAAAGTAGTTTTTAGGATATAAATAATCTTCTCCAGACTCATCAATGACTCGAATCATTTGATGAAGATTGGCAGAATAATCCGGAATGAGTTTATAGATTTTCCGAACTTCTAAAGAAGCTGGGTAATTTTGGTTATTGATGCAAATCACAAATTCCATTCAATACTATTTATTTCTCCTAATATACTAAAGTTCAAACAAGTTTGCTCCTCATACTTTTAGTCGGGGAAATATTTCCCAATTAAAAAGGGATTAGAGTTGAGAAAGTCTAAAGGAGATTTAGAAGCGATCGCCTTTTTAACTTTCCTTTTCTCTAATCCCTAATTCGAGACAATTGAACGGTAAAATTCAACTATGCAACCGCTACAACTTCTGCAATTTCGGGGATTTTTTCTCGTAAACGGCGTTCAATTCCCATTTTTAACGTCATGGTTGAACTGGGACAAGACCCACAAGCGCCTTGCAGACGCAACCGCACAATCGGGCCATCGAGTTCAACGATCTCAACGTTACCGCCATCGGCCATTAAATAGGGGCGAAGTTCGTCCAAAACGGTTTCAACGTTGTCTGGTGTTAAGGCTAGAGTGGACATGGCTCACCTCTTGTTGTTTATTCTTCAAAACGATCAATCTGAACTTATCTTAATCCTAACGTCTCAAAAGAAACATTAAGAGTTCAAATTCTAGCTCACTGTTGCCGGTTCTAACAGTTTGATATTGGAATAGTTAAACTCAGTGGTTATAACTTTTCCATTTTCCTTAGAATGAACCACTTGGCGAGTCATCACATAATAATCGCCAATTTTTTCAAACTGATCCTCAAAATCCAATTCTCGCATAATTTCATCGGTTTGGGGATTGCGGAAAACCGCATCGTAGCGACTCGCTGCAAAACCTTCCCCAGTGTCAAGGCTTTCGTGGGTGTTGATGACAAACGCCATCCGACCCATAACCCGACTCACCAAACAAATTTCATTATCTCGGACTTTGTAGTTGGAACCCATTGAGTCCCCTTCCACGAGAATTTCGACGGCGCCGGTCTCGTCTTTTTCGCCAAAGCTGAATTTATTTTTACCGTGAGAGTTCTCAAAAGAGTTGCGTTTGCGGTGGGTAACAATATCTCGGAGTTGCGTGTAAATGCTTTGTTTTACCTCTTCATCTTCAATCCCCATCACTTCTACAGTCATGTCGGGATTGATGCGAATCTGACCATTGTAAACCTCATCACCTTGTTTGAGTTCAATGTCAGCACTGTAACCGGGGAAGTTGGAGTCCCAGGTGTAGCGGTGTTCGTAAGCCGCTCGAAAAAGGTCACGAGCATTTGTTGATTCGGTCATGGAAGTAGTGGAGTCCAAAACTAACGTCTATCTATTATATAATAGTCACTGAGTTTTATCAGAATTGGTAATTACTTTCTCTGAAAGTCAATTAAATTTTCAACTTCCACCGAAACAAAACGGCTGACTTCTGTCTGCGATTAACTCCGATCAATAACAACAAGAATAAAAATTTACATCTCTATCAAAAGTCTACTTTTCTTCTAAATCTCTTATGTCAAACCGTCCAATTTATCTCGATAACAACGCGACAACACCGATGGATGAACGGGTGTTAGCCGCTATGATTCCTTATTTTACCGAACATTTTGGAAATCCGGCAAGTATTAATCATTTTTACGGTTGGGAAGCAGAAGCCGCAGTGAAAAAAGCCAGAGAAATATTAGCCGATGCTATTAACGCCACGCCCGAAGAAATTATCTTTACAAGCGGCGCCACAGAATCCGACAATTTAGCCATCAAAGGGGTTGCCGAAGCTTATTTTAACAAAGGCCGTCATTTAATTAGCGTTGTCACCGAACATAACGCCGTTCTCGACCCGTTACACTATTTGGAACAATTGGGCTTTGAGTTAACTTTACTTCCGGTTCAATCCGATGGTTTAATCGATTTAAACCTGCTAGAAAATGCTATTCGTCCCGATACGATTTTAGTGTCTGTGATGGCGGCAAATAACGAAATCGGAGTCTTACAACCCCTCGCAGAAATTGGGGAAATGTGCCGTGATCGCAATATTTTCTTTCACACCGACGCCGCCCAAGCCTTGGGAAAAATCCCCCTGAATGTCGAAGAAATGAATGTGGATTTAATGTCATTAACCGCCCATAAAATTTACGGACCAAAAGGGATTGGCGCTTTGTATGTTCGTCGCCGCAACCCCAGAGTTAAACTCGCCCCCCAACTACACGGAGGCGGACATGAACGGGGAATGCGATCGGGGACATTATATACCCCTCAAATTGTTGGGTTCGGAGAAGCGGTTAAATTGGCTTTAAAAGAGATGAAATCGGAAACCGAACGTTTAACGAATTTGCGACAACAACTCTGGGAAAAATTGGCAACGTTGGGCGATATTTATCTCAACGGACATCCGACAAAACGCCTCCCCGGAAATTTGAATATTAGTGTTGATGGAGTCGATGGTCAAGCATTACTATTAGGCTTACAACCGGCGATGGCGGTTTCTTCGGGTTCGGCTTGTACTTCGGCTAAAATTGAACCCTCTCATGTATTAGCTGCTTTGGGACGTTCCGATGCGTTGGCTTATGCTTCTATTCGGTTTGGAATGGGTCGATTTAATACCTCCGAAGAAATAGATCAAGTCGCCGAACACGCCATTTCAACGATTCAATCTTTACGCAAGGTTCAACAGTCAAAAACCTTATCTTCCAAGCGTTTTTAGTGCTTGCTGATGCGAACAAAATCAGGAAACTGAAAGTTAGGAACACTTTCTCTAACATTAGACCAAGTTGAAATATTTCTTGGGATAGATTCGTCTTGCTATTGATTTTTTTTCGATCATTCTAAAAGAGCTAGAAAGTTAATAATTAAGGAGAAAACGTAGATCTTCGCCTTCATAACTCGATATCTTCCTAGATGCAGATGTACTATTCAACCCATTGCAGCACAATGGTATTGTACATAAGTTTTCAGTTTGTCTGTTCAAATAGGAGATTCAAGAATGTTTAACCTGAAAAAATTACTGACACCTGCAACTGTTACGTTGACTGCTATTATTGGTATTAGTCCGATAGTTGCTCAATCAGCTTCAGGCCGAATCAATTAATACAAATAATCTTGAGAATGAATTTAATAACGGATTGTTAATTGCTCAACCTGCGGTCGATACAGGCGCTACTGATGGCGAATATGAAGACGGAGATCTCGATCCTCGATCCGAAGAACTTGATAGCGGAAATGTAGATTTAAGACCAAATGATGAAGGTTATAGAGAAGAATCCGGTTTAGATTCTTATGAAGAGTATGATCCGACGATGAATAGAGAAGATATGAACCGAGAGTATGAGGAAGGTTACGGGGAAGGTTACGACCAAAATCTCGAGGAAGATATCGACGAAGGTATGTACTATATTCAACCCCATAGAGAGATCAATGATAACTATTAATCCTCGGAATTAGTGACTTTTGAGGACAAAAGGAACAGTTGAAAAAAACGAAAATCAAAACCCGGTTTATCTTGCTTAAGCCGGGTTTTTTAGAGCGACATTAATTTTTGAGAGCAAGTCATTAAACGATATCTATAAAAAGAATGATGTTTTGATATTTTATCGATTTTAAATTAAGATTAGCCCTCATTGAAAATAGGTAAAAATCAGATGACTCAGAAGTTTAATAAAGGCGATCAAGTCGAATGGAAAACCGGAAATGGTACTACAACGGGTACAATTGAAACACAGATTACAAAGCCGACAGAGATTGACGGAAATCATGTCGCCGCATCGGAAAATGAGCCTCGATATTTGGTTAAAAACGATAATACAGGTCACGTAACCGGACACAAACCTGAAACGCTGAAAAAGATAACGTCTAACACCGATAATTCTAACACCGATAATTCTAACACAAATAATAGCGATCGCGAACAACAAATTAAAGCGTTTAAAGAGGTTGTCAATATGACAGCAACCGAACTCGAAAAATGGCTAGATACAGAAGAAAGTCAGTCTGTTGGTCAAAAAGAAGAGGATGGAGAAGCGATAGGTCACAAGTCGGGTAAACGAATTATAGAACTTTTGCGAAAGAAAAAAGCAGATTATACAGAAGATGATTTGCACCAGATGAGCAGGGTTGTTAGTTATGTTCGCCGTCATTCCGCTCAAAAACCTTCGGGAGATATTGAAAATACAAATTGGCGTTATTCGTTGATGAATTGGGGAAATGATCCTCTAAAATAATATCAAATACCTCAACGTTTACGATATATTCTTCCTAGCCCCCAATAATCCCCCCTAGCCCCCCAATAATCCCCCCTAGCCCCCCGATGATCGGGGGGAAAAGAATGGGAAAAGTCTCCCTTTTTAAGGGGAATATAGGGGTAAAGTCCCCCTTTTTAAGGGGGATTTAGGGGGATAAAGTTACGGTTTTTCAAGGGGAATATAGGGGTAAAGTCCCCCTTTTTAAGGGGGATTTAGGGGGATAAAGTTACCGGGTTTTTGGGATGTGATAGTTTTTGGGATGTAATAAATTATCGAACTGTGACCGAATAACTCAACTTAAACGGTTGAAAATTTGCCTCAGTTTTGGGTGTTCCGCTTAACTCCAATTCATAACTTCCCGCTTGCGGAAATATTACATCCGCCCCCGGAATTCCCTGATATTTTTCGGCGGAAATTGCTTTTAAGGTTGGAGTCATCATCGGCGAATCTTCTGCTTTGCGGGGTTGACGATAAACCGCCAATTTACAGTTACATTGTTCGAGGGGAATAATAGCACCTCCTTTGCGAGTTAACGCAAACCAAACTTGGGCGGTTTCTCCCGCTTTTGGATTGTGATTGGGTTCGAGGTGAAAAGTCGCCGCCACATCCCCAGAAACTTCAACTTCATGGGCGAGAGTTGGAAGCATAAACCGATGATTAAAATCAACCATTACCGCCGAACTCATCAACCCAAAAACAACAAATCCTTTCAACAGTTTACTTTGACTTACTCGGTGAGACATAGAACTTATCCAGGGAAAATAAAGACCAAATTGAACGCATTCTTACTAATAACACAAACAGGCTAATTGTTGCTAAAATTCCGACTCGAATGTGGTCGCCAACTGTCCACTCAAACCCCCCGAAATAACTCGAACCGCTTAACAAAAGATGAACCACACCCAAAACAAACGCCGGAACCGCTAATAAATGGATTCTACGCCACGATTTGCCTAAATGACTTTGAATTTTATCAAAACTCGTTAACGCCGCAGGAGTCATCAATAATAACGCGATGGTTCCCAGTCCAATTCCCCATTGATGTTGGGGAACCATAAACCAAAAGGCGTCAATATTCCAATTTAAAGTATGGTCGATCATTTGACCCATATGAACCAATGCTAACACAAAAGCACCCACACCTAAAAAACGTCGATACTGTAAAAGTTGCGGTAAAAACCGACTCATTGGACGAGCAATTAACGCTAACATCAAACAAATTAACGCCCCATGACCTGTATAATCGACATGATTTCCGGTTCGCAATAATGTGAGAATTCCAATGGTTAAAGTAATCCATCCGCCCAGGCGAAATAGTTGGCTGCGACGGTCCGAACTGAATTTACTGGTTAATAAACCGACCCCTAACATTGTGGGTAATGTTCCCAGTCCAAACGCCAACATTGTCACCATTCCCATCTTTAAACTTCCGGTTTCTGCGGCTTTAATTTGGGCAGTATACAGAAAACCACAAGGAATAAAACCCCAAACTAAACCCAAAAATAGAGGGGTTAATTGTTGTTTTTGCAGGGATAAATTTACCATTATCCCGCTCAACCGGTTGTGCAGATTTTGACGGGAAAACGGGTGTAAAATCGGTAAACGGGGAATTAAATCCGGTCGAATTTGTGCCAGTCCTAACGCCACTAACATCAAGCCTGTTAAGATTGCCATTCCCCGTCGAATAACGCTCCCCAATCCCGCCATTTGTCCGCTTGCTACCAAGACCGAACCTAATCCGCCAATGGCTGCACCCACCAAAGCATAACTGAGAATTCGTCCGATATTTAATAACAAGTGAAACCGCCAAGAGGGTTGTTTAGAATCCTCTTTTGAATCCTCCGAATTCGAGAGAGAAAACGCCACCGTTAGCGGGCCGCACATTCCCACACAATGACCAAAACTTCCTAAAAATCCTAACGTACTAATCAACACTAGGTCTAGCATTATTCTATTTGAGTTGCACAATCGTTTTCTATTTTAGAGGTCTGTGCTACAAATGTTGAACTGGGAAAGTTTGAAGAATGCTAAACTGACTAAAACATCGGGTTTGTGCGTAAATTCTGAAAATGCTAAACTACTAATATTATGTCAGGTTGGTTAATTCTGATGGGTTAGGGCGGGTTTAGCTTAATCTCGGACTGCTAGTATAGATTTTGTTGAACCCGCCCCTACAGAATAATCATTGATTAGTCTAACATGATATAAAAAGCGAATTGGAGGGTTTTACTATGCCTTCACCGTTTCCGGGAATGGACCCCTGTTTAGAACATCCCGATTTTTGGCCGGAAGTTCATCATTTGCTCATTTCGATGATTGCAGAGAGACTTGTTCCTGAGGTTCGTCCGAAATATGAAGTGGCAATTGAAAAGCGGGTTTATGAAGTCAATAATACGAATACTGATTCTCTTTTAGTGGGGATTCCTGATGTGGCGGTGAAGCGTCAATCTCAAGCTTCTGAAGGTTTAGAATCCGAAGGTTTAGAATTAGAAAATCGACAATCAAACATCGCTGTTGCCGAATCTAAATCTAAAGGAATTACCGTTCACATTCCCATGCCTGAAACGGTCAGACAGGCTTATTTAGAAGTGCGAGAAATGACAACTCGTTCCGTTGTTACGGTGATTGAAGTGTTATCTCCGGTGAATAAACGTCCGGGAGAAGGACGAGAATTTTATCTGAAAAAACGTCAGCGGGTGCTAGGCAGTTTAACGAATTTAGTTGAAATTGATTTGCTGCGAGGATGGCAACCGATGCCGATTTTAGCGGAGGATATTCAATCGGATTATCGGGTTTTGGTCAGTGATGAAGAACGCCGCCCCCGAGCGACATTGTATCCTTTTAATTTGAGAGATTCTTTACCGATTTTTTCTATTCCTCTGCGTTCGGAAGATGTGGAACCGATGTTAAATTTACAGGAGTTATTTACTACAGTTTATCATCGGGCGGGTTATGATTATCGGATTAATTATGAGCATTATATCACAGAATTAACACCGCCGTTAACGGAGTCGGAACAAAGTTGGATTCGGGAATTATTACAGCAATAATTGGTTTAAATTATCGGGTTTAAAAACGAACTTTAAACAGTTGAAATAACTCTCCGGGTTGCTGTTTAACAATCTTTGCTCCTGGGGATTTTATCGTTTTTTCCCAATCTTCTAAGGATTCTAAAAACACTTCCGTTCCCAAATAAGTTTCTAAAATCGCCCAATCTTCCGCCAGCGGTGCATCGGGATTGATCGCATCAAAAACAAACTCACCCGTAGGCTTTAAAACCCGTTTAACTTCCGTGAGAACTTCCGCCCAATAATCTAAAGGATAATAACAACTCAACCCGGTGGCGATCGCCAAATCAAACTGATCCGCTTCATATTCTAAATGATGAGCCGCCCCCAATTTTACCCCTTTAAACAGTTTAGAATTCAACTGAGGTCCCCGTGCATTCAAAGCATCGATTGCCACTTGACTAATCTCTTGACCGTAAAACAAAGCATTCCAATCTCGCCAAGGATAAATCAAAAAACTAACCCCACAACCGATATCCAAACAGTGTTGATTTTTCTGAATTTTAGTCAATTCCCAAAAGGGCGAAGTCATTTTTGCTTGTAAAGTTCCCGCGATGCGATCGCGAAAAATCGGCAAATTTTCCACTTCTTCGGGAAGTTCAAAAGCCTCTCCTTTATATTCTTTATTAAAGCGATAAGCAACGGCATTGGTTAGAGTGTGCCATTGATCGGAAAGATAAGCCGAAGAACTAGAAGTCAAGGACGAGGAAGATCGATCAGATTTTTTAGACATTGTTATTTTTCAGTTATTTTTTCAGAGCTTTTTTCACTAAACTCGGAATTTGAGAGGGACGATCAGCCAGGGGAATTTTAGCCTTTTTAAACGCTTCTATTTTAGTGTCTATACTGGGCGGACAAATAGTTTGAGCAATCAGTTTCGAGGTAGTCAAACTGCAAGAATGACCCATAAATTGACGGTTGGGGGTGTGAAGACCTGCAATATAAGCAATAACAGGTTTATCAATCGTTTCGGCAATATAAGAAGCGGCTTCTTCTTCGCCATTTCCGCTCGCTTCTCCGACCAAAACAATAACATTAGTCTGTTCATCTTCATCCAAAATTTGTAACCATTGAATAAAAGAAGAACCGATAATCAAATCGCTGCCAATACTAACACTCATCGACTGTCCGAGTTTGGCTTGACTCAATTGAAAAGCAATTTCATAAGTGAGTCTGCTTCCCCGACCAATTAACCCAACCGAACCGGGAGAATAAAACTCAGAAGGATGAAGCCCCAATAAAACCTGATTGGGTACAATAATCCCGGCGCAACTCGGGCCAATAATCAGCGTTTCGGAGATTTCCGCTTTCCGAATCAGACGCACCATATCCAGAGGCGGCATCCCCTCGGTGAGAATAATCAGTTGTCTAACTCCGGCTTCAATCGCTTCTAAAGCTGCATCTAGGACCAGATAGGGGTTAACCCAAATCAAACTGGTGTCAATCGGGCCGACTTTAGCCTGTGCTTGTTCGACCAAATCAAAAATCGGAATGTCTTGCAAATGAGTGCCACCTTGACCCGGACTAACACAAGCGACAATATTAGTACCATAAGCCTTCATATTGAGAACCGCATGAGTCAAGGCTTGAGACGCTACATTCCCCTGAATTAAAACTTTACTGTCTGGTGTTAAATTCATAGCTGCTAACTCTAGTCGTACACCCATTCCTGATGCAGTCACGACAAACAAACTGTAACCGAGTCCCCGCAATGGGGGAAGAACGAACAGTTTATCTGACTGCATGAGATGCGAGATTTTTCTATTCTAGTCGTTAGAAAATGTAATTACTTAGCCAGAGAAACGGCCAGCTTGACCGCATCATCCAAATTTTCTGCGACTTGTACGGGTAACTGAGTTAACTGATCGAGGATCTCGCGGGGCGGATTGACGGCCAATCGGATCACAAACTGGGGTAAATAACCAATCGCCGCCTTTCTTTGGAGATAGCTGGCAATTTCAGAAATAGTTTTCCCGGAGGCGACAAAGTGACTGAGAAGATTGACCAAAACGACTTTCACCTGTTTGGACTGACTGACCAATTCTAAACCTTCATAGAGGCGCTCGGGCCAAGCGTCGGTGAGTTCGGTATAATCTTCGGCTTCCAAATCGACGAAATTGGCGGGTTTTCCTTTGCTTTGAACGATCAGATCCACCGTTGCCAGGGTCATATCGGCGCCGTTGGATAAAATGCCAATATTGCCTTCGAGTTGAACGATTTTTAGTTGGGGAAACAGAAGCCGATCCAATTGACAGGGTAAGGGGAAAGAATGAACATCGGGGATTGTATTTTTCGCCGGATTCTGATCGTTTTGAATCAACGCCGCCAGGTCCGCATGGCGTCCGAGGGCATGATCGTTAACAATCACTTTGCCATCGAGCGCCATCACTTCACCGGTGGGACTAATACCGAGAGGATTGATTTCCACCAGGTCGAGATCTCTTTCGACAAACAGACGATACATCTTTTCAATGATCCCGCTCACGACGAGAATCAATTCTTGATTCAATCCCATTTGCACGCTCAAGCGGCGAGCATAAAAAGAGGAAAACTCGCGATCAACAACCACTTTCTGCACCTGTGACATCCCCTCTTCGACGGCGACGCCCCCTTGACTCGATCCCAACAGCACCGGACGGCGACTGATCGGATCTAATGTGACCGCCAGATACAATTCTCGATCGGCGTTGTATTTCGCTTCAGCCAGAAGCACTTTCGGATATTCATCCCGAATGGATAAATTAAAAATGGATTGGGCCGCCGCTACCGCATCAATGGTATTTTCGACAAACCGAATCCCGCCAGCTTTTCCCCGTCCTCCCGATCGCACTTGGGACTTGAGAACCACCGGATAAGGAATTCTCAATCCCTTGAGATCTTGAGCGCGATCGATCCGCTGTGAGGGCAAAACCGGAATATTTTTTTCCCGAAATAAGGCTTTAGCTTGATACTCTAGTAAATCCATTGCAGTTCCTGACCTAATTGACAGAAGAAACCCCGCTTCAAGCTCACGACATTGATAGTGAGATGAAAGCAAGTCAACCTTAACAAATTGACATCCTCCCTCCACTAATTCGGAGTACCGAATCTACTGGGGGATTCCCAAGAATTCTTGGTTCGCAGTTCATCGAGCCAACTTAGAGCAAGAACGTCTCCATTCTTAAGCCAGAGGTTAGTTTCTCCCTGCGCTTTTGAGCTTTTGGCTCCAGATTCCGTATGCCCTACGGTACTGTTTAGATATTCAGCTAACAACTTAAATCCTTTTGCCAGAATGTTTTTTGCCGCGTTATGGTCACGGTCTAAAACTGTTCCACAAGCGCTGCATTTATGGGTTCTGGTGCTAAGAGTTTTCTTTACCTTTGCTTGACAACACGAACAATCAACAGTTGTGTTATGGGGTGGTACAGCGATAACTATAACACCATGAACTTTGGCAAAATATTGAAGCCATTGTGTGAACTGATACCATGAAGCATCACTGATAGACTTAGCCAAGTGGTGGTTTTTCACCATGTTTTGTATCTTCAAATCTTCGTAAACAATTAAATCGTTAGACTTAACTAGCGCCAAAGCCTCTTTCCTTGCTCTGTCTTCACGCTGTCTACTTATCTTAAGATTTGCAAGAGCTAAAGCCTGACGTGCTTTCTGGTATCTATTAGACTGTTTCTTCCCTTTGATGTGCTTTTTGGAAACCCGACGTTGAAGCATTTTTATTCTTCGCTCGGATTTCCTTAAATACTTGGGGTTTTCAACAGTATTTCCATCGGAATCCGTATAGAACTCTTTCAGTCCTAAATCGATTACCGTCATTTTCCCTTTAAACTCGTGTTTTTCTCGTCTATCCCAGTCCAATAAGAACTGAGCATAGTAGCCGTCAGCGCGTCTTATGACTCGAACCCTAGAGATTTGTTTTTCTGCATAGCAGACCAAATCCCTGGAACTCCATAAGTCCATCGTTCCGACTTTAAAACCATCGGTGAAAGTTATCTGTCTTCTATCATAAGATAGTTTCCATCCGCTATTTTTGTACTCAACAGAACGACTAAACTTCTTGTCTTTTGGGTATCCTTTTTTACCAGGTTTCTCTAATCTACAATTCTCATAAAAACGTTGAATAGCAGACCACGCCCTATCAGCTTGAGCTTGCCTAGCTTGAGAGTTTAGCTTTTTTGCCCAAGGGGTTTCTTTGTTTTTAGCTAGTACCGAACAAAGCTTTTGGAGGTCGTTACGAGTGACCCCAATGTTCGCTTCCCAATACCGCAAACAAGTATTGCGGATGAATTGCCCTGTGCGGATTGCTTCATCTAACTTGCTGTACTGCGTAGTGGTTCCTTTTAGCTTTGCTTCAATGACTAACATAGAACAATAATACCATATTTTACCCGCTATAAGCACGGGTAGAACTATCAAGATTCGCGCTTGGCTAACCGCAACCAGATACGCGCCAAATCTGCATATTATGGCGGGAGCCTTCTTGCGGTTGAAGGTAAGATTTATCCCGCTCAATTATTTTACGTTTGTTCTGTTCAAAAAGTAAAGGAGGCGATCAATTTTGTTTGAATTTTCGCTTTTTTTTGAAGACGCTCGCCCGTTTGCTTGCCGGGTAATCGAGTTTTGTCCTATTCCCTTCGGTCGGTTCATAGGCGGTACTATTTTCAACCCAATCGGGTAGATCTTTACGGGAGAATTATCAACTCAAATCGGTTTAATTTGGGGTTTTAAATCCCGTTCAACCTTTTGAGGGAGAAGGGAGAATCTCAGCCAACTCAATCCCCAATTTATACAGGTGGATAATCATTAAAAACCCTTAACAAAATGGTCGAATTGGCGGTCAACTCCAATCTCCAAGTTTTCACAATGAAAAAGAAATCGAGCTAGGGGAAAAAGAAGAAGATTTAAGACTGGGTTCACATTCCGAAAGCTCGACTTAAACAACGAATTTGATAGTTTTATAAGTTATACGGTATTCAGAAGGAAAAAACTGTAGACAGCGATACCTCAAAAGCATCTGCGGGTTTCGGCGCTCTCGGAGAAAACAACAAAAACCGGGTCAGATTGCGATCGCCAATTTTCAATCCAAACCGACAAAAATCACATTCCTTGATGAACGGTTTTCACCCACTTGAGACGCTTCGGACGGACTGAAATCCGCATGGCGGTACTGCCGATCACAATAAACCAATGCAGCATATAAAAAGTACCCCGCAAGCTTTCTAACGCCATTTTTAAGCCTGCCATTACCGATGGAGAAGCGGGTCGAGTTTGGGACTCGGAGGCTATTTGTTGAGGCTTCTGGCTGCGACGCAGGCCGATAAACATCCCCACCAAAGACAGGGTAAGAGCCAGCAGCGACAGGGGACTGGTGATCGGCAAACGGCGCAAGGCCAACGACATCAAACAATCGGGGACTGCTGCGGTGGGAACGAGGTATTGGATGACTAAAAACCCGAATAAATCAAAGGTTTTGCGGGGGCCGAGACGGTTGGCGACCAGAGGTTTCCAATAATCGAGATAGCGTTGATATCCGCCCTCTGCCCAACGGTTGCGCTGGTGCCACAGTGAGATCGGTTTGGTGACGCCTTCTTCGTAAACGGGGGGAAAGGCTAAAAATTCGATATCCCAATCGTTGAGATGGAGTCGAATGGTCAGATCGAGATCGTCGGTAATGGTTTCTTCGTTCCAACCGCCGCAGGTTTCCATCGCACTGCGCCGCACAAACTGGCCATTTCCTCGCAGTTCTCCGATCCCGCCAACGGCGATGCGCTGCTGTTGGAAGAAAGCATCGAGCGCCATTTCCGCTTCTTGGCTTTGAGTTAAAAAGTTGTATGGCGCGTTAGAAATCGCTTTGCGGACTTGTACCGCCCCAATTTGCTCGGGATCGAACAAAGGAACCACTTGGCGCAATAAATCTGAGGAAACTTGAGCATCCGCATCAAAGACGCCTAAAATTTCTCCTCGGGTTAAGGGTAACACTTGATTGAGCGCTCCCGATTTTCCGCCGACTCCGTTGTGGCGGTGCAGAACATTGAGTTGGTCAAATTTCTCAGCCAGTTGATCCAATAAGATCGGGGTGTTATCGGTGCTGTGATCGTCGATCACCCAGACTTCGTAGCAGTCGGAGGGATAATCAAGATTACATAAATTCTCAACTAATTTGCTAATGACGGATTCTTCGTTTTTCGCCGCCACCAACAATGAGACAAACGGCCAATAATCGCGATCGCAGGTTAAAGTTTCATCGGAGGAATTCCGGGGGCGAGTCCACAGGATACGCAACGCATGAATTGACAGCAACCCGGTTAAGCCGAGAATGAACCACGATCCCCAAGAAACCAGATGGAGGCTGATCGTTCCTCCCCAAATCATACTGAGGACTACAGCGGCTTTTCGCCGTCGTCCCTGATAGATTGAGGGCGATAGGGTCATCGGTTCGACTCGATGTTGAGAAGGGGAATGATCGTCAACTGGGCGATCGTCGCGATCTTGGGTTTGGTTGTCGTCGTTGAAGTCCAGGCGCTCGCGGTAAGCTGAGTTGGGGTTAGATGAGTTTGTTTGTCGTGATGTCAATCGTCTCATGTTTATATTCAACTTGTGGGTCGATCGTTTTTCTGGCTGAGTCTTCTTGGGCATAGATAATCTAATTTAACCCTGATTACTTATCATAACTCGCCTTTGAATAGCCTTTCTTAGACTAGAGCCAATCCCAGGCGTATGGGGAATATTGCACAACCAAATTTATTTCGGTGCGGTACAATGATTGCTCTATCTTTGGATCGGCTTGTTAAATTTGTTCTAACTTGTTGTTTGATGTGCTAAAATCTGCTTTGATTACCGCAAATTAAATTAAAAAAATTGGGTTGATCTCTCAACAAATTTACCCGTTTATTTGAGTATTAAAAAACCCGGTTTCTATTAATTAAAAAACCCGGTTTCTTCAAGAAACCGGGTTTTTGTGTTGCGATCGCCAGCTTTAACGTACCGTTCCCTCTAAGGGCTGAACATCAATTGGCTTCATAAAATACAGTTTGAGCAACTGCCAACCGTTGGAAACGTAATGGGGTAATTTTTGGAATAACTGCAAGAATTTAGGCGTATTTGAGTTAACAATCGCCGTCAATTTCTCGTTATTTTTAACGCAAGTTTCCAAGCGTTCGTAGAACTCGGGATTTTCGACATCTAAAATCACCGGGAACACACGACCCGAAGTTTCGTTAGTTTTGAGAATCACATACTTGTCATATTCTCGCGCATCCAAGCCAATGGCTGCATAGAAACCATAGCGTTGAACATCGTTCAAGTACATGGTCGCAAATACCGACAGCAAGAAGAACCGACACCACAATTTCGCCTTCCAATCATTCAGGATTTTCGGCTGAGATTTCATCATGGCATCGAAGAAATCACCGTGACGGTTTTCATCTTGACACCAGTTTTCAAAGAAGCGGAAAATCGGATAAATTCGATCTTCGGGATGAGCTTCTAAGTGACGATAAATGGTGATATAACGCCAGTAACCAATCTTTTCAGAAAGGTAAGTTGCGTAGAAAATGAACTTGGGTTTAAAGAAGGTGTATTTGCGGCTTTTGGTTAAGAATCCCAAATCCAGCGATAGGTTAAAATCGGACATCGCTTTGTTGAGAAATCCCGCATGACGGGCTTCGTCTCGCGACATCAGTTGGAAGCATTCGGCTAAAACCGGGCTTTTATCTTTGAGGCGACGGCTTAACTCTTTGTACAGCAAAAATCCAGAAAATTCTGCGGTACAGGAACGTTCCAAAAATTCTACAAACAGGCGACGAGTTTCGCCATCAATGTGATCCCAGGATTGTTCAAATTCGGCATCCCGGACAAAATGATGACGGTTGTAGTCCGCCCGGAATTCTTCTAAGATTGCCCGCAGTTCATCTTCATTCACTGAGATGTCCATTTTGGCCATCTCATCAAAGTCTGTGGTGTAGAACCGAGGGGTAAGAATGGTTTCCTTGGCGGGAACTTTAACCCCCGGCCGTATTTCATCAAAAGCTGGTTTTTTTAGAGAGTCTACCATAGTGTTTCTGTCATCTTATGATTGCAGGTTTGAGGTACGGGGTTGTTTTGCCCGACTGCACCCACAAACCGATGCCGGGATCAAAAGTTGTGAATGTATGCACTTCAGTCTATCAACCTCTCAGCCCCAAAAGACATTTACTCCGTTAAGAATTGCAACAACAGTTGATACAGTTCTAAAAGTCGGCCAGAAGTGCGATCGCGCTTGAGCCGCCCAATGACAAAGTTACAGCAATTATGTCCAACCGATCAAGGAATTGGTAATAATTCGTTTCACCCCGAGATCGACTAATTCTTGAAAATGTTCGGGACGATCAACCGTCCACACCACCCAGTCTACCCCTTGAGTGCGACTGTCCTCAACAAAATGAGGATTTTCAAGCACGACATCAAATAAACAGCTTAAAATCGCATTTCCCGCCTTTATTGCTTTGTTCAGTTGTTGTTGGTAATCGGTTGTTTCTGTGAGAAAATACCCCAATTTTATCTCGGGACAACAAGAGCGAACTTGCTGTAAAAACTCCTCATTAAATGCCGTGATCACACATTTTTCTAAAATTCCCCCTTCCCTCACCTGTTGAATTAATTTCTCGACGTCGGTTTGAGACCATTGACAGTGGGGTTTTACATCAAAATAGAGGAATTTTTCCACCCGTTGAAAACAGTTTAAAGCTTCCGTTAAAGTCGGTATGGTTTCCCCAACAAACTGTTCGCCAAACCAAGCCCCCGCATTCAGTTGTTTTAACTCCTCTAAAGACTTTTCTCGGACTTTACCGGATGTTCCCGTAATTCGATCTAAGGTTTCATCGTGAAAGATTATCGGTACACCATCGGCTGATAATTGTAAATCAAATTCAATAGAATTCGCACCCCCTTCTATCGCCGCAGTAAACGCCGCCAATGTATTCTCTGGCGCCATAGCAGAAAAACCCCGATGAGCAACAATTTCTAAATTCAAGATAATCCTGCTCCTTTACCCTCTACCCCGAAGGATAAATCTTCACTTGCAGAGGATTAAATAATGACATCATCTAGTTTACCTGGAATTGGATCAATCAATTCATTGCCGGAAGGATTAAGCTAAATTTTGTGAATTTTAGCAGCATAAATACTTAATTATGCTAATCTTGCTCTGATGTCAATCACTATTATTATGAATTTAGTGGGGCGAATACCCGGACGCGCTTATTTGTTGCTTGGCGTAACGATTTTTGGCGCCGCTAACGCGGTGACTCGTCAGTTAACTGAATTGGGAGCCGAAAATTTAATTGACGGGCGAAATCCGATTTCGTTTTGTAATGTTTTGTTTGTCGGTAATATTTGGGCTTTTTTAATTTTTTTGCTGCTTTATTATCAAGAATTAAATCGGGAAACGATTAAAAAACTTTCGGGAAAAGATTGGTTAGCTTTGACGACGGTGGCGACTCTTGCGGGCGCTTTGGCTCCGGCTTTGTTCTTTTCGGCTTTAGAACAAACAACGGTTAATAATGTGATTTTAATTAGTCGAATTGAACCGCCTTTAGTTCTGGCTTTGTCGATTTTTTTACTTCGCGAACGGGTCAATCGTTGGGTGATTATGGGTGCAATTGTTTCTTTTATTGGCGTGGGATTAACGGTTTTTATTCCCGACCCCAACCGAGAAATGATGAATATGGCTGGTTTTCAAATAGGTATTGGTGAATTTATGGTTGCCGGCGGCGCAGTTTCCGCAGGCGTTGCAACGATTATTAGTAAACTCAGCCTCCGCAATATTCCCCTCGGTTTTTTTAACGTTTATCGAACGTTTTTTAGCACAATTATCTTTTTTATTATTGTAACGTTGCTGTTTGGTATCGGTCACTTTATGGATGTATTTGCTCCGATTATTTGGCAATGGATGTTACTCTATAGTCTGGTGATTGTTGTTGGCGGTCAATTTTGTTGGTTTTCGGGGTTAAAAAAATCCTCGGCGTCCGAGATTTCTTTGGCGAATTCTTTTGCTCCCATTGCGGGAGTTTTGGCGGCTTATTTGATTTTGGGGGAAGTGCCAACTACAGCCCAATATATTGGCGGAAGTGTGATTATTTTGGGGATTATTCTTAATCAAATTGGGGTTTCAAAAGTTCCGCCCCAACCCTCCAAACTTCCGCCGTTAGAACGCCCAACCGAAGATGTAGAAGGTACGCCGGGATTCAAAGGCGTTTAAAATAGAAAATTAGGCGGTTATCTGGATATAATTTGGCTGTTGTTTGACCCGGTTTATCCAGTCTAAAATAGCGGGAAAACCCGTTAAATCAAATCCGCCTTCATCGGCAACGTGAGTGTAAGCAAACAAACAAATATCGGCAATTGTGTAGTTATTTCCAACAAAAAAAGGATGCTCTTTTAACTGTTGTTCCATCACGCCCAACGCCGCATAACCGAGGGGTTGTTTTTGTTCCAAAGCCTGTTTGTATTCTTCGGGTTTTCTTAAAATAGAAATCCAATAGCGGGAGGTAGCAATATAGGGTTCGTGGCTGTATTGTTCAAAAAACATCCACTGCATCACCTGGGCTTGTTCAAATTTATCCGTTGGAAAAAATGGCGTTTCTTGGCTAAAATAATACAAAACCGCGTTGGACTCGGGTAAATATTTTCCCGGTTCTAATTCTAAAAGCGGAACTCGTCCGTTAGGATTTTTGCTTAAAAATTTTGCGGTGCGACTTTCCCGTTTGAGAATATCAACTGGTATTCGTTCAAAAGGAATTTCTAACTGGGTTAACAACAGACGAATTTTATAACAATTTCCCGAGGATGGATATTCGTATAATTTCAGCACGGTTGATGTTCTCCAGTGGGTGAGGTTAAACTTATTCTACTGTTTTCACTGGTAACTGTATAACTGATAACTGAAAACTGTCATCAAAGCGCCCATACATCACAATCATTGATCGGTAGAATATTAGATGAAATCTAAGGAAATTTGAATAAAAACCGGGGAGAGGATGTTTACTCTGTTAGGGTTTGAATTAGAAGTACAACAACTGAGAGAAACGATGACAGAGAACACCAATACCTACTTACTTTTTGATGGCACCATGACTGTTTCAGGTACTCCCGAGGATATCACATACGCCCTCTGGAAGACCTCTAAGGGTCACAAAAACCTCGAAAATATACAGGAGTACATGGAGTGGCAAAATCGCACCTGTCAAGAAATATCGGGGTACTCAGTCGATACCAGCAGTTACGAGCAATTTGTAAGTTCATTGGCGAGTAACGGGTTTCTGACTCCAGTTGATGATATGGATTAATTGAACGGCAATGTTCTTGTGTGGTATTTTTAGCCCCCTGGGGTAATTTTTTACTGGAGTTTAGACGGTTTATTGATGGTAAAATCAATTCTCTAGTAATCGTCTAAATCTTAAAAGGGCGATCGCAGTTTCTAAACTTTAAAAAGCGATCGCTCTTTTAAGCAGACTAATATTATCTCCTCCCTTTTTTTGGAATTAAGAAGCGCTACCAATATGAATATCTCGCACCCGTACCGGAACGCAAGCGTGAGTCATTTGTGCGAGTTGCATGGGTTCGCCTTTTCCACAGTAACTTGTTCCCAATTGTTCCCGTTCTGACTCAGGACCGACTGCATCAACTTTATTCCAAAATTCTGTGGTCATGGCGTGATAGGTAACGTCTTTTAACATTCCCACAACTTTACCGTTTTTCACCTGCCAAAACGCATCGCCTCCGAATTGGAAATTACGCCGCTGTTGGTCGATAGAAAAACTGCCAATTCCATCAATTAAAATCCCGTCTTCGGTATCAGCGATCATCTCCTCTAAAGTAGCAGTATGGCTGCCATTTTCAGATCCGGGTTCTAATCCTAAATTGGGAATGCGAACCATCGGCACACTTGACCAACTATCGGCATAAGCACAGCCATTGCTGCTTCCCCGTCCGAGTCGATAAGCGGTTTCGCGATCGGTCAAATAATCCACTAAAATTCCGTCTTTTACCACATACCATTCTTGAGCCGGAACGCCTTCATCATCATAACCCATTGTACTGCGTCCTCCCGCTTGAGTGCGATCGCATTTAAAGTTTACCCAAGGGGCGGCATATTGCAGTTTATTGAGTTGATCGGTTGTGGCAAAACTCGTCCCGGCAAAATTAGATTCGTAGCCATAAACCCGGTCTAATTCGGTTGGGTGTCCGACGGATTCGTGAATGGTTAAATAGAGGTTTGACGGCTTTAAAATCAGCGTTGAAAGAATGCCGTAAGGGCTTTTAGGAGCGTGTACTTTTTCAATGGCTTCTTGAGCAACCCGATCTATTTGATTGTTTAAATCATTCAGATCGATATGTTCGTAACCCATGTTTAAAGGCGGACGTTCGTAACCCCGACTTTGGGCATCTCCGTTGGCAATTGCAGTACAGCTAAAACTCGGATAACTGCGGTAAATTGTTTGTTCAATTACCGAGCCAACGGTAGAAGCAAACAGCTTATCTTCTTGGGTGAATTGTAGGGAAGACATCGCTTTTTTAATGCCTTGTTCTTCGTAGGCGAGTAAGCGTTCATTTACATTGAGTAAAAAATCGGCTTTCTCCGCAATTGGAATGGTAAAAGGGTCTATTTTAATCGGGGTAACGTAGCTATCTTGATAGGCTTCTACCGGAACCAACTGCACGGGATTTTGCAGGGAAAGACGGCTTCCTTTGGCAATATCAACGGCTAAATTGACAATTCGGGTAACTTCTTCTGGTGTTTTGCGATGGCTGGCGGCGAACCCCCAAGCACCTTTGAGAAGAACTCGCACTCCAAAACCGGAACTAACATTATCTTCGATGCGACTCAAAGAGCGATCGCGAGCAAATAGGTTTTGTTTGCGGTAAGTGCAGAAGCGAACATCCCCATATTCGCATCCAGCTTGACGAATTAAATCAATGGCGAGGGTCGCTAATTCTTTTGTGGTTTGGCGGGTCGGTGCTTGTACCATATCGTGAGTTTTGAGTTCTATAAATATTTTAGTTTATATATGTTAAACCTTTTGAGTAGATTTTGACAATTTCCGGGTAACATTGAGGACGATTTTTCGGAAACAAGACTGACACATCAACCCGGTTTCTCCAGGTAAATTAAATATTTCCGGCTTTGATCTCCAACAAGAAACCGGGTTTCTTAAGCATCCATTCTAAATTTTATCTAAAATAGGATTAAACCCCGCAAGGAGCCTCACCCATGACTCAGAAAACTGCGAATCAAGTTTACTGGACAACGGCAGATTTAGAGTTATTACCGGATAACGGATGTCGGTATGAAATTATCGAAGGAGAGTTATTTGTGACCAGAGCGCCGCATTGGAAACATCAAAATGTTTGTGTCAACGTTTGTAGCTTGCTAAAAACTTGGTCTAAACAAACGGGTTTGGGAGAGGCGACAATTGCACCCGGAATTATTTTTACAGAGGCTAATAATGTTATTCCTGATGTGGTTTGGATCAGTCGCGAACGATTAGAAGTTTCTCTGGATGAAGCCGGACATTTAATTGAAGCACCCGAATTAATTGTAGAAGTTTTATCTCCCGGTGAGAAAAATCAACAGCGCGATCGCCAAGTCAAACTTAAACTTTATTCGACTAGAGGAGTGCAGGAATATTGGATTATAAATTGGGAAACTCAGCAAGTCGAAATTTATCGCCGCGAACAGGCAATTTTAACATTATTTGCAACGGTTATAAGTGGCGATGAATTGACCAGTCCGTTATTACCGGGGTTTAGCTGTTTTGTAAATGAACTGTTTATTTAGTTGAATTGATCGACTAATATTATGTTCGGTTGATTAATTCTGTTATGGGGTGGGGCGGGTTTATCTAATTCTCTGAGTAGTAATCAAAGATATTGTAGAACCCGCCCCTACGGTTGGGATTATTGATTAGTCGGACATAATATAATTTATCGTTTAGATTGCGGGTCGAGTGCATCTCTTAAACCATCTCCGACGTAGTTAATACAAAGAACCGTTAAAAAGATAGCTAAACCGGGAAATAATGCCATGTGAGGCGCCGTTTCAATATAGTTTTGAGCATCATAAAGCATTCGTCCCCAAGTGGGAACATCGGGGGGAAATCCTAACCCTAAAAAACTGAGTGTTGATTCGGTAATAATCGCATTTCCGACGGCTAAAGTTGCGGCGACAATAATTGGACTGAGAACATTTGGGAGAATATGAACCCAAATTAAACGGGTGGGTTTGGCGCCGATGGCCTTCGCTGCGGTCACAAAATCCATTTCTTTTGTTGTTAGAAAACTCGCCCGAACCAACCTCGCCACCGACATCCAAGTTAATCCGCCAACCACGAGAACAATTAACATAAAAACGCCGATTTCTGGTCCCGCAACTGCTTTCATGGGTTCGCGAAAAAGGTAGATAACCAGTAACAACAAAGGAAGCTGAGGTAAAGAAATAAATAAATCGGTCATTCGCATCAATAAACTGTCAATAATTCCCCCATAAAATCCCGAAATTGCTCCGATTAATGTGCCGACAAAAATAGCAACCATCATCGCCGCTACCCCAACGGTTAAAGAAATTCGTCCGCCTACTAACATTCGAGCGAGTTGATCTTGTCCGAGATCGTTGGTTCCAAAAGGGTGTTCCCAACTGGGAGGAGAAGCGGAGTTTCCAAAGTCTATTTTATCAATCGGTGTTGTATAAATTAACGGCAAAAACACAACAGCAGCGACAATTAATAGCAAAACAATTACCCCGAAAACCGCCATTTTATCCCGTTTAAATCGCCGCCAAGCGTCGCCCCAAAGCGTTCGGGGTTTGGTAAGTAAGTTGTTGGATTCAGATTGATTAATAGAGGTCATAATTTAACGAATTTGTTTTAAGATAGAAAGAAGAACACTAGCGAGGAGAATCTCATGGTTTCTCAACTCGAATCTCAGACTTCTTCCGAGGTTAATTATCCCGAACGAGATAGTCAACCGATGTCAGACAATACCATTCAGTTTCGCTGGATTCTCACTCTTTACTATAACTTAGAGTGGTTATTTACTCACGATCCGGCTGTATTTGTTGCGGGGGATTTGCTTTGGTATCCGGTTCAAGGCAATAATAAAATTCGTCAAGATCCCGATATTATGGTTGTGTTTGGAGTGGAGAAAGGCGATAGGGGTTCCTATCAACAGTGGAATGAAGGAAATATTACACCCCAAGTTGTTTTTGAAATTCTCTCTCCCGGTAACACATTAACGGAGATGAATAAAAAGCAGGTTTTTTACGATCGCTATGGGGTGGAAGAATATTATTTGTATGATCCTCTCAAAAATGATCTGAGTGGTTGGCTGCGAACGGATGAACGTTTGGATGTTATTGATGATATCAACAATTGGGTGAGTCCTCGATTACAAATTCGGTTTGAATTATCCGAGAATGAACTCAAATTGTATCATCCCGATGGAAAACGGTTTTCAACTTATCTGGAAATTCAAAACCAGTTACAAGAAGCCGAACAACAATTAGAACAGGAACGTTTGCGAGCAGAACAAGCCGAACAACAATTAGAACAGGAACGTTTACGAGCAACAAGGTTAGAGGAGTTATTACGAAACGCAGGAATCGATCCCGAACAAAACAGTTAATTTACAAAATTCCTAAATAATTTCAGGAATATTGTAGGGGCGGGTTCTGTCAAAAATCTATGCTTTCTCAGCAATAACTTAAATAAACCCGCCCCCTCTTTTGCATTCTTTTTTCAGTTTATATTATTTGTATTGAATCCTGGGATCTAAAATTCCATACAAAATATCAGCAATTAAATTAAAGATTACCACCAAAATCGCATAAATAAACGTAATCGCCATCACAACCGGCGTATCGCTGCGATAAATCGATTCAACGAGTAACGCTCCAATTCCCGGTATTCTAAAGATTTGTTCGGTGATTAACGCTCCGGTAAACAAACTGGGAATATCCAACGCAATTAACGTGACAACCGGAATTAAAGCATTTCGCAAAACATGACCTTGAATGACCGTAAAATTGGGCAATCCTTTCGCGTAAGCGGTGCGAACATAATCTTGATTTAACTGTTCTAACATCGAAGATCGAATAAACCGCATCAACACCGCAGATTGATATAAAGCCAACACAGAAATCGGCATAATCGACTGTTTGATTTGTTCGATAAACGTTTGCCAATTTGTCACTTCTAAGGTACTATTGTAAATGAAGGGAAACCAATTTAACTGAACGCTGAAAATAATGATAAACAGTAACCCCGTGAAAAAAGGCGGCAATGAAAAGCCCAGAAAAGCGAAAGTAGTCGCAATTTGATCGAAAATAGAATAACGTTTGATTGCCGAGATTATCCCCAGAGGAAACGCAATTAAAACCGCTAGAAAATAGGCAGATCCCGCCACCCATAATGTCGTTGTCAAACGTTGTAAAATTAATTCGCTCACAGGGCTGCGACTGGTAAAAGAATAACCCATATCGCCTCGAATAAACGCCCAAGCCCATTTTAAATAACGAATCGGAATCGGCTGATCTAAACCCAAAGAACGGCGAATATTTTCTCGCACTTCTGCTGTAATTGAGGGATTGGTTGCAAATTCTCCCATCGGATCTCCGGGTGCGAGCGCTAAAATTGCAAACACAACAATACTAATTGCGATTAAAGTCGGAATGGCACTCAAAAGACGATTAATTAGATATCGGGTCATAAACGCTTAACATTAAAAATTAGAACAGCAAGTTTATTTTGATCTCAAATTTGATTATATCTGGAGATGCAATTAAATTGTATAATTATTGTTAGCGACCGCCCGATATTGTCTTGATTGCTTCGATAAAACGCCGACTCTATTGAGTTGCGAACTTGCTATAGGTATAAGTTGAGAATCTCCCTATAGATGGAGGGGAAATAAGTTTATCGTTCGTTACGTTGGTGGAAGACTTAAGTTCAAACATTTTTAAGCATCAGGGGATTTTAGCAATGTATCAGATTAATAATTTTTGGCGTCGTGTCGCTCAAATGACCCTAACGACGGTTATAGTTAGTGCGCTTTGGATATTACAATTTTATTTGATTTCACTTCAAGTTTCACCCAGTTTCAAGGGTAAAAATATTGATGAGACGGCTTTAGTCAAAGAAAGTCAGAGTGCGATCAACTCCATACCCCAGAAGTTGAAAGAAACCTGCACAATGTTACCATCTGCTTCTTGCTAGAGGTATAATTAAAGATTGAGATCTGTAATGTTTGGCAACTGTGTCTATTCAATCTAGTTCAAAAATTCCGACGCCTGAAGAAATCAAAGCGATTGATGATCGGCTTTCCCAGCGCTTTATTCATCTCGATCCTGCGGGTTACTTTATCATTTATGTGGATCGGGAAGCGGGTTTAATTTGCGCCGAACACTATAGCAACAACATCAACGATCAAGGACTCGCCGTAGACCCGGAAACGGGCGAACCTTTCCCCTGTACGGGCGGTTTGAAGCGCAGACCGACCGCAATTTTTAAGGGAAGAACGGCGAAAGAATTGGGGATAAAAATTACAGAAGAAACCGAACCTTGTCCGTTAAGCTGTTTCGATCACGCGCTTTATTTAGGACGAGAATTTGTTCGGGCAGAAATCGCACTCACAACCGGGCAAGAGTACGTTCAAGACTAACAGAAATTCCTGAAAAAATCGCCAAACTGGGGGATAAGTGAGAACGAATTTGAATCGTTCCCCTAGCCCCCAGAATAAACTTTTACAGGTCGCCACCCCGAAAAGCCAACAAAAAGATGACCACGGGGCCAGCAATCACAATCAGCGCTAACATCGTAAGCTGGGCGATCAGTTCAAAGTTGATGTTGCCGAAAAAGTTGGTGATAAAGTCCATTGTTCCTCCCGAAAAAAGCCAGTAGATGAATGAAAGATTGAGTTATGCTAAGAACCAACTGTTAATCATACAGGCGATCGCACGTTTTTTTAATAATTGTTACAAAACTAAATATTTGAGGGTCGGGCTTGTAGAAGAAGCACTGGGGACTGAACCCCGACCGATTTAAAATTAATAATAATAACTCGACAATCAAATCAAGCATGAGTTTGTCCGAGGGGGTTTTCGGGATAAGTAATGATTCAACCTAGCGATATTCTGACGATGACTGCTTATACAATTGATTTTAGTTCCGTTTTTGAAATGACCGACGAACAATTTTATCAACTTTGTCGGAAAAACCCGGATATTAAATTTGAACGGAATGCCACCGGTGAATTGATTGTGATGTCACCGACGGGGGGAGAAACCGGAAACAAAAACATTGAAATTGCCGGAGATTTTGTCTTTTGGAATCGTCAAAATCAACTCGGTAAACTGTTTGATTCTTCAACAGGTTTTAAACTCCCCAATGGTGCGAATCGTTCTCCCGATATCGCTTGGATAAAACAATCAAGATGGGATGAACTCACGCCGGAAGAAAAAGAGAAATTTCCGCCGATTGCACCGGATTTTGTCTTAGAATTAATGTCTCCCTCCGACAGTTTAACCGCAACCCAAGCCAAAATGCAAGAATACATGGAAAATCAAGTAAGGCTAGGTTGGTTAATTGAACGAAAAAATCGTTACGTTGAAATTTATCGCTTAGGAAAATCAGTAGAAACGTTAAATTCTCCCCGGACTTTATCGGGAGAAGAAGTGCTACCCGGATTTATTCTTGATTTACAAATTGTCTGGAGTTAAACTTCACTCAAGTAACCCGTGTTAATTTCCGCAGTCCTATTAATTCACTGTATGAAGATGTTGTTTTTCCCGATGAAAATTTACAATACTCTATTTTGAGTTGACCCGCAAAACTTTTTTCAAAACTCATAAAAAAATTAGTGTTTATTCTTCTCGGGGGGAATGTTGGTGAAGTCAATCAACTTGACGGCGTATGTATTATAATTGTAATATAGTCTGAATACAAACAGACAATCTAACAATCTGACAGCGTGCCAAACTTCTACGGTAGACTAAAGGTTGTATTGCAAGCTAGCCGAAAAAGGTAAATCATGGCTGAACGTAGCGATGTAAACGGAAAAGAACAAGAAATGGCAGCCAAATCCTACAAAGATACGGTGAACCTGCCAAAAACCAAGTTTGATATGCGAGCAAACGCCGTCAAACGCGAACCCCAATTACAAAAATTTTGGGCAGAAAATCAAATTTATGAACGCCTTGGCGAAAATAATCCGGGTGATGCGTTTATTTTACACGACGGGCCGCCCTACGCCAACGGTGCGTTACATATCGGTCACGCCCTCAATAAAATTCTTAAAGATATTATTAACCGTTACCAACTTTTGCAGGGGCGAAAAGTGCGTTATGTTCCCGGTTGGGACTGTCACGGTTTGCCGATTGAATTGAAAGTTTTACAGCAAATGAAACAGTCCGAACGGGAAGAACTCACCCCGTTAAAACTGCGTCAAAAAGCAAAAGAATTCGCCCTAGAAACGGTTGAACAACAGCGAGAATCTTTCAAAAGATACGGCGTTTGGGGAGATTGGGATCATCCCTATTTAACCCTCAATCCCGAATACGAAGCCGCCCAAATTGGCGTGTTTGCCCAGATGGTTCTCAAGGGTTATATCTATCGAGGATTAAAACCCGTTCACTGGAGTCCGAGTTCAAAAACAGCCCTAGCTGAAGCCGAATTAGAATATCCGGACGGGCATATTTCTCGCAGTTTATTTGCGGCATTTCCGATCACAAGTTTAGCGGAATCTGTCAAATCAGAATTAACCCCATTTCTGCCCGATTTGGGCGTCGCCATCTGGACAACAACACCCTGGACAATTCCGGGAAATTTAGCCGTTTCTTTGAACCCAGAATTAACTTATGCCGTCGTAGAAACGGATAAAAAGGCGGAACATCCCCTTCCGTTTAAATACTTGTTGGTCGCGGCAGAATTGGTCGAACGCCTATCAGCAACCTTCGCCAATAACCTAACCGTAAAAGCGACAGTCAAAGGCGAAAAATTAGAACATTCCACCTACAAACATCCCCTGTTTGATCGCGAAAGTCCGGTGGTAATTGGGGGAGATTATGTTACCACAGAATCCGGTACCGGACTCGTTCACACCGCCCCCGGTCACGGTCAAGAAGACTTTATGGTGGGTCAACGCTACGGTTTACCTGTTTTGTGTCCGGTAGATGCGGATGGAAACTTTACCGAAGAAGCGGGAGAATTTGCGGGTTTAAATGTTCTCAAAGATGCCAATGAAGCGGTTATTAACGCCCTAGAAAAAGCCGGTTCATTAATTAAAGAAGAACCCTACCAACACAAATATCCCTACGATTGGCGAACCAAAAAACCGACCATTTTTAGAGCGACAGAACAGTGGTTTGCTTCCGTTGAAGGGTTCCGCGAAGAAGCCTTAAAAGCCATTCAAAATGTGCGTTGGATTCCCGCCCAGGGCGAAAATCGCATCACGCCAATGGTCGCCGAACGTTCAGATTGGTGTATCTCCCGACAGCGGAGTTGGGGCGTACCGATTCCCGTTTTTTACAACGAAGAAACCGGCGAACATTTGATGAACGAAGAAACCCTTTCTCACGTTCAAAATATTATCGCCGAAAACGGTTCCGATGCGTGGTGGGAAATGTCCGTTGAGGAATTATTACCCGAAAAATATCGCAAAGATGCGGCAAAATATCGCAAGGGAACCGATACAATGGATGTTTGGTTTGACTCCGGTTCTTCCTGGTCAGCAGTTGCCAAACAACGGGGTTTGGGTTATCCCGTCGATATCTATTTAGAGGGTTCGGACCAACACCGGGGTTGGTTTAATTCCAGCTTGTTAACCAGCGTTGCAAATTACGGTCACGCCCCCTATAAAACGGTATTAACTCACGGATTTGTCCTTGATGAAAAGGGACACAAAATGAGTAAATCGTTGGGGAATGTTGTTGACCCTGCGGTTGTAATTGAAGGCGGTAAAAACCAACAAAAAGATCCCCCCTACGGTGCCGATATTTTGCGGTTGTGGGTGTCGTCGGTTGATTATTCGGCGGATGTGCCTTTGGGTGGAAATATCCTCAAACAGATGTCGGATATTTACCGGAAAATTAGAAATACAGCCCGATTTTTAATTGGTAATCTGCACGATTTTGACCCAGAAAAAGATGCGGTTGCTTACGAAGATTTGCCGGATTTAGACCAATATATGCTGCATCGAATCACGGAAGTTTTTACAGAGATTAAAGATGCCTTTGATCAGTTTCAATTCTTCCGATTCTTCCAAACCGTTCAGAATTTCTGCGTTGTCGATCTGTCTAATTTCTACCTCGATATCGCCAAAGATCGGCTGTATATTAGTGCAGAGAATGCGTTCCGACGTCGCAGTTGTCAAACGGTGTTGGCTGTTGCGTTAGAAAACCTCGCCAAAGCGATCGCACCGGTTCTCTGTCACATGGCGGAAGATATTTGGCAAAATTTACCTTATTCGACTCCTTATTCATCGGTATTCGAGTCGGGTTGGGTGAAATTGGAGGATAATTGGAAACAGCCTCAACTGGCTAAATTCTGGCAAAAATTGCGGGAAATTCGCGCCAAAGTTAACCAAGTGATGGAAAAAGCGCGAAAAGAAAAGATGATCGGTTCGTCTCTGGAGGCGAAAGTTTTGCTGTACGTTGCAGATGAAAATCTACGCCAACAGTTGGACGAAATGAACCCGTCAACCGCAGAATTAAAACAGCATAACGGCGTGGATCAGTTACGTTATCTGTTTATTTGTTCCCAGGTTGAACTGTTAGAAAACTCCAACAAGTTAAAAGGACTTGAATACAGCGATGAGTCCGAAGATTTGGGGATTGGTATCGTGAAAGCCGAGGGCGAAAAATGCGATCGCTGTTGGAATTATTCGGTTCATGTGGGTGAGTCTACTGAAGATCCAACCATTTGTGAACGCTGCGTCGCCGCTTTAGCCGGTGAATTCTAAAACACCCAAAAGTAGAGTGCGTTAACATCATTTGACGTACTCTACTTTTACCTATTTTTATCATTAATTCAATCCCAGTTTAATTCTAGCAATTATGGATACAGAAACGCTTTCTTTACCTTCTCCGTTGGCTTTAACCGTTGATTTAACCGACGAACAATTTTTTCAACTTTGTCAAAATAATCGAGATTATCAATTTGAACGAACAGTCAATGGAGAACTAATTATTATGTCACCAACCGGAGGCGATACCGGAAATCGAAATATAGAACTCGCCTATCAACTACAAGCTTGGAGTCGTCAGAATAAACTTGGTAAAGCCTTTGATTCTTCTACGGGTTTTAAGCTTCCGAATGGTGCAGAACGTTCTCCTGATGCGTCTTGGATAACAATAGAACGATGGAATACATTAACCCCTGAACAACGCGAAAAATTTATTCCACTTTGTCCCGATTTTGTCGTTGAATTACGTTCTCCTTCGGATTCTTTAAAAAAATTACAGGAAAAAATGCAAGAATATCTCGAAAATGGTGCAAAATTGGGATGGTTAATCGATAAAAAACAACAACAAGTGGAAATTTATCGCCCAGAACAACCTGTAGAAATATTAACATCACCAAAAACCTTATCGGGTGAGGATGTGTTACCCGAATTCATTTTAGATTTAAAATATATTCTTTACTAACTGATTATCAATCGGGTAAAAAATTGATGAAACTTTTTAATTCTGTTAAGTGGAAACGCCCATCTTTAAGCATTTTAGTGAGTATCACTGGAATTTTTATTATCTATATTTGGGAATTTATTCCATTCATTCAATCCAAACGGAAATATTGTTCTCATCCTGCTGTTGAATCTCCCTACTGTAATTTCTCAGTTATTCACACTTTAGAAGGAGATCCAACGGCTTCTGATATTGCTATGAATAGCGATGCTAAAATATTAGTCAGCGGTGGAGAAGATAAAGCGATTAAAATTTGGGATTTACAAACGGGAAAATTAGAAAAAACCTTTTCTAGCGATTCCGGTGTCATTAACACTTTAGCAATTTCATCCGATGGAAAAACGGTGATTACTGGTAGTGGCGATCGCATTGTTCGGATCTGGGATATTACTTCAGAAAAACCCCCTCAAATCCTCAAAAGTCACTCGGGAAGTGTTCGGGATGTTCATCTTTCCTCGGATGGTAATACAATTATTAGTCATAGCGAAAACGAAGTCAACGTTTGGGATATTAACACCGGACAACTAAAAGCAACATTGAAATTGCCCTATTTCAGGTTAAAAGATGTTAGTTTAGATGGTAAAACCGTACTGATTCAATTATCAAATAGTCAACTGGTGGCTTGGGATGTACCAACAAACCAGCAAAACGTTATTCCGAAATTGTCTAATTTATCCATAGCACGCCTCAGTCTAGATGGACAGAAAGTGGTCGGTATTAAACGCACCGGAAAACGGAATTTTCAGCTAAAAGTATTTGATATTAAAACCCAAGAATTTAAAGCAAAACAGCGATTTTCACGCCATTTATTTAGAATAAATAATATTACCTTTAGTGAAAATGTCGCCATTGGCAAGACTCCGAAAGGATTAACGGTTTGGAATCTGGAAACCGCCCAACTCGAAGCGACTCTCAATCAAAAGAATTTAGAAGATTTAAACAGAGAAGATTTTAGTCATTTAGTTGTCAGTCCAGACGGAAAAATATTAGCGGGAATTACAGGTAAGGATTACCTCAAAAATACAAAAATAATAGTCTTACAGCGACCCTGAACTTTCAAGCGAAAAGAGGGCGGGTTTATTTAACTGATTTTCCGGGAAAACATACATCAACTCGAACCCGCTTTTACATCCAGCCAGGGCGGGTTTATTTAACTGATTTTCCGGGAAAACATACCTCAACTCGAACCCGCTTTTACATCCAGCCAGGGCGGGTTTATTTAACTGATTTTCCGGGAAAACATACATCAACTCGAACCCGCCCCTACAGTAAATTTTTTCGGGCATTTCGTCGCCACATTTCGGGTTTAATTCGTCGCAGCGCCGAAGCGGTAAATTGTTCGTTCCATTCTTCCTCCGAAAGTTCTGCCAAATCACTTAATTTCGGGTCAAGATTTCCCGGATAAGGTTGAAACCCTTCCTCATCTGTTTCTTGGGCAAATCGTTGATTCCAAGGACATACATCCTGACAAATATCACAACCGGCAACCCAACCGTTTAAATCAATATTCTCCGGTAATTGTTCGGCTCGATTTTCAATGGTATGATAAGCTATACAAAGATTAGCATCCACAACAAAAGGTTCTGTAATCGCATTCGTCGGACAAGCCTCAATACAGCGAGTACAAGTTCCACAATGTTCGGTATGGGGAGAATCCGGAATTAATTCTAAATTCGTTAAAATTTCCCCCAAAAACACCCAAGAGCCATATTCTCGCGTAATCACATTACTATTTTTCGCAATCCAACCGATACCCGCCCGTTGCGCCCAAACTTTATCCTGTACTGGCCCGGTATCGGCATAATATCGCGCTTGAATGCCTTCCCCTTGGGCTTCCAACCCGTGAGAAAACGCTTTCAACTTCTTGTGCATCACTTTATGATAGTCTCGTCCCCAACCATAGCGGGAAATTTTGCCATAGTCCGCCCCTTCCGGGCGTTGGTGAGGGGTGTAATAGTTCAGCGCCACGCAGATAACAGACTGCACCTCCGGCATCACTTGACGAACATCCTGACGCCTGGGGTTTGCCATCCAAGCCATATCCGCTTGATAGCCTTTATTCAGCCAAGCCTGCAACCGTTCAACTTCGGCTTTGGGTTCGATAACGCTTGCTATCCCAACTTTGTGAAATCCGAGCCTCAAGGCTTGCAGCTTCACCAGACGGGTTAACTCTTTTCTGTTCCCCGTTCCCCGTTCCCCGTTCCCGACTTTCACAGACAAATCTAACTTTTCTCCGAGTAGTTATCACAGTTATATCTATCAATGTAGCGATCGCATTTACCTTCGGACATAAATTAGGTATAAAAATCTATGATTATTACAAATCAAATTTATTTGCAAGTTTTATTTGCAAATCTTAAATTAACGTTACATAATAAAAGTCAAGGGAAGCAAGACTCACCAAGGTCCGCTCCTGAGAACGGTTGTTTACCAAGGAGCCTTAAAAGCTGTTATGACTTTTACTACTGAGTCCTCAACTGCAAATTTTGCCAAAGTATTCGTTTCCAGCGATCCTAATGCTGTTGCCCGTGTAACCTCAAACTTCAAAGCTCTCAACGTAGACGAGCAGCTTGCTGTTCTGTGGTTCCTGTACACCAAGATGGGTCGCACCATCACCCCTGCCGCTCCCGGCGCCGCCCGCCTCCAGTTTGCCGAAGGTCTGCTCAACGATATCAAGCAGATGCCCCCTCAAGATCAACTCCAAGCAATGCGCGACATTGCGGCTTCTGTAAACAATCCGATTAGCCGGGCCTACGGTGTTCTCGGTGCCAACACGAAGCTAGCATTTTGGTATCAGTTAGCTGAATGGATGAAACAAGGGTCTGTAATTGGAGTACCGGCCGGTTATCCCGTTTCTCGCGCTTCAAGTCAAGCGATCGCTGCCATTGAGCAGTTAGAATTCAGCCAACAAATTACCGTTCTGCGGAATGCCGTTTCAGGGATGGGAATCGATCCCCTCGCCTAGTTAATCTATAATAGAACCGGAGCAGCGATTATAAAAACGGATCGCTGTTCTTTTGTTTTATTTGAAGTTGTCAATTGAAAACAACATTGAACGTTATGACGACAAGAACTTTATCAAATTCCGATAGTCTGCTGCAAATAGAAGGGATTACAGAACCCCGAGTTATACGATATTTTGAAACCCTCAACGCCGGAGATTTTCAAGAAACTGCGGCTTTATTTGCAGAAGATGGCGTCTTAGAAGCACCCTTTGAAGATCGCCTTCACGGACGGGTTGCGATCGCCAACTATTTAGAAGCAGAAGCTCAAGGAATGCAGCTTAAACCCCAAGAGGGAGTTAGCCAAACCTTAGACAAGGGTCAGCAGCAAATTCGCGTTATGGGGAAAGTGCGAACCCCTTTATTTTGGGTGAATGTGGCTTGGCAGTTTATCTTACATCCCAATGGGGAAATTGCCGTTGTTACGGTTAAGTTGCTCGCTTCTCTCCAGGAGTTATTTAATTTACAAAACAAATCTCAAAATCAATCTCAAAATCAATCTCAAAATCAATCTCAAGATTTATCTCAAAATCAATCTGAAAATTCATCTCAGAATTAGGATTGAAAGCCGGGTGGGATCTCAATCAATATTTTCAGCCAAGAACCGCGTTGCTTTTTTAACCTAAGCTCTAGCCGGAAGTTGCAGAGAACGGGCTAACAATTCTCGTCCCAACTCTATATCTTTAGCCGAACATTTCCAGTCGGGATGGCTGGTCATCAGCAAGCTTTCAACGGTTTCTTGATCGAACAGGTGCCAAACTTTGATCGGGGCGTTTTGATCTTCGATCGCGTAGCAATTTTCACTAATGCAGTAAATAATACAGCTTCCTGCGGCTCGCTCTATTGTCATTTGTTGTCCCGGTTGCAGCGATCGCCAAGCCCGAATCATTTGTTTAAATTCTGTTGCCGACGATACCATTAAACCCGGTAGAACGACCGTTAACTGTTGATCCCCGTTGACCTGAATCCAATAATGGCGGGAAGGATCGATACCTTTCAACCAAACCGATTCATCATCTAAACGATAGCGGGGGGCAAGTGGAAATAGCTGATTCATATCAGTCTCCTTTTTTTAAAATATCATCAAAACTTATTTCAGATATTATTGACTTACCCCTCGAAAAGATTGCAACTAAAATTTACAAAAATTAAAAATGAGCCGATTTTTGTTAACTTTTGTTAAGAAAATGACAGCATAACGGTTTAGGGTTTCGTCAGAAAAGCCGATCCATCTTCAAGCTTGGAGAGGTTTAGACTCATCGGATTTTTCTCCGAGACTGACTTCTAAACGCAAACGGTTTTGACCATCAATCTGCAAACAGTAGTCAACTCGATCCATCAGCCGATTCATAATTAACCAACCATAACCGCTTTCTTGTCGGTCTTCCGGGTTAGGAGGGGTGTATTCTTCCATTTCATAACCCGTCCCCGAATCCCAAACTTCCAGGGCGATATCGCGCTCCTGCAATTCCAGACGGATAATAATCGGCAGATCGGGCTGATCTTTGTGAGCATGACGAATCACGTTAGAGTAGGCTTCAGCCAGGACCAACCGAAAGCGATTGGATTGACGGGGCCAATCAACATGATTACCCAACTCCACCTCCAAACTACTCAACAGCCAATTTTCGACGACCGTTAAAAATCGAATATCACTCGGCACATGAAGTTCAGTTTTCATCGGTGAATAAGACCTCCAGCGCCAGTATAGTTTGGTCATCTTCCTGAATCGAATTGGATTCCCGCACAGATGCCAGTAAATCCTCCAAATTCAAAGATCCCTTTTGCTCCATGATCAACTTCCATAATCCATCTTGATGAAGCATAGTTCGGGTTGGACTTTCATCACTACCCGGTTGAACAACCGTCGCTTCTGTAATCCCATCACTGGTGAGTAGAAACACATCTCCAGCAGACAGTTTCAAATTTCCAATTTTACCTCGCCAAGCCGGGAGAATCCCCAAAGGAATACCTCGGGCTTTGAGAAAATTGGGTTCTACCCCAATGGCCGAATCAGCATCGCTCTGTTGTTCGAGCAGCATTTTCTGAGACCAAACGAGCGGATAAATATGTCCGGCATTCGCATAAATTAACTCTCCAGTCGTGGGAGTATAACGAGCCAAAACCATTGTAATAAAATGATTATTGCTAATGAGATCGTCGGCCAAAATCCGATTAAGATTGTGCATCACCTGTTCCGGGTCCGGGGAGATTTCTTGAGACAGTTCACGACGAATCACCGACATGGCGCTCGCCATAAACAAAGCCGCAGGAACCCCTTTACCAGACACATCTCCTAAAGCCACCCAAACATCACCCTGAGAATGAACGTAAACCTCAAAAAAATCGCCTCCCACTTCTCGCGCCGGATAACAACAGGCCTGCACCTTAACGCTTTGTAAATCCGGCCAACTTTGTCGGAGTAAATTCCCTTGAATTTGACGGGCTACTTCCAGTTCCGAGCGCATCTGTTCGGCTAGTTGCACAGTCCGCTGATACAACCTCGCTTGAGACAACGCCAAAGCCGCCTGTTCGCTGACGAGTTCCAACAGTTTAATCTCATCATCCGACCAAGCATCGGCATCTGTATGCTGACACAAAGCCAACACCGCCAACAGATTAAACTGATAGCTCAGAGGAATAATAATCTGAATCAGATCATTTTCATCACGAGTTTGCAAAATTTTAGTTTCACGAGTTTCGATCACCGCCTGCATTAACGACTCACTCTCAGATACCCACTCTTGACACTCGACCTCTGTTGGTTTATGGGAAAACACTTCGGTCGCCAGATGTCCATCCTCAACCGCTCGAATGTAACAGGCTTTGGCCTGAAACGTTTCTCCGATGGTTTGAACAATCGTTTGCAGCATACTCGAATAGTCCAGCGACTCTCGCAGAGCGCTCATTACATCATTGTAAAGAGACTCTCGACGCAGGGCGCGACGTAGCGAAAGGGTACGTTGTTTTGAGAACTTATAGGTTTCTGAGGCTTGCTGAACCACCGATTTGAGCGCTTCGGGACCCCAAGGCTTGGTGATATACTTAAACACCTGACCGGAGTTGATCGCTTCGACCAAATCTTCAACATCCGTATATCCCGTTAACAAAATCCGAATGGTATCCGGAAAACGTTCAACCGTCTGACTTAAAAACTCGGTACCGTTCATTTCCGGCATTCGTTGATCTGAGATAATAATCGCCATCTCCCCCTCTTGCTGGAGAATTTCCAAAGCTTTCAGGGCGCTATCTGCTTTATAAACTCTAAACTCACGCCGAAACGTCCGGTACAACAAATCCAAGTTATCGGGTTCGTCATCAACTACCATTAGTTTCAGCTTGGATTGTTCTCCCCGACTCATGCGATTGGTTACTCCCAAATCAATGAATTAGCTCTGTACATCTTTTGCCGTTTTCTAGACACTTGCTTATCAATAAGATTAATATTGCTCAATCCAAATAGAATTTACGGGTGAGTCATGCGATCGTTATACGTTCGGCCAGTCTGAGTTTAGCAGATCGAGCGCGAGGATTATCAGCAATTTCGTCGGCTTGCGCTTGAATGGGCTTTTTGGTTAACACCTGCAAACCCGAATCACTTTTAAAACTTTGTTTAACTCGCCGATCTTCTAAACTGTGAAAACTAATCACTCCAATTCTACCCCCCAATTTTAACCATTGGGGCGAACGAGATAAAAACGTTTCCAAAGCTGTTAATTCTTGGTTAACAGCAATTCTGAGGGCCTGAAACACCCGAGTCGCCGGATGAATGCGACCATAACGAGATTTAGGAGGGTAACAAGAGGCGACGACATCAGCCAGTTGAGTGGTTGTCTCAAACGGACGCCGTTGGACAAGGCGCCGAGCAATGCGACGGGATAATCGTTCTTCGCCGTAATCAAAAAAGATATCGGCTAATTCCACTTCATCCCAACTATTAATAATATCAGCAGCGCTCAACGATTGTTGCTGATTCATTCGCATATCCAACGGGGCGCTGTGGCGAAAACTAAATCCCCGGGTTGGCGTATCGAGTTGATAGGAATTGACGCCTAAATCCGCGATAATTCCATCAAACTCCACGCTTTGGGGTTGATAGTCGGCAAAATTTCCCCGCCAAAATTCAAGGCGATCGGCAAAACTCGGTTCAATTTCTGTTAATCTAGCTTTGGCGACGGCGATCGCCTCCTCATCTTGATCAATCGCCGTCAAACGCACATCCGGCGCCGCCTGTAAAATCAAAAGACTGTGACCCCCACCGCCAACCGTCGCATCCAAATAGTGACCCCCCGCCACCACAGACAACCCCGCAATTAATTCTCGACTCAGTACGGGAACATGAACAAAATTAGCCGTTAATTCCGTTAAATTCAACTCGGGCATAGAAAATTAGGAGTTAGGTGTTGGAAATTGGTGTAGGGGGCGGGTTCTGTCAAGATGTATCTCTCTCATCAATTACCGATCTAAACCCGCCTTGAACCCCGAAACGGGTGACTGTGGAAACCTATATTTTACCCTAGCCCACCCCAACCCTGAGAAATGGGAAAGGGCGGGTTTATTAATGTTATTGGTTAGAATTCTAGCTTGATTGAGAACCCGCCCCTACCTGAACACCGGGGCGTTTATATCGATTGTTTCTGGGAAGACAGAGATTGAGCGCCGAGGCCCGCCCCTACATCACTGGTCAGGTGTTAACTGGTGACTGTGAACTGTAAAAAGTCCTTATAATGACAAGGAAGACAAAACCAAAATCAACAAACGCTATACATTTGTTGTATTGCTTACTTTTACAATACCAGAAACATTGAACTTGAGAGGCAAACACCGATGAGTCGAATAGAAACCCGCACCGAACCGATGGTCATCAATATGGGGCCACACCACCCCTCAATGCACGGGGTACTGCGGTTAATTGTTACCCTCGACGGGGAAGACGTGGTAGACTGCGAACCCGTTATCGGCTATTTGCATCGGGGAATGGAAAAAATCGCCGAAAGCCGCACCAATATTATGTATGTTCCCTACGTTAGCCGTTGGGACTACGCGGCGGGAATGTTCAACGAAGCGGTTGTCGTCAACGCACCCGAGAAACTCGCCGATATTGAAGTTCCCAAACGGGCGAGTTATATTCGCGTCATCATGTTGGAGTTGAACCGCATCGCCAACCACCTGCTATGGCTTGGCCCGTTCCTCGCCGATGTTGGCGCCCAAACACCCTTTTTCTACATTTTCCGCGAACGGGAAATGATTTACGACCTCTGGGAAGCTGCAACCGGTTATCGGTTAGTTAATAACAACTATTTCCGCATCGGTGGCGTTGCGGCTGACTTACCCTATGGTTGGGTGGATAAATGTCGGGATTTTTGCGATTATTTTATCCCAAAAGTTGATGAGTACGAACGTCTAATTACCAATAATCCCATTTTCCGGCGTCGGATTGAAGGGTTGGGGACCATTACTCGCGAACAGGCCCTCAATTGGGGTTTATCCGGTCCGATGTTGCGGGCGTCCGGCGTTAAGTGGGATTTGCGGAAGGTTGACCATTACGAATGTTACGATGATTTTGACTGGGAGGTTCATTGGGAAACCGCAGGCGACTGTATGGCCCGGTATTTGGTCCGAATTCGGGAAATGCGCGAATCGGTTAAAATTCTTTATCAAGCCCTAGATGGACTCCCTGGCGGCCCCTACGAGAACCTGGAAGCGAAACGGATGATGGAAGGGCCGAAGTCGGAATGGAACGATTTTGAGTATCAGTTTATTGGGAAGAAAATTGCCCCCACGTTTAAGATTCCCTCCGGTGAACATTATGTTCGCGTTGAAAGCGGTAAAGGTGAACTGGGAATTTATATCGTTGGCGATGATAATGTTTTCCCCTGGCGCTTCAAAATTCGGGCGGCTGATTTCTGCAATTTACAAATTTTCCCCGACATCGTAAAAGGTACAAAAGTGGCTGATATCGTTGCGATTTTGGGAAGTATCGATATCATTATGGGTTCGGTAGATCGGTAAGTTATCGAGTTTTTTCATTGACCAGATGGGGGCTTTTTGCCCCTATTTTTGTTGTAATCCGAGTAACGCTGATGATTGATTTACGCGAAGATTTCGTCAAGTTCTAAATCATTTTGCCAAATTCCGATAAGTTCTTTTAATTTTTTGTATTTTAACAATGAGTTTTTTGGGCTACAAAGATACATTATCCTAATCCCATTTATTTTATATTTTCAAGCCACAAAGTAGGGGCGCATGGCAATGCGCCCAGACGGTAAATTTGGGATTTTTTAATTTTATTGAGTCAACTGTTCCCCAAATATCGGTAAAATCAATCTGCTGTAATGCGATCGCATAGAGTTTATGATTGGTTCAAACTTCAATTTCAACGAATTAGAAGCCCTGACCGAAGCCGAGTTAGCAGGCGCAACTCAACAACCAATGTTATAATTAATTTTTCCAGATTATTTCAGATCTGACTATGAGTAAGCCGATCGCAATTTCTGACGCTTCTGAAGAAATGATCGATTTGATCGCATCGGGAGCAACACCTCAACAAATCATATCCTTTCAAGCTTCACAAGCAGTTAAAGAAAGGGTTGTAGACTTAATTGAACGAGAAAAAACGACGGGATTATCGATAGAAGAAAAGTCGGAATTAGATCGATTTTTGCAGTTGGAACATTTAATGCGGTTAATCAAAGCAAAAGCGTACCAATATATTAATCAATAGTAATAGCAATTTGAGAAATGTCGCGCCCCTATATTAGTGATAAACTTCGGGACAAAATAGCGAATCGTGCAGATTTATTGTGTGAATATTGCCTAATTTCTGAAGGCGATACGTTTTTAGGATGTCAAGTTGACCATATCATTAGCATTAAGCATGGAGGGGCAACAGAAGCGAATAATCTTGCATTTGCTTGTGTATATTGCAATCGGAATAAAGGAAGCGACCTGGGTTCTATTTCTCGGCAAACCGGTGAATTGGTGATATTTTTTAATCCAAGAACTGATAGATGGAACAATCATTTTCAACTTCAGGGGGCAAGAATTGAACCAATAACACCGATAGGAGAAGTCACAGCGAGAATTTTGGGATTTAATGAAGCAGACCGCATTTTAGAACGACAATTGTTAATCAATGAAGGTCGATATCCAACAGCCGGCGCTCGAAAAAGAATGAATCCCTCTCCAGCATAAAACAGCCCTATAATACTTTTTTTACTTTATAAAATAACACCCAAGAGAGAACGTCAGCAAGAACGCCCCTACGGGGAAATTTAGGATTTTTTAACTTTATTGGGTGAACTGTTGCCCAAATATCGGTAAAATAAATCTACTGTAATGCGATCGCCGTGAATTTAGGGAGTTTTTAACTGGATCGCCGTTATTGAAGCGTAAAGGATGAATAGGAGGCGGTTGCTGTCGTTGCAATGATAGCAAAGATAATCCGCCTAAACTTCAATTGATTCGGAGGAATTTATGCCGAGTTCAGCAAAACCTTTAGAAATTGGCCAAGAATATCCCGCCCCTGGTGAAGCAGAAGCGATCGCAAACATGACTGCTATTATAGAAGCGGGTCTGAAAACCGATCAAGAACCGGTTCGGCGGGGACAACACGCCAAGCATCACGGTTGTGTGAAAGCGGAATTTATTGTTGAGTCTAACTTACCGGAAAATCTCAGGGTTGGTGTTTTTAAAGAACCCGCGACTTTCCCGGCTTGGATTCGTTTTTCTAACGCTTCCGGGAATGCCGAACAGCCCGATACCAAAGGCGATGGTCGGGGAATGACGGTTAAACTGATGGGCGTGGAAGGGAAAAAGTTGTTGGATGATGAAAAGCACACCCAAGACTTTTTGATGATCAATCATCCGGTGTTTTTTATTCGCAATATCCCTGACTATGTGGATTTCTTTAATGTGATCAAACAATCTCCGGGGAAAGCACCGTTGAAGTTTTTCTTTCCGAGTCTAAATCCTTTTAAATGGCGGCTTACGGAATTTAAAATTATCCGGGCGATTCAAAGTAATAAAATAGTCAATCCGCTTCTCGTTCAATATTGGAGTACAACGCCCTATAAGTTGGGTTCCCAGGCGATGAAATATTCTGCAAAACCCACTTCTCCCGCCCCCGAAAATCCAACGATTCCCGAGTCTGAAAACTACCTTCGAGAGGCGATGGTTGAACATTTGAAAACCCAAGAAGTTCGCTTTGATTTTTTGGTACAGTTGCAAACCGATCCGGTGAAAATGCCCATCGAAGATCCGACTATTGAGTGGGATTCGCCTTTTATTAAAGTGGCTACCATTAAAATTCCACCCCAGACTTTTGACTCCGATGAACAGATGGAATTCTGCGAACATCTTTCTTACAATCCCTGGCACAGTTTGGAGGCTCATCAACCTTTGGGAGGAGCGAACCGCGCTCGAAATTTAGTCTATAAAACGATATCTGATCGACGGCGCGAACTCAATCAAGTCTCTCCCCAAGAACCCAACGGTCAAGAAACTTTTCCTCAGTAATTGTGCTAGGCCGGGTACTTTAAAATTGGTGTTCGGCTAGCACAACTACAAACTCAAACTGTTTGATAAATCCTTGGCGATCGCTAAATGTTGATACTATTGGGAATTTGGGAAGGAAGCAGGTAAGGATATTCTACGCCGTCGTCGGAAAGACGCCGCTGATTTCGAGTTTTAATTTCTTTCTCTATTTCCAACAGTTCGGCCTGGAAATTAGCAAGAATTTTGCGATCGCCGTCTTCGACAAATCCCATTAAATCGGAACGGCCCAGTTCTCCAAAAAATATTCCACTCAGAGCAAAAGTAATCTTCATCTGCTCTAAATCCTTTTCTGGAGAGGGTAGCATCTCCTCAATAGAAGCCTTAATATCGGGTCGGGCGTGGGCGGCAAAAGGAAAATTGGGTACATAGCCGGCGTAGTCAAACTGATTGAAGTTCACTGCGGCGTGTTGGGGGCCGGAGGTAAAGATAATTTGGGTGGCAATGTCGATCAACTGTTGCAGTGTGGTAATTTGAGCCGAAAAGCCGGGAACCCGGGGAAACTCCGGCAGGGACTCTATTTCTAAACCCACCATCGCCGCCACTTCCGAGGGCAACCAGCCGGGTTGTTCAGGAAATTCCGCTCTTTGACGAGTGCTTAACGGGGCGCCCAACTCCGCCGCCCACGCTTGCAGGTAACGGTCTTTCTGAACCGCTTGGTCATTGGAGTAGTATCGCTGTAAGTAAGCACTGACATATTTGGCGATGGCATTCCACAACAGTAGGGCGTCGTCGCGATAGGGAAACTCAGCCAGAAACTCCGAACTCATCTCCCGGTTGTTAATATCCTTGGGGAGGGCATAATCTGAGAAGGGCCGCTGACGATAAGCTTTGTTGATCAGATCTAACGATACTTGTCTCGTCGGCGCCATGAGATCATCAATCGCCGCACCCTCGCCCAAAAGAATACCATTGCCCCGAGTATTGATCGCCAATAAAAACCGAAAGTGGGGCTTGATCAGGCGATAGAAGGGGTGGTTGGATGGGAGTTGTCGGGAGGTGGCAATGGTAAAGGCTTCCATCGCCAGGTGGGTGTAACAGAGGTGATCGATCAGTTCGTGGTGGGTAATATCTGCCACCTGAAAATAGAGTTTGGCCCGCATCCATTCATCGGCATCTGCCGAAGTTGCGGGGGTAAAGATTTTGCCGCCCGGTTCCAACTGAATCAAAATTGGTTCCAGTTTCCGCCCGGTATTGTAAAATAATGCTTTGGGATTGGGAATATACCGATCAACTTGCAAATCTGCCGCCGTCAGTCTGTCTAAAAGGGGATAATCGGCGATAAACAGGCGATTGGCTGATGCCGCATTCACCAAATCCACCGATTCCCCATTAGCCAATTGATAGGATGGGGATGATGCCCAACTTTCTAGGACTGTTTTCTCGGGTTGTTGCAGGCGACGCAAGATCATCGGGTTCGGTCCGGCCAAGCGCTGACGGACAAATTCGCGATCGCTTAACCCCCCTTCTCGTTCGTGAATGAGGCTAACTTGGGGGCGGGAGCGTCCTTTCTTTTCCAGCACTTCGTAGAACTTCTGTCTTTGACGTTTGGCCTGTTCTGTCGGCGAAAGCTGAGATGAGGAATTTTCTCGCTGAACTTCTTCTGCGGCGTTAATAGCAGCCCTCAACGCTTCTGCCATTTCCTTACGGAGTTTAATAAAATCACTATTAAACTGTTCGTTAGGTGGTAGATTAAAATTCAACAATCCATCGTGTAAAAACTCTACATCTGCCAGAAAAGTCGTTAATGTAGACCAACCTTCTTCAAGTGCTGCCAAGCTTTTTTCTAACTGTTCTAAAATCATGCTGAACGGTTGGGAAACCTGACCCTTATTGGTCAAATTCAGGCGGAGTTCGGTTAAAATATAACGCAGAACTCCATCTTCTCCGGCATGGGGAAATATGCGTGCCGGCCCGCCCGTCTTCAAACTGTCCGGGTTGTAGCGATATTGACCTTGTTGCTCACTGCAATCTAAATTTAAAACCATAAATTGATCCAAAAAACTTGATGGGTTGTGATGCCGATCTAGCAGACCTAAATCAGTTCTATCATAGGATTTAGTAACTTTCGCTCACCATCCTAGATTTATTATTAAAGTTCTGTTAATTTTGATGAATTTCAGGAAATCTAAAAAATCAGGAGTCGGACAAAATTAAAGTTAACTGTGAGTGCGGGCAAAAGGCAAGGTAAAACCCCAAAACAGGGTTTCTGTGAATAACAGGGTTTTTTAGACTTTTTTGGCTAAATTTCGGGAAAATGTGTTCAGTTTGTATCCGCCCATCAAAATAGTGATTTTATCGATAATGTTGACTTTGATTTAGAGTCGGTTATTCCCCTAAAAATCCATCATCCTAATCCAATTCATTTTATCTTTTTAAGCCGCAAAGTAGGGGCGCATGGCAATGCGCCCAGACGGGAAGTTTAGGGAATTTTTAACTTTATTGGCTCAACTGTTGCCCAAATGTCGGTAAAATAATTCTGCTGTGATGCGATCGCCGTGAAATGTCTACCTCCACCCCCTGCCCGTTTCCCCCCGAAGAAATTGCCGACGAAGGCATCAAACCCGACGAATACCAAGAAATCGTTAACCGCCTCGGACGCCACCCCAACAAGGCGGAATTAGGTATGTTTGGGGTAATGTGGAGCGAACACTGCTGCTACAAAAACTCCCGTCCCCTATTAAAACAGTTTCCCACCACAGGCGATCGCATTTTAGTCGGTCCCGGCGAAAATGCCGGCGTGGTAGACTTCGGAGACGGCCTACAACTGGCGTTTAAAATCGAATCCCACAACCACCCCTCGGCGGTTGAACCGTTCCAGGGCGCTGCGACCGGAGTCGGGGGAATTTTGCGAGATATTTTCACAATGGGGGCGCGTCCCATCGCCGTGTTGAACTCGCTGCGGTTCGGTTCCCTCGATGATAGCCGCACCCGAACCCTGTTTAACGGCGTGGTTTCGGGAATTGCCCACTACGGCAACTGTTTCGGTGTCCCGACTGTAGGAGGTGAGGTGTATTTTGACAAAGCATACGCCGGAAATCCCCTCGTAAACGCGATGGCGATCGGTTTGATGGAAACGTCGGAAATTGTCAAATCGGGGGCTTCTGGGGTCGGCAATCCCGTGCTGTACGTGGGTTCGACAACCGGACGGGATGGCATGGGTGGGGCCAGTTTTGCTAGTGCCGAACTGAGTGATGAGTCAATAGAAGACCGTCCGGCGGTCCAGGTTGGCGATCCGTTTTTAGAGAAATCTTTGGTTGAAGCCTGTTTGGAGGCGTTCAAAACCGGGGCGGTGGTGGCGGCCCAGGATATGGGGGCGGCGGGGATTACCTGTTCGACTGCGGAAATGGCGGCGAAAGGGGGCGTTGGAATTGAATTAGACTTAGATAAAATTCCGGTTCGGGAAACGGGAATGGTGCCTTACGAATATTTGTTATCTGAGTCTCAAGAACGGATGTTATTTGTAGGGGAAAAAGGGCGGGAACAGGAGTTAATTGATATTTTTCATCGTTGGGGACTGCAAGCGGTTGTGGCGGGAACGGTTATCGAAGAATCGATTGTCAGAATATTATTTAAAGGGGAAATTGCCGCAGAAATTCCGGCGACGGCTTTGGCGGATAACACGCCAATTTATCACCGGGAACTGTTAGCTGAACCTCCCGAATATGCCCGCAAAGCTTGGGAATGGACGGAGGATTTATTGCAGCCCTGCACGGTTTCGGGAATTAACGTTAAAAATACTTTTAAAACTTGGAATGAAATTTTACTCAAACTGTTAGATACGCCGAGTATAGCTTCTAAACGTTGGGTGTATCGACAATATGACCATCAAGTTCAAAATAACACGATTATTCTACCCGGAGGCGGAGATGCGGCGGTGGTTCGGTTGCGTCCGGTGAACTATTTTGAGAGTCAACTAACGGAGAATCAAACAATAGAAAATAAAACCCCGGTTGATTATATGCGGGGGGTTGCGGCTACGGTTGATTGTAATTCTCGTTACGTTTATTTGAATCCCTACGAAGGGGCGAAAGCGGTGGTTGCGGAGGCGGCGAGAAATTTAAGTTGTGTCGGTGCCGAACCGGTTGCTGTTACGGATAATTTGAATTTTGGCAGTCCCGAAAAACCTGTGGGATATTGGCAGTTAGCAGAAGCTTGTCGGGGTATTTCTGAGGCTTGTAAAGAGTTTTCAACACCCGTAACGGGGGGGAATGTTTCTCTGTATAATGAAACGTTGGATTCTCAGGGAAATCCTCAGGCTATTTATCCGACTCCTGTTATTGGAATGGTGGGGTTAGTTGATGATATTCGCCGGGTTTGTGGGTTGGCTTGGCAAAATGAAGGCGATATTATTTATCTGTTGGGATTGGGTCAGTTTGAAGCGGAAGAAACAGAAAAAGATGCTAGATTGGGTTTGGGCGCTTCGGAATATTTGGCTCAAATTCATCATATTGTTGCCGGAAAACCTCCCGAAGTTGATTATAATTTAGAACGGAAAGTTCAAGGGGTTTGTCGGGAAGGAATTCGTCAAAATTGGGTAAATTCCGCCCATGATTGTGCAGAGGGCGGATTAACCATTGCGTTGGCGGAATGTTGTATTAATGGGGAGAAAGGAGCGACGATTAATTTGGGAATAGATTCGCTTTTGCAGCGCCGTTGGGATAGGATTTTGTTTGCGGAAGGTGGGGCGAGAATTTTGGTTTCCGTTAGTTCTGAACAACAAACAAATTGGGAAAATTATCTTCGAGAACAGTTGGGGGAAAAGGGGGAATTTTGGCACAGTTTGGGGAAGGTTGAAGGAGGTTCGGCGCCGCTGAAAATTTTGGCGGGGGATGGGTTAACGTTGGTTGAAATGGGGGTTGTTGAAATGAAAGACTGTTATTTCAATGCCATTGAACGCCGGATGCACTCCTAAAAAAAGTTCGTTGTTGGGCTTCAGCCCCTATATTATATAGCGCTAAAGCGCACTCCTAAAAAAAGTTCGTTGTTGGGCTTCAGCCCCTATATTATATAGCGCTAAAGCGCAACTACAAACTAATCGCTTGTTGTTGGGCTTCAGCCCCTATATTATATAGCGCTAAAGCGCACTCCTAAAAAAAGTTCGTTGTTGGGCTTCAGCCCCTATATTATATGGTGCTAAAGCCCAACAACAGCGCAACTACGAACTTAGGAATTAATCCGCAATTTGATAACGATTTGTTCGCTGGCTGAACTCGGAACTTTCCAGGTTTGCAAGCGTTGACGAATTAGCTTTATTACCGCTTTGTCATTCAGGGTAGACGCTTTTTCATCAACTACAATTTGCTTAACACGTCCGTCTTTAACTTGCAGTTCAAACAACAATTCACCTTGAAACTCGCCCGAAATTTCTAAGGTTGCTAAGTGCTGTTTTAACAACTCAATTCCAACTTTATCTAATCCCGTAGTTTCTGTTATTTCAATTGCAGAAGAAAGACCGAATGAACGCTGCTCATAACTAATGCTTTCAGGTGCAAAACAACGCAATGAAAGCTCCGCAAATTCTAAATCATCGTCATCAATTGAAGAAGCCCGAGCCATTCGTCCTCGGGCTTCCATAGACCTTGAAACCGGGGGCATAAGCAGCTTTCGCCGGCATACTCAGATAACTAACACCTTCCGGTATTTCTAGGGGAACTTCAACAGAAATGTTCTGCTGGTTTGTGTCAACTCGAACGTCATCGCTAACCGCTACAAACGCCGTGTATTGCGATAACAATTGATAGGTTAAAGCGGTGTCTGTAACGGCTTCTACATTCGATTTTGTCTCGTAACTTAACATCTGATTCGTCAGGTGTTTAATGCGTTGGCGTCCCCACAATTGGGCGATGGCTACATTTCCCGAATTTGAGAAATCAATTAAAAAGGTTTGTTCGTAGGGGTTGCCATTGGCAATTTTTCCGGTAACTTTTAAATTACCCTCCGCAGAATCAACTTTTCGCCCGAACAATACCAAAGGCTGTTCGGCAAATAAATCGGGGGCAATTTCGGGGTAAATTTCCGGGGTTTCTCCGCTACCTTCCCACTGAATATTAATATCAGTTAAAACGGGGTTGTTAATTTGTCGGAAGAACTTTTCGGCGACTTCTTGAGTCGGTTCATCCTGACGAACAACCCGAGAAATTCCCCGACCGAGTTCGGCTATGCGGTTAATTAAAAACCGATTCACCGAACTTCCCACGCCAAAACTGTACAGGCGGTTTCCCGGTTTTAAGTTGTCTTGAACTTCAGATAAAACAGCGTTTTCGTTCCCAATATACCCATCGGTTAACAGCACAATACTCCGCAACCGCCCGGTAAGTTCGGGGAATTTTAACACTTCTAAAATCCCGTTCAGCAGTTCCGTTCCGCCGTTGGCTTGCAGTCGATTAACATAATGGATAGCTAGGTTGCGGTTTTCAGGAGTGTTGGCTAACGGCGTTTCTGAAAGTTTGCGGGTGGTATTGGAAAAATCCATAATGTTAAAGGTGTCATTTGGATTTAACCCGTTAATAAACCGCCGCATTAACTCTTGAGATTTACGCAACGGATCGCCCTGTTGCGAACCGGATGTATCCATCAAAAACAGAACATCTTTGGCGACAATTTCATCGGTTTTGTACTCGATGGCGGGAATGAAATACAAAGCAAAATGTCCGCCCCGTTCGTCGCTTTGGGTTAATACCGTTGCTTGGGTATTGTCTCCAGAAACTTGATAGCGGAGAATTAAATCTTTGTTGGGGATTGTGTCTTCGTTGTCAAGTTTAACGGTAACAATTTCTCCGCTTTCTGTGATATTAATTTGATGGGAAGTCGAACGAACTTGGGAAATGGGTAAACCCGCATTAATTTCAACAGTTACGCCGATATCTTGACCCGAACGGGTTCCGGGTGGAACGACGGGCGGGGTAATTTTAGAAGCGTCGGGAACTTGGTCTGTATCCCCGCTTTGATCGATTTTTTCACCGGGAATATAGCGGGGACCGACAACCATCGGAAAAACAAATTCATAATCCCCTTTTTCAAATTTTAGGCTGTCGGTATAGCGAATAATCACTTCAATTTCTTCGCCCGGTTTGATATTGGCTAAAGATTGGGTAAAGATATTATCTCGCTGCTGTTCAAGTAATCCTGCGGTTCGTCCTTGCTGTTTTGCGGTTTGATAAATTTGTTGGGCTTCTTCTCGTTTTTTGATATCGCCTTTGATAATGCGATCGCCAATTTTAATCTCCATTTGATCGACTGCGGCTTCATCCGGTAACGGAAAAGTGTAAACCGCTTCCATCGGTTGGGTTAGAGGGTTTTCAAAACTTTGTTTAACTTCAACCCGAGATAAGTTACCGGAAATTCGGGCGAAGACTTCGGTATGTTTGAGAGGAAAGGTTAAAGAAAGATTATCAGGAGATTTGGCGGTAATTCCACCGATAAGGGGTGAGGATGCTGTCACAGGAGTAGCCCTCCAAATTGCAATGATTTACAGCGTTTTGTTAGACTTCAAATTCAAATTTGGATTTTTCGGAAGTAAATGACCCTGGTTGAAATTAAGTTTTGTTAAGTTTCTCCGAGAGATTAGGAATTGATGTGAATTTTGAGCGTCAAGATGTTAAAGTCGCCAGGGGTAACTTGCCAATCTTTGAGGGAGTTTTGAATGATTTTGACGATGTTTTTTTTATTAAGGGTAGAAGCTTGTTCGTTCCAACTTACACGCCGAATCCGATCTTTTTTGACTTGCAATTCAAACACTAATTCACCGAGAAATCCAGCCGGAATTTCGAGTTGTTTTAAATGGGTTTTCAACGAGTCAATTCCTTCTGTATCCAATCCGGTAACATCAATGACCTCAAGCGGGCCAGTCATTGCGGAGTCGAAAGAATATTTCAGCAACCAATCTCTTGTCTTTGACCAATCTGCAAAGCAGACATCGGTGGCACTCATAAAAGATACGGGCATAAACAAAGACCTCATCTTCTTCAAGGCTGCTAACGGTAGTCATCGGGGGTCTGAAGGCATGATTGAGAACATGACATCAGAGCGCCCCTATTTCCACTATTCACAACCTATTCTGAGATATCAAGGTTAAATCGTTATTTTTAGTAAAGAAAGTCACGAATTCGAGTAAATTTTTGTTAAGTTTATCTCTGGGATACAGCCATCAATCCCCGATAACAGAAGCGTTGGCACGGTCCCGACGGTCAAAGCCGTTTGAAAACTGTCAACCCGATCTAGCACAATGACTAAATAGGGCATTGACTGGCGTTGGCCGAAGGACACTTATGTATATTTACACCACCCCTCGGTTTGATCAACAAGCGAGGCAACACGGCATTCAAAGTCAGGTGGCGGAACTTTTGGTTGCCATCAAGACTCAAGGGATTACTGCTGTAGAAGCGTTGTTTGAGCGCAATTATCCCTATTTAAAGCGACCCGTCCGCAATTTGCGACTGGTGGGGAAAATTCGGCGCGTAGACGGCGAGGAAGTGTTGTGTCTGCTGGATGTTTTTACCCGGGGCGGCAAAGAATACGAAGCCTTTTTGAGAAACCCCGAAGAATACGGCAAATTACACCTCGAACCTGCGGTTGATCCGCAACAATTGGCGATTAGTTTGAACGTTCAACGAGAAGAACAGCATTCGGTTATTCGCCGTCAAGCTTTACCGGAGAAATTATATCATCTCTGGCTAGAACGTCCGAGTTGGGCGAGAAATACGGCCGATACTATTATCTGTGAAAGTGAAGTTTGGGTCAATCAATTTAAGCAACGAGAGACTCAACTTCAATGGAAAACTTACCATGAAATTATAACAAATTTAGTCGGAGAAAGTGAGTTTAATAATGGCATTTGCCGGCAAGATACAAACTGGTTAAATGTTTATCTGTGTGGGAAACCGAGCGAACATCGTTATATTTTGTATAGTTCGGTGAAAACGGCCGATCTTCCCCATCGCAATGTTTTGTTTTTGTTGGCAACTTTCGATCGCGATCCGGCTGAAACTGAACTGGCGGATGTTGGTCAAGTGACTCATGTTTTTGACCCTAAAAATACCCAAACGCTGTTTTCTCAAAATGTCACCTTTGATGATTTATCTCGCTATACTCGCCGTTCCTATCCGGGTTATTTGATTTTAGATGCTGAGGTTTGGTTGGAACTCGAACAAGAAGCGGGAATTAATTTGGCGCTTTCGGTGGAAGAAGAAGAAATTCTCCACGAACTTTCTACCGCCGAAAATCATACCCATTCTTTACCGGTTTTTATTAACGGACGGGCGGGAAGTGGCAAGTCAACCATGTTGGTTTATTTGTTTGCCGATTATTGCGATCGCTATCAAAAATATTATCTCAAAAACCAACCAAAAAAAGAGCAAGATATTTTCAACCCGCTCTTTTTGACCTACAATGAAAAGTTACTGTCCAAAGCTCAAGAAGCGGTGGAAAAACTGCTCAACAATCATCATAAATACGTTCTCGATACCAATGGAAATCTAGAAGAAAGACCCGCAATAACCGATTGTTTTCAGTCGTTTCAACAATTTCTCCTCAACCAACTTCCGCCGGAACACAGCGTTCATTTTGACCCGGATAAATATATTTCTTTTTATGATTTTCGCCAACATTGCAGCCGCAGACACAGCCGTTATTCACCCGAGTTGTGCTGGCATATTATTCGCACGTTTATTAAAGGATATACCCTCACCGGTCAACAAGAAGGGTACATGACTCCCGAAGACTATGAAGAAGTTCCCAGACGGGAAAGAAGCATTTCTCCCGAGATTTTTAAAGCGATTTATCAACAAGTTTGGTCTTGGTATCATCAACTAACAACCCGAGAGGGATATTGGGACGATCAAGATTTAATTCGCAAGGTGTTAGAGTTACAATGTTTTGACTCGAAATATACGGCGATTTTTTGCGATGAAGCCCAAGATTTTACCAAGTTAGAATTGCGGTTAATTATGCAGTTATCCGCCTTTTCTCAGTGCGATTTATATCCTCCGGTTCACAGTTTACCCTTTGCATTTGCGGGCGATCCGTTTCAAACGTTAAACCCAACGGGGTTTCGGTGGGAAAGTGTAAAAGCGGCTTTTTTCGACCAAGTTATAGCGGTTCTCGATCCCAGTCATCAGTTAAATTTGAACATGACTTTTTATGAACTGGAGTCCAATTATCGCTCCAGTTTATCGATTGTTAAAGTGACGAATTTAATTCATTTGTGGAGACATCTTTTATTCCAAATTCAGGAACTCAAACCCCAAGCGGCTTGGCAACCTTACACCCACTCCCACGAACCGCAAAAGTTTATTTTTGGTCGGCGGGGATTTTCCCCAGAAGCCTTGAAACGCCACGTTGAAAAGTCTCCGATTTTTATCGTTCCTTGTGAAGCGGGGGGCGAACTTCAATATATTAAAAACGATGAATTTCTCGCCGGTTTATTTCCCCAAGTCAGCGAAGAAAATCCGCCCAAAAATGTTTTAAGTGCGATTCAAGCCAAGGGGTTAGAATTTCCCCTGGTTATATTATACAAGTTTGGCGAACAGTTTGCCCAAGAATTTAAACGGCCGATTTGGGATTATTTGGGGAATCAAGAAACTCACCCGTTAGAGTTAGAATACTTTTTTAATAAACTCTATGTTGCGGCGAGTCGGGGAATGTCCGATTTAATTGTAATTGATACCGAAGCCGGAGATCGTTTATTATGGCAATATGCGACATCAGATCCTACAAATCAACTCGACAGTTGGTTACAGCAACTCGAAAATAGAATCCTCTGGGAAAGTGCAATTGGGGGGTTGCGTTGGGGGGATAATTTAGGAGGTTTAGATCGGGATAACCGGGCGTCTCAGGCGAAAGAATTTGAAGAAAACGGACGCAGCCAAAAAGATGCAACTTCTCTGCGACGGGCCGAACAATTTTATCGGGAATTGGGGAATTTAGAACGGGCGGATTTATGTTTGGCTTGGGCGTTAAAATTTGAGAAAAAATTTAGCGATGCGGGAGATATTTTCTTACAGCGAGGAAAACAAAAAGAGGCTTGGAGTTGTTTTTGGGAAGGAACTTGCTGGCAGGCTTTGATGGACTGGTATCAACAATTTCCCGAACAAAAACCGATTGAACGTTCCATCGTTGAATTTATGGCGCAGACTCCAAAAACCCTCGCGACTCTGAAAAGGTTTACTCACTTTTTAGAAGAAAATTTGACGGGTAAATTATTGGTTGAAAATCGGTTGGTCAAACCCTGGAAAGTTGCCGTTCAAGAATACAGTCGTTTGATTCGCAATTTAATGCGAGAAAAACACATCGAAAAATCAGAATGGCAAAGATTGGGGGATGTTTTAGAAGGCTTAGACGAGGCGAAATATCACGGACTCTTAGAACTAGCCGGAGATTGTTTTTATCGCGCCCAAAATCTCAGACGGGCGGTGCGCTGCTGGCGGGAAAGTGGCGCAACAAACAAGCGAGAATATAATCTCGCCGAAGCGGAATTAATTGGATATCCCGAAGGTTTTCCCTACTTAGAAAAAGTCGGAGATTATCAACGAATTGTCAGGGAATGGGAGAAAGCCGGAAAACCCGGAAACCAACAGTGGTTAAAATATATTGACTGCATCGGACAAGCCTTAGAAAAACAGAACCGACAACAAGATTGGATTGAATATTTAATTAGAACAAAACGTTGGGTAGATGCCATCACCGCCCTTGAAAAATTACCCAAAGCTGATACAATTAAGTTTAGATTTGAACTGGTGCGACAGTTATCCCGTTCCAGTTTAACCCCCGAACAAGCCCGAGATTTTCGCAGTCGATATGTGAGTTTCATCGAAAAAGTCTTATCTCATTCCCAGTGGCGAGAAGAACTTTCTGTTGAAGAAATGGGCGTCGCTTTAGAACGAGTCGGAGAATTAGTCCCCACCCTGAGATTTTATGAAAAATTCGTCAATTCTGACCATCCCCATTTGAGTCAATTTGCTCGCAAACGATGGATAGCAACCAAGTTAAAACAACAGGATTATGCAAGCGTTGCCGAACCGAAAAGAGCCGCAGAAATTCGTCAAGAAATAGTGCGAAAAGCCTACGATTGGGTGATTATTCCGGCGGAAATTTCACCCGAACCGCCCCGTTTAGATGTTCAGCCAACAATACCGGGAATTTCCAGCAAAGATGAGGAAAAACTTACTTTTGCATCCGATTCTGACTTGGGGATTGTCGGATTACCACCGGGAACAAAAATTAGACTGATTAACAGTGAAATTAAAATTTACAGTTTCCAAATTGCTCATCTGGAGGTGAAACGAGTTCGACGGGAATTAAGTCTGTGGGTGCTGCTTCGAGATACGGTCACTTTATCGGAGTTACAAGTTACAATTGATCGAAAACGCAGTAGAATTAAACTCGGAGATGTGATGATTGATGCTTTTGATGGTCATCAACTTCGTTTTGGTAGTCCCGAGAGAGATTATAAAGGAACAGTGTTCTACAGCAGCGAACAACCGCGTATAGAATTGCAAATTCGAGGAATCGCTAACAAAATTTACCTCTAAAATAGAAATCATGGAACAATCTCAATTGCAATTGCAGTATTTTTCCCTACAATTGATGATGAGATTGGCAAAATAATTGTTTAGTTACCCCAAAGGTGGATTCTGCTCATGTCCGACTCATTTTCTTATCAATCCATCCCAGAAATTACAGTCGAAGAATTAGGACACCGCTTGCAAGCCGGTTCAGCCGAAAACTTACAACTGGTGGATGTTCGCGAACCGCAAGAGGTGGAAATTGCACAGGTTGAGGGTTTTATTAACCTCCCCTTGAGCGAATTTAGCCAATGGTCTGAGCAAATTCACACTCACTTCGATCACGAAAAAGAAACTTTGGTGATGTGTCATCATGGGATGCGATCGGCTCAAATGTGTCAGTGGTTGATGCGTCAGGGGTTCACCAACGTTAAAAATATTGCCGGCGGAATTGATGCCTATTCTATTGTCGTCGATCCCGATATTCCTCGCTATTGAGTCAGTCACCGCCGAACCCCTGTTGTAGGGGCGGGTTCCGCATCAATGTATCTTACTCAGAAATAACTTTGATAAACCCGCCCCCTTTCAGTCACCGCCGAACCCGTCACCTCCTCACCAGTTCTTAGGGAATAGGGAATAGGGGAAAATTCATATTCATAATTCATCACTCTTGAACTCTGGGGCGGGTTCATGTCAGTTATTGCTGGGAAACATAGATTTATGGAGAACCCGCCCCTACAGAGACTCCGGGGCGGGTTTACATGAGTTGTTGGCCAGACGTGATCAATCTAGACCGAGGAGCGCCCCTACACCGACTGGCGTGCTAAATTTTCGATTTTCAGTCACAATAAAATAGGTATAAATTCGTTCAGTTTGATTTCTAGTTCCGTAAATTATGCTTCTTCAGCAGCATTCACAAACAAAAACCCAATCTCAACGGCAGTCTCAGCTTAATCTTGACTACGACTTAGCCATTGTGGGTGGCGGTATTGTCGGGGCGACTCTCGCCTGCGGACTCAAAAATTCTTCCCTGAGAGTTGTTTTGATCGAACCCCAACCCAAAGCAGTCGCCACCGGCCGCCGACAAGCCTACGCCCTAACGCTGCAAACCGGACGCATTCTTGATGGAATAGGAGTCTGGGACGAAATTTTACCGAAAATTACCACTTTTCGTCAAATTAGTCTCAGCGATAGCGATCATCCCGGTGTGGTTGATTTTCAACCCGCAGATCTCGGCACTCAGGCGTTGGGCTATGTCGGCGAACATTCGGTAATTTTAGCCGCAATGCACGATTTTCTCGACTCCTGTGAGAACGTTTCTTGGCTTTGTCCGGCTAAAGTGGTCAATGTGAATTATCAGTCGGATTTTGCCGAAATTGAGGTCGAAACCGAGGGAATTACTCAAACCCTACGAACTCAGTTGGTGATCGCCGCCGATGGTTCGCGATCGCCACTGCGCCAAGCTGCGGGAATTTCGACCTATGGCTGGAAATATTGGCAGTCTTGCATCGCCATGACCATCAAAACCGAAAAATCTCACAATAATGTTGCTTTTGAACGGTTTTGGCCGAGCGGCCCGATGGGGGTTTTGCCTTTACCGGGAAACCGCTGTCAGGTGGTGTGGACTGCGCCTCACGCCGAAGCCCAAGCGTTGAAAGATCTCGATGAAAAAGCATTTTTAGAGTTGCTAGAATACCGCACGGGCGGGCTTTTGGGTCGTTTGGAGTTGGAAAGCGATCGCTATGTTTTCCCGGTTCAACTGATGCAAAGCGCCCGCTATATTCAAAACCGACTGGCGCTGGTTGGCGATGCGGCTCACTGCTGTCATCCGGTCGGCGGCCAGGGTCTAAATATGGGCGTTCGGGATGCGGGGGCGTTGGCTCAAGTGTTGCGAAAAGCCTCTGAAAATGGCGAAGATATCGGACGGCTTCGGGTTCTCAAGCGTTACGAAAGTTGGCGTCAAAAAGAAAATTTGGTTATCTTGGGATTCACCGATTTTCTAGATCGAATGTTTTCGGGAAATTGGTTGCCCAAAGTGACCGTTCGTCGGTGGGGTTTGTGGGGGTTGCGGAAGGTTAAACCTTTGCGATATTTGGCTTTACGCCTGATGACCGGGTTACTGGGTCGCTCAATTCATCCTCAATATTAAGTTTTATTTTATCCTCTTTTCATCCTTAGAATCTTGTGTTAAGCCGTCGTTATTTTGTTAAAACATCAAGTTTTTTTAGTCTGTTTTGGATGTTGGGAGCGTTTGGGGAACGTTCTCAAGCTGTTGAGGTTTTAGAAACCTTAAATCAAACCTCTTTGGACTCATTAACCCTGCAATTAGACTGGAAATATAACGTTCAATTTGCCGGGGTTTTACTCGCCGATTATTATCAACTTTACCAAAAAGAGGGATTAAATTTAAACATTCAACCCTGGGATTTTGGCGTTGATGTTATCGAAATTGTTGCAGAAAATCCGATGATTTTGGGTTGTGCGGAACAGGACGTAATTTTAGCCGCCCAAGCCGCAGGAAAACCCATCAAAGCCGTTGCCACGATGTTTCAAACGTCTCCCTTGGGTTTGATGTCTATGCCCGATAATAATATAGCATCTTTGCAGGATTTAATGGGTAAAAAAGTCGGGGTTCATGCGGATACTCAAAAAGTCATGGACTTGGTAATGGGGTATAGTAAACTTCCACCCGATGACATTGAAGTTGTCGATATTTCCTATGATGAAAAATACGATAAATTGTTAACCGGAGAAGTCGATGCGGTGCAATGTTATCTCGTTGATGAACCGATAGGCTTTGCTTACCAAACCGGCATTGAACCAACGGTTATTCGTTTGAGCGATTACGGTTATGATGCTTATGTACAGACTATTTTTGCTCATAATTCCCTGTTAGAAAACCAGCGAGAACAGGTTCAGGCGTTTCTCAAAGCTACTTTTCAGGGTTGGAAACTCGCCCTAGAAAATATTCCGAAAGCGGCGAAAATTGTCATAGAAAATTATGTTAATCCCAAGAGTAAATACAACAATTTAGACTATCAAACTCAATCTTTAGAATTGATTTCAGAATATATTACACTGGGCGAAAGTTTAGATGAACCTTTGGGTTTAATTTCATCGGAACGTTGGCGAACGATGTCCGAACGTTTACTCAAATATAATATTATTAAAACCGCCCCAAATCTCTCAGATTCTATAGATTTAACCGTTTGGTCAGTCTAATGTAGGGTGCATCAAATTCCCAGTATTGGTATATAAGTCATTACTTTAACCTATTTGATGCACCAAATTTTTAAGTGATCATAGCGAGTAGTGTGCATCAAATTCCCAGTATTGGTATATAAGTCATTACTTTAACCTATTTGATGCACCCTACGACTGTAAGCAATAATAGACCAATAACGGGTTCAACTGGAGAAACGCCAACATGACTCTACACCAACCCAACGATATCATAGCCCAACGGTATCGCATTGTCACCGCTTTGGGTGAAGGGGGAATGGGAACCACCTACGAAGCCGAAGATTTGACAAATTATCAACGAGTCGCCGTTAAAGCCGTTTCCTTGCGACAAGCAAAAGATTGGAAAATATTAGAACTATTTGAACGGGAAGCCAAAGTTCTCGCCAATTTGAACCATCCGGGAATTCCAAAATATTTGGATTATTTTCACCTCGATACAGAAGAAGATAGACAGTTTTATTTAATTCGAGAATTAGTTTCTGGAGACTCTTTAGCCGCTTGGGTTGAAAAAGGTTGGCATCCCACAGAAGCAGAAATTAAGCAAATAGCGATAAAAATTTTAGAGATTCTCAGCTATTTACATCAACTCAACCCGCCTATTATTCATCGGGATATCAAACCGCAAAATATTATCAGAAAAGCGGACGGGGAAATATTTTTAGTGGATTTTGGGGCGGTTCAAGATATCTATCGCAATACAATTTCTTTCAGCGGAACGTTCGTCGGAACGGTTGGATATATGCCCCCCGGAACAGTTGCGGGGAAAGGCTTATTGTGCTTCTGATTTGTATAGTTTGGGCGGTACTTTGTTGTATTTATTAACTCATCGTTCCCCCGATGAACTTCCTCAAAAACGAATGAAAATTGATTTTCGTTCCTGTGTACAAATTTCGCCCCAATTTGCCAATTGGTTAGAAAAAATATTAGAACCGATGTTTGAGGATCGGTTTCAGTCAGCAGCCCAAGCTTTAAATGCACTTCAAAATAACTCGGAGATAATTTCTTCTCCTGACTCTAGTATTCAATCGGTTCATAAAAAACCTAAAGGAAGTCGAGTTAAAATTCAAAAAACATCCAAAAGCTTAGTTGTTGATATTCCTCCTGCGGGTTTTCGGAGTCAAGATTTATTTCTATGGATTTTTAACGTTTTATGGAATGGATTTCTACTCTTGGTTTTCATATCAGGTGGAATTCAAGTTCTATTTTCACCTGTTATTTTCCATGTTATAGTCGGTGTTGTTATGCTTGGCTTTCTTCTGTGGACTTCAGCGAGCAAAACTCGTATTCAAATTGATACCAATGAGTTTTCTGTTTCCTGGAAATGTTTATTATTTAGTCGGAAATCTCAAGGAAAAACGGCAGATTTAGATAAAATCTCTATTAATGAGACGGGGATTACAAGCAACCGAAATCCTGTGATGAACTGCGCTTTATTTGAAGGGATAAAAAAACATCAATTTGGCTCTTTATTAGTTCGAGAAGAACAGGAATGGTTGGTTGCTGAAATTTCAGATTTTTTGGGACAATTAAAGTCAAGATAAAATCAATAAAAACCTCAAAAATTCATGTCTACCTATGATATAATTTATGATATAGTTCGTAAAATTCCGGCCGGGAAAGTTGCCACCTACGGACAAGTCGCGGAGTTAGCTAATTTAGCGGGAAAAGCGCGTTTGGTTGGCTATGCGTTGTATCGGGTGGATACTCAATCTTCTGATATTCCCTGGCATCGGGTAATTAACGCAAAAGGCGAAATTTCTCACTCTACTTTGCGTCGGGGAACAGATTATTATCAAAAAACACTTCTCGAAGAAGAAGGGATAGTCTTTACTTCAGATGGGAAAATTAAGCTGAGTCAATATCAATGGAAACCGTCTTAAAAAAAGAAAGTCAGGGAATAAATTCCCCGACTCAAAACAAAAGTCCTCTTAAGAGGACTTCATTTATGAGACAGAGATTTCAATCTCTGGCGATTTTTTGCAATTTTACAATCTAGCTGTTTACCACTTCAACAGGTTAAATTCTTCCATATCAACCGTATCGCGGTTACGATAAATGGTTAATACAATAGCCAAACCAACAGCCGCTTCAGCCGCCGCTACGGTAATCACAAACACGGTAAACACCTGACCTTTGATGTTGTTTCCGTCCAAATAATTGGAAAATCCCATCAAATTCAAGTTAACCGCATTCAACAGCAACTCAATAGACATCAACACCCGCACCGCATTTCTGCTGGTAATTAATCCATAAATTCCAATGCAGAATAAAGCCGCCGCAACCACCAAAAAATACTCTAACTGTAATTCCATGAATTGTTGTTCTCTCCTAACGTTTTACCCGATTAAAAATAGTAATTTCTCCCTGTTGAGTTGAGAAAATCTACAAAATTCTTAACTTTCAGAAGAAGATTGTTGACTGGAAACCGAAAGCAACTCGCGAGGGCGTTCCTGTAAAGTCCAACCGGGAGTTTGCATTTCTTCTTCGGGAGTTAAATCGGGGATAAAATCGCGACGAGCCAGAATAATCGCCCCAACCATTGCCATCAACAAAAATACAGAAGCCAACTCAAACGGCAATAAAAAGTCACTGAAAAAGTGCTGTCCGATCAGCACAATCGAACTATCTTCTGGGGGAATAGGAACCGACGCTTGCGCCATCCAGGGCGTAGACAATACCATCGTACTCAGGAGGGCAAATAAACCCGCACAAACCAAAGCCGTAGCGCCTTTACGAATCCAAGCATTCGGCAAGGTTTTAAAGCGTTCTTGCTTGTTAACCAACATAATCCCGAATAGGATTAAAACGTTAACCGAACCGACATAAATCAGAACTTGCGCCGCCGCAACAAAATCGGCATTCAGGAGAAGATACAGCCCCGCCATACTCATAAATACCCCGCCCAACAAAAAGGCAGAGTAAACAATATTTTCCAGCAAAACCACTCCCAAAGCCGCACCGAGCATCATCACGGTGAGCAAACCAAACGAAACTATTTGAACCCCTTCGGCTAAATTCACAACTCTTTTTTCCTTATTTCTGTGCTGAATTATTCGTGAGAAAATGGAGAAGACAAGCGCAACTCGACGCATTGCCTATCTTCTCTTGAGAACTGCCTAATTCTCACTTTTTGATTCTTGTTCGGCTTCCATTTGATCCAGAATTTCTTCAGGACGCAAACCGGCCCGACGCGCACCAGCCGGAAGATCGTGAGGGTCTAAAACGCCCTTCGGTAAGTAGGCAAGTTCTCGCATCGGAGTCACCATCGGATCGTTTGTCACCTTGTAGGGTAAACGTCCGAGTGCCACGTTATCATAGTTCAACTCGTGGCGATCGTAAGCGGCCAACTCGTATTCTTCGGTCATCGATAAACAGTTAGTCGGGCAGTATTCTACACAGTTTCCGCAGAAAATACAAACCCCAAAGTCAATACTGTAATGCTTGAGTTGTTTTTTCTTATTTGCCTTATTAAATTCCCAGTCTACAACGGGCAAGTTAATCGGACAAACCCGCACGCAAACTTCACAAGCAATACATTTATCAAACTCAAAATGAATCCGACCTCTAAAACGTTCGGAGGGAATTAATTTTTCGTAGGGATACTGAACGGTAATCGGACGGCGACGCATATGATCGAAAGTCACAGATAAGCCCTGACCGATATATTTAGCGGCTTGAAAGGTTTCTTTGGCGTAGTCCGTGACTTGATTTAGAAACTTTAACATGGGTTCTCTCTCAAGTTGCAACAGTATCGTAATAAAAGGCAAAAGGGGCGAATTGCAAAAGGCAGAGGAAGTATTGACTCGGAGGGCGTATGCCGTATGTCCTACTACCCTCCTTTTGCTTTCTCACCCTTGTCTTTGAAGTTAGCGTGAATTATCCCCCGAATGCAATTGGGAAAGCTAATTTCAAACCTGCGGTGAGGAGTAAATTCACCAAACCCACAGGTAACAAGAATTTCCAACCCAGATTTAACAATTGGTCAATCCGCACCCGAGGTACAGTCCAGCGCAGCAGAATGGCTGTAAACACCAAAAAGTAGGCTTTGAGGATGGTCATCGTAATGCCCAACGTACCCGTAATCACCTGTAACCAGGGTGTGGTTTCGCTGAGATTTAACCACCCGGCGATCGCTTCTACGGGGATGGGAAAATCCCAACCGCCCAAATACAGCACCGCCACCAACAGCGACGACAGCAGCAAGTTGACGTAGGAAGCCAGATAATAGAGGGCGAACTTCATCCCGGAATATTCGGTTTGATATCCGGCGACGAGTTCTTCTTCAGCTTCGGGTAAGTCAAAGGGGAGACGTTCGCATTCGGCTAAAGCGGCGATCCAGAAAATCAGAAAACCGATCGGTTGGCGCCAAATATTCCAGCCCAGGATACCGTAACCGGACTGTTGTTCGACGATATCAATGGTGCTGAGGCTGTTGGACATCATCACAACGGCCAAAACCGCCAAAGCCAGGGGGATTTCATAACTGATCGACTGTGCGGCAGCCCGTAACCCGCCCAGAAGCGAGTATTTATTATTGGAGGCATAGCCGGACATCAGCAACCCAATCGGCTGTATACTCGATAGGGCAATCCACAGAAAAATCGCCGTTCCCACGTCGCTAATGATCAAATTCTGCCCAAAGGGAACGATGAGATAGGACAGAAAGACCGGGATCGAGACAATAATTGGCCCCAAGGTGAAAAGCCAGGGGTCAGCCAAAGCCGGAACAATATCTTCCTTCAACAGCAATTTCAAGCCATCGGCTGCCGGGGCCAAAGTTCCCAACGGCCCAATAAATTCCGGGCCGATCCGCTGTTGGGCGGCGGCTGAGATTTTCCGTTCCAGCCACACCGAACCGAGTACACCCACCGTTGCCGCCACCAACATTAATCCCATCGGTAGGGGCATCCAGATGACTTTAGCGGCACCTGGGGGTATACCAAAATCCATCAGGGCTTGGACAAAACTTCCTTGTAAGTCAATTCCTGGGTTCATTTATCCAAACTCAAACTTAAATTACCCTAGACATTTTGACATCGCTCTGTTGAGCGAGACTTCTTCTGTCCTTCTTTGTAAAGATTATTTAAACTTTACTCTAGACTCAGTATAGCGTTCGACCGCCGTCTAATTTACACGGGCCAGAAATTTGAAGGTTTTTTAGAAGAGATAAGAAATCGTCATTCGACCTTTTCAACTAATCCCCGCTGTATTCTCGACCATCGCTTCCATTTTGTTGCAAAGGATCGCCCAGAGGCACCGCCCGTTGCTCGATGGGAATGTAAGGCTCACCGTGAGAACCGGTATAGATTTGAGTGGGTCGGTAAATGCGATTTTTGCCGATTTGTTCTTTCCAATGGGCCAGCCATCCGGCCACGCGAGCGATCGCAAAAATGGGGGTAAACAAATCCGTCGGAATCCCCAACTTGCGATAGACTAAACCGGAGTAAAAATCTACATTCGGATAGATGCCTTTGTGTCCGAGTTTGTCTTGAACGGCCGCTTCTAATTCCAGTGCAATTTCATAATATTTGTCGTGGCCGAACTGCTCAAATAATTCCTCGGCCAACTTTTGCAAAATGGTAGCGCGAGGATCTTTAACCTTGTAAACCCGATGGCCAAAGCCCATAATTTTGGCTTTTCGTTCTAAAAGTCCATCCAGGTAGGGCCGAACGTTCTCCACCGATCCAATATCTTCCAACATAAACAGCACTTCTTCATTCGCGCCGCCATGCAAAGGCCCGGCCAACGTTCCCACCGCCGACGCCACCACCGCATAGGGATCGGTTAACGTCGAAGCCGTCACCATTGCCGAAAACGTCGAAGCATTGATAGTATGTTCGGCGTGAAGCGTCAAACACACATCAAACACTTTAGCCGCCAGGGGATGGGGTTCCCGTTCGTTGAGCATATACAGAAAATTCGCCGAATAGTCGAGATCGTCTCTCGGTTGCACCGGGTCATTTCCTTTCCGCATCAGTTGAAAAGCGGCTACCATCGTCGGGATTTTTGCCAACAGTCGCACAACCGCTTCTCGAATGTACTGAGGATTATCCAAAGCACGACGGGAGTAAAACAAACCCAATGCAGCGGCAGAGGTTTGCAGCGCATCCATCGGATGACCTGTTTCTGGGAAACATTTCATCATATCCCGAATGCGGTATTTGATCCGACGATGGTAGCGAATATCATGCTCGAAGCTTTCGAGTTCCTCCTGAGTCGGTAGTTTACCCCAACTCAGCAGATACGCTACTTCTAGAAAGGAACTCTTTTGGGCGAGTTCCTCAACCCGAATGCCTCGATATTCTAGTATTCCCTTTTGCCCATCGACGTAGCTAATACTGGACAAGGTTGCAGGAACACCTTCTAAACCAGGCTTGTATTCGCCGACGAAAGTCATAGCCGTTTCTCGATGTACATATAACCTATTCAGGGTACATTATCACTAACAACCGATCCAGTTACCATTTTGACAACATTTAATTCGGATTGTTCTTTACCCTTACCCCTGAAGCCAAAAATCGATCTCTAGGATTGTCACTAACTCAACAAAAATTTCGGCGGACTCAGCCACAACAGTTGACTGTTGCCGATTGGCGAACCGGTTTCGGGTAAGCTAATCCCAATGATACCCGCTTTCTTGACGACTAACGCCCCCCGCACATCTCCCCAAATTAACATTTCCGCCCAATTTCCCAGATCCGGCTGATGTCCGACTAAAGCCAGACTTTCTTTTCCGGTTTGACTCCAGTTTCTATACCAGTCCAACCAAAAGTTAATTTCGCCTTCGGGGGCTAAAGGCGGAAATTCTTCGACGCGATCGCTTAAACCTACAGATTTGAGAATATCAGCCGTTTGACGCGCCCGCACCAACGGACTCGATAGCACGATCTCAAATTTTAGGTTCAACTCTACCAGCTTTTGAGCGACTTTACGGGTTTTGCGAGCGCCCTCTTTGGTCAGAGGGCGTTCTTCGTCTATCTCGTACAGTTCGCGATCGGCGGCGATGCCATGACGAATCAAGTAAAGATGGGTCATCGCAAAGGTTCTCATTCTATATGAAACCTTAGCATAGCAGAATTGTTCAGCAAACAGGGTTTGCCAAAGCCACTGAAAAAACGGTTACAAAAACAACAAAACCCCTGTTTTTTCAGCAAACAGGGGTTAAAGACCAATCATATATTTTTGCCATTCTTGATTCATCCCGCTTTTGACGTGTTTCGTCACTTCAAAGTAGAGACTACTGTAGGGTTTTCGCGGTGGATAACGCAGTATCATATTCGCCTCCCTCGGCGTGCGACTCCCCTTTTTGACGTTACAACGAACACAAGCAGAAACCAAATTTTCCCAGGTTTCCCCGCCACCTCGCGATCGCGGAATCACATGATCGAGGGTGAGTTCATCTCCGGTATAGCCACAATATTGACAAGTGTGACCGTCCCGGTGCAAGATATTCCTGCGAGTTAGAGGAATGTCTTTGTAGGGAACTCGAACATAATGGCGTAATCTGATCACCGTCGGTAGAGGAAAGTCGGGTAGAAGGTACTTTCCATTATGCTCAACCTGTTCGGCTTTTTGTTTGAGTAACAAGACCACCGCCCGCCGCCAACTGGTAATATTTAGCGGCTCGTAGGAGGCGTTCAATACTAGAACGTTGCCCATTGACGTTTCGCTGCGATTATAGTATTTGACCGATATTAACACAGGTTAACGCTTTCCGGGACAGGGAATAATCAGTCACCAGTCACCCTCCGGGTTCAGCAGTTGCTCCTCGACGGAAACCGCCAAGTCCGCACTGCTTCACCAGTCACCAGTCACCAGTTTTTTCAGTTACCAGTGTTTTCAGTGACCAGTGTTGTAGGGGCGGGTTCTACATCAATCTATCTTACTCAGCAAATAAGTTACATAAACCCGCCCCCCACAAACCCGACACCCGACATTCTGGGGCGGGTTTATATCAGTTATTGCGAAGAATGATCAATTTGTTGCGAACCCGCCCCTACAAACCCAACTCCCGACTCCCATCTTCCTATCTCCAAGATTTTTCCCGATCCAAATGGGCGATCGCGATCTAAGCTTTATAGTCAACCGATGTTGCGAATACGTGAGGAGTGAGTTTAGATATGGTAACTGGAAAACCCACCTCGGAAAGAGATCGCCTCATTTTAGCGTTGAGAGGGCGGGGCAGATATGATGAAATTTGTCAACGGTCCTGGGTTGAAATTGATTTGGCGGCGATCGCTTACAATGTACAACAAATTAAAACCCTGCTTTCTCCCCAAACCACGCTGATGGCGGTGGTCAAAGCGGACGCCTACGGACACGGGGCGGTTTCTGTCGCCAAAACTGTTACTCAAGCGGGTGCGGGTGCGTTTGCTGTCGCTACAACTCCCGAAGGAATTGAACTTCGTGAAGCGGGAATTAAACAACCGATATTAGTGTTGGGTGCGGCTTATACTTCCGATGAAATTAAAGCCATTTCCCACTGGCAACTTCAGCCGACTTTATGCACTCCTCAACAGGCGCTTTTATTCTCAGAAACTCTCGGTAAACTGAACCAAACGTTAGAGGTTCATCTCAATATTGATACCGGGATGTCTCGTTTGGGAACGTCTTGGCAAAAAGGGGTTGAATTTGTGCAGTTAGTTCAACGTCTTCCGAATTTAAAACTTGCTGGAATTTATTCCCATTTTGCCACAGCCGACAGTCTTGATCAAACGTTAATGAGACAGCAGCACCAACGCTTTCAAACGGTGATTCAAACTCTCGGAATTAACCCCAAAAATCCTTTAAATCAAGGGACTGTTTCTCGCCCCTGTTTGCATATTTCTAACTCGGCTGCGACCTTAACCGATGCGGCTTTACATTATGATTGGGTTCGGGTTGGTTTGGGAATTTATGGTTTGTATCCCGCCCCCCATTTACGCTCAACGGTTGACCTCAAACCGGTTATGCAGGTGAAAGCAAAAGTTACTCAAATTAAAACGATTGAAGCGGGAACGGGTGTTAGCTACGGTTATCAATATATTGCCGAGAAAACCACTCGAATTGCGGTTGTCGGAATCGGTTATGCTGATGGCGTTCCTCGCAATCTTTCTAACAAAATGAAGGTTTTAGTTCGGGGTGAATTTTTACCTCAAATTGGCGCAATTACAATGGATCAATTGATGATCGATGTGACTTCTATGCCCGATTTACAAGTGGGTGAAGTGGTCACAATATTAGGAAAAGAAGGGAAAAATAGTATTTCAGCCGATGACTGGGCGGCGGATTTGGGAACAATTTCTTGGGAAATTTTGTGCGGGTTTAAACATCGACTTCCTCGCCTTAATTTTTGATAAAAGTCGAGTCAAGTAGAATTAGTTTATATTGTAGAAACCCGGTTTTTTGAGAAACTGGGTTTTTAATTGAACCCTTAGACTGTTATTCGCAACAGCGCAATTTTCCGTAAATATACTGAATAATTTCAAACCGATTAATTAAACCGATGAACTCTCACGACCGATTATCTGTCTAAAGATAGAAGTCTGGAGTTGATGTTACCGTTTGGAAAAAAATCGGCTAAAATTATTTCAGGAATTCTAAAATTTTTGTTAAAATCGATACCATTCTGGGTAAATATACTGAAATTGCAGACAAACTAACCGAATCGGTGAACATTTTATGATTTCTTATGATTAATCAGCGGTTTAAAGATAGAGGGATTCGGTTAGTGATATATTTGAACAAATAGCAACCGCTCCCATATAAACTCCTCACAACCAAAGCAAAAACTACTGTGGAAAATCACTACCCTATCCAACCCTTGAGAACAAAGTCTTTGAGCAAAGTCGATTTTTCTTTTAGAAAAAAGCCTGTCAAAAAGCTGATTTCTAAACTGATCATTGTGGGTGCGGTTCTCGCGGTTGGTATCGTTTCAGGAATTAGTTATGGGTTGGTTCGTAGTATTATTTTAACGGGTTCTCAGGAAAATGCACTGAAGGAAGCACAAAAAGCCAGTCTAGAAATTGATCAGTGGTTAACGGAATTGCGATCGCAAGTTGAAAGCATAGCAAATAATTCCGAGGTTCGCTCGATGAACTGGTCAAAAGCGGAACCTTTTTTACAGCTTGAAGCGGATCGTTTACCGGACTATTATATGCTTTCGTTGGTCAATGTTGACGGTTCCTATTATACCACAAGTGTGGGATTTGTGGAAGATCAAAATTTGCTTGACCGACCTCACATTCAAAAAACGTTTGCTGGACAAACAACGATTTCTCAACCGATTATTTCTCGGAGTACGGGAATCTATCAAATTAGTATTTGCGCTCCAATTTTGTCGGTTCCGCCTTTAAATCGTCAGCGGGTTTCTCCAGAAGAAACATCGCTGCGAACTAAAAGTTTAAAGGCTTTGAATCTTCCCGATGATTCCAGAGAAAGCAACAGCGTTCGAGGTCTTTTGTGCGGCTCCGTGTCGGTGAAAAATATTACTAATATTGTCGAAAAAATTTCTAATGTTCAAAACGATTCTTTTGCGGTTGTTATCGATAGAGATGGGATTCCCATTGCTCATCCTGACCCGAAATTTGTGCAAGCTAGAAAAAGCTTTTTAGCAGATTCCAATACACGCCTAGCAACCCTGGCTAAAAAAATGGTAAACTCTCAAGAAGGAATCGAGTTAGTTTCCTTAAATAAATCCTGGGTTTATGTGGCTTATACTCCCATCCAAAAAGCGGATTGGTCTGTCGGTTTGGTCATTCCTCAAGATCGATTAGAAGCTCAACTCAGACCGTTAAATTTGCTGGCTGGGGTGATTGGAACCCTATTAATTTTAGCAACAATTTTTGCAATTTGGCAAGTTAAATTATTTCAAGAAACTCGCGAACGAGCCACACGAGAAGCGCTTGTTAATCAACTCACCGAGCAAATTCGAGCGTCTTTAGACTTGAACACTCTTTTACAAATTACAGTCAATGAAGTCAAGAGAGTTTTAGGTTTAAGTTGGGTTGGATTCAGTTGGTATCATACCGAGCAAAAAAGATTAGAGTTTGTCTGTAGCTCATTTTCGTTTAAATTGGCTCAAGCTTTTCCTAAAATCAATGCTTTAATTGAAGAAACATTTGCCGATTTTTCAGTTTCATCAGAAATGATAAACTTGCGTAAATTAGAAGAAGTACATTTAAAAGAAAAATACAAAGCAGATTTTAAAAAAGCCGGAGTCTGTTGCTATTTTGCATTACCCATTCGGGTGAATAAAAGTCAGATTGGTTATTTAATAGGTTTAAGTAAAACTCCAATATCAAACGATAAAGCTATCTTAAAACTGCTCAATACAATACAAGGTCAACTGGTCATCGCCATTACCCAAGCCAACCTTTACAAACAAGTACAAGAACAAGTAGAACTGTTAAATCAAACCCTACGTGAACGCTCGGAAGCTCAAGCACAACTCCAGCAAAAAATGGAAATGTTAGACCGGAGTAGCAACGGAATTATCATCTGGGATATGAACGATAAAATCATTTATTGGAATCAAGGGGCTGAAAATATTTATGGCTGGAAAAAAACCGAAGCAATCAACCAAAATATTCACCGTTTTTTAGGAACTAATTTTCTGACTTCTAAAGCAGAGTTTATGGGAAAATTTCTTAAAAACGGAAGCTGGAATGGCGAACTAAAACATCAAACAAAAGACAACGAAACTCTTGTTATTTTTAGTCGCTGGACTTTACAACGAGATGAACAGGGAAATCCCCGTGCAATCTTAGAAATTAATAGTGATATTACCGAACGAAAAGCCGCAGAAACAGCCTTGGCTTATTCAGAAGCTCAACTCCGAGAAAAAGCAACTCAACTCGAAACCACATTAGCCGAACTTCAACGCACCCAAGCCCAGGTTATTCAAAATGAGAAAATGTCTTCTTTGGGTCAACTGGTTGGGGGTGTCGCCCACGAAATTAATAACCCGGTTAGTTTTATCTATGGAAATCTTACTCATGCGGAAGAATATATGCAGGATTTAATTAATTTACTGCATCTTTATCAAGAACATTATCCAGCAGACTCAACACCGGAAATTCAAGATGAGATAGAAGCTGTTGATTTAGAGTTTATCGAAGAAGATTTTCCGAAAATATTAAAATCCATGAAAAACGGAGCAAAACGAATTGAAGATATTGTTGTGTCTTTAAGAAACTTTTCTCGCATGGATGAAGCAGATTTAAAAGAAGTCAATATTCACGAAGGAATTGATAGCACGTTGATGATTTTACAAAATCGTCTAAATGTGACGAGAAAAAATACTCCGATAAACGTAATTAAAAACTATGGTAATTTACCGAAAGTTGAGTGTTATCCCGGACGGTTAAATCAAGTGTTTATGAATCTATTAACGAATGCGATTGATGCGATACAAGAAGAATACAATCAGCCCTCGCTATCAGAAACTCAAGAAACTGCTCCCACAATTGAGATTTCGACAGAATTAATAGAAAATGAACGGGTTGAAATTCGGATTAAAGACAATGGTTGTGGGATTTCCGAATCGGTTCAAAACCGTTTATTTGACCCCTTTTTCACAACTAAACCCGTAGGAAAAGGAACGGGTTTGGGTTTATCCATCAGTTATCAAATTATCACCGAAAAACATCAAGGTAAATTGTTGTGTAATTCTAAGTTAGAAGAAGGTGCAGAATTCATTATTGAAATTCCTAAAAAACAGAGTCCCGTGACCCCTGCCCCCTAACTCCCCGCCCTTGAGACCCTTGCCCCGTGACCCCATCCTCGCGCGTTCCCTCTCTTGCAAACTTCGCTCTCGTGGCATCGGTGCTGCGTGGGGGAAACCCCCAAGACCGCACTTTGCGCTCTCGACGGAAACCGCCAAGTCGCGAGTTTGCGCGATTCGCCCGCAGGTGGCGCGGTGAAGCAGCACGTTGGGCGGGTTCCCCGACTTGAAGTGACTGCTGAACCCTTTAGGGGGTCGCTCGTCAATTCTGGGGAACTTTTTAACTTCTTACAACAAACAGGTTTATATTTGCTGATTAACTATAAAGTTAGTTATAAAATAATGCCTGAAAAATATCAACCTAAATTATTCTGTAATACTCAATCCGAAAAAGGGAGAAAATAGATTATTAAAATTCCCTAAAATCAAACTATACATAAGAAAAGATTATAATTTATTTGAGTCCTATTAAGGCTGTATTTATCCCCTAGAAAGTCCATCTGTTTTAGGACAACTGACCCGGAAATCTTTTAAACTCTTTGCTTTCCAATTTTTATACTATTTTTGAGAAAGTATGCTATTTTGGTTTTCGGGCTTAAACTTTCAAAGCTTTACTCTAAAAGGAAACACAAATGGCTGAAGTTTTTGGAACTGAAGGGTCAGATAGTTTAGTCGGAACTGACGAACCAGATAGTCTTTTTGGGTTAGGTGGTACTGACACGCTTGAGGGAAGTTCTCAGGGAAATGATACTCTTATTGCGGGTCTCGGTAGTGATTTTCTATTTTCGAGAGGGGATAATAACTGGCTTTTTGCAGGAGAAGGGGATGATGTTGCAACAGCGGGAACTGTAGGAGGAAGCGATACTATTTTTGGCGACCTCGGAAACGATGTCCTTACCGCAGGCGGTGGGAATGATTTAGTTTTTGGGAACAATAATCAGGATGAGATTTTTGGAGGAAATGGAAATGATACGATATATGCAGGTCAGGGAAATGATGAGATTGATGGAGATTTAAATAATGACCTTATTTTCGGCGACCTTGGAAACGATACAATTATAGGAGGAGGAGGAAACGACCAGTTTGTAATTGGTCCCGGCTTTGGGTTAGATATTATTAACGATTATGGCCGGGATACTGATAGTATTCTCCTACTCGGTAACATTACCGAAGCCGATTTGGACTTTGTGACCGCCACAGAAAACATTGGTTTTCAAAACCCCGATATTGAGGTTATTGTACGTTCAACGGGGGAAACGATAGCGATTCTTCGAGATATCAGTCTGGAAGAATTTAACTCAATTAAAATTGTTGAACCGTTTAACCCTTAAAAGATTAGACTGACATCAATAAACCCCGATGAATTAAACCCTTTTCGGTGGATTAATTCAGATTAGCGATAAAAACCCGGTTTTTTCAAAAAACCGGGTTTTTAGATTGGACGCAATTTTAAACGAAAAGTTGCTGTTTGTCGGAGTTAACCGAATCGGGATTTAACAAATTTTTGACGGCTAAAAGTTGAACTGCACAGGCTTTTAATTCCGGCTGCAAAGAATCGGGACAACATTCGGGATGGGTCAAACTATTCGCCTCGGCAAGTTCCGCCCACAAACTGCCCCAGTGCATCGGTACAAACACAGTTCCGGGTGTAATCCCTTTGGTTATTTTAGCAGGAAATCTTCCCATTCCGCGACGCGATCGCACTTCAATTATTTCCCCTTCATTAATGTCTAATTTCGCCGCATCCCGAGGATGAATTTCGATAAACGGTTCCGGGTGCATTTTCGCCGTTTTTTCGATGCGACCCGTGCGGGTTTGGGTGTGCCACTGACCGTAAAGCCGCCCCGTTGTCAACACATAGGGATAATTTGGGTCGGGAGGTTCCGCCAAACCTTTGGAATGATAAGCGCCAAATTTCGCCCGTCCGTCGGGGGTATTAAAACGCAAATTTGTATACAAACGCTTATTATAAACCCCTTCATCTTTACTACTTTCTGAACAGGGCCACTGTATCGGCCCAAACTGACTTAAACTTTCGTGAGTAATTCCCGTCATTTCACAGGGTCGGTCGCGAGTTAATTGCACAAATTCTCGCCTAACTGCTGCGGAATCTGCAAAATTAAACTTATCTGCAAACCCCAAACGTCGCCCCACTTCTGCGAAGATTTCCCAGTCGGCTTTAGCAACTCCGACAGGCGAACGAAACGCCGGACATAATGTTACCATGCGTTCGGAATTTGTCATCGTTCCTGTTTTTTCGCCCCACTGGGCGGCAGGTAATATTAGGTGAGAAAATTCGGCTGTTTCTGTGGGATAGTAGGCGTCTTGATAAACAGTAAAAGGCGATAGTTTCAAAGCGGCTTTTGTGCGTTCCAAATCGGGCATACTAACAGCCGGATTCGTTGCCGCTATCCACAATAACCCCACATTTCCCCCTTCCAAACCCGTTATCATATCCCAGGCCGTTAAACCGGGATTAGGAGAAATACTTCCGGGTTTCAAGCCCCAAAATTCCTCGACTTCTGCCCGATGTTGGGGATTTTTCACAACACGATAACCGGGCAAAATATGCGCCAGTCCGCCCGCTTCCCGTCCGCCCATTGCGTTGGGTTGACCGGTTAAAGAAAACGGCCCCGCTCCCGGTTTTCCGATGTTTCCGGTCATCAAATGCAGGTTAATTAACGTTCTAACTTTCGCCGTTCCTTCTGAGGATTGATTCATCCCCATCGACCACAACGAAAGCACCCGATTTGATTCTCCCCACCACCGGGCGGCTTTTTCTAAATCATCCAAACGAATCCCACATTTTCGGGCAACTAATCCGGGAGGATAATGACGAATAATTTCTGCATATTCGGGGAAACCTTTTGTACAATCTTCTATAAATAAACTGTCAAATAAACCCCACTTCATTAACAAATGAGCAATTCCGTTGAGTAAATCAATATCGGTTCCCGGTTTAATGGCTAAATGTAAATCTGCGGCTTCTGCGGTTTGGGTACAACGGGGGTCAACCACTATCATTTTCACCGATTTATTTTTCTTGTGGTGAACCCGCAGGCGGTTAAAAATAATCGGGTGACATTCGGCTGTGTTTGTACCAATTAAAAACGCGCAGTCGGTTTCTTCTAAATCGTCGTAACAGCAGGGCGGGCCGTCGGTTCCAAAACTTTGGATATATCCCGACACCGCAGAAGACATACAGAGGCGAGAATTGGCATCAAAATTGTTGGTTCCCAGACATCCTTTTAACAGTTTTTGGGCGATATAATAGTCTTCGGTTTGAAACTGTCCCGACCCGTACATACAAATCGCTTCCGGCCCTTTTGTTACCCGCACGGTTTGAATTTGTTGTACAATTCGGTCGAACGCTTCATCCCAACTCACTTGTTTAAAGGGTTCATTAAGCGAGTCTCGCATCATCGGATATTTGAGGCGGTCTTTATCGAGGGCTTCGCTAACTGTGGCGCCTTTAACGCACACTTTACCCTGACTTGAAGGATGATTTCGGTCGCCTCGAACTTGCCAAATTGGGTTTCCTTGTTTGTCTCGGTTGGTGGCTTTTCCGGGTAATGCGGGGGGTAAAACATCTAAACCGCAGCCAACACCGCAGTAAGGACAAAGGGTTTTCGTCGGTTCAGTCATAAGCAGTTATCAACTATTAACTCTCAATTATCGGTGTACCGTAGGGGCGCTCTAATTTTTGCCCAGAAAAAACGTTGGTTTGGGGTAGTTTTAAGGGTGAGTTTTGGGTTGGATGTAGGGGCGAGTTCAACATAGATTTATGTCTCCAATCAAACAAGTTAAATAAAGCCGCCCCGGATAATTTATCTGACTAATTTTTAGAGAGGGCGGGTGTAGGGGCGGGTTCTGAATGAATTTATGTTTTCCCAGGAATAATTTACATAAACCCGCCCCTCTGAGTTGATATTAGAGATTTTTTCAGAATCCGCCCCTACAAGTGGGTTAGAATTGCTTGGTTTCTGAGACAAATATCGGTTCTTGGCTGATAATTTGTACTTCTTCTTCGCCTTCGTGATGTTCGGCAAAGGAACCTTTGGGTTCTTTTAGGAAAAACCAACATAAACAAGCAACAATCATCGAAGCCACACCCAACACTTCAAAGAAGATTCGGTTGCCAACATCGCCTTCGGGTAACAGGCTAAATAAGGTTAAATAAGCCACCGCCCCAACATTTCCGTAAGCGCCAACATTTCCCGCAATTTGTCCGGTTACGCGGCGTCGAATTAGGGGTACAATTGCAAAGGTTGAACCTTCGCCCGCTTGTACAAAGAAGGAACAAGCCATTGTTAATAAAACCGCAAAGGGAAGGAACCAACCGCCCGTTACTCGACCCATCATTAAATAACCAATTGCCATCCCTGCGGTTAATACGGTCATTGTGGCTTTTCGGCTTCCCAATTTGTCGGAAATTAAACCGCCACCGGGACGGGCTGCAAGGTTCATAAAAGCGTAACTGGCGGCTATCATTCCTGCGGCTTGTTTGTTTAAACCAAAGGTTAATTCAAAGAAGGCGGGAAGCATGGAAACGGAAGCAAGTTCGGAACCGAAATTTACAAAGTAAGTGAGTTCTAATAATGCAACTTGGGAGAAGTTATAGCGCTCGTTTGGTGCGTAACGTTTTTTACCGGTGAGAAGGTCTTTGTTAACACTCCAGCAACCGTAAGCTTGGAATAAATACAGCCCAACTAAACCCAACCAAACGATATACATTCCGCCGGTTGTTAAGAATCCAACTTTGCTTAAACGCCAAGCGAGTACACCCAAAATAACGTTTAAGGGAACGTTCATCAGCATCAAAAACCAGAAATCTTTGACGGTGGTGACTTCAATTCCTGTCGCTTTTGCGGGACGTTGATAAACTTTTCCAGAAGGCGTATCTTGAACGTTGAAGTAGTAGAGGATTCCGTAAAGTGCGGCGATAATTCCGGTTCCCGCAATTGCCAGACGCCAGTTAATTAAACTCCCGCCACTGAAACTTAATATCCCTGCAATTGTTGGCAAAGTAAAGGCTGCTGCTGCTGAACCAAAGTTTCCCCAACCGCCATAAATTCCTTCTGCTAAACCAATTTCTTTCGGGGGAAACCATTCGGCAACCATGCGAATTCCGATTACAAATCCCGCACCAACAATACTTAACGCCAAGCGAGAAATAACCAGTTGGTTAAAGTCTTGTGCGAGGGCAAATCCCACAGAGGGAACCGCCGCATACATTAATAAACAAGTATAGGTAATTCTGGGGCCGAATCTATCAAGAACCATCCCAATAATAATTCGGGCGGGAACCGTTAAGGCGACGTTACAAATGGCTAGGGTTCTAATTTGTGCGGCTGTTAATCCTAAGTCTTCTTGTACTGCTGTGGCGAGAGGCGCCAGGTTAAACCAAACGACAAAAGTTAGGAAGAAAGCAAACCAAGTCATGTGCAGAATTTTGTATCTGCCGCGTAATGACCACAATTCTGTTAGCATTAACGATTCTCCTTAGATAGACTTAAGTAAGATAGGGAACAAAGAAGATAAATTTGTGTGGGGCGGGTTTATGTTAGTTATTCCAGGGAAAACATAAATAATTGCTGAACCCGCCCCTACTGGAATATTATTGACCAATCCAAGGGTTAACTTGTAAGCTGCCACTGGGGGTTAAGATAACTAAGAAGTTGGCAACTTTTTCGGATAACATCGCTGCTTTTTTGTTGTAAAGTTCATCGAGAGGAACTTCCGATAAATGGTTGGCAGCGGCTTCGTTTAGCGGCGCATAATCCGCGATTTCTCCGTTTTCTTGAACTTTAACCTGATAAACTAAGTTATCGGAAAATGTGGGGATTTGTTGCCAAGCTTGATCGACTTCATTATAGAGTTTTTGGTTCAAACTTGCAATTAAAGTCGGGTCGGTAATTTCGGCTTCGGTTTCAACAATAGTTGTCTCAACCACCGAAGAAACAGATGGGTTTGTAGCCGTTTCTGCTGCGGGAATTTGAGAAACTGTAGCCGTAGAATTAGCCGCAACGGGTTCGGTTTGGACGGGTGTTGTAGAAGATGTTGTTGTATTTGTGGTTTGAGTTGCGACTGTTTTTTCCGCTTCTTTGGCAACTTTAGCTTCTGATAATGTATGTTGCCAATTCATAAACATAAAACCGCTAAAAACCGCAACACCAACCGCAGTAATTGACTTGAGAATTAAAGGGGATTCTTGAGAAGTTTTGGCGTTGGAAGTCATTTCGTTAGCAACCATTTTTTAGGTTCTCCTTGTTGTATTTTTGAGTTAAATTTCTGAAAATTGGGTAAATTAACCCTATCGTTAATTCAATTAACGAAAATGATGACGAACTTGTTAAAAACTGAATATTGTCTGATTCTTAGTATCGAAACTCAGACGATTTATAGAGCTTCTGCGCCGAATTTATCGATTAACAAATCTCGCAATAACGGTTTAAGATCTTCGCAGGGAATTCCTTTTTGAACGCAGGTTCCCACCTCGGCATCTTTCCCAACTTTTCCGCCCATATACAGGTCAACACCTTCTACCATTTTACCATCTTTTCTGGCTTTTGTACCCATTAAACCAATATCTGCAACTTGCGGTTGACCGCAGGAATTCGGACAGCCAGTCCAATGAATTCTAACGGGTTTTGTAAAGGTTAATTCGGCTTCGAGTTCCTTAACTAATGCCAAAGCGCGATTTTTAGTTTCTATCAAAGCAAAGTTGCAAAATTGGGCGCCGGTGCAGGAAACTAACGCTCTGGTTAGCGGTGCGGGTTCGATGCTAAATCTCTCTAACAACGGTTCGGCTAAAAACGCATCAATTCGAGAATCTGAAATATAAGGAATAATCAGATTTTGTTCGACAGTTAAGCGAATTTCACCCTTTCCATAAACCTCAGCCAAACGCGCCAATTCAAACATATCGTTCGCATACAAACGTCCGATAGGAACGTTTAAGCCAACATAATTAAATCCCGCTTGTTTCTGAGGATAAACCCCAATATGATCCCGTTTATCCCAGAGAATTTCATCTTTTTCCGCTTCGGCTTCTAAAGTCTCACCCATCTGGTTTTCAACTTCGCTGCGAAACTTGTCCATTCCCCATTCATCTATTAACCACATCAGGCGAGATTTTTGACGATTTGCTCTCAGCCCGTTATCGCGATAAACTTCTAAAATTGCCCGACAAATTGCCACAACTTGATGAGGTTTTACCCACACATTTAAAGGAATAGCGGCTTCGCATCGTTTGGCGGAAAAGAACCCCCCAACTAATACGTTAAAACCAAAAGTTTCATCTTGGGTTTCATCTTTTTTAAATGCTGGAACAAAAGCAATATCATTAATTTCGGCGTGAACCGAATTATCCCGACATCCGGCGATCGCAATATTAAATTTTCGAGGTAAATTTGTAAATTCGGGGTTTCCCTCGCTATTGTTGGTGATCATATCTTGAACTTGTTTCACCAATTCGCGAGTATCATAGAGTTCATCGGCGTCGAGTCCAGCAACCGGCGAACCCGTAATATTGCGGACGTTATCCATCCCCGACTGAACGCTCGTTAACCCCACTTGTTCCATCCGGCGAAAAATATCCGGCACATCTTCGAGGCGAATTCCTCTTAACTGAAGGTTCTGTCTTGTGGTAATATCAGCATTACCATCATCACCGTAGCGCTGAACGATTTCAGCCAAAACTCGCATCTGCTCGCTAGTGATGACTCCGCTCGGCATTCTCAGCCGTAACATGAACTTACCTGGCGTTACCGGTCTGAAGAATACCCCCAACCATTTTAAACGGTGATCGCGATCGGTTTCATCCATCGCTTCCCAACCAATGCGGGCAAATTCTTCAATTTCTGTTTGAACTGCTAAACCATCCTTTTCGGCTTTTAATTTTTCAAATTTATTGAGCTTTGTTGTTTGCTCTAGTGTACTTGTCATTGAGTGTTCCTCTTTCGGTTTGCTTCAAAAAGCAGTTGAGTTTCAAGTTGACAAGCTCCCCACGCAAAAGGTTAACCAATCTGACAAACCCAGTCTGTACTTTATGTAACATTCTGGAGATCAATTGTTAACGTTTGGTTACATTTGCCCGCACCGGAGCAAAAGGAGCTTAAACCCCTGAACAACTGGACTTTTGAGCCTGAGCCTTCAGGATTACTCACTAGAGTAAGGGCAGAAACCAAGAGGAATCGTAACAAAAACTACAAATTTTGAAGTTATATGAAGTTTTGGAATATGCAAAATGCGTTTTTAACATAAACCCACAGACCCCGACCCTCGGACAGACTTTTCACCCTGTTTGACAACATCTGCAAATTCCTCGCCGAAGAATTTTCAACAGAAATACAAAATCCCTGCTTGGGTGAAGCAGGGATAAGTCGTATAGTTGATATACGTTTCCTGGTTTGTTACTATTAAATTAGCTTACATATGGGGTCTTTTCAGTCGCCAAACTATCCAAGACCCAGAAGCTTACTGAAACTGATTCTCATCAAGAGTGAAATTCTTGATCAGAGGGTCAGTTTCTCGTTGAGAATTACAACTATTATCACTAACTTCTGTCGTCGTAACTTGATCACCGTTAATTGTGTTTCTTGTGTCTGTTGTATTATCACCAGAACAAGGCGCCATTTGCAAAACCATAGAAATCAACAGAATTACTATGGGTGAATTAATAAAATCAAGGATTTTACGCTGCATTATTTGTTTTTTTAGATTCATACTTTTGCTTGAAAAGTTATTGAAAAATTTTTGTATTTTTGACATTTTTTACTCAATTAATGTTTACAACACTATCTTAACTATAATTATTTTGACTGTCAATATAAAAAAATAAAAAATCTAACTTTTATAGAGTTTATATCATTTTTATGTCGGATTAATTGATATTTGTTTGAAATAGTGCTTAAGTTCACTGTATATTATAAATACGCGCCATAGTGAAGACAAAAGTATGATAAGATTGATGAGTAGATCGACGATTAAAAACAGTATGCCTGCACCTTATAGTTATGATTTATGTTAAAAAGCAATTGAAGCAGTTAGCGACTTGATCCCCCTAAATCCCACTTAAAAAGGGGGACTTTCTCCTTCTTTTCCCCCCCTTTCCAAGGGGGGCTAGGGGGGATCGAGCAAGAGTCTACAAAAACTAGAGTCATCATCCAAATATTTCATATTATATGATTCCAACAGTATCTAATTATTGGCTAAAAAACGCTCAAATTCCGGCTTGTTTGTTGAATAACGTTGTTTTGGAACAAACGCCGAACCGAGAAGATTTAGTGAATGTTAATTTAGAAATTGCAGACGGTATGATTCGTCAAATTGTTACCAGTGGAACGGTTGAAACCGGAGAAATTCCAACAGTTGATTTACAGAAAAAACTGGTTTTGCCTTGTTTTGTTGACGTTCATACTCACCTGGATAAAGGTCATATTTGGGAGCGAACACCCAACGCAGACGGAACCTTTGGAGGCGCGTTAAAAGCGGTTTGGGAAGATGCAGAAACTTGGAATTTTGAAGATATTTATCGCCGCATGGAGTTTGGATTAAAATGTAGTTATGCTCACGGAACAAACGCGATTAGAACTCATTTAGACTCGGGTGGAAAGTTGGCGGATATCAGTTGGGACGTCTTTAAAACGTTGCAAAAAGAATGGTCTTATCGGCTAATTTTACAGGCGGTTGCTTTGGTAACGTTGGAAGAATATCTAACTCCTGCGGGGGAGAAGTTGGCGGATAAAGTGGCGGAATTCGGCGGGATTTTGGGTGGTGTTGCTTATATGAACCCGGAGATTGATCGCCAAATTGAACGGGTTTTTGAACTCGCCAAAGACCGAAATTTAGATTTAGATTTCCATACCGATGAAAATGGCGACCCGGATTCAATGACGTTAAAAAAAGTTGCAGAAACGGCGTTAAAAACAGAGTTTTCTGGTAAAATAGTATGCGGTCACTGTTGTAGTTTGGCGGTTCAATCTCCCGAACAGGTAACAGAAACTATAGCGTTAGTTAAACAAGCGGGAATTGGAATTATTAGTTTGCCGATGTGTAATTTGTATTTACAAGATCGGCAATATGAGCAACAATTAAATTTAACTCAAACTCCCCGTTGGCGTGGAGTAACCCTATTACACGAGTTAAAACAGTCAGAAATTCCGGTGGCAATAGCGAGTGATAATTGTCGCGATCCGTTTTATGGTTTTGGCGATCACGACGGGTTAGAAGTGTTTAAAATGGCGGTGAGAATTGCCCATTTAGATCATCCCTTTGGAGACTGGCCTAAAGCCGTTACTCGAACCCCTGCGGAGTTAATGGGGTTATCAAAAATAGGTCAAATTGGCGTCGGATTACCTGCGGATTTGATAATTTTTCAAGGTCGTTATTTTAGCGAGGTATTATCTCGTTCTCAGCATGATAGAATTGTGTTGAGAAAGGGCAAACAAATTAATACAATTTTACCCGATTATTCTGAATTAGATGATTTGTGTTGAACCTCACCCTCAACCCCACTAAACATATAAGACAAAAAGCAGGTAACTTTATCGCGCACCGGGTTTTTTAATCTTTCAGTTAATTAATGTTTGTTATCGGTGCGGGGTGAGTTGATCTCAATCTCTCAGAAGTAATTGAACATATAAGCCAAAAACCCGGTTTCTTTGAGAAACCGGGTTTTTTAATTGGTTTCCAGGCAAAAATTAACCCAAAAAGTTAAAAAACCAAGTATAAAGATAACCAATAAATTCGGAAATTACAGTCCGAAATCCTTCACTGGAAAGCCACCAATTTTGCGCCTGATCTTCTTTTGAGGGAATAGAAATAATCCCAACTTTAATATCGGGATGAAGATATTTTTTAAAAATAATCCAACTCCGACGGGAATGAGGCCCCAAGGAATAAAGATTAATCGATTTAATGTTTAAATCATAGGTTTTTAACCATTCTCGCAGTACAATAGCAGTGGCATCTGTGCGGTTACGAATAACATTGGGGGCGGGAACGGCAATCACTTGAGTTTCATCTAAACCGAGTTTAACTAAAGTGGCTGCGGTGAGGTTAGCAAAGTCTTTGTATTCGGCTAAATAGTATCCTTTAGAAAGGGGAAGTCCGGTGGTAATAATTTTTTGATAATTCCCCTTTTCAAATTCAACTAAAGCCGCTTTTATAGCATAGTCCGGCATCCATCCTTCAATCACTAAAGCATCGGCTTGAATGGGAGCGTTAACGGCGAGGAAAGGATAAAGATTGAAACATGAAACCAGAGTCATTGTCATCAAAAACAACAAAGTAATAACCCACCCTTTGAGGGTGAGTGTCCAAGTTTCTTGACGCCGAATTAGGTCGAATTTCTGAAGTTTTTTGCAGTTCAGAATTGAGGGCATTAGAGTCACTTAAATCGGGGAGAGAGTTTAGGCTTCTGCACGTTTGGCGTGGAGGTAGTCAAACACACTTTTATCGCCGATATCGGAAGGAATTTCTTGAAACAATTTGCGGACGGCAAAAATCAGAAATTGAATTGCCCAGAAAAACAGTAAAAACTTTTGATTCATCGCAGACCAAATGCCCACCATAAACCCTAACAAAAGTAAGGGAACCAGAGGGGTTAACAGTTTGGTTTCCATGCGGTTAAAGCAAAAGGCTTCTTTAAAGTAAATTCCGGTAATAGCCGCAAAAGTAAAGCCAATTCCGAGTAAAGTTAAAGGTTGATGGTAGACGGTGAGGGCTAACGGTTCGGGACTTTGAAACGCTACAATAACAGAAGCTACACCGCCAATACACCAAAAGAGTTGTAAGGCGCGATGTAGAATAGCAAGATAGATATGAATGGTGAATAAGCTCACACCGAGGGCTAACCAAAAACAAAAATAGAGGGGTGTTAAGGCTTTGAGGACAAGGGGGTTATTCCCTTGCCATAATACTAATCCTGTGGCTACAGCAAAGCACAGGGCTGCTATCATTAAGCCAGTGCGGTAAATAATGACACCGATGCGATCGCTATCGGTAATGGTATATTCGCCGAACTGTCCTTGATAGACTTCGGGTTGTAATGAGTGCAGTTGTTGTGTCATCGTTGCCTCCTACGGGTTAATGCTTTAAGGCCTCTATCAAATTCTACTCAGTCGCTCAATCTGTGTCAGGTGAGAATATAATGTCTAAATCTTATCAGAAAAATCAAAAACGTCAGCCACAGCCTACACCTGAAGATATCCAACCCATTCAAATTGATGAAACGATTTTAACGGGACCGAATAACAAAAGTAAAGGAAATCAACAGGAACATTTAATGGTATCGATGGCAAATGTTCTCGAACAAATGGAGTCATTAGGATTACTAGACCCCGAACAATTGATGCAGGAATTTGGAGATGTCGATCAAGAAGAATTTGAAGCAAAAATTCAAAAGATTCTGGGAAATCGAGAAATATATGTCGATGAAGCCAACCTGAGTCGATATCTGAAATACCTGAAAAAAAATATTCAAAAACCTTGCTATCTCACCGGAACTGAAGAATTTTTGTGGGAGGAAGATTATCTATTTGGAGAAGGTTCTCAGAGTAAATATGAAAAGCTGAAAAAAACTCAGCCTTCTTATACCGATGTTTTTACCTTAGTTAAATTTTCAGAAACGCTCTCAGAAATTGATGGTTTGTTAGTCGAAGTTCAGCGAGTGAGTGATCAAAAAACCTTTGTTCTTCCCCTAGCAGACTTAGAAGTTACGGATGAAAATTCTCCCAATTATCAACTGATAGAAGATTATTTGATGTGGTTTTTGAATTGTATGTAATATCGGGTTTGATTCACTAAGAATTATTGGGTAGGGGCGGGTTCTGCAATCTTCTATCGTAACCCGCAGAGGTTGAACTAAACCCGCCCCATTTCCTATCTTTTCTTCTAAGGTTTTATATGATGTCCGGTTGATTAATTCTGTTAGGGGCCGGGACGGGTTTAGATCAGTTATCTGTGGGAAAACATAAATAATTGCAGAACCCGCCCCTACACAATAATTATTGATTAGTCGGACATGATATTATGGTTTAAACCCGAACTTTTGCAGGGCTAACGGTTGCTAACGCTTCAACCAAACTGCGAACCGCCGCCACCATTGCGACCTGATCGTTGAGACGGTTGATCGCCGAACCAACGCCAATACCCGAGGCCCCGGATGCGATCGCCAGAGGTGCGGTAACGCTGGACAGTCCCGACGCACACAACACCGGGACCGATACCGCCCGAGAAATTTCGTAGGCGGAGGCCAAGGTGGGAGCGGCTTTTTCCATTAAACCCAACGTTCCCGGATGAACGGGTTGGGAACTGGTACCGCCTTCGGTTTGGATGATATCGGCGCCGACTTCAACCAAGTCTAAAGCGAGTTGGACTTGTCGGTCGAGTTCGAGAATGTGGGGAACGGTCACGGATAGGGTAATATCGGGAAGGAGCGATCGCGTTTGTTCGGTGAGTCGCAACACGTCCTCCGCCTCAAAGCGCAGTCCTTGGGCGTAGAAAGCGTCAAAATTCCCAATTTCGATTAAGTCCGCACCCGCATCGACGCAGGGAACAAACTTGGCGGGTTCAACAGCCGAAACGCAAATGGGGAGAGCGGTTAAGTTCCGGGCCATCCGCACCAAACCGACATCTGCTGCAATATCAACGAAGGTTGCACCCCCCTGAGTCGCTGCATTCACCGTTGCGACTACCCGTTGAGTGTCAAAATTCATCAAGCCGCTAATGACTTTGAGCGCTTTTCCTTGGTGAAGTGCTTGTTTAATGGGAGAATTGTTGAGCATATTAAGACCTCAGCCTCGACTTTCTTCAAGTTTATTGTTACAGAGTTCGGCATCACTACAGACACCAATTATACAGAGAAATTTGGGAAAAAGTTCAACCCGGTTACTCTGTTTTATTCTTCTAAATGATAACGCTGAGGTTGACGAAATTTGTAGATATCTCCAATCACTTTCACCCAACTCTCAGCCAAAGACTCTAAAATTTTATCACCTTTTTCTTGAGTTGCAACCGTTGCATCTCCCAAAACCCCGCTTTGGGTTAAATCTCGCGTTACCCACGCAAAAGGTAGTTTTCCCTCCATACTCAGCATACTGTTCTCGGGTAAATTGTGAGGATATTCGCACAAAACCCGATCTTTTCTGACTTGTTCCGGCAAAATTGACAGCATCACACTCGTTTCGGCGTCGCCGGCGTGTATTCCATATTCTAACTCTTTTGGGGTTAATAGTTCGGTCGCCGCATTGGGAACTCGCCATACAAACAACGGAAAGATCATAAAATCTTCATATTTTTGATGCAAGTCTCGCGCTACCATTTCCAAAATTTGCGGTTGTCCTCCGTGAGCATTTATAAAGACTAATTTGCGAAATCCGGCCCGATAAATGCTTTCTCCCATTTCTATTAATACCATAGAAAGGGTGTTGCTGCTCAAAGTAATTGTACCGGGAAAATGCCAGTGTTCGTTGGATTTGCCATAAAATAATGTTGACAGGGCGTAGGCGGGAATCTCAGCATTAAGTTTAGCTAAAGCTTGACCGGTTACGGCTGTAGCAATGGCAGAATCAACAATTACAGGTAAATGGGGGCCGTGTTGTTCTATCGATCCAATGGGTTGAATAATCACCACGTTTTCTTTGTCGGACATTTCGTTTATTTCTGTCCAGGTTAGATAGGGAAAAAAGCGCTCCGGGGGAATAAAGTTGTGCATAACTCAGAAGGAGAAAGTGATGGCTTATAGTGATTTTACACTCTACAAAGTTATCAAACAGTTTAACTTAAAACTCTCCGAAAAACTACATCTGTTTGAGAATACTCCAGAGTTATAGTGCAGTCAATATTTGAGAGAGACTTTAGAATATAATATTCCGTTGGCGCTCGCCAGCAACAGTGAAAAAGCACGTTCGGAGATGATCATTGCTCCCCTTCTCATTGAACTGAGAAAACAGTTAAACTCACAAATTAGCTTGTTTTCGGGAATAGAATTTAACGTGGATGAAGAACAAGGTTTAAAAGGAATTTGTGATTTTTTAATTAGCCGTTCTCCAGAACTTTTGATGATGACGGCTCCCGTTATTCTCATTGTTGAAGCGAAGAAAGAAAATTTGAATGCTGGTTTGGGTCAGTGCGTTGCAGAAATGGTCGCGGCTAGATTGTTTAACGAACGAGAAGAAAATCAAATTAAAACGATTTATGGTGCGGTGACAACGGGAAGTATTTGGAAATTTATTAGACTCCAAAACGATACCGTAGAAATTGATTTAGGAGAATATTTCATCGACAATGTTAACAAGATATTGGGAATTTTATCTCGGGGTGTTATGGCTTAAAATTGGTTTTAATAAAAAGTCTGATAAAATAGAGTCAAACCCGATTAATTTTAATCCGAGTCATGGAAGAAATTCTTCAACTTAAAGAACTCCTCCTCAAAGGTGATATTCAAGGTTCGCTAGCGATTGTCAATGAATTAGAAGAAATGAGCAGAGACGACATTATTAACAATATTCGCAGTTACGCGGTAATTCTATTAATTCATATCATAAAACAACAAGCAGAACATCGCACAACTCGTTCCTGGGATGTGTCAATTCGCAACTCGATTTTAGAAATTAGAGCCAAAAATAAACGTCGGAAATCTGGAGGGGTTTATTTACCGCCAGAAGAACTCTTAAATACCCTAAAAGAAGCTTATCCCCAAGCCATTAACAAAGCTTCTCTAGAAGTAGAAGAAGGACGTTTTGAACCCGAACAATTAGAACAGTTAGTTGGTCGAGATGAGATGTTAAATCAAGCCATGCAGTTAATTTTAACAGAAAATTGATTCTAAACATCCAATCGGGGTATGATATTTAAAATCATTAATTTTCACTCGATATCATCCAATGAAAAAACACTCTAAAATATTATTTAGCATTTTTGTAAGTTTACTCTGGATCAATTCTTGTACATCCCAACCTCAAACCCAACAATCTACAAATTCTAACACAACCCCAGATAACACTTTAAGACTATTATATTGGCAAGCGCCGACCATTCTCAACCCCCATTTATCCACAGGATTTAAAGACGCCGAAGCCAGTCGCATCACCTTAGAACCCCTCGCCAGTTTCAACAACCAAGGGGAACTCATACCCTTTTTAGCCGCAGAAATTCCCACAGTAGAAAATGGCGGAATTGCTAACGATGGAAAATCAGTTACCTGGAAATTAAAACCAAATCTAAAATGGTCAGATGGAACGCCTTTCACAGCCGATGATGTGATTTTTACTTATGAATTTATCAGCAATCCCGATGTCGGTTCTTCCAGCGCAGGAACCTATAAAATTATTGAAAACGTTGAAAAAATAGATGATTTTACCGTTAAAATAAACTTTAAAGATGTAACACCCGGTTGGTTTTTAGTGTTCGTGGGTACCGAAGGAATGATTTTACCCAAACACAAATTTCAAGACTACAACGGCGCAAATTCTCGTCAAGCACCCGCCAATTTAAACCCGGTGGGAACGGGTGCTTATCAAGTTGTAGAATTTAAACCCGGAGATGTGGTTATTTACGAACCCAACCCCAATTTTAGAGACGCAGAAACGCTCAGTTTTCAACGAATTGAACTCAAAGGCGGAGGGGATGCAACATCCGCAGCGAGAGCGGTTTTACAAACAGGAGATGCTGATTATGCGTACAATTTACAAGTCGAAGCCGGCGTTTTAAAACAGTTAGAAACCGGAGGAAAAGGAAAGATAATTTCTAACTTTGGTTCGTTGATGGAACGAGTATTAATCAATCAAACCGATCCCAATAAATCTACCTCCGAAGGCGAACGTTCTAGCTTAAAAAATCCCCATCCTTTTTTCAGCGATGAATCTGTACGTCAAGCCTTGAGTTTGGCGATAGATCGAGAAACAATAGCCAATCAACTTTATGGCGTTACGGGAACAGCAACGGCGAATTTTATCGTCGCACCCCAACAATTTGTTTCCGAAAATACCGGCTATGAATTTAACCTCAAACAAGCAGAAAATTTATTAGAGGAAGCCGGATGGAAAGATAGCAACAATAACGGAATTCGGGATAAAAACGGCGTAGAAATGAAAGTTTTATTTCAAACTTCCGTTAATCCCCTTCGACAAAAAACCCAAGAAGTGATCAAACAGTCATTAGAATCAATTGGTATTTCAGTTGAACTCAGAAGTATCGATCCGAGTGTTTATTTTTCCGGAGATCCGGCTAACTCCGACACCGTAGAACACTTTTATGCAGACTTACAAATGTTTTCCACCGGAAACACCAGTCCCGATCCAACCGCCTATTTAAAAACCTATACTTGTGATGAAATCCCCCAAAAAGCCAATAACTGGACGGGAGACAACGCTTCGCGCTATTGTAATCAAAAATATGATAATCTATGGAAACAGGCAACAACGGAACTCGATCCGCAAAAACGCCAACAATTATTTATTCAGATGAACGATCTGTTAGTCAAAAATGCGATAGTCATTCCGTTGGTCCATCGAGCCGATATAATCGGAGTAAACAATCAAATTACAGGCGTTGAGTTAACCCCTTGGGATTTAAACACCTGGAATATTCACAACTGGAGAAAAAAATAACCCCATGATAGATACAAAATTGGTACAAAAGATGGAATAATAGTAAAAAGGGCGGTCGTGTGTTCACTGAGGAGGTTTGACAAAATGATAAATCCGAATGAGTTTTTCTGGAGGTAAATATGTTGAAATTGCAACCTCTTAAAGCGGGAATTAAACTGTCTGTAGTCCTGAGTTTGGGTTGGGGAATTTCCAATTGTTCAGTGCTAGAAACCGCCTTTGAACCTTTCATTCCCGAGTCTTCAGAGTCTACACCTCAGCCAACACCTTCACCACAAGCTAAAGATTATCGTACCTTCTCAGATTGGTGTTCTAGCCGTGAAACTTTGCCGTTAGAAACTCAACAAACCGTTAATATTTTATTGCAAGTCGCCGGAGTAACCGACTGTAAATTAGCTCAAAAACGACTTTTGGAAGTCACAGAAATCGATCTCAGTCGCAGCAAAATTAGCGATCTTTCTCCGTTAATTACCTTACCTCATCTTACCCGTCTCAACCTCAGTGAAAATAAAATCACAGACGTAACTCCTTTATCGACTTTAACCAATTTAACCCGACTCAATCTAAGCAGCAACCTGATTCAAGATTTGAGTCCTCTCGCCGATTTACCGAATTTAGAAATATTACTTCTTTATAAAAATGAGATCGAAGATATTCAACCGCTTTCTAACCTCTCAGGATTAACCGAACTCAGTTTAGACAGTAATAAAATTGGCGATATTACTCCGCTTTCAGAACTGAATAATTTAACGAATTTGAGTCTCAGTGAAAATCAAATTCAAGATTTGAGTGTAATTGCAAATCTAGAAAATTTAACTCAACTCAGTTTAAACGCAAATAAAATCAGCAATATAACCGATTTATCCGAACTTACAAATTTAACGAAATTAAACCTCAAAACCAACGAAATTGAGGAAATTGGTTCTTTATCTAATCTCAGTAATTTAAAAGAACTAAACCTCGACAGTAATAAACTTACAAATATTAGTTCTTTATCTTCGCTGACTCAACTGGAAACCTTAAGTCTGAGCGAAAACAACATTACCAATATTCAACCCCTTTCTAATTTAGAAAACTTAACAACTCTCCAACTGAGAAGTAATGAAATCTCGGATATTAAACCCTTAAGTTCTCTCTCCAACTTAACCGAAGATTTGAACTTAATTGATAATAAAATTGGTGATATCAAACCCCTCTCAAATCTCCAAGATTTAACGCGACTGGGATTAAGTAAAAACGAGATTGTTGATGTCAAACCCCTCTCGAATTTAAATGAATTGGTGATTTTGTATTTAGATGAAAATAAAATTACCGACGTTAAACCGTTAGCTAGTTTAACCAACCTAACCGAACTTAACCTTTGGAGTAATCAAATTAAAACGATAGAATCCCTTTCTCCTTTGGATAATCTCACCTATTTGGGGTTACAAGAAAATCCGATTGAGAAAAAACAATGTCCGGTACAACCCAAATCTATTTGTCAATTTTAATTAGTGTTAAAATTCCCCCCTCGCCTTGTAGGAGAGGGGCTGGGGGAGAGGTCATAATATGATGTCCGGTTGATTAATACTTGTTATGGGGGCGGGGGCGGGTTTACCTTAATCTCGGAGTTGTAGTAAAGATTTTAGCTGAGGCGCGCCCCTACAGAAAGAATGATGATTGATTAGCCGGACATGATATAACCCAATATTTAAGGACAATTGTATCTCCCCACCCCCTTTTTTAAGGGGGGATTAAGGGGGGATCGGAGGGAGATTATAGAGGGGTCGAGGGAGGTTGGGGGAGAGGTCACAACCCAATATTTTTTTAACAATATTTTGAACCTACAATTCGGAAGATTATCTTAAACAATACAATCGCTAAAATATAATCTAGTCACCTTTCTTGATTTAGAAATCAAGTGTATTTTTATGTATATAGGTATACCTAATTTTGAAAAAATCTACCTTAAGTTATACTTTTAATTACACCAAATGTAGCGTAAATTTGAAAGTTTGTCAATGACTATCACTATATCTGGTTATAGAGTACATTGGAAAAATGTCATTAAAATGAAGAAGTTTGAGTATGCAGACCCTACACCCAACGGCCATTCCCTCAACAAAGAGCGAAATTCAAGTGATCCGGCGAGATGGATCGCGAGCCGACTTGGACATCTCAAAAATCCGTAAAGTCGTGAATTGGGCTTGTGCGGACTTGGACGCCAACCCGATCACCCTGGAAGCCGGGTTAACAACTCGTCTGCGAGATGGGGTGACAACCCGCGAAATTCAAGACAACCTGATCAACTGTGCGTTAGAGTTGTGTAGCCCCTCAGAACCCGACTGGCGTTATGTAGCGGGGAGGCTGCACATCTGGAGTTTGTGGAAAGATACACTCGCCCACCGAGGCTATCGCTACGAAAACTATGCCCGCACCGTTCAATCAAAAGTTAAAACTCACGAATATGATTCAAGAATATTAACCTACACCAAAGAAGAACTGCAACAAGCGGGAACTTGGATCGATCCACAATGGGATAAAGATTATGATTATGCCGGGGCGGTGTTGTTGACAAAACGCTATTTGTTGACCGATGAATTGCCCCAAGAAGCTCTATTAACCTGTGCGTTGCTGTTAGCTTCCGTCGAAAAATCGGAAAAACGATTATATTGGGCAAGACAATTTTATGAAGCCATTGCCAAGCGTAAAATTTCCTTAGCGACGCCTATTTTAGCGAATCTTAGAATTCCGAAAGGTTCTCTAAGTAGCTGTTTTATTACCAGCATGGATGATAACTTAGAGAGTATTTTTGACACCATCAAAGATGCGGCTAGAATCTCTAAAAATGGGGGCGGTGTGGGTACAAATGTCAGCCGAGTTCGCGCCACCGGCAGTTGGGTTATGGGCAAAGCAAATACTTCTGGAGGGGTGATTCCTTGGATTAAATTATTAAATGATACCGCGATCGCAGTCAATCAGGGCGGCCGCAGGGCCGGCGCAATTACGGTTAGTTTGGATGTTTGGCATTTAGACGTGCCAGAATTTCTAGAAATGCAGACGGAAAATGGTTAATTTTAGCCCTTTATATCAGTAATGATATGAATGCACCTCCTGAATTGCTGGGAAACCCTAAAGCTGTTTTAACGACAACATAACTAGAAATAGTCAGTGTGAACGTTTAAAAATAAAACAGATGAAACAATGGGCAATCAGCAGCCGAGATTCTGTTAAATGAATCGGGTTCAACGACTATTCCAAACGGAAGTACACTCAAGCGAGTGGAAGTAGGAGGTATCCTGTCGTAAAATCTCTAAATTATTACAGGATAAAGATATAGTCTGGTCTTACATGAAAGTGTAAGTAGTCTTCAATCTCCCCGAGTTTAAGCTTTACAAAAGAACAACTTCTTCTCCCAAAAAGAAGTGACACTGAAGACAGTCTTGATGTCGCGAATCAAGATGAACATTAACGGACCAACGTCGTAAAGCTTATGATATCTTTCCCCAATTAGTAATACCCGATGAGTTCATGCGTCGGGTGATTGCCAAAGAAGAATGGACGCTGGTTGACCCTTTTGAGGTGCGAACTAAATTGGGGATTGAACTGGCAGAATTGTGGGGTGAAAAGTTTGAGTTTGCTTATCAAGAAATCGAACAAAACTTAGACAAAACTTTAACACTCTACAAGAAAATAAATGCTAGGGAACTGTTTAAAACCATGATGCGATCGCAGGTTGAAACCGGAATGCCCTATCTCTGGTTTAAAGATACTGCAAATCGCGCCAACCCCAATTCCCACGAAGGATATATTCCGGGGGGGAATTTGTGTCAAGAAAGTTGGTCAAACGTTTCTCCGGGAAAAGAAGCCCATACCTGCAACCTCAATAGTTTAAATTTAGCCAATCTCGAAGACGGAGAATTAGCCGAAATTTGTGAAATTGCCGTGCGTTTACTCGACAATACCATTGAGTTAACTTGTCCTCCCTTTGAAGACAGCAAAATTCACAATCAAAAATACCGAACCATTGGCGTTGGGGCGATGGGTTTGGCGGATTGGTTGGCGAAAAATCGACGTTCTTATCAGGATTTAGACGCCATCAGTCACCTGTTTGAAGATATTGGTTACTACTGCACAAAAACCTCAATGGAATTGGCAAAAGAAAGGGGCGCATATCCGGCTTTTGCAGGAAGTTCTTGGAGTGAAGGAAAGTTAATCGGGGCGAAACCTGTAGAATGGTTTTTGGAGAATGCTGACCAAAAAGAACGCTGGCAACAATTGAGTTTAGATATCCAAAAATACGGGATTCGCAACTCTCATATTACCGCCATTGCCCCCAATACTTCATCTTCCTTGGTTCAAGGCTGTACGGCCAGTATTTTACCCTGTTACAGTCGCTTTTTCTACGACAAATGGGCGAAAGGAACCGTCCCCATTGCACCGCCTTTTATTCGGGATTATTTCTGGTTTTACCCCGAAAATAAAACCCTCAATCAACAAACCGTTGTTAAAGCCGTCGCCACCATTCAAAAATGGATTGATACCGGAATTTCGATGGAGTTGATTTTCAACTTAAATCAAGGCGTTTATTTCCCCGAGGAACCCGAACGTTCTATCAAAGCTAAGGATATTTTTGAAACCTTAGTTCTGGCATGGCAAGAAGGCTGTAAAGCGATCTATTATATTAGAACGGTACAGCGTGACAGCTTCAAAGAAGCCGACGAAACCTGTACCGCCTGCGCGAACTAATCTGTCAATTCGTCGTTAGTTGTTGCGGTTTATAACTCGCGCCAACTAACGACGATTAACTCAAACCTATCAACTGGAACATCGCTCAAATTTACTCACAAACCATGACAACAACCCTGGACGCTTTTAACAGCAAACCCACCTCAAAAATGCCCATTAATCCCATTTTTAACCCGGATGGGAATGACGATCTCGAACACCGTTCAATTTGGTTTGGAGATACAACCAACCTCATGCAATTGAATGATGTTCGATACCCTTGGGCTGTTGGTTTGTATAAACAAATGCGAGAGAACTTTTGGGTTCCCGAGAAGCTAGATATTACTCAAGATGTCGTTGATTATGGAAATTTAACCGCAGATGAACGTCGGGCATTTGATGGAATATTGTCTTATTTAACCTTCTTAGATTCCATTCAAACCTGCAATATTCCCCACCTAAAAAGTAGTGTGACCGCCCCCGAAATTAGCTTGTGTATGGCAGAACAAGTCTCTCAAGAAGCCATGCACAACCAAAGCTATCAATACATGATCGAAACCATTATTCCCTCGGATCGCCGAACATTTGTTTATGACTTTTGGCGCACCGATCCGGTTTTGCGCGATCGCTGTGAATTTATCGCCCGATTCTATCAAAACTACATCGATAATCCCAACGCCGAGAACTATTTTGTCGCATTAATGGCCGACTTTTTACTGGAAGGACTCTACTTTTATAACGGGTTTATCTATTTCTATAACCTCGCCTCTCGAATGTTAATGCCGGGGTCAGCCGATATTTTCAAAATGATTAATCGGGATGAACTTTCACACGTTCGTTTGTTCCAAAAATTAATTCCCGAAGCCCGACAAATTTTCCCCCATTCCGTCGAACAAATTTATGAAATGTTTGACACCGCAGTACAACACGAATGTCGCTGGACCAATCATATTGTCGGCACTAATATCTTAGGAATTACCGACACCAGCACCGAACAATATACCAAATATCTCGCCAATACGAGATTGCGTTCAATTGGTTTGCAACCCCTCTATTCTGAACCCCGGTACAGCAAAAGTCCCTACACTCACCTGGAACGTTTTTCAGATACCAAAAAAGAAGCCCACACCAAAGCCAACTTCTTTGAAGCCAGCGTTACCAGTTATGTCATGTCTTCAGGAGTAGGGGGTTGGGATGAAATTTAATCCTTTAGGATGAAGCCACAAACCCCCTCTTTCAACGACAATACTATCAAAGGTTGATTGAGTTCCCCCAAATCTCCCCTGGTATCGATACTAGGGGAGTTTTATTTTTGATCACAAACCGGATTTCTGGCGACTGCTTTTAGCTGAATCCCCTCTATTTTTCGTGATCGAACCCGGTTTCTCAGATCGGATTTATGTTAATTCAATCTTTGTAGAAGGATCTGCGGTTTGAATTAAAATATCCTCAACTTGAGTGGGCGTTAGATTGGGATTGGCTTGCAACATCAACGCCACCACACCCGAAACGTGGGGCGCCGCCATCGAAGTTCCCGAAAGAAATCGATAGGGAACCCCAGAAGCAACCGGTACCGTTGAATAAATATCCCCAACATCGGAAAAACCCCCGTCTCCTCCCGGTGCAACCACATAATTAAGCGGTAAAATACCCGCTTGATTGGAGAAACTTGAAAGTTGATTATTGCGATCGACAGATCCCACCGCAATTCCAAATTGATTGGCAAAACGCGCCGGATAAGACGGGAAACTTCTGCTTTCATTTCCCGCAGCAATAACCACAACAACTCCCTGTTCAACCGCCCAACTAATCGTATCTAAAACCTCGCTAATATAATCATTTCCTCCCAAACTCAAATTAATCACATCCGCCCCATTTTCTACTGCATAACGAATCCCCCTTAAAGCATCGCTAACCTTACCAAAACCATTTCTATCTAATACTCGTACAGGCATAATTTCAGCATTGGGAGCAACCCCTGTAATTCCCACTCCATCCCTACTCGCACCGGTAATTCCCGCCACATGAGTTCCGTGACCATTCAAATCCATCGGATCGTTATCTTGCTCCACAAAATCCCAACCTCGACTATCATCTACATAGCCGTTATTATCATCATCAATCCCATTATTCGGAATTTCATCGGAATTACTCCAAATATTAGCAAATAAATCGGGATGATTATAATCAACGCCGCTATCAATCACCGCAACCACCACATTTTCTCCCGTGATTCCCTGCGTCCAAACTTCCGGCGCACCAATTAAATCTCGCCCCCAATCATTACCGCCCAAATCGGCAACATCGGGAAAATCAGGCACTCCCAAACTTTGAGAAACCGCAGCCGAAGCATCGGTTAAACCGTACCCAAAACGGCTATCAAACCCTTCAAGGATTGTCGGATTATTAAATTGGGGATTGGGTGTGGCAGAAACCGTTAAATTATAAGCCGTATCGCCCTGATATTGATAAACAACAACGTAATAAGTTCCCGCCAGCAAAGCATTAATTGACAAAGACTCCGGCAAATTATCCGGTTTTTGAGAGGTATTAATAATATCGGTAATATCAATTTCTTGATTATTATTAATATCTTGCAACAACACTACATCCGCATCCGCCGTTAAACCCTCAAGCACAATATTAATATCGCTATCAATCTCGATATCAAACCGATAAATATCTTGGGGGGCTACATCTCCCACAAATTCACTCACCGTAACGCTTCCTAACGTTCCCAAGTTTGTGGCTTGACCTAAAGTAGAATCCGATGCGATCGCCGTCGCAATTAAACGACCATCTAACTGGCTGGGAATTGTATTTAATACCGAAGCTAATACCCGATTATTTAACCGATCAATAATTAAAGTGTTGATCGCACCATTTTCTAGAAATATCGGCTCTAAAAGCAGGTTAGATTCCGGCAAATTATCCGGTAATTTTATTCGATCTGATAACGGGTCAAAATCAACAATTACATCGGCAAAAGGCATCGAGTTCGCTTGGGTTTCGTTCATTAAAACGATAGTATCTTCTCCCAAACCCCCCAGCAAAAAATCTATCCCCATACCGCCCTCTAGCAGATCATTTCCCTCTTGTCCGACGATAAAATCATCCCCGAAACCGCCTGACAATGTATCATTACCCGGCTCGCCATAAAGATCATCATTTCCTCCATTTCCGGCAAGAACATCATCTCCCTCACCCCCGGTAATGGTATCATTAATATCGCTGCCCATTAAGTTCTCATTTCCCGTGTTCATCTCTTGAAACTCGGAAACTGCTAAACTCAATATCCGATCATAATCACTAGAAACAGATAAACTTTCTAGATGGGTGTATAAACCGGAGTCAACAATAAATGAATTAACTTTGTTTTCTAAAACAAAGCCATCTTCGAGAAAATTAAACATGAGATTATCCTAACTCGTTAAGAGACAAGTTCTATCGACTTTCTGAAATAGAGCGAAGACTTCCGAATCAATTTCAGAAAATCATGCTTCAAACACCCCGAAGTGAAAATTTATACTGAGTTCATCACCGAATTATCGGCTTTTTGAAGCTAAGTTGTACAACGGCTAGCTTTTCGGCTAATTTTTGTCTAAAATTAAGCTGAGGTGACTTGAGTTCAGTTCAATCCCCAAGCGGGTGTACATATCCTACAGAACCCACCCCAACCGGAATCACTGTTCACCCCCAACTCGATAAACAATAGCCTATCTATTCCTATTTTAAAAATTTTATCTGATGCTTGTATTAATTTTTTCTGAATCTCAAACCCATTCTTCTTATTAAGATTTGTACTCAGTTTTCAAAACGCTAAGATTAAGTTATCCTCAATGATTATACTCTCGAACACAATCGAGATATAACAGTAAAAATTGATGGAATCTCAGAAACTTGACTATGATTTTCAGACCCTCTCAGTTTGCTCAATCAATGATTCGATCAAAAATCCAAAAATATGGATTGGTATAGCACCCATTGTCACTGGATGAAACGAGCCTTAGACCTCGCTCAAAGGGCTGGAGAAGCCGGAGAAATCCCCGTCGGAGCAGTTATTATTAATGCTCAAGGTCAGTTACTCGCAGAAGCAGAAAACCGACGAGAACGCGATAGCGATCCAACCGCTCATGCAGAGATTTTAGCCCTGCGAACCGCAGGCCAAAAGCTAAAAGATTGGCATTTAAACCAATGTACACTCTATGTTACTCTAGAACCCTGCCCGATGTGTGCCGGAGCGATTGTGCAAGCGAGAATTCAGCTTCTCATTTACGGAGTAGACGATCCCAAGACTGGTACAATTCGCACCGTTGCCAACATTCCCGATAGTGCTTATTCCTTCCACCGTTTGGAGGTTTTAGGCGGAATTCTGGAGTCAGCTTGTCGCCAACAGTTACAATCCTGGTTCGCCGAACGTCGTCAGGATCATCACCGGCTCAAAGGTTAAAAAAAGGTTAATCTTAGCCCAACTCAGGATACATACCCCTGACTGTTTCCTTCGACTTGGGGACGGGTTTATGTAAATCTTTGAGTAGTAGTAAAGATTGTAAGCCGAACCCGCCCCTACAGGAGGCGGTGAGTGAATTGGCCCCTTTCCCCTCCAAGCCAAGACAGTATAAGAACTGTCATTTAGATAAACGACAGCACAGGATAAAAAATTTACCTTAGAGTCAAGAAATCAATTCAACACCGATCCACTTATGATGACACTTGACTTCAAAGAATCACCCCTGAAAATGCCAACCTCTCCCAAGGGAAAATTGACCATCTCTCCGGTGTCGCCCTGGCTAACTGCTCTAGCTTATCCGCTTGGTCGTTTCCTCGTCCTACCCTCTTATTTCCGCAAAATAGAGGTCATCGGCCAAGAAAACCTTCCCAAAACCGGGCCTGTGATTCTCGCACCCACCCACCGTTCTCGCTGGGATGCCCTAATGATGCCTTACGCTACGGGCCGTTGTGTTTCCGGACGGGATTTACGATTTATGGTCACAGAAGACGAAATGAAGGGCATCCAGGGGTGGTTTATCCGCCGTTTAGGAGGGTTTGCGGTCAATCCCCGACATCCCAGTATTGCCACGCTCCGCTATGGGGTAGAATTGCTCCGTCAGGGAGAAATGATGGTGATTTTCCCCGAAGGTAATATTTTTCAAGATAATGAAGTTCACCCCCTCAAACCCGGACTCGCTCGTTTGGCCCTACAAGCCGAATCCAGTCAAGCCAACCTGAATGTTCAAATTGTACCCATGTCCCTGCATTACACGCCTATTGTTCCCCGTTGGGGTTGTCGGGTTCGAGTTAATATTGGGAAACCCTTATCCGTTGCCAACTATTGTCAGGGTTCAGCCAAACAAAATGCAAAACATCTGATTGGTGATTTAACCACTGTTTTAACAGAACTTGATCGGTGCTAAAATTTATATCCAAAATAGATCAATTAGATCTTTTTTGTTTACCCGAGTAACAATGGACAATTTTCCATTTCAATCCGGTCAAATTGTTAAACTCACCCACGAGCGTTATTTTCTCTATGCAGAAGTGATCCAAGTCGTTAGCGCTCGTCAGGTTTGTTGGGTACGGCCACTAATGTTGTTAGAATTTTCAGGTGATCCTCATTCTCCTCAACCTCCCTCGTGGGAAAATTCGCCCCAAACGCTATACAATTTGCGAGAGAGTTCTGACCTCATTTGGCCGTTAAAATTATTTCAACCCGCTTTGGATACAGAAGTGATTCCCCTGTTAGTTCGCTTAGACTCTCCCGACGGAAAAACCTCCCACGCGGCGACAACCGCCCATCAACAACTGCGGGCTTTTATTGGTCAGGTTTGGCAAGCTTATCCCGATGTATTTTCCAAATAATTAAATAAAATTTTACTGCGGTTCAATACCAAGCGATCGCAATTGTTCGGCCAGTTGTTGGGCGCGAAGTTCCGCTTCTTGGGCGCGAATTTCCGCTTCTTGAGCCGCTTCTGTCGGTGTTGGAACCAAATTTCCTTCGGCTGTCCAATACCGCAAAACCTCCTGTTCAACACCTAAATATAACCCCAACTGTTCGCTCCAACGCCAGTTATTAGAATTGGGAGAAATTTCTTCATATTGATCGCCAATCAATCTAAATCCTTGAAACTCAAAATTTTCGGGAGAAAACCAAAAATATTCGGGTGTCCGAAATCGATTTTGATAGAGTTCTTTTTTATCAGTTCGATCTACATTTGCGGTGGAAGGCGAGAGTAACTCAATAATTAAATTGGGATATCTTCCCTCTTCTTCCCAAACGACCCAAGACTTGCGGGGATGTTTTTCTGTAGGTTTAACTAGAAAAAAATCAGGCCCTCGAAACTCCCGATTTCGCAATTGTTGACGGCTAAAATAAATCGTTAAATTAGCTCCAATAAAAAAATCTTCCCGTTCTCGCCAGAGCCATTCTAAACAACTCACCAATATTAATAACTGGGTATAATGTAAAGAACTTTCCATTTCAGGTTCATCACTCTCTAGTTCTGACGCATCTGGCATCAAAGCCTCTAATTGTTGGGCTGTTAAGACCATGTTTTTGACCTCTACAATCCTGCTCAACACTTGATCATTTTCTATTATGCGTTAAGATGAGACTTGATCGCCAATTTTTATTCAGTCCCAATCCGACTAAGAATGAAGTTTTCAGGGTTCATTATTTGATCACAAAGCCCGAGTCAAGCTGTTAGTTTGATTGACCTCGGGAAAATAATTCTTATTTAATCCTCTTCCGGTCTCTTCTCCCGTTCGGAGAAAGTTGGGGAGAGGTCGATCAACAGTAGAAAGAAGTGATTAACAGTAACAAATCCCCGCCTTTTTCATCCGTTCAATCGCTTCTTGAATTCGTTCTTCACTAATCGTAATTGCCATTCTAATAAACCCTTCTCCCGCCAAACCATAACCGCTACCGGGAGCAACAACAATCCCGCATTTTTCTAATAGTAAAGTCACAAACTCTGTAGAAGTATAACCCGACGGCACCGGAACCCAAACATAAAGCGTGGCTTTCGGCGCTTCTATTAACCATCCCATCGATTTTAACCCCTCAACCAAAATATCCCGGCGTTTTTGATAAATAGAAACCATCGGTTCGCGGTCGGCTTCTAACGTCGAATAAGCAGTAATAGCCGCTTTTTGAATCGCTTTAAACACGCCCGAATCGACATTACTCTTAACTTGACTTAAACCTTGAATTCCGATACAATTACCCACAACAAACCCAATTCGCCAACCGGTCATATTGTAAGTTTTCGATAAGCTGTGAAACTCAATTGCAGTTTCTTTCGCCCCCGGAACTTGCAAAATACTCGGCGGTTGGTAGCCATCAAAAGCAATTTCAGAATAGGCGTGATCGTGGCAAAGCAGGATATTATATTCTCGACAAAACGCCACCATTTCCGCAAAATCTTCCAAAGAAGCAACCGCACCGGTGGGGTTATTCGGATAATTAATCCAAAGTAACTTAGCTTTACGGGCGACTTCTTCGGGAACCAAACTTAAATCCGGAAGAAACCGATTTTCAGGCTTCAAGGGTAACAAATAAGGTTCTCCCCCTGCAAATAGGGTCGAAGTGCGATAAACTGGATAACCGGGGTCGGGAATTAACGTTAAATCTCCCGGTTCAACAAAAGCCAAAGCGGTGTTGTGAATGGCTTCTTTTGACCCGATCGAAGAAATCACTTCCGTTTGCGGGTCCAGTCCAACCACCCCAAACCGACGTTCCATCCAGTTTACCGTTGCTTGGCGATATTCATTTAAGCCTTGGTAGGGCGGATAATTGTGAGTTTGAGGATCGTCTAAAGCTGCGTGCATCGCTTGCAGCACCGGAGTTAGAGTCGGTAAATCCGGATCGCCAACTCCCAAATTTATCAGATCTATCCCTTGGGCGAGTAATTCTTCTCGCTTGCGGTTAATTGCGGCGAACAAGTAGGGGGGAATCTTCTCTAGACGTTTGGCAAATTGCATGAGCGCTCATAACAGGCGATAGGCATAGCCTAGAGATCATACCAAAAAAGTTGAGTTTTAGAGGTTCAGATCGGACTGAAAAACCATCTTATGTAATAAGCCGTTCAAAAACGATGGGTCTATTGCCGTACAAAAACAATCACAATAGAACAATTTTCGGGAAACCACTCAGAGATTAGCTTGAATTCTATAAAATTTATTTATACAAATTCAACCTAAAATTTCAGTCAAAACCGTTCTAGAATGAGGTGCAATATTTTATCATATAGATGCACCAATTGCTCTAGGTTTTGCGGTTTGATTTTAAGGACTCGGAACCAGTTGAACCCGCCCCGCATCCATTTCTTCCATTAACAGTTCTAGGGCTTCATAGTCCGTATCCGAAATATAACCCAGTCGAGTGAGTTCAGTATTGATCTCCTGTTCGATCTCAGGTGTCAAGCGCTTGAAATAAAGTGCCTTGGAAACAAGTTGGCGAATTACATTGGTAGCTGCCATGATTGCTATTGGGGTAACTCTGCTTTTGTTAATTCTCTAACGAATACCGTTCGACGCTTGTGATCTTAAAGTTAAGTTTAAAGTGATCTGCATCACCAAAACTGGCAATCCAACCAAAAACCCTGATAGAATGTCCAATTTTCAACCGACTCAACCCAAGCGGATCTGATCAACTCAGATGGCTGGACAAACAAATTTGTTCCGGCTCGTACATCCAACTCCCCTACCTCAACTTACCACTTTTGTCGAGATCTGCTCAATCCATAACGTTAAAAATCCGATAAAATTCCGATAAAATAATGAAGAACTATTAATCAATCAACAAACAAGAGTCACACTGAAACAGTCAATAAACGATGCGGTGACTCAGTAAAATCTATCTTTGAACCCAGAAACTGATGCACAGCGAGGTTTACAGTGGCAGTAGCAGTCGAAAAACTCATTACCCCCGATATACACCAACCCGCCCGCTATTTAGGGAACGAGTTGGGGGCCAAACATAAACCCTGGGACTCAGCCAAAGTCCGTTGGGCATTAACCTATCCCGAAATTTACGAAGTCGGCGCCTCCAACCTGGGCCATATCATTCTCTACAACATCCTCAACACCCAACCTCGCCAACTTTGCGATCGCGCCTATCTCCCCGCCCCCGATCTCGCCGAAAAACTCCGCCAAACCGAAACCCCCCTATTTGCCGTAGAGTCCCGGCGGCACCTCCAAGACTTTGACATTCTCGGCTTCAGTCTAAGCTACGAACTCGGAGCAACCAACATCCTAGAAATGCTAGACTTAGCCAAAATTCCCTTAACTTGGAAAGAACGGCAAAACCCCGACGGCAACACTCCCTTCGGACAATATCCCTTAATCTTTGCCGGCGGACAAACCGCCACCTCCAACCCCGAACCCTACGCCGACTTTTTCGACTTGATCGCCTTGGGAGACGGAGAAGAATTATTACCCGAAATTGGCCTAATTCTCGAAGAAGGCAAGGCCAACAATTTAAGCCGAGAAGACCTACTCCTGGACTTGGCACAAATTCCGGGGGTCTACGTGCCTCAATTCTACGACATGGCAGCAGACGGATCGGTGCATCCCAACCGCCCAGACGTTCCCAAGCGCATTCTCCGGCGCGTGGCGACTCCCATGCCCGCCTATTCGATCACAATGGTCCCCTACGTCCAAACCGTCCACGATCGCCTGACAATGGAAATTAGGCGGGGCTGTACGAGAGGTTGCCGCTTTTGTCAACCGGGAATGTTAACCCGTCCGGCCCGAGATGTGGAACCCGAAGCCATTGTCGATGCCATCGAAAAAGGCATGAAAGCCACCGGATATAATGAATTTTCCCTATTATCGCTGAGTTGTTCGGATTATCTAGCCTTACCCGCCTTGGGAGTCGAAATCAAAAATCGCCTCAAAGATCAAAACGTCTCGCTGTCCTTACCCAGTCAGCGGGTCGATCGCTTTGATGAAAATATCGCCAATATTGTCGGCGGAATGCGACAAAGTAGCCTCACCTTCGCCCCGGAAGCGGGGACCCAACGAATGCGCGATATCGTTAACAAAGGGTTAACCAACGAAGAACTCCTGCGGGGGGTAAAAACCGCCTACGAACAAGGTTGGGATAAGCTGAAACTGTACTTTATGATCGGTTTACCGGGCGAGACGGATGCCGATGTGTTGGGGATAGCCGAAACCGTGCGGTGGCTGCTACGGGAATGCACCGCCCCCAAGCGGCGACGGTTGAATATTAATCTCACCATCTCTAATTTTACGCCCAAACCTCACACGCCGTTTCAGTGGCATTCGGTTTCAACCGCCGAGTTTCAACGCAAACAGGAGTTACTCAAAGCCGAATTTCGCCGTTTAAAAGGGGTAAAGGCGAATTTTACCGATATTCGCATTTCCGCGATGGAAGATTTTGTCGGACGGAGCGATCGCCGCTTGGCCCCGGTGGTGCGTCGGGCTTGGGAACTCGGAGCCGGAATGGATGCTTGGTGGGAAAGCCAAGATCGGGCGTTTGCGGCTTGGACTCAGGCTATTGAAGAAGCCGGGATGAGTTGGAAATACCGACAGATCGAGAATGGCGAGTGGAATGTGATGGAGTTAACCGACTCGGAAACAACAGAAACTCAAGCCCTCCTCGATCAGCCTTTACCTTGGGATCATATTGATACCGGAATTGAGAAAAAATGGTTGAAGGAAGATTTACAACGGGCGTTAGAAGCGGCGACGGTTCCCGACTGTTCTTTTGAAGGCTGTTCTCACTGTGGGGTTTGCGGGGTTGATTTTGGTCACAATATTGTCATCGAACCGCCAGCGATACCCCAATTTTCCGGTCATTCCGTCCCCGAGTCCCAACGGGTTGAACGGATGCGGGTGGTGATGGGAAAACGGGGGAATATGGCCTTGGTGGGTCATTTGGACTGGATGAAATTGCTCGATCGCATGACCCGACGGGCTGGTTTGCCGATTTCGTTTACCGGGGGTTATCATCCGAGTCCCCGCATTTATTCGGCGAATGCTTTGGCTTTGGGGGCTACCAGCAGCGGCGAGATTATTGAGTTTGACCTCACCGAGTCGATGGAGGTTGGGGCGTTTCGAGAGGTTTTAATCAGCCATTTACCGCCTGATTTGCCGGTATATCAGGTTGAACGTCTTGATGTCAAGTCGAAAACCGCTTCTCAGTTTTTGGAACAGGCAGAGTATTTGTTAACGTTAAGGTCGAGTGTCGGTGTAGAACAGCACCGGTGGTTGGAATGGATCGGGGCAATTCTTGAGACTCAGGAGATGATTTATCAAAAAACCACGAAATCTGGTAAAACTCGATACATTAATTTGCGCGAACAATTGTTTGAGTTAGAGTTAGTTGATGTGGGCGCTTGCCAAGATTTGGGTTCGCCAGATGTCGATCAAAACCAGACTGTAACATTACGTTATGTCGGAGGATGTCGTAACGATGGGACTCAACTGCGTCCCGAACAAATAGTCTATATGTTAGAACAAGTGAGCCACCAGGAGTTTGAACTGCTGCATCTTCACCGTTTACGGCTGATCCTGCGGGAGTAAACCGTCGGGAGAACTCCGCCAATGAGAAGGGGATTTTTCCTCGATCTCATTCGTGGGGTCGGTTAGACTCCGATCAAAAAGCGCAGAAAATTGCCCGTCTTTTGTTGTATCAAAATAGATGTTATTATAGAATTTAGGGCAAAGGCTACAAGCAGTGACAATCTTTAGCTAGAGTCGCTTGTTTAGATCGGTGAGACAACCGAGACAGCAGAAGAACTCCACTGGGAAGGTTCCGGAAAAAGCTACCCTCCTGTTTAGATAGGGCAAGCTAAATAAAGATGTCACCGGGGAAAAATTTTACACCGTTTTATCCAAAAAACCTCTGATGGGAGAACTTCATAAGGGTTGAGGTGAGAACCCAACAGAGCGATTCTGTTCGGAGCGATTCGTCAAAACTTTGAGGATTGAACCAGCAGATCGGTATAAAATTCTAATCAAAGGGTTCAGTTGCTCGTTGTGGAATTTCTCAACACAGGTCGGATTTTCCCGTTAAACTTATAAAACGGGAGTCGATCTCAAAGGGTTGAAATTTGCCTGAATTGCGATTTAGCAGCATAGGCGATCCGATCTAATAAATAAATTCTGGCAAGAGATAGCTAAGGGAATCGATGGTTCATCCTAGAGTCAACGGCAAAAGAAGTAGTCTTGATCCGAAAATTGGGGATGTTTAAGTTTGTTAGATGAATCCTTTGAGAAACTCAGTTCCTCAATCAACTTATCAAACTTTGGCTCTCCCTATTCCCCTTAAAAAAGCGGATTTGTATTGCTGAAACTCACGATAGAGTCCTCTAAAAGTAGGCTTTTTTGCCTGAGTCAGCAGTATATTGAGCGGGTCTGCGGTTGAACGTCCTTAAAGCTAAACAAACCAACTATTATCCGAGAAAAAAGGATAATTAACAACAGAGTCAAGCGGTCAGCGAAGTCAACTCAGAAATGATTTCAACGTTAATCATTTCTTATTCGAGAAACCCACGATCATTGTCAAGTCCTATTTTTCTCTGATAGAAGCGGATAAATCAGATGTTCAAGCACTGTGAAAGGTCAACCGGATTTCCAATCCAATAAAAGTTGCAAAAACCGAAAATGATTACAGTTCACCCTTTATCAACAGGTTAGTTTAGCGAATAAGGAAAAACCAAAGTTGCGACATTTTGCTTGTAAAGTTTATTATTTTGGAAATGCTCTGTGAGCCGATTCAAATGGGGAATTCGCCCGTTCCCACTCTACTGGTTAGAAGAAACATCATTTATCAACGAACAACTCAAGTCAACATCAGAGGTACACGCAGCGTAGCTGCCTCCTGTGTTGCCAAGTTTTGAGGAAATTAGATGTCAAAACAAATTATCATTGCCGAACAGCATCGAATAGCGGCTGTTTTCTCCGAAGATCAGATTCAAGAACTCGTTGTTGCCACCGGAAGTCACCAAGTTGGCGATATTTATCTCGGAGTTGTTGAAAATGTCTTGCCCGGAATTGATGCCGCTTTTGTTAATATTGGGGATGCAGAACGAAACGGATTTATCCACGTTTCCGATCTCGGCCCTTTACGACTGAAAAAATCTTCCGGTTCCATCACCGAATTATTAGCACCCCAACAAAAAGTTTTGGTGCAGGTGATGAAAGAACCCACCGGAACTAAAGGCCCGCGACTGACCGGAAATATTACCTTACCGGGGCGGTATTTAGTTTTAATGCCCTACGGACGGGGCGTGAATTTATCCCGGCGGATACGCTCGGAAACCGAACGAAATCGCCTCAAAGCCCTGGCAATTTTAATTAAACCTTCGGGAATGGGTTTGCTGGTGCGAACCGAAGCCGAAGGAATGGCAGAAGATGCCATTTTAGAAGACTTGGAAAGCTTGCAAAAACAGTGGGAAAATATTCAGCAAGAAGCCAGTTCCACCCGTCCTCCCGCTTTGCTCAATCGCGATAACGACTTTATTCAACGGGTGTTGCGCGATATGTACAGCGGCGATGTTAATCGGATTGTGGTTGATAATCCCACCGGGATTAAGCGCGTCAAGCAACACCTGATTAACTGGAGTGTTGGTAAAGCCCCTCAGGGGGTTTTGATCGATCACCATCGAGAACGAATTCCGGTTCTAGAATATTTTCGGGTGAATGCGGCAATTCGCGAAGCCTTGCGACCTCGGGTAGATTTGCCCTCGGGCGGTTATATTGTGATTGAGCCAACCGAAGCCTTAACCGTGATTGATGTTAACTCCGGTTCGTTTACCCGGTCGGCCACTTCCCGAGAAACCGTGTTGTGGACCAACTGCGAAGCCGCCACCGAAATCGCCCGTCAGTTGCGCCTACGCAATATCGCCGGGGTGATTATTGTCGATTTTATCGATATGGATTCTCGCCGCGATCAGTTGCAAGTCCTCGAACATTTTAACAAGGTTCTCAAAGCCGACAAAGCCCGACCCCAAATCGCCCAATTGTCCGAGTTGGGATTGGTTGAGTTAACCCGCAAGCGTCAGGGACAAAATATCTACGAGTTATTTGGTCGCCCCTGTCAAACTTGTGGCGGTTTGGGTCATTTGGTACATCTTCCCGGCGAGTTACCCGAACCCGAACCGGCCGCAGAAAGCACTGTTCCCGAACGGATTGTTTTAACTCCCCGCACCAGTTTGTCCGGCGGTTTACCCGAAACCGTAGAACGGCTACCGGAAAAAACAACGCCGATTTTAGAGGTCTCCCCGCAACAACGCAGCGAACCGGAAACGATGGAGCTAGATCCTTCCAGCAATTTACAGGATTTAGAGCTAATTAACCATCCGAGTTATCAAGATCTGACCACCGGTACTAACGCTCGTCGGCGTCGGCGTCGGCGTTTAGATTCTTTGGTTCACGAAGATGAACCCGCCCGCAATAATTTGCGCTTGCCAACCACCGGATACAATGAGAATCGTCAGGAACTTCAGTTATCGGAAGTTGTACCCGCCCGGACCGGTTTGGCAGAGCGAGGAAGTCGGACCTCGAAATCGGATACTTTGAAGCCCGCGACCGAACCCCCGGAAGTGATTTCTGTTGAAATGACGAGCGACGAGCAGCAAATGTATGCGATGATGGGCATTTCTCCTTTGATGCTTGCTCATCAAAGTCCGAAAAATTCTCGAAATGTGATTGTTACGGTTCGTTTACCCGGAGAAGAACCGCCCTCACCCAAGGATCTTTTAGACGACAAAGAAGAAGGATCGATGGAGGTGAGTCCGCCGAGTTCATCGACTCCGACCCCGCTCGACGACGAGTCAAGCCTGTCGTTTGAGTCGGAGGACCCAGAAGAGTCTTCCGATGAGTTTGGGGTTGAGGAGTTTTCTGGAAGTCCTGACGGGGGGATTTCGGAAGATTCTGAAGAAGGGATGGATCTCGACGAGGATTCTGAAGAAGATTCTTCTCCGAAACGCCGCCGCCGTCGCCGTTCCTCTGCCCTATCAGAATAGTAATTTGATGGGTGGGGCGCACTACTGGGTCAGCAAGTCCTCTGAACAAAGATTGATTTTATGCCTCCATTGATTGCTGGTGTTGATGAAGTTGGGCGGGGTGCTTTGTTTGGCCCGGTTGTGGCGGCAGCCGTGATTTTATCCGATGATGCGCGCGCGGCGTTGACGGCTTCGGGTGTGCGAGATAGCAAACAGTTATCGCCTCAAGTGAGAAAGCGACTGGCTTCGGAAATTGTCGCCGGTGCCTTAGATTGTCGGGTGGCGATAGCTTCAGTGCGAGAAATTGATCGCCTTAATATTCTCCAAGCGACGTTGTTGGCGATGAAACGCTCGATCTTGAAGTTGAAACCGCCTCCAGATTTGTGTTTAATTGATGGGAATCAACCCATTCGGGATTTATTGATTCCCCAACAAACGGTGATTAAAGGGGATCAAACTTCAACGGCGATCGCTTCGGCGAGTATTGTCGCTAAGGTTTGGCGCGATGAGTTAATTGTGCGTTTGGCAAATAAATATCCGGAGTATGATTTGATCAATAACAAGGGATACGGAACGAAAAAACACCGACAAGCCCTGCAAAAATACGGCCCGACTTGTCAACATCGACTTTCGTTTAGTCCCTGTCAACTCTCCCTTCCTCTGGATTTAACTCCGTCTTAAAAAATCAAAATTTCACTCGATTTTAGATGGTTTGACCTTCGCCGGAAAGCACAGACTCGGGCTGATTAACCAAATCGCTTTGTTCGGAAGCCCACTGGCGATAATCGTTGAGAAGATGGTGCATGAGTCTTTGTTTAATGGTGATTAAAACGCTTTTGAGCAAGCCATTTCCGGTTGTTTCTAAAATGGAATGGGGAGTAAATTTTAACGCCGGTGGGAGTTCGACCTGGACTTCCAAGTTGGCTTGACCGGTCAGATGAGTTACTCCTTCTTTCTGGGTTGGGGATAAACGCCCGACTAATTTTAAAGAAAAGCGTTGATTGATGTATTCGATGCCTCGAATTTCGCAACCGACTGATTTTAAGCCAATGGTTCCGTCCGCTAAAGCCCACACTTTGAGGTCTACTGTCGGCTGAATACTGAGCATCATAAACGACAGGGGGCGCATTTTTAGCCGAAAGGTATCTTTGCTGAGTTGTTCTAACCGGGTGGGATCTACCAGGGCGTTCATTAAACGTCTCGGTTGACGCAAATAATGTTGAATGGGAATCTGCTGTTGCGTTACAGCCATTTCCACGGACTGACTCGCATGAAATTGAATAGTCATAGAAGTATTAAAATTGCAATGTTTGTAAACTTATTTTAATTAATTTTAACAATTTGTGAAGTGATCCGGATCGGCAGAGAAATATTGTAAAACAATAAAACAATCTAAATCCTCTATCGGATCGGTTAATTGTCTCATCATACAGGTAGAAATAATGAGTCTAAAGTAAAGAATTATGACAAATTTTATCGACTGATGACCAAAACTAGAAAAAATTGAAGTAATTTCCCTCTTTGGGATGAATCCGAAAGCCAGATTTTCTCCGTTTTCTAGAACCGAAGACTGGAATCGAAACCCAGATAAAATAGATCAAAATGCAACTTTCAATCGCCCATTTAGGCCCATCGGGAACCTACGCCGAGGCCGCAGCCACAGCCTACGTTCGACATTTAGTAGAAACAAAAGGTTTACAATCATCCCTTTATCCCTATCCAAGCATTGCTCAAACTCTATGGGCAGTGGCCAAAGGAGAAGTTGATTTGGGGGTTGTCCCGGTGGAAAACTCCATCGAAGGGAGTGTCAGCATGACCTTAGACACCCTTTGGCAAATTGATAGCCTGAGAATTCAGCAAGCTTTAGTATTGCCGATTTCTCACGCTTTGATTTCCCTGGCTGAAAATCAACAAAACATTGAAGTGGTTTACTCCCACCCTCAAGCCCTCGCCCAATGTCAGGAGTGGTTAAATCAAAATCTTCCCCAAGTGCGACAAATTGCCACAAATTCAACCACAGAAGCCTTACAGCATTTAGACCGGGAGAGAAGTGCCGGAGCGATTGCTTCCGAACGAGCCGCGAGTTTATATAAGTTGCCAATTATGGCTCATCCCATTAATGATTATCCCGATAATTGTACTCGTTTTTGGGCGGTGAGTTTACAACCGTCTCCGGGGGGAAGTCATACCTCTTTGGCTTTTAGTGTACCGGAAAATAAACCGGGCGTGTTGGTTCAACCGTTGCAGGTATTTGCCAAACGAGGGATTAATATGAGTCGGATTGAATCTCGTCCGACAAAACGGTTACTGGGAGATTATTTGTTTTTTATCGATCTTGAGGCGAATACTTCTGATCAATCAGTACAATCGGCTTTAGCTGAATTGGCAACTTATACGAAAACTCTGAAAATTTTTGGGAGTTATTCCATTGTTGACCGTTAATTGTAGCGAAGTCAAAGCCAGCCAACAAAAGCGCATAAGTTCTCTCCCTCAGAGATAAGTCTGTATGACTCTCTAATTTTTAGGAGATGAACTGGTGACTTCTACTACAACAGCTACTATTTTGTCAGACACTCTTTCCGGCACGTCCGAGAGCGATATTATTTTTGGCTTAGAAGGGAATGACTTGATTACCGCCGGAGATGGAAATGATACGATCAACGGCAATCAGGGAGATGATGATATTAGGGGCGGTTCGGCCAACGATGTGATCTATGGTGGCCAGGGAGATGACCTGTTAGATGGGGATATAGACAATATTATTGACGACCTTTTCCCCTCTTTTGCTGAGTTGGAGAGCGGCAATGATTTAATATTTGGGAATCTGGGTGCAGACTTTCTTTTTGGGAATCGATTGTCTGATACCTTGTTTGGAGGTCAGGGAAATGACTTTTTGGTTGGAGGTCAGGGAAACGATCTGATCTCTGGCGATTTAGAGAATGATACTTTGGTCGGTTTTGAAATAGAATCGACGACATCACCGATAATATCACCGCCAAGTTTTAACTTGTTTGGCAATGAAAAAGATACGTTAATTGGTGGAGCGGGAGCAGACGAATTTGTTTTGGCAGATACGACAGAGACTTACTATGACCAAGGAGGCAATGACGATTATGCTCTGATTGTTGATTTTAACTTGGCCCAGGGAGATTTGATTGTGATTAGAAATGCCGATGAGTATTTTTTGGATGATATCACCTTACCGGGTTTGGGGCCGGGTGCGGGAATTTTTCGAGAGACAACTTCTTTTGGCTTTGGCAATAGTTCGGGGGAACTGGTCGGATTTGTGCAAGGCGGAAATGCTAACAGTTTGACAGGATTTGGAAAGTTTGTCGCTGTATAAGTAAACGTTAATTTTGTACGACTGGGCTAACCTTCGAGCTTGTGTAAGTATAGTTGTGCATTTTTTATCGTAGGATTTTCTCATGTATCCTTCGTCTCAAGGCATTCCAAATTTACCGGATTTAACTCATCCTTCGGAGCTAATTAATTTTGGCTCAAATTTTGTTCTATTTTCTTGGAAATTGAGCCTGTTTATTTTAGCGTTTGGCTTGGTGATGGCGGTTCTGATTTGGTCGAATTCTCGTCACGGAGAGTCAACCATCGCCGCCATTCTGCAAGGGGGGTTAAAACGCTATCTTTTTCTGATTCAAAAGTTACCCCACATCGGTTTGATTTTGGTGATTTTGGTGGGGGGATTTTTTCTGTGTTCGACTCTGGCGAACCGATATCATCATTGGGAACAACAAAAAGTTGCTCAAGTGGCGACGACGGTAGCCGGTGAACGCCTCGAACAAGCGCCCCCTCAGGTTCGTTATGAAATCGAAGAAACTTATACCCGCTATCGTTGGGTTGATAATCAACAAATTGAGGAACAAGCAACCCAGAAGGTGAATCGGTTTTTGGCGATCGCAGGTTCGCAAATTCAAGTTAGAATCGATCAGGCTACCGATCCGGCAACTCGTCAGTGGTTGTACAGTGTGGGTTTTGAAGCCGAATACGAGGTGGTGAACCGACTCAGCGATATTGAGCAGTTTTTCTTTGAAGTTCGTCCGCCTTTTGGGTATAAGCTTCTCCAAGATTTTCAAGTCGAACGAGAGGGGAAAGCTTTGGTATCGATTAATCCGGGGGATTATGGGTTTCCGTTTCGGTTGGCGCCCGGACAAAGCACAAGGTTTCGGGTGGTTTATCAAGCCCAAGGTGCGCCCCGTTGGGTTTATGAACCGATGGGACAACTGCTGTCCAATTTTCGCCTGACGGTTTTGGCAAATTTTGCTAATGCTGATTTTGCGGGGGCTATTCCGACGGTGACGCAGGAAAAAGAAGGTTTGCGAGAGCTAACTTGGATTTTTGAGGGGAATGTCTCGGTGCGTAATCCCTTGGGGGTGTTTACTGCGACCGCTCCGGTTACGAATACGGGAGTTTTACCCCGGTTGTTGCTGTTGGCGCCGGCTATTTTTCTGTGGTGGATTCTGTTACTGAATCTTTCGTTACCGTTGAGCTTGAGAGATATTGCGATCGCGGGCGGTGTTTTCTTTGCTTGTTTGCTGACACTGACCTACAGCAGTCGGTTGATCGATGCTAAATTGGCTTTTGTTTTGATTTGTCCGATTTTATTGGTTTTGATGGGCGGACTGGGAAAACATCGTCAGGCGGGTTTGGCGGCGATTATTTGTACAATTGCAGGGGTGGCAATACCCGTGTTTGGTTTATTGATTCCCTACAGTGGTTTGACTCTTAGCCTAGCAGGACTGCTATCCGCAGGATGGTTAGCAGTCCAGAGTTGGTATGATCTTAAATTGGGTTTAGCAACAAACGCTACTGCTGAGATGGAGAACAGAGAAAACAGAACAGAGGACAGAAAGAATTAGAGAAAAAATTCATTTCTGTAGACTGGAATTGTTATCAACAGATTGGGTTTGCTGCTGTTGGAATTCTCAAAAAAAATAACGGGTTTTTAATGGACTTAGTTGGGATCGACCGGATTCTCAAAAGTGTCTTTGAGAACGGTTTTAGCCGCCAAGTGACTGCGAGTTGAACTCAAGATTTCCGCTTCCCGTTGTAAACGAGCGGCGGTATCTTGCAGTTCTAAAAGGGCTTGTTGTTCTGCGGGTACGCCATAGAGGTTACTCGCCACCCAGTAGGAGAGTTCTGTGGGCAAACTGGGAATATCTTCGGGAAGTTTAATGCTCTGGTCCATCAATTTACTGGAGAGGCGAACCACATCTCGCAGCAAGCCTTCAACTTCCGTTGCTAAAGGTCTCAGATCTTGTTGGGGGGGTTCGTCTTCTATCCATTCAACCAACCCCACCAGATAGGGTTTTTCTCGAACAGTTTCCAAAACGCGAAACCGTTGCTGTCCCAGGGTGATCATTTTCAGGCGATCGTCGGGTAAGCGCTGATGCTGAATGATTTCGGCACAGCAACCCACGGAAGCGACTTGACCTTGAGTCGGATCGAACATGAGAACCCCAAAGCGGCGATCGCTTTCGAGGATCGTGTTCATCATAATTCGATAACGAAACTCAAAAATATGCAACGGCAGAGGTATGGCGGGAAATAGAACCACTTCCGGGAGTGGAAACAGGGGGAGTTCTCGAACTGCTATTGAGGAAGATGATGCCATTGTCCGTTTATGGTGTGCGCTTCTTTATTTTACTTTAACGGATTTGTTTCCCCTGTTCCGAACTCAAGTTTCTATTTTTTGGTGTCTGACTGGCAACGGGATGGCTGGACTCTAGAGTTTGACCTCAATATCGACCCCGGCGGGTAAATCCAATTTCATCAAAGCATCAATGGTTTTAGACGAAGGCTGATAGATATCGATGATGCGGCGATGAGTGCGTGTTTCAAAATGTTCTCGGGAATCTTTATCGACGTGAGGAGAACGAAGTACACAATAAATGCGTCGTTTTGTAGGTAGGGGAATGGGGCCGATCGCCGTTGCACCGGTGCGGTTGGCAGTATCGACGATTTTTTCACAAGAGGTATCCAGCAGACGACGGTCAAATGCTTTGAGGCGGATACGAATTTTTTGCTGTTGAATTGTAGCCATTTACTTTTAAGTTTTCCAGGTTCAGTGCAAGTTTTTAACGACTCGTGTTGAGGTTGTTACCTTAAACTCAAGACAACATTGAAATTTTCACCCTTGAGAATTCGGGTGAAACGTACCCTTTGTCAGTGTAGGGATGGAAAAATTTGCTGTTTGTTCTCTAATCTTTGGACAACAGCCAGATCTACACCGGGATAAACAGCCCGTCTAAATTCCCTTTGTGGGTTAACAACCGGGAGTTCAAGACGAGCCGTTTATTTGATCAGTGTTTGGAGGCTACCATGCCTACTTCACAATTTTAGACACAACACCGGCACCGATCGTCCGTCCACCTTCACGAATCGCAAAGCGCATCCCTTGCTCAATTGCGATCGGAGTGATCAGAGTCACGTTCATTTTAATCCGGTCTCCGGGCATGACCATTTCTACGTTGGAACCATCATCAGCGGTGTAGCTGTCGATCGTACCGGTTACATCGGTGGTCCGTACATAGAACTGAGGACGATAGCCGGAAAAGAAGGGTGTATGACGACCGCCTTCTTCTTTTTTGAGAACATACACCTCAGACTCAAATTGAGTGTGAGGGGTAATGCTACCGGGTTTAGCGAGTACCATACCCCGAGCGATATCCGCTTTTTGCAGACCCCGCAGTAACAGTCCGACGTTATCTCCAGCCATTCCTTCTTCGAGGATCTTCTGGAACATTTCCACACCCGTTACAGTTGTGCTACGAGTATCTTTGATACCAACCAATTCAACGGTTTCACCCACCTTGATTTTACCCCGTTCGATCCGGCCTGTAGCTACCGTACCGCGACCTGTGATGGAGAAAACATCTTCTACCGCCATCAGGAAAGGCTTATCAACCGCACGTTCCGGGGTGGGAATGTATTCATCGACGTTATCCATAAGCGCGTAGATGTAATCTACCCACTCGTCATCTCCCCGTGCAATTTTAGGATTACTGCTCAACGCTTCTACAGCCTTGAGAGCGGAACCCGCAACAATGGGGATATCATCGCCGGGAAAATCGTAAGAACTCAAGAGTTCGCGAACTTCCAGTTCAACGAGTTCGAGCAACTCTTCGTCATCGACCATATCTTTCTTGTTGAGGAAAACCACCAAGCTGGGAACACCCACCTGACGGGCCAACAGAATATGCTCGCGAGTTTGGGGCATGGGGCCATCTGCCGCCGAAACCACCAGGATCGCCCCATCCATTTGAGCGGCTCCGGTGATCATGTTTTTCACATAGTCCGCGTGTCCGGGGCAATCAACGTGAGCATAGTGACGCTCTGCGGTTTCATACTCAACGTGAGCGGTGTTGATAGTAATACCCCGAGCTTTTTCTTCAGGAGCCGCATCAATATCTTCATATTTACGAGCTTTGGCTCCACCACCTGCCGCTAGGGTCATGGTAATTGCAGCAGTCAGAGTGGTTTTACCGTGGTCAACGTGACCGATGGTACCGATGTTAACGTGGGGTTTAGTCCGTTCAAATTTTGCGCGTGCCATATCCTACTTGATCTTTGATTCGAGATGTTAGATGTTGAATGATTGAGGCTAAAACCTGATAACTCGAGATTGAGTCTGAGGGAACAGAAGGCGTTCGGAGCCAATCTGTATTTTATCTTCTCACGCCGCACAACTGCCCCCTCTCAACTGTTAATTATTCGCCTTTGCTTTTGGCAATAATCGTTTCAGCCACACTGCGAGGAACTTCTTCGTAATGGCTAAATTCCATCGAGAAAATTCCCCGGCCTTGGGTATTGGACCGAATATCAGTCGCATAACCAAACATTTCCGCTAAGGGAACTTTCGCCGTCACCTTAGCCAGACCTTGTGACTGATCGGTTTCCTGACCCTCGATTTGACCTCGACGGGAGTTCAGGTCGCCGATGACCGTGCCAATAAAATCGTCCGGCACTTCCACCTCAACCTTCATCATTGGCTCTAAAAGCACAGGTGAGGCTTTCTGAACCCCTTGCTTGATTGCCATCGAACCCGCAATCTTAAAGGCCATTTCTGAGGAGTCTACATCGTGATAGGAGCCATCGACTAAAGTCGCTTTGACGTCAATCAAAGGATATCCAGCGATGACACCGGATTCACAAGCTTCTTTCATCCCCTCTGCTGCCGGGTTAATGTATTCTTTTGGAACCGAACCCCCGACAATTTTAGAGACAAACTCAAAGCCGCTTCCGGGTTCGCCCGGTTCTAGCTCGATCACAACATGACCGTATTGACCTTTACCCCCACTCTGGCGGATAAATTTGCCCTCAGTTTTAACGGCTTTGCGGATGGTTTCGCGATAAGCCACCTGCGGTGCGCCCACATTGGCTTCGACCTTAAACTCTCGCAACATCCGGTCTACCAGAATCTCCAAATGGAGTTCACCCATTCCGGCGATCACGGTTTGGTTGGTTTCCGGGTCGATGGAGACGCGGAAAGTGGGGTCTTCCTCCGACAGAGATTGCAGAGCCTTGGAGAGTTTCTCCATGTCTTGCTTGGTTTTCGGTTCGACCGCAACGGAAATTACCGGCTCGGGGATGAACAGAGATTCCAGAATAATCGGAGATCCATCATCACAGAGCGTATCTCCAGTTAAGGTATCTTTGAGACCCAAAGCGGCTCCCAAATCTCCCGATCGCAGTTCGTCCACTTCAATCCGATCGTCTGCTTTCAACACAATCAAGCGAGAGATCCGCTCTTTCTTGTTTTTGGTCGAGTTGAAAACATAGCTTCCCTTCTGAAGTATGCCCGAGTAAACCCGAACGAAGGTCAAACGACCGTAAGGATCGGCCATAATCTTAAATGCCAATGCAGACAAGGGAGCCTCGTCATCGGCGGGACGTTCTTGTTCTTCTCCACTCGGAAGAGTACCTTTAATCGCCGGCACTTCGGTCGGAGCCGGGAGATAATCCACCACAGCATCCAACAACCGTTGTACGCCTCGGTTTTTAAAGGCCGAACCGCACAAGATCGGAACAATGCTTCCGGCAATCGTTGCTTTACGGATCGCACTGCGAAGTTCCTCTTCTGTGGGAAGTTCTCCCCCTTCTAAGGATTCGAGGTACTTCTCCATGATGAACTCATCGGCTTCTGCCAACGATTCCAGCATTTTTTCCCGGTATTCGGCGACCAAATCCCGAACATCTTCTGGGATTTCATCGGTTTCTTGGATGTCGGTCCCCAAATCATTGGTGTAGATATAGGTTTTCATCGCCACCAAGTCTACCAAGCCCCGGAAGTCACTTTCGCTGCCGATGGGAACTTGGATCGGAACGGCGTTGGCTCTCAAGCGATCGCGCACTTGCTCGTAAACTTTGAAAAAGTTTGCCCCGGTGCGATCCATCTTGTTAACAAATGCAATCCGAGGAACTCTATAACGTTCTGCTTGTCGCCAAACGGTCTCGGATTGGGGCTGAACGCCACCAACCGAGCAAAAGACCGCAATCACCCCATCTAACACCCGCATCGAACGTTCAACTTCAATCGTGAAGTCTACGTGACCGGGAGTATCAATGATGTTGATCCGGTGATCTCTCCAACTGGTACTGATTGCGGCAGCCGTGATCGTGATACCACGCTCCCGCTCTTGAGCCATCCAGTCCGTTACCGCAGTACCTTCGTGGACTTCACCCATTTTATGAACCACACCCGAATAAAACAGAATTCGTTCGGTTGTGGTTGTCTTGCCCGCATCGATGTGGGCTGCAATACCAATATTACGTACTCTCTCAAGCGGGATAGTACGTGCCACAGCTACCTCCTTTTTAAGCCTTCATTAAGATTCTATCTGTTTGCGGAAATCACTGCTATCCCCACCTGATTAATTTTAGTACCGATAATGGGCAAAGGCTTTGTTTGCTTCTGCCATCCGGTGGGTTTCTTCCCGTTTGCGAACCGCACTTCCGGTTTCGTTGGCCGCATCCATTAGCTCGTTAGCCAGTTTCAACGCCATTGTCCGACCGGAACGCTGTCTGGAATAATTGATGATCCAGCGCAACGCCAAGGTGGTTCCCCGTTCTGAGCGAACTTCCATCGGCACCTGGTAAGTTGCACCACCGACCCGTCTGGCTTTCACTTCCACCAACGGAGTCACGTTTCGCACTGCTTTTTCAAACAGTTCTAACGGTTCGGCTCCGGTTCGTTCTTCGATAATTTTCATCGCATCATAAATAATTTTATAAGCCAGGGATTTTTTTCCATGCCTCATAATGCGACGAACCATCATACTGACTAGGCGGCTATTATACACCGAGTCTGGGGGAACGGGACGCTTTTGAACTACTCTACGGCGAGACATACCTAATTTTTACCCTAATTTCTTTTGATTATTAGTCATTTCCACAGGCGGCATCGTCGGCTGACGACTTCGATTTTTATTTTACTTCGGACGTTTCGCCCCATATTTTGAGCGTCCTTGACGGCGGTCTTTTACGCCGGCTGTATCCAAAGTTCCTCGAATAATGTGATATCGGACTCCGGGTAAATCTTTTACCCGACCTCCACGAATCATCACCACCGAGTGTTCCTGTAAATTATGACCAATTCCTGGAATATAAGCCGTCACTTCAAAGCCTGATGTTAATCGTACCCTCGCGACTTTACGCAGTGCAGAATTAGGTTTTTTCGGCGTAGTTGTATAGACTCTCGTACACACTCCTCGGCGTTGCGGACAACTCTTAAGAGCGGGTGATTTTGTCTTTTTCTGAGATTGTTCTCGTGCAGATCGAATAAGTTGCTGTATAGTGGGCATGAGTTATAACATATTCCCTCAAATCGGCTTTTTCTCGTTTCAGAGTGATTTTGACTCACTCCCCATCCCTTTAGCGGGGAGATTTTTGTTGTTGTTTATTGCTGGATAAAACCAGAGCAATCGGATTTCTTCCGACCCCTAGCTTCGGTTTTTTCTCTAGCGTTTTCCGGCTTCGGATTTCCCCGGCTCAAGACGTTCTCGGCAGTTTTTCCGGCTTTTGGATACTGTTTTTATTCAATATCCACAATCTCTAGCCCTCCTTTCCAAACGTTGAATACCGCATTAAGATATTAATTCAGATCGGCGTGCTAGGATATTTCAAAGATTGGATCTCCACCGTTAACCTACGGCGACACCCGTTTTCCTCATCATCTAGGGGTTGATGGGGGATACCTTCAAATTTTTGTTGAGCTGCCGAATTTGAGCCATTGCCTTGTTCAATTGAGTTCAATTTTCTCTACACCTCAATCACTCTTGGCTGTAGAGGCTGGGATTTTCTTGGGCAAGAAACTCTCCTGGCTAAAAATTGACAATTATTACATTTGACCCAGACAATCTCTCCAAATTTTACCTTTCTTTGACTTGGCTCTTTTAAAGATTCGGCTTTCCGCTCCTTCGAGCAGAATATATCTTTCCGCCTTTAGCGGGCAGAACACTATACCGAATTCTTCAATTATTTTGATACCCAAATTGTTACTATAGGTAATAAAACCAGATTTTGTCAAGGGTGTTCCCGGAAATTCTTAAAATTTCTTAAGCTTTCCCCTCAAACGAATGACTACAACCACAGGTTTGAGTCGCATTGGGATTATTGAAGCGAAATCCGCCGCCCATCAAATCCTCGGAGTAATCTAAAGTCAACCCCCGAACCTGGCTCAAACTTTGGGTATCAATCACGACTTTGATCTCACCACAATTATAAACCCCATCGTCGGGCTGTAAAGCGTCATCAAAGGTCATCTGATAAGACCAACCCTTACATCCTCCGGGCTGCACCCGCAAGCGAAACAAAACATCAGCGTTCTTTTGCTTAGACTTCAGACGCAACACTTCACGAGTTGCAGCTTGGGTAATTTGTATCATCACTAAAACAACAAGATCAAAACCCTTGAAAAACCGGAGACTAGAACGCAGTTGGGCTAATCAGCGCCCCATACACCCCGATCTAATCCCCAGTTCTTCAACAATGATATTATTATATTTTGTGTGTTTTATTTGCTTTGAGCCGGAGCGCGAGAATAATCATCTTGGAAACGAACGATATCATCCTCACCCAGATACTCACCATTTTGGACTTCAATCAAAATCAAAGGAATCACCCCAGGATTTTCCAAACGGTGAGAGGTACACTGGGGAACATAAGTTGATTGATTGGCAAACAGAATTTCTTCGCGATCGCCACAAACCACTTTAGCCGTTCCAGAAACAACAATCCAGTGTTCGCTGCGATGGTGGTGCATTTGTAAACTGAGGCGGTGTCCGGGATTCACTTCAATCCGCTTAATCTTATAACCCGGACCTTCTTCAAGAGTTGTAAAAGATCCCCAAGGACGCAACTCGGTAGAAGCAACAATTTGAGAAGAAGTTTTCAAAGAGTTCGGGCTTTGAGCCTTTTCTTGGATAGCTACCATAATAATCTTTATCTCACAGAACGACTTGACAACGGGATTTTAGTAAATACACCTAGACATCAGCCACTGTACCTAATTGGAGTCGGAAGAGAATCATCCCCACCAACATCACCATAGAGCTTGCCTAAGTGGTCGCTCCAGTTCGGGGTTAGCTTGACTCAACCTGCTGAAGCTCACAAGTTGATCTCTAGAAGCACTAGGCTTTGGAACGAGTTCGGCGAACCTGTCACCTCTTAGACGCTAACAACAAACATAGCAAATCGATCTGGGGAACTGTCATCCCTGATTTTACGGATTATCAGCAAATTTTACCCAATCTTTACTTAAGTACAGTTCGGTTTACAAAACCTTTGTGAACGATATGGGTTGAACTACGTTGAACAGGAAGAATCCTACACTTCCAAAGCATCCAGCCTTGATCGCGATCAAATGCCTATCTATAATGCCGATAATCCCGTCAAGCCCAAGTTTTCGGGGAGACGAGTTAAGCGTGGATTGTATAAGAGTGCATACGGTCATTTGATTAACGCTGATTGCAACGGAAGTTTAAATATCGGTCTCAAAAGTAAGCATAAACTCAGTTTTGAGCGAGTGTCTAGGGTCTGTTTGACGCAGCCAGTAAGGATTAACGTCCTTCAAGAATCTGAGATTATAGCGCAAGCTTAGTCTTAGAGTACGTCAATTCGACTAGCATTTAAGGTTGCCAAAACACACCCAATCCATTGTGAACCGGCGCCGCCGTTTGAGGAGGTCGATCGATCAAATCCCCTCCCAAATACAAACTCGTCGAACTTCCCCCATCCAAATTTAGCCCCGAAACCGCCCCCAATTCTTGCAGAATTCGAGCCAGTTCAGTTAAACTCGGCCCGGACCCCAGAGGACGATTGTGAACCGCAACCAAAAGAAGCTTGTTTTCACCCGTTCTCCCCACCGCACTCCGAATCGCCCGTTGGTTGCTAAACGCCTCGCTAAAGCGTTCTGCGGGGGCATCGAGTACAATTTGACCCGATCGCAATAACAGCGGCCCTGCGGCTAAAATTTGCGGGTATGCTTCCCAAACCGGGGGTTGAGTTTCGCTCTCAATCTTAACTTCCGTCCCCACCGGAATTTGAGCCAATCTCGCAATATTATTGCGGATCACGAGTAAATAATCATCGCCGACAATGGGAACCGGAAGCTTAACCGGTCTTTCTCGCAATAAATGCTCAACAACCCGATGATTGCGGGTAAGCATCGCCCATTCGCGATCAATCACCGGAACGTAGGTCGAACCCCAGTCCGAAGTATAACGAGAAATACCCGCTTCGACATATCCACTATTGAGATGTAAAATCGGGAAACGCTCCCCGCTCGGGGTAACTAACGTTTCCAAACGGGTCAGACGATCGATGTAAATTTCTCCTTGATCCGTCCAACCGATCGCCCCCCGGTTGAGAATGGGACTGGACAACCAGCGTCCTTGACGGCGAATGGCACCGAGGGGAAACAGGGTATTTCGATTAAAAAATCCCCCGTTAATGGCGGCGACAGCTTGCGATCGCGAAGCGGTTATTAGCAAAGGCGCCAATCCCACACGGGAACTATTGCGGCTGAGAATGGGTTCTAGGGTTCGCTGAGGGGGGTCAAGGTCAATTTCCAGCCAATAAACAGGAAAACGGCTAGAAGCAAGGCGATCGGCGGATTGGGGATCGGGAATTTCGATGTATTGCTGTCGCCAACGCAACCCCGGCATCCACAGGATATCGCGTTCGACTAGAAAATCGGGTCGAATTTCAAGAATCAGCCGATCGGGATCGGTTACGGTCGAAACCACCGGACGCCAACCGACGGGAACATTAAACACCAGAGAGGTTCGATCGCGATCGTCAACCACTTTCAGTCCGGTCAGAGGGTTCTCCGAGAGGGCGGGAAATGAACCGATAAGCCCTCCATCGGGTTGTGCGGCTAAATTCATCCTCCAAGTGGTTAGAGGGGGAACGGAGGGCGAATTGGGGTCATCTGCTTGCAGGTTTTGAGGAGAGTTGGCAGCCGGAGCGATTTCGGGATGTTGCCAAACGACAGGCCGATCCAATGTTATCTCTAATTTTCGGTAACTCGGGAGTAGTTCGGGAGAAACCGGCAAATTCACCGAAGGCGAAAGGGGATGTTCCTCGATGGCTTGAATAGTGGCTTGGGGGGTGACAATTTCGAGGCGAGTTCCGACGACCGAAAGATCCCATTGTCCCTTTTGAGCTAAAGCGGTAATATCTAGATATCGGTGCGGTGAGTCGGGAAAAACGGGTAATCTCAGAGGGAAAGAGTCTGCTGAGGAAAACCACTGAATCGGTTGAATACTGCTATCATTTGTGTTCAGTAGGTCTAAGCCGAAAAGCCTCATTAACCCCAGATCTCGAATTCCCACTCGTAGCGGTTCAGCTTCCGAGGTTTGCCATTGAACCCAAGCCAAATCTAATTTTTGGTGATTCAGTTCAATAGAAGAACCCTGTCGAACGATTTTGAGGGCTTCAGAGCGAGCTTGTGCCGAAGAACTCTCAAAGCCAAATACCAGAAAGAAAGCAGTACAGATAGCAATGTACTGAGTAGAAAGCCAGATTGATTGAAACATGAAATTAAGTCAGTTGGGCTTAAAGGTTAAATTTTTGAGAAGTCTGACCTTCAAACGCCGCAGACCCGTAAAGACACAACAGAGACGAACTCAGACGTTAGAATTGATATTCACGCTACACTCGGCTTGAGTGTATCCTATGACTACACCATCAGAAAACGGTCGGGACGCTATGCAGCTTATATCCCCGTGTTCTAGGTTACATAATCACTCGAGGTAGATCGGTTTAGATCATTCTAGTATCGTGTGTTCGGTATCGGCCGAATGCCGGGGAGCAGGTGTCCTTAGTGGAAATCAAAGTCTGCGGACTTCAACAGATCGACTTTTAGAACCTTTTGGGGGTCTGGAGGTATCGATGAAGGAAGCAGCAAAGTGTACAGGGTCAGGTTTGGTGAGTCCTTATCGGTGATTGGGGTGAGAACATGATCAATCAACGAGGTGACAGCATCTCGGCTCGTCGAGTCCGGTGGCAATATTGCCCCTAACAGAGCAATCTGGAGGTCAAAGACATTCAACCTGCAATTTCTACCTCAACTCTAAGTCTATACCAACTGAAATTGACACTTGAATAGATATCTTTTTAGTGACTCCGAGGAATGGAAATTTTGCCCGTTTTTCTTTATCCTAAATTACTTACAATTTCTATCACGCTTCCGGCATCGGGGAACTTCACACGCGCTTTTGGCGAGGGGTCAACCCTAAGCGTGAATATCGATAACTTGGTTAGGAACAATAACTCTATTCACTGCGTTGAAGCACACAAATGGGTCAGCAAGTCGCTGTTCTACCCCAAACGGCTTCTTGCATCTGTAGTCGTTTTGGGTACCCAAAGCGTTCGCGACCGTCGTGCGGTCAGCGTATCTTAACAGTAGCTTACGAAATTTGCGACATGGATCACATCAACACAAGCGAGAATCAAAATCAAGGGATGACAGTCAAAACGAACAGTCATCAACATCAGGGTATGGTTAACACAGGTGTCCCCTACGGCGGTCAACGCTGGTTGGTCGAAGAACGAGATGCTTGTGGGGTGGGTTTTATAGCCAATCCATCGGGTGTAGCTAGCCATGATATTATCGAAAAATCCTTACCCGCCCTCACCTGTTTGGAACATCGGGGCGGATGCAGCGCTGATTATGACTCGGGAGATGGCGCCGGGTTGATGAGTGCTATTCCTTGGGAAATGTTGCAGCAGTCCCCAGAATTGTCCGAACTTCAGTCAAAGTCGGTCGAACAGCTACACGAAGCCTATGGGGTGGCAATGGTGTTTTTACCCCCCGAGGAGTCGGAGGCGGTTACAGCCCGTCAAATTATTGACGAAGCACTCAAGGCCGAGAATTTGACGAATGTAGGGTGGCGGAAAGTTCCCGTTAATCCCGATGTATTGGGGCCGCAAGCGCGAGAAAATCAGCCTTCCATCGAACAGTTTGTCGTTTCCTCAAATACCGATAAGACGGGAGACGCTTTTGAGCGACAATTATATCTGGCACGGCGTTCGATAGGGGATGCTTTGGAAGCCAAAGGGTTTGTTTGGGGACAAAATGTATATATTTGTTCCTTCTCCTGTCGGACAATTGTCTATAAAGGCATGGTGCGAAGTGCGGTTTTGGGAGAATTTTACCTCGATCTGAAAAATCCCGCCTACAAGAGTGCGTTTGCGGTCTATCACCGACGCTTCAGCACCAATACCCTCCCCAGATGGCCCCTAGCTCAACCGATGCGTTTACTGGGTCATAACGGCGAAATTAACACCCTTCTGGGTAACATTAACTGGATGCGGGCATCCGAAGGAACCCTCGCTTCCGAGACTTGGGGAGAACGCCTAGAAACGTTAAAACCGTTTGTGGATGCGACCAATAGCGACTCCGCCAACCTCGATAATGTGATGGAGTTGTTGGTGCGAACCGGTCGGACTCCCCTGGAAACCTTGATGATTATGGTGCCGGAAGCCTATAAAAATCAACCCGATCTTCAGGGACGGGAAGAAATTGTCGATTTTTACGAATATTACAGCGGTTTACAAGAACCCTGGGACGGGCCGGCTTTGCTGGTGTTTAGCGATGGTAAACAAGTCGGTGCCACTCTAGACCGCAACGGTTTGCGTCCGGCGCGCTACTGCATTACCAAAGATAATTTAGTGATTGTCGCTTCCGAAGCCGGAGTGGTCAACATCCCCGAGGAAGATATCGTCGAAAAAGGCCGTTTGGGACCCGGACAAATGTTGGCGGTTGACCTGGAAAGCCACGAAGTTCTCAAAAACTGGGAAATTAAAGAACGCATCGCAGCCCGTCACCCCTATCGCGAGTGGTTGGACAATTATCGGGTAAACTTAGAACCCCAACCCTTTGCTGAACAAACCGAATTTGATCCCCAAACTCAGTTAAGACTCCAAACCGCTTTCGGCTACGGTTCGGAAGACTTGGATATGGTGATCGCGGATATGGCAAGCTTGGGGAAAGAACCGACGTTTTGCATGGGCGATGATATTCCCCTGGCGGTGCTTTCCGACAAACCTCACTTGCTGTATGATTACTTCAAACAGCGGTTTGCTCAGGTGACAAACCCGCCGATCGATCCGTTGCGCGAATGGATCGTCATGTCGCTGAATATGCAATTGGGTCAGCGGGGAAATTTACTCGATCCCCAACCCGAAAATGCTCGGATGCTGAAAATAGAGTCTCCGGTTCTTAATATTGCTGAACTCGAAGCGATATGTCAAAGCGATTTTCAAAGTATCAAACTGTCAACTTTGTACCCGGTTTCTACAGGCCCGAATGGACTGTCAGACGCGATTAAACACCTCTGTCAACAGGCGGAAAATGAAGTTCGCAATGGCAAAAAAATTGTCATTTTAAGCGATCGCAATCTTAGTGCAGATTTGACTTATATTCCGCCTTTGTTGGCTGTTGGTGCGGTTCACCATCATTTGATCGCAACCGGTTTGCGCTGTCAAGCCTCTTTAGTCGTAGAGACAGCCCAATGTTGGAGTACCCATCATTTTGCCTGTTTAATTGGTTACGGGGCTTCTGCGGTTTGTCCTTATTTAGCGTTAGAAAGTGTACGCGGATGGTGGTTACAACCGAAGACTCAAAAGGCGATCGAACAGGGTAAATTATCCCTGAGTTTGGCCGAAGCGCAAAAGAATTATCGCAAAGCGGTAGAAGGCGGTTTGTTAAAGATTCTCTCGAAAATGGGAATTTCGCTGCTGTCTTCCTATCACGGCGCCCAAATTTTTGAAGCCATTGGAATAGCCGGAGATTTGTTGGAATTGGGCTTTAAAGGGACAACCTCGCGAATTGGCGGTTTAACCGTTGGCGAATTGGCTCAAGAAGTTAACCAATTTCATTCTAAGGCGTTCCCGGAAACCGAACAGAAAAAACTGGAAAATTACGGTTTTGTCAACTTCTTCAAACGGGGCGAATATCACAGCAATAACCCCGAATTGGCAAAAGTTTTACACCAAGCTGTTCGCAGTACAAACGGCAACGGTAAGGGTGCGGAATTGCCCGGATATGACCACTATCAAACCTATCAGCAATACCTCGAAGGTCGCCCGGTTTCGGCACTGCGAGATCTGCTCGATTTTAACAGCGATCGCGAACCAATTCCCCTCGAAGACGTCGAATCGGTGGTGGAAATTGTCAAACGCTTCTGTACCGGCGGAATGTCGCTCGGGGCGTTATCTCCAGAAGCCCACGAAACGTTAGCGATCGCCATGAACCGACTTGGCGGAAAGTCCAACTCCGGCGAAGGCGGCGAAGATCCGGCCCGGTTTAAGGCGTTGGATGATGTCGATGATCAGGGCAATTCGGCTAGCCGTCCCTATTTGAAAGGGTTACGCAACGGCGATAGCGCAAGTTCGGCCATTAAACAGGTCGCCTCGGGGCGGTTTGGGGTGACTCCCGAATACTTGATGAATGCTCAATCAATTGAGATTAAAATCGCTCAGGGGGCCAAACCCGGAGAAGGCGGACAGTTGCCGGGTAAAAAGGTGAGCGCCTATATTGCCATGTTGCGACGCTCGAAACCGGGTGTAACGCTGATTTCTCCGCCCCCCCACCACGATATTTACTCGATTGAGGATTTGGCGCAACTGATTTTTGACCTGCACCAAATTAACCCCCAAGCAATGGTATCGGTGAAGTTGGTGGCTGAAATTGGTATCGGTACCATTGCGGCGGGAGTCGCCAAGGCAAACGCCGATTACATCCAGATTTCCGGTCACGATGGCGGCACCGGGGCGAGTCCGTTATCTTCGATTAAACACGCCGGTACGCCCTGGGAATTGGGCTTGACTGAGGTTCATCGGGTGCTGATGAATAATAAGCTTCGCGATCGCGTGCGGTTGCGGGTTGATGGCGGCTTAAAGTCCGGTTGGGATGTGATCATGGGCGCTCTGATGGGAGCGGAAGAATTTGGCTTTGGGACGATTGCCATGATCGCTGAAGGCTGTATTATGGCTCGGATTTGCCACACCAACGGCTGTCCGGTGGGCGTGACGACTCAGCGGGAAGATTTGCGGAAGCGTTTCCCCGGTACGCCGGATCATGTGGTGAATTTCTTCTATTTTGTTGCTGAGGAAGTCCGGCAGTTGTTGGCGCGTTTGGGCTATCGTTCGCTGACCGAGATTATGGGGCGTTCGGATTTGCTGAAAATGCGCGAAGGCGTGAAACTGACCAAGACGCAAGGGATTAATCTTGATTGTTTGATGAATTTGCCCGATACTCGTACTGACCGAGATTGGTTGAACCATGAGGGCGTTCACAGCAACGGTCCGGTGTTGGATGATGTGTTGCTTGAAGATGCGGATATTGCTACGGCGATTCGTAACCAGGGTACGGTTAACAAAACGGTTCGTCTGGTGAATACAGACCGCACGGTGGGGGCGCGAATTGCTGGAAAAATTGCCTCGATGTACGGCAATACCGGATTCTCGGGACAAATTAGCCTGAAGTTTACGGGTTCTGCGGGTCAGAGTTTTGGGGCGTTTAATTTGCCGGGTATGACGCTGACGTTGACCGGGGAAGCGAATGATTATGTCGGTAAGGGAATGCACGGCGGCGAGTTGATTATTAAGCCTGCCGACGAGGTTAGTTATGACCCCTCTGAAAATGTGATTATTGGCAATACCTGCCTCTACGGGGCAACCGGAGGAACGCTTTATGCTTTGGGTAAGGCGGGCGAACGGTTTGCCGTGCGGAATTCGATGGGACGGGCGGTGATTGAAGGCGCTGGCGACCACTGTTGTGAGTATATGACGGGCGGTGTTGTGGTTGTGTTGGGGGCTGTTGGTCGCAATGTGGCGGCCGGTCAAACTGGCGGTATTGGCTATTTCCTCGATGAAAATGATCAGTTCCCGGAACGGGTTAATGGGGAGATTGTTAAGATTCAACGGGTTTGTACTCCGGCAGGGGAAAAGCAGTTGAAAGACCTGATCGAACAGCACGCCGAACGCACCGGAAGTCAAAAAGCACGGACGATTTTGGCGAATTGGTCCGAGTATTTGCCGAAGTTCTGGCAGGTTGTACCGCCTTCTGAGGAGAATAGCCCAGAAGCGAGTGCGGAAGGATCGACGGAAAAAGTTGCGGTTGCGGCTTCTTAGTTGATTGTTTCGCTTGAGTGATTCTTAATTTACGTTTGTAGGTCGGGCGACAGTTTGTTGCCCTCTTTTTTTGTTTGGTTTGATATCATCTCGGACTAATCAATCCGAAGTGCTGTAGGGGCGGGTTCATCCTCGATTTTGATGACCACTCCGAGATTGAATTAAACCCGCCCCGCCCCATAACATCCATTAATCAACCGGAGATCATATGAGATGAAAAACTGGGTTTCTGGGATGTACAGATGATCTCGGTGGCGGGTTCTTTACCAATTCTTTACAAAGATTGTCTTAAACTTTATATAACCCGGTATACTTCCTTTGGGATGTTGATGTAAGCTGTAAGCTAGCTTGTTAAACTGTGAGTAAAAAGGGTTGTTAACGTCTCACATTTAAAAATTTTTAGTGAAAGAAAACTGGATATAAACAAGCTGAATTAATCTAAACATAAAGTTAAAGGGGGTTGGATATTAGAAGTGTTTATCCTTAGCCATCGGCCGGGTTAATAGATTGGAGCCTTCCCAGGAAAGCTTTTTCCTCCCATCTCATCAGCGGGGATTGGATTTGTTTGGGCGAAATCTCCTCCGGTTTGAATGTTCAAAAGACCGTTAAGTATCAAGAATCCTTGATATTTTGGCAGATGTTTATCGTTCAAAACTTAATAAAATATTTGAATTTTGGCTGGGAAAGTAACCTTTTTTTGTAATTATTTTAATAAAAATTTACAAACAATAGATTTTTTTTCTGAATATATACAAAGCCTTGACAAATCTAAAAAAGGGAGATTAAAATCAACAGTCAAATCGAGTAATACTATCGATCAACTGTTTCTCGAAATATATAAAGTTCGTTTTTTTCTGGGTGCTTGTGAGTAACAGTCAGATATATTTTTCATGTAAATCTACTTGACTTGGGTGTCATGAATAGCAACTCAAATTTTCGCATCTACCCGACTATGAATAACTCACTGGCAGACGAAAAGGCTCCTAAAGTTGTGATCGGTTTGCCCGTTTACAACGGAGAAAATTATCTGCGATCGGCGATCGAATCAATTTTGGATCAAACCCTAACCAACTTTTTGTTAATTATCAGTGATAATGCCTCAACCGACGCAACAGAGGAGATTTGCCGCGAATATGCCGATCGCGATCGCCGGATTATTTATCACAGACAACGGGAAAATTTAGGCGCCGCACCCAACTATAATTTTGTCTTTCAACCGGGGTTGGCTCCCTATTTTAAATGGGCTGCCCATGATGATGTTTTAGATCCCGATTATCTGCGTCAATGTGTTGAGTTACTTGATAATAATCCTCAATGTTCAGTGGCTCACAGTCTTTCTTATCAAATTAATGGGAAAGGTGAAATCTACGGAACTCACGATAAAGATTTACGCTTAAATGGATCGCGTCCGAGCGAACGGTTTTGGCGGGTTTTGTGGGCGAATCACTTCACAGAAATTTTTGGAGTGATGCGATCGGATTTATTGGTTCAAACTAAACTTCATGGGAGTTATGTGGGAAGCGATCGCAATTTAATGGCGGAAATTCTTTTACTCGGTGATATGGGATATGTTGAAGAACGTTTATTTCTGCATCGGGTTCATTCCCAATCTTATATGGCAAAGCTCAAAGATAACGCCAGTCGGTTAAAATGGTTTAATCCTAAAGTTAAAACTCCCGGACGTTTGGCAGGTTATGTCAAGTTTAAAGAATATCTCGATGGGATTACGCGGCTACCTTTACCCGTGAGTGAGCGAGTTGCTTGTATGAACAATTTAGTCGAATGGGGAATGCGACGGGGAGTAGAGGTTATGGTTGGCGATCGCGATGCTTATCGCAAAAAGTTACTTCGTAAGTATGCTTGGTCTCAAGCCCCATCTAATTTCACGGCTAACTTAATAGAAACGACTGCCAAAGATCGGAAAGCGGCATAAATTTGCCTAAGATCAACTCGGCAACAAACAAAGGGCAAAGTTGATCGGTAGATTCCTAGCTTTGCCCAATCCAATTTAATTTTAACTCACTTATAACAGGTCTTCCAGTGTAAACGGTTAAAAAATGAAGAATTTATCGCTTTTTTCGTTTGTAGAACCAGATGGTAATTCCAACGGCTAAAATCACAAATACAATCACAGAAATTGGAGTGGTAAATTGTTTCACTAAAGTATAGTTATCTCCGAGCCAATACCCGACAAACGTTAACAAACTAATCCAAACAATTGTGCCGAAAGTCGAGTAAATTAAAAAGGGCAATAACGGCATATTTTGTAAGCCGGCCGGAATAGAAATATAAGTGCGAATTCCGGGAATAACTCGACCTAAAAACACCACCAAATTTCCGTAGCGACGAAACCACTGTTGAGAACGTTCGAGGTCATCTGTAGAAATCGCGATCCATTGACCCCGCAATTCAATCCATCTTCTTAGTTTCTTTTCTCCCCAATTTTTACCCAAATAATACCAGGGTAACGCCCCTAAAATCGAACCCATTACACCGGATAAAATTACGCCGAAAAAGTTCAATTCGCCCTGAGCGATTGTAAAACCCGCCAAAGGCATAATCACTTCCGAAGGAATGGGAGGGAAAATGTTTTCTAATAACATCAGCAGGACAATTCCCACATATCCCCAAGTCACAATTCCTTGATTAATCCAGTCTAACATAGGTTAAAATTGAAGAAAATTTTCAAAACTAACAATCAATTTTAATTCAAATTTATCAAATCTCAATCTAATTTGAGAGCCAAAGAAAACTTTTATGCCTTTGGATAGAGATCTGGAGATCGGTTTCAGGTGTCGGGTGTAGGGTGTGAGGGATTGGCGATAATAATATAAAATCAAATAAGTACCCGGACATCAATAAACAGCTTTGTATTAAAAAAGATTAACAACTACTGAAACCCTTTTCTTTTGCTTGTCTATTGCCAGAACCCTCTTAACGGCACAGTTAACTTTAATTTTGTCCGACTACTTATAATAATCAGGGTTTACCGCTTAAAAGATCACCTATTCCTAGCGATAGATGAAAAAAAGACAGATTAAGCTTAAACTATTTCAATAGTAATAAAATAATTGAAAATCACCCCAAAGATTGAATCGATATCGATTTTCAAAACGCTACATTGGTTACAAAGAACAAAAGAACAGAGGAAATACTATGTATACAGGCGAAACAACCAGAGCAGTTGGATTATTTTCTAATCGTCGAGATGCGGAAGCCGCTTTATCTCGCCTCAGAGATATTGGCTTTGATATGGATAAAGTTTCTGTTGTCACCCGTCACGATAACGAGGGTAATATTGCTGATGCGGAAGTAGAACAAAGCACGGGCGATCAAATAAAAGGAGGTGCCGGTGCGGGTGCGGTTGCCGGAAGTACCGCAGGCGGACTCATCGGTTTGGTGGGAAGCTTGGGAGTCTTGGCGATTCCCGGCGTGGGTCCGGCGGCCGAATTGGGTTTAATCTTAGCAAATACCCTGCTTGGTGGCGGTATTGGTGCCGTTGGTGGCGGTTTAGTTGGTGCTTTAATTGGTTGGGGTTTACCCGAAGATCAAGCACAATATTACAATTCTCGCGTCCACGAACACGGCGATTATTTAGTGTTAATGGAAGGCACAGACCAGGAAATTCGCAACGCCGAAGCCTTATTAAACGACTACCAAGTCAGAGATTTACATCTGTTTGGTATCCCCGGAACCGTTGGCGATCGCCGAGTCAATCCTACTTATAACCGCTCGTTCTAGATGGCTGTTCAATAATGGATAATGGATAAGTAATAATGGATAATGGATAAGTAATAATGGATAATGGATAATTAATAATGGATAATGACCTCGATCTAAATGAAGATGATTGATACAGAGGAAATAATTTTTCTTTTTTCTCCTTGAAAGTCGAGGTCTTCAACCTGATTAATTAATTATCCATTATCCATTATCCATTATCCATTGATCAGGAGAGGTCTTCAACCTGATTAATTAATTATCCATTATCCATTATCCATTATCCATTGATCAGGAGAGGTCTTCAACCTGATTAATTAATTATCCATTATCCATTATCCATTATCCATTGATCAAGCCCGGTTTCTACGAGAAGCCGGGTTTTTAATCCTGCCATTGAAGCAATTCCCTCTCGGGGTAGAGGAATAATCTAGGCTTAATTTCCTATACTAAAGATTGTATATCCAAATTCTTTTCGTTTATTACCCTGTTAACAATTGTTGTATTAGTACGGAAACTATAAAATGACATCACTATCAAATGGTTCAAGTTCCAAACGAGTTGCTATTTTACTCGAAAGTGGTTTTGAAGACTCCGAATTTCAAATCCCTTATACCGCATTACAAAAAGCGGGCGCGAAAACGGTAATTATCGGTTCTCGCATGAACGACGAATACGAAGGAAAGCGGGGTCAAGCCTCCGCCAAACCCGACGCTACGGCCGCAGAAGTTCGTTCAGAAGACTTTGATGCCATTTTCATCCCCGGTGGTAACGCTCCCGACAAAGTTCGTCGCAACCCCCATGCGGTGAGACTGATTATCGATGGTATGGCCCAAGGTTTACCCATCGCCGCCATTTGTCACGGCCCACAAGTCTTAATAGATGCGGATGTTTTACGAGGTAAACAAGCGACCGGTTTTAAAGCCATTCGCAAAGATATTCAAAATGCCGGGGCGACCTATGTTAACGAACCTGTTGTGGTTGATGGTAACTTAATTACTTCCCGTCAGCCGAGTGATTTAGCCATGTTTACGGTAACATTATTAAGTTACCTCAATTTGGGCATGGAAGGGGTCACGTTACCCGATCCCACCGACCAAACGTTTGAATGGTGGACGCTGGCCGAACAGTGGCAAGGTTCGAGCAAAAATGATATTGTTAATGCGCTCAATACGGCGATCGTGGGCGAACGTTATACTTTAGCCGCTTTTAAAGAGTATAACAAACAAGTTTCTGACCCCGAATTGGTGATTCTTTTCCGAGAAGCCATCGGCACAAAAGAACGTCATATTGAACTGTTAGAAGCCCGTCTGCGGGACTTTGACGAACAGGTAACTTGGCAAGCAATGGGAAGCGAAGCTTTCGCCAAATTGCAAGGTTGGTTACAGTCTAATAGTAGCGATCAAGATTTGATGCGACGGGCTTTAGGCGATATCCAAACCGGTATTATTGATGCTTCTCATTTGTCGGTTCAAATTACCGATCCGGCTACGGCTTTTGTATTACAAGAAATCGAAGAAAATCTTCGTCGTCACGAAGAATTATTTGCCACGTTATATCGGACTCGTTTGGGCGAAAATGTTCAAGCTCCCATGCCTACAACCATCGCAGTGAGTTAAGGGAGTAACTTAAAATTTAGGAAGTTCAGAAAGAATTGAATTAATCTTCTTCTTTCTGCTTCCTAATCTCTAACAACTTAATACGGGAGATTTAGAGATGAATTTACTGGATTTGATTGCATTAGTTTTAGAAACCATTGTCATTGGTATCTTTACCTTACAATGCGTTCAGCATCATTCTCTATTGCGATCGGCTTTAGTTTTACTGGTGGTTTTATTCCTCACCTATAGCAGCAGTCTCGCTGCATTAGCCGCTCCTTATTTCCAGACTATCACCTCACAGAATTATCCGACAAAACATTTTACAGAAAGTAGAATTAACCTCTCTACTCCTCTTGAATTGAATCCAACCGTCGTCGGACAGCATTAATTTAAAATCGCCCGTTCCACCGCAGTAGAATTGAGTTTTCGCCCAATAAAAACTAAACGAGTTTGGCGGAGTTCATCGCTTAACCACAGGCGATCATAAAACGAATCAAAGCGATTTCCCACCCCTTGCAAGACCATTCGCATCGGTTTTTGGGGAACGTGAACAAAGCCTTTTATTCGATAAATTTCCTCTTGTTTGACCAAATCTTGCAATTTTTCAATTAACGTTTTCGGTTCAAAAGCTTGCTCAACGATAAGCTGTACCGAATTAATCTCATCATCATGTTCGTGTTCTTCTTCGTGATCGTGATGAGAGTGACGGCTTTCTAAATTATCTTCTACAGCCGCATTAAAACCCAGTAAAAGATTCGTTTCTACCTCTCCTTGCTGACAGGAAACAACCTTAACACCGGGGGGAAGTTCTTGTTGTAACCATTCTCGAACTTTAGTTAAGGAAGCTGGATCAATTAAATCGGTTTTTGTTAATAAAACCAAATCCGCACAAGCCAACTGATCTTCAAATAACTCCTCAATGGGGGTTTCATGTTCCAAATTCGGATCGGCTTGGCGTTGAGCTTCTAAAGCCTCTAAATCTCCGACTAAAGTGCCGGCAGCCAAAGCTTGAGCATCGACAACCGTCAGCACCCCATCAACCGTTGCATGATTGCGAATTTCCGGCCAACGAAACGCTTGAACCAACGGTTTAGGTAAAGCCAATCCCGAGGTTTCTACCAGTATACAATCAATTTGGTCGCGGCGTTTAAGAAGTTCCTGCATCGTCGGGTAAAATTCCTCTTGAACGGTGCAGCACAAACAGCCATTTGTCAGTTCAACAATGTTATTTTGAGGATTATTTTGAGGGAGTTCGTCGTCTTCGCAAACCTGACAGGAACGCAACAGTTCCCCATCAATTCCCACTTCCCCAAATTCATTAACTAAAACGGCGATTTTACGCCCTTGATTGTTTTGCAAGAGATGACGAACTAAAGTGGTTTTTCCGGCGCCTAAAAATCCGGTAACAACGGTAACGGGTATTTTGTGCATGGTTGGAATTTTTGAAGATTATTTTACTGTTAGTCAGTCGGGTAAGTCCGTTAAAATCTTGATGGAAAGAGTTGCAAATCTAGAACTTCTCGATGTAGCGACCGAAGTTGAAAGGTTAGGCGGTTAATGCAGATCAAATTTAACACTATCTGTACCTCGCAGACGCGCTCAGAGTGGACGGAAACATCGGCGGGCATCCTGACTCAGAGAAGGTTTATCCTCTCGTTACAGTTGCGGGACAGTGCTAGATTTTCACTAGGCTTTCCCCCTTGCATCCAATGGCTGATCCCCATCAGAACCGATATCGTTACAAGAATATCACAATATTATCGCGACTACTCGCTTTGTTTTGTCTAAAACCGATCAGAAAATTTTATCCCAAAGGATGAGGACAAAAGCCGCCTCATCGGAGACTATAGAAGCGTTAGGCGATGTTTGTGGTATCTTTATTCTTGCTGCAACTCGGGCTTTCGCAGGGGGGAGTTGAAGTTAGAGAGATTTTCTGATCGCTATTTTCCCGTTCAACCAGAGGAGGCGCCGTCATCCGATATTGAACAATATCACCCGGATCGGATTTAATTTTTGGCTTGGCTCGACGTTCGAGGTGAGATAATGGAATCACAATCGGCCAGAGTAGGGCTGCGGCTCCCAGAACGATCCAAGAGCTTTTATTCGTCTTTGGAGTGCTTTGGTCTTGGAAGAATTTTCTTAAGCAATGAGCAAAGAAGATCACACCAATTAGAACATAACCTCGAACCAAAAAGGTAAGAATCATCATTTTAAAGTTTAATTCTTTTTATAAATGACAAAACAGAGGCATCGCTCCTCCTTTCTATACCCTATCAATTTTTGGTCGCCATGACTTCCGTTATTATACCGATTTTCCGGGGTCAAATTTCGGTTTGAAGGATGGTGTTTTTCTGTAAATATACTGAGACCCCATATAAACTATTCGGGTAAATTCTCCTGATTTTCTGGGCTAGAAGTGGTCTCCGTCGGAGTAGATGAACTCGGTTGAGTATCGTCTTTGATGTTCACAAAAATATCATAGCGAGTGCTGCGATCGCTGACCACTGCGGCGCTCACCCCTATTGATCGGATCGCATTCACCCACACCGCTTGGGGAGGGGGAAGCTGAGGTAAAGAAAGATTACGGCGATCGAAAGCCCGTTGGACATCGACAAAGAAACTGCCATTATTCGGACTTAATTCCGTGGGAACAGTTTCGCGAAATAGCGGATCTGAGGCGATCGCCGTCTCCGGTTCTGGTAAAATTTGATTGGCAATCGGGGCGCCCAAAGTAGCAAATAACACATTGTTATCCAACCACCCGCGAACCACACTAAATCCGCCGTAGGGAGAAGTCCATTTAACCACAGGTTGGCCATCAACTTGGGTCGATTCTACCCGAAAATCTTTAGACTTCATCGACGCATCCAACTTTTCTAAGGCGGTTTCTGCGGCTTGGCGATCTCTGGTTTCCACCATCAAAGCCAATCCCGCCGAAAACTTTTGGGGGGTTTCTTTATTGGGAACAGCCGGAATTAAAGACAGGGAAAATTCTCCATCCATCCAACTCAAAAAGTCTTGATCCAAGTCCATTTGGGTAGCTTGTTTTAAACTCGATCGCAGGGTTTCGGGATTAAAAGGAGCAATAGGATTAGAAACCGCATCTTTGCTATAATCTTGCCAGAGTCGCTGCAAATTTCCCCCCGCCATCACCATCATCGCATTATTCGGAATCCATTTCAGCATTTCCTGAGATTCGTTTTCAACCGCCAAGGTTTTTTGACTGCTCGGTTTATACCAAGAAATCCCTTTAAAATTAATTCCCCCGGCTTCAAAAATCACACTGCTGACAAACCCTTGATGCTGCTGTAATTTCTCAAGATTTTCAGGCGGAATGGGTTGAGCGGAGGTAAAAGAAGCCACACTCGCGGCGACAGGAATATTCAGATAAACTTGAGCAAAAGCTCTCGGCGTTTGAATTTTTTCCACCGCATTGGCATAACCGGGCGTTTTGGCGATCGACGCCTCCCCCCGGTAAGTATCGATCGTGCGATCGGTGGCGTTAGCATCGGTTGTGACCAGCAAGAACTTTTCACCCAAAACGGCGATCGAGTAATTTTGAGTCGGTAAGCCTTGGGTTTCAATAATTTCAATTCCCCGATAGGTCCGTTGGCTAATATCCCCTTCGGTGAGCAATTTCGGTTGAGCGAGAACTTCCTGGGCTTTTTGAGGGTTGGCTATCGGAAAAACCATCACCATTGCCGGTTCGGTGGGAGAAGACGGGGGCGAGTCGGGTTTGGGTAGCGTTCCCGAGGTAATGGTTTGATGGGGGAGCCAAGCCACCATGACTTCATCTCCGACCCAGGGTTGAATGTCTTGTTGGTAGTCAAAACCGCTATCGGTAAACAGGCGATCGCGCCATTGTTGGATGGTTTTGTTGAGGGCGGCTTTGGACTCGGGGGTGCCGTACTCGCGCAGTTTTTCCCATTGTTTCGGTTCGGTGGACAACGAAACCGCCACCATTGCATCCGTCGGCACGATGTTCGCCCCAATGGGAACGTTTTCGAGGGCTTTTCTCGAAAGTACAAAGTAGTAGGTGGCGACTCCCCCTCCGATCAGAAGGGCAGCGGCTCCTAGTGTTAACCAGAGGGAGGATTTGTTTTTGTACATCATGGGGAGCAACGATGACGTTTGATGATGGTCTTTGATCTCCCAAACTATCACATATCAAAGTCCAGTTTGGCAAGATGTTAGGGTGCAACCGGGGCGGGAATATTGAAACAACTCCAGAAGCCAACAGCAGATCATCCTATAGGCGTTCTGTAGGCGCGTTCTGTAGGGGCGGGTTCTGAGTTAACCATCAATTCTAACAGAAAACTGTGATCAACCCGCCCCTAACCCCAAAATTCTAACAGAAAACTGTGATCAACCCGCCCCTAACCCTTTGAATTCCCGACAAAATTGGGGCGGGTTTATATCCGTTATTTGTGGGACATGATAAATCATTGCGGAACCCGCCCCTACAGAATTAGAATTTGTAATTGATCATTCATAATTCATAATTCATCATTTATTTCTTTTGTTTCAATTCGGAAAAGTCCTCAAACCAACCCCTTTTCCAAAAGAAAACAAATAAACTGACTCCGATCGCCAGCATTACCGCCAAACAAACCGGATAACCCCAGTACCAGTTTAGCTCGGGCATATTCCAGGGAGAGGCTTCCGGATTGAAGTTCATCCCGTACACCCCGGCAATAAAGGTAAGGGGAATAAAAATGGTTGAAATTACCGTGAGAATTTTCATAATCTCATTCATTTTATTGCCCATTGTGGACATATAAATATTGATCAGATCTGAAGAAAGTTCTCGATTGGTTTCGAGCATATCTCGAATATTAATGGTATGATCGTAGCAATCGCGCAAATACACCCGAACTCGTTTACTAATCAAGCGTGTGCGATCGCGAACTAAGATATTAATCGCGTCTCGTTGCGACCAAATCGCCCTCCGCAAAACTAACAGTTCTTGCTTGACCTCATAAATTTGCCAAAGGGTATGATTACTCGGTTTAAACAGCACTTCATCTTCGAGTTCTTCGAGGCGATCAGTGTAATGTTCTAGCACGGGAAAAAAGCCATCAATAATCGCATCTAAAATCGCATAGGCTAAATAATCAGCGCCATGCTTGCGAATGCTACCCTGATTATTGCGAATGCGATCGCGAACCGCTTCTAAACAGTCGTATTGGGGTTCTTCCTGAACGGTAATCAGATAATTTTCCCCTAAAATCAGACTCACCTGTTCTCGATGTAGCGTCCTAGAGTCCGGTTTGAGTAAAACCATCCAGGCGACAATCACAATTTGGTCGGGATTTTCATAGTAGACGACTTTCGGACGTTGGGGAACATTGACCACATCTTCCAAAGCCAACGGATGAAATTGAAAAATTTGCGACATTTGTCGCCAAGTTTCTGTATTTCCCAGTCCTTGAATATCCAACCAACTCACGGTTTGGGCGGTCAAGTAGGGAAGAAAATCTTGAGGTTGATCGAGTTTCACCCGAGTTGCTTTGGCGAGATTGTAGTCAATTAAGACGATCTCGGGTGCAGGGTCATCCGGTTCGAGGTCCAACGTCCCCGGTAGAGTTCCGGGTTCGTCGTAGAAATAGTCTAAGCTAGAGTCTTCTTCCTCGTCTTCAGGCGCATATCCCGCTGTCGGGGAAGGAGTGAGACTGTGTGACATAAAATTCAATTCTCACCGATTCATCTGAGATTTTAGATCAGGCAATTTTTGACCGCCAAACAAGACCCTGTTCCCTATAAAAACGTCATTTTCCCCAATAACCATCCCGGTTACATGGTTTTCAACTGGGGTTGAGACCCGACGTACTCCAGCAAACCTTGACAGGCATCCAGTAGAATATCAATGACCCGATTAAATCCCTCCGGGCCACCATAATAGGGGTCGGGAACTTCTTTAACCGAGTGATAGCGACAAAACTCGCACATCAGCTTCACTTTATCTTGATATTGACGGGTGCGATCGAGGGCTAAAATCGATTCATAGTTATCGTAATCCATTGCCAAAATCAAATCAAAGTTCTCAAAGTCTTTGACCTGAAATTGACGCGCCTGACCCTTGAGGCTAATGCCCCGTAATGAAGCGGCTTTAGTCATACGAGCATCCGGGGGACTTCCGATGTGATAGCTAGAAGTCCCGGCCGAATCACAAATGATATAATCACCGAGAGCGGCTTGATTAATCAGGTGATTCATAATATTTTCTGCCGAGGGAGAGCGGCAGATATTTCCCAGACACACAAATAGCAACTGATAAGGCATTGATTTCGGCGACCTGCGAGGGTTACATTCCGGGCAGGTTCAATCCTCCGGTCAATTCTTCCATCCGTTGTCGCATCGTGCCGGTTGAGTTCTCATAGGCGGCTTGCATCGCTTCGAGAACCATCGCCGAAACCACCTCCGGGCCTTCACCCATCACATCGGGGGAAATTTCTACCCGACGGGGTTCTTGGTTGCCGCTGAGGTATACCTTAACCAAGCCGCCTGCGGCTTCGCCGGGAATTTCCAACTGGTCTAACTCTTCTTGAAGCTTTTTCGCTCCTTCTTGAACCTGTTGAGCCTTTTTGAACGCTTCGGCGAGTTCTTTCATTTTACCCATGCCGAAGCCAAATCCTTGTCCTTGCTTTGACATAATTCAATTTTATAGCGCCCAGGACGCTTCCAAATTGTACTTGATCGGTTGAGAATACTTTTAGTGCAGCACGTTGGCACTTTCTCTAATTTTAAAGAAAACTGCAACAGTACCGTCTAACTTTTAGGATGTGTGTATGATTTTTGGGGTTTTCACCTCAAAATCACATTATAGTGCCAAGTTTCATCGATCGCGATCGCCGGAGCCATCAATTTCGAGTTTTCACTCAGCCATTGGTCGATTTTCGTCTTTGGAAACACCCGATCGCAAAATCCAAAAAGCCAAATGCTATCGGTTGTCTGTTCTCAAACTGAGTTTAAGAGTCACTTTTGACAATCTAAGGATAACAAGTGTACGGCGAGTGGATTTTGGATCACCCCCAAAGAAAATCATAGAGGCTGCATTACAAAGGATGCTTGTCAATTTTATCGTATTTTTCCCGCTTCAACAGCAGGCCGATTGCAACCCGAAAAGTCAGTTGAATTGAGTAGGCAGCTAAAATGGGCGTGAATGAAGCCAAACGGAGCGATCGGTTTAACGGGGTTAAAACTCGCCGATAATCCGAACTTCCGGTTCTAACAGATAAGACCAACGGCTTTCGACCTGTTCTTGAACGTGGCGGATAAGTTGAAAAATATCCATCGCCGTTGCCCCACCACAATTAAGAATAAAATTAGCATGGCGTTCGGCAACTTGAGCGCCGCCAATTTGGTATCCTTTCAGACCAGTTTGTTCAATCAACCAACCTGCGGCTTGAGGGCCGGGGTTGCGAAAAACACTGCCGCAACTGGGAAGATGGTAAGGTTGAGAACTGCGCCGACTTCGGAGTTGATCGGCGGTATCGGCCAGGACCTTAGCCGGATCTGCCCCCGGTTTTAACTCAAAAGTGGCTTGTAAGACAACGCGATCGCTATTTTGTAAATTAGAAGTGCGATAGCGATAGCCCAAATCTTTGGGAGTCAGAAGCGATCGCTGTCCGTTGCGAGAAAGGACTTCAGCCTCGACCAAAATCTCGGAGGTACAACTGCCGTGAGCGCCCGCATTCATCACCACAGCCCCGCCAACGGTACCGGGAATCCCGACCGCCCATTCCAAGCCCTGCCAGCCCAAACGGGCGGCTTTCCAGGCCAAACGGGGCAGAGATTCACCGGCGGCCACATGAAGGCGTCCGGTAGCCAAATCAAAATGAGTAGAGCGCAAAGCCCGAGTCCCGATCACCAATCCCGATAAACCGCGATCGCTGATCAAAAGATTCGAGCCGCCGCCCAGTAAAGTGGTTGAAAGTCCTTGTGCAGCAGCCCATTCTAAACTGGCTTGGATTTCATCGAGATTTTTCGGGGCGACATACCATTCAGCCGGGCCACCGACACGGTAGGAGGTGTAGGAAGCCAGGGAAACTTTCGATTGAATCAAACAGTCTGTTCCAAGCAAAGAGATACAGCGAGAACCTGGCTCTCTAGCTTGGGGACTTGACTGCCGATTAAGCTGACCTGGAGAGTCGTAGGAAAGCGTCATAACCATAACAAATTTAAAATGCTTTCAAATCAAATCGTGTGCAACAGCACAGTAAGAGAGTTCATGCACCCACATCTGTGACGGCCTTTTGCAGCCACAGTTCAACCCGAGATGGCGGGTGATGGCTGATAGAATGCGATCGCCTCAGGAATAATTTTGTTGAGGTTGCCTGCCCCAAGAAACAGAGCCAAATCACGGGGAGCGAGAATTTCACTCAAGAGGGCGTTAACGGACTCCAAAGTGGGTCGGTAGTAAACCTGAGGGTGATAGGTGGCAATGGCATCAGCTAACTGTTGTCCATCGATTTGGCCGGTGTTGGGTTCACCCGCACTATAAATGTCCGTTAGTACAACCAGGTCAGCGTCACCGAAACACTGGGCAAATTCTGACAAGAAAGCTTGGGTGCGGCTGTAACGATGGGGTTGAAAGATCGCTACAATCCGTTGAACGGGGGTGAGAGTTGGGGAGTCCGAGGTCATCCGTTGGCGAGCGGCGGCCAATGTTGCCCGGATCTCGCTGGGATGATGAGCGTAGTCATCAACAAATAGGATGCCATTGGTATAGCCGCGATGTTCAAACCGTCGTTTGGCGCCGCTAAAGCTGGCCAGGGCGATGGCGATCTCGGCAAACTCCAGACCGAAGTGCCGTCCAACGGCAATGGCGGCGAGGGCATTTTGCAGGTTGTGTTGGCCGAGTAATTTCAGCTTTAACTGGCCCAAGAGTTTACCCCGTTCCCAAACCTGAGCGACAGAACCGTCGGAGTGATACTCGATGGCATCAACCGTGTAATCGGCCCCGGAATCGGGATTTAAACTATAGGTAATTTGAGGTTGAATCCGCTCTCGCACCGTTGCACAGTCAATACAACCGATTAAGGTTTGACAATGATTGGCAAAGGTTTCAAAGGTAGAAACGACTTGATCGAGATTTTGATAGTGATCCGGATGATCGAGTTCAATATTAGTGATTATCCCAACGGCCGGGGCAAACTTGACGAGAGAGCCATCGGATTCATCGGCTTCGGCGACCAAGTAGGGACTTTGACCAACACGGGCATTGCCTTCCCAAGCGCTGACTTCACCCCCGACTAAGATCGTCGGATCGAGGCCGGTTTCCAGCATCATATAGGCAATTAGACTGCTGGTGGTCGTTTTTCCGTGAGTTCCCGCTACTGCTATACTTTGGTATTCCTCAATCAGGGCGGCCAGGAGGTCAGAGCGGTGAAGGATCGGACAGCCCAGGGCGCGAGCGACTTTGTACTCGGCGTTTTCCGGGTGAATGGCCGTTGAACAGACGACTTGGGGTAATTGCATTGAGGATGCAATGTTGCCGCTTTTGGCCTCAACTGCTCCGGATGGGACCCGAATTTCTGGCTTGGAGCCGTTCGTCTGACCCAAGTTTAAGCTGTTCGGGGTGCTGTTTGGATCGATTTGAGTTTGAAAAGCCTCAAAATTGCTGGCCTCTTGGCTCCAAAAAATATGGACGCCTAAGTTTTGCAAACGCCGGGTAATATGGGTCATTTGCAAGTCCGAGCCATAGATTGGCAGGTTGCGCTTTGCTAGAATATAGGCAAGAGCAGACATTCCGATTCCACCAATCCCGATGAAATGAAAGGGTCTGCCACTGAAATCAACAGAACTAGGCATTTTAGCTCCTTAACCACACCACACCACGCCAATAACAGGCGATATCATATCAAGAATTGTTTTTTCCCGATACAGTTCGGTAAATATTTCTCAAGAAGCATTCTACGCCATCCTTCGCGTATAGGGGGCGAAATGCTGTAGTAGTTGTATACTATATCCCTTGTCTCCAGGCAAATACCGGATTCGTTTCCATAAAATTTCGAGGGGATGGGAGTGGGACAATTGAATCGGGGATCGGTTTGTTGGGTCAAGTTGAGAAGCCCGGGGGAATTTAAAAAGCTGAAACTCATACTGGGATTGGGTTTTAGGGGTTTGATCGCCCTCGGTTGCCCGGGTTGAATGAGAAGTTTGGAATCCTAAACGTAAGAATGGGTCAGCCTTTACGGTATGATTGGGGTCATTAGAAACCTAAATCATAAAAGGCTCGTGCCTGAGTTGGGCAATGCCATTGTTAGGAGGAACAAGGTGATTAAAGTCGCAATCAATGGTTTCGGACGGATCGGACGCAACTTTGTGCGTTGCTTATTGACTCGCGAGAATAGCAATCTGGATCTGGTCGCCATTAATGATACCTCAGACCCGAAGACAAATGCTCACTTGTTGAGGTATGATTCGATGCTGGGGACTCTCAAAGATGTTGATATTAAAGCGGATGAAAACTCCCTGACGATCAACGGTAAAACGGTTAAGTGTGTCTCCGATCGCAATCCCCTCAATTTACCCTGGCGGGATTGGGATGTGGATTTGATTATCGAAGCTACAGGTGTCTTTGTCACTGAAGAAGGTGCTTCTAAGCACTTAGAAGCGGGTGCAAAGAAGGTGTTGATTACTGCCCCCGGTAAAGGCGGAAATATTGGCACTTTCGTCATGGGGGTCAATGACAATACCTACAAACACGAAGATTACAATATCGTCAGTAACGCCAGTTGTACCACCAACTGTCTCGCTCCTTTTACCAAGGTGCTACACGATAACTTTGGGATCATTAAAGGGACGATGACCACAACCCACAGCTATACCGGGGATCAGCGCATCTTAGATGCGAGTCACCGGGATTTACGTCGGGCGCGGGCGGCAGCCATGAATATTGTACCGACTTCTACGGGTGCTGCTAAAGCTGTCGCGTTGGTTATTCCCGATCTTAAGGGTAAACTGAACGGGATTGCCATGCGCGTACCGACCCCCAATGTTTCCGTTGTAGATTTGGTGGTTCAGGTTGAAAAGAAAACCTTTGCAGAAGAAGTTAATCAAGTTCTGCAAGAAGCCGCCGAAGGCCCCTTAAAAGGGATTCTGGAGTATAGCGATCTGCCTCTGGTTTCCTGCGACTATCGCGGACGGGATGCCTCCTCTATTGTCGATGCTAGTTTGACGATGGTTATGGATGGTGACATGGTGAAAGTTATCGCTTGGTATGATAACGAGTGGGGCTACAGCCAACGGGTTGTAGACTTGGCTGAGTTGGTCGCCAAACACTGGCCAGCCGCTTAGAACGAACAAGGGATTGGGGATTAGGAACGGGAAAACTGGAATCAAGCACTCGATTCGTAAGGCTTTCTTGTTCCTACTCCATTTTCCCGCTCGGCCTGGAAAAGGTTGAATTTTTTAATTGAAAATTAATCTTTTCAACGAATACAGGTGAATTTAAAAGTGCTTAAATCCTTTGTTAAGAACTAGGATAGTGTCCGTCTGAGGTTGCGTCTGATCAACTAATAGAATTTGGGAGTCGGGGGAAGTCATTCCGACAACTGCGGCACCGCCTCCCAATTTCTCCGCCAATTCTTCGGCAAGCGGTAAAGGCAGACTGAAGACTAACTGAAAATCTTCCCCCCCGTAAAGCGCCCAGTCTAAGGCCTGAGAGGGCGATACCAGCAGTTTTAAGGCGTCTGAAATGGGAATTTGATGTTTTTCTATTCTCGCCCCGATCTGGCTGGCCTGACAGATTTGTACCACCGCATCGGCCAAACCATCACTACTATCCATTCCGGCGACAACGACTCCATCGGGAAGCATTTCCTGTAAAATGGCGATCGCATCGAGTCGCGGTATGGGTCGCTGATGAGCTTGAATTAAACAGTCTCGTTGCGCCTCGGTTAAAGACTCTCCCAATTCTGGCTTCAGCAATAATTCTAACCCGCCTCGGGAATCTCCATGCACCCCCGTTACCATAATTGCATTTCCCGCTTGCGCCGTATTTCGACGAATGGCATACTGAGAATTAACCTGTCCAAAAGCGGTAATCGAAACACAGCGGACTTTCGACTGACAGACATCGCCCCCAATGATCGGCGTATTGAACGGTTCCAAACATTCCGATATCCCCCGATAAAACTCCTCAACCCAACTGACGGGCGTATCTCCGGTTAACCCCAACGCCACCGTAATACCCAACGGAGACGCCCCCATCGCCGCAATATCCGATAAATTCGCCGCAGTCGCCCGCCAACCCACATCGGAAGCTGAAGTTGTGCGATCGCTAAAATGCACTTCATCGACTAACATATCAGTAGTGACGACCAAAGATCCATCGGATTTTGCAGTAATAATCGCCCCATCATCTCCCACCACTTCTGATGGACAAAAACGCTTGACAATTGCTAACAAGCCCTGTTCACCAATATCTTGAACGTTCATAGCCAAAGAAAGAACTTTTCTTGATAGGATATTGCTGGATTCCTAAAAATTCCGGGAATCGATTCAATTAGGATAACCCTGATGGTCACCAAAGATCTGGACAATATCAACCTTTTGGCTTTTCAACAACCCATTAACTGTTGTAATGTAACAGCCATCGCTTACGCATTAACCGCACTCGGACATTCTACCTCTGTTGATGATATTTTTTATGTAACCCGATTACCCATTGCGACAGTTTTAGATGATGGGATGACGTTGGCGGAAACTTACGATACCTTTCTCACCTACGTCGAAAAAGCCCAGTTACCCCTGTCTGTCAGAGTAGAACATTTCGACAAAACAACCATGACTTTCGACAACTTTATTCAAGAAATTGAAAAAGCGGTCTGCGATGACAAGGATATTCATATTTTAAATTTTGGTGTGACCATTGCCCACGATAATTTTAATTTGAGCGGTGGTCACTTCTCTTTGGTGGCTGATTACGATCCTAACACCCAGGACATCACAATTGCCGATACCAACCCCAAGAAGTATACTCGTTTTTGGAAATGTCCTGTAGAACGAATGTACAAAGCTTGTGTCGATAAAGATTCTAGCTCAACCCGCTCTCGGGGGATGATTGTCGTTCGTAAAATTGACGAATCGCACCAATAATCACACCCATAAAAATTGACAGAAAAAGAGAATCGATGTTCGGCAGAGTTCGCTTCTGACAAAAGTTGTGAATCTCTGCTGTTATTATATCTGTAATTTTTTGTAAAGTTGCAGGGGTTAACTGAAATGCTATCCTAATCAAATAGAGGTTAGAGACGCTTCTCTAGAACGTTTTTAGCCCTTTGTACTGGATTCTCTACAAACCAAATCTATGAGATTGCCTGATGGCCCCAGGCTGCCTGCATTATTCCAAACCTTACAAATTATCGCACAACCGACCCAATTTTTAGAACGGTGTGCGAACCAATTTGGAGATTGTTTTACATTACGGGTACTGGGTTTGAACTCGCCTCCGATTGTATTTTTTAGCAATCCTGAAGCGATTGAAGCGATTTTTAACACCGATGCGGATAAATTTGAACTCGGGAAAATTACCCACGTTTTTCGACCGTTAACGGGGTCTAAATCTTTGATTATGCAAGATGGTGAACGCCATCAACGCCTGCGGAAATTATTAATGCCTCCTTTGCATGGTAAACAACTTCCCGCCTACGGTCAAACCATTTGTAATTTAACGTTAAAAGCCACCAAAAACTGGTATCCGGGTAATTTTATTGCCATTAGAGATTATACCTCCCAAATCGCCCTAGAAGTTATTTTACAAGTGGTTTTGGGATTGAAAGAAAATCGACGCTATTTTCAACTCAAACATCTAATTGAACCCTATTTAGAAGGTGTCAATCAACCCCTCAATTCAATTCAGTTTTTCTTACCCCCTTTACAACAAAATTTAGGAAGCTGGAGTCCCTGGGGAAAATTTCTCCAACAGCGACAACAAATTGATGATTTAATTTACGCTGAAATAGCCGAACGTCGCAGAAAACCCCCTGGGGAAGATGTGCTTTCGCTGTTAATTTCCGCCCGAGATGAAGCGGGAAAACCCCTAACCGACGAAGAACTTAGAGATCAATTAATTACGTTATTGCTGTTAGGACACGATACCACAGCATCGGCGTTGGCTTGGGCGTTTTATTGGATTCATCGTTATCCTCTAATTTTAGATCAATTAGTTGAAGAATTAAACGGTTTGGGCGAAAATCCAGACCCGATGGATATCGTACAATTGCCTTATCTAAACGCCGTTTGTCAGGAAACGTTACGCATTCATCCCATTGCGTTAATTTCTCAGCCGAGAGTCGTTAAAGAAACCGTAAAAATTGAGAATTATCAGTTTAAACCCGGTACAATATTAGTGCCGTGTATTCATCTGGCGCACCGTCGGGAGGAGGTTTATCCCAATTCTAAACAGTTTAACCCAAATCGCTTTTTAGAACGCAAATTTTCGTCCTACGAATATTTACCTTTTGGGGGCGGAAGTCGTAGCTGTATCGGGATGGCGCTGTCTTTGTTTGAAATGAAGCTAATTTTAGCAACAATTTTGTTAAACTATCAGTTAGCTTTCAATCAAACTCACGTTGTTAAACCTGTTAGACGGGGAATTACTATCGTTCCATCGAGTAATTTTAGACTGACCGTGTTAACCGGAAAACAGACGGGTATTTCCAGTCAAACTGTAAACCTTTAAGTTCATCTTTGGTCATTTAAACAAAACGGATTATGACAACAAAACTGATTACAGAGACAAACCAAAATAAACTGTGGTTGGCTGCTATTAAACCGCCAATGTATAGCGTGGCAATTATGCCGATTTGGTTGGGGACAGCTATTGCTTGGTTTGAACAAAAATACATCAATTGGGGAATTTTTACCACGTTTATCAGTGCGGCTATTTTAATATTAGCCTGGGAAAATATTCATAACGATGTGTTCGACTCAGAAACGGGAATTGATAAAAATAAAGCGCATTCTTTGGTTAATTTAACCCAAAAAAAGAATTTAGTTTTTGTCATCGGTTTGCTGTGTTTAACGGTTGGAATTGTTGAAATTTTGTTAATTTGTTGGTGGCAAAAAGACTTTACTGTAATTGGTTTAATTTTGGGTTGTTGTTTTCTGGGATACGCTTATCAAGGGCCTCCTTTTCGTTTGGGTTATCAAGGTTTGGGCGAATTTCTCTGCTTTTTTGCCTTCGGACCTTTGGCAGTTTCTGCGGCTTATTACAGTCAAACTCAGAGTTGGTCGGGTGTTAGTTTTGCGGCTTCAATTATTCTCGGAATTTCGACGACTTTAATCTTATTTTGTTCCCACTTTCATCAAGTCGAAGATGATTTGGCTGCGGGAAAATATTCCCCAATTGTTCGTATGGGAACGAAAACAGGCGCCCAACTTTTGCCGGTGTTTTGCGGGATAATATTTGGAATTACGGTGATTGGAGTTATTTTAGGAACGTTTCCAATTTGGACGTTATTGAGTTTTGCGGGTTTACCGGCGGCGATTAAACTCTGTCGTCACGTTGGTTTAAATCACGACAAACCGGAGTTAGTTAGTAACTGTAAATATATTGCGGTTTCCCTGCATTTTTGGAGTGGCTTGCTGTTGGGGTTGGGGTTTGTGATTCATTTCTAGGTTCATCGGTGTGATTTTCCCAATTCTTCTAATTTTTCAGAAACAATTGATTCAAAATTGAGTCATAGTAATAATCTGTCGAATGTAAACTATTAGTCGGCAGTTTAATGAAGAATCCGGGAGAAAAGCACCATGAAAACTATCTTTAAATGTAGCTTGGCGTTGTTATTATTTGCGAGTGTATCTGCTTGTACTCCTCAATCTTCTGTAAGTAATAATTCTGGAGAAACTATCAATTCTCAAACCAGTCAAACTGAAACCAATTCTTCTAATATCACACCTGTAACAGAGGTTGCAACTGTTCCTCAAGTTGAAGGGTTTACGATGGATGAGTTATTTGATAGTGGAGGTGGAGGTTGTGGGATGAGTCTCTGGAAAGCTGGAAGTAATCCTCAGGAAGCAATAGTCTTTTTTAATGGAATTGATGAAAATTCAACTCTGATGAAAATCAATGGTAAATTGGTTAATTTCAAGCGAACCGAAGCAACAGGAGAAGATTTTTACGGACAAAAAACCTCTCAAACGTTTGTCAGCGAAGATGGAGAAACTGAAGTAAAAGTTGACGTGGAACTTGGGGAAAAAGGAGAAATAGAATCTGTTGAAATTCCGCAGGGAACTCTACAAATTGAACAAGCGGGGGAAACGGTAGAAATTCCCGTTGTAGGGGATGCGGGATGTTAAAAAGAGAGACAAGGTTTTATTTGGGGTTTCCATAGTATTATTTCCTCACGATTTGGGTCAAAAACGATGATGGGAAAATGGGTGGGGAATAAGACAAAATAACTGAGTTTAACTCCAGCCAATTTGAACCGCAATAAACAGAAAAAACATCGCCCCTAAAAACAAAGCAACCATCAACGGCATTATCCAACGCAACCAAATTTCATAGGGGATTTTGGCGATAGAAAGGACACCCATTGTTACCCCACTGGTGGGAATAATCAGATTATTTAAACCATCTCCCATTTGAAAGGCTAATACTGCGGTTTGTCGAGAAATTCCTAATAAATCACTCAACGGCGCCATAATGGGCATTGTTAACGCCGCTTGTCCTGAACCGGAGGGAACAAAAAAGTTTAAAATGGCTTGAAACCAAAACATCGCTTGTACTGAAATCACCGCAGGTAAACTTTCAACGGTTTGGGTAATTTGAAATAAAATTGTGTCGATTATTTTCCCTTCTGTGGCGACGATTAAAATCCCCTTACAAAACCCCACAATTAAACAGGCTGTCATCATGTCTTTTGCCCCATCAACAAAAGAATTTGTGGTTTGAGAAAGGGAAAGTCCACCAATTAACGACGAAAAAATTCCTAAAGCCAAGAATAATCCGGCTATTTCGGTAATATACCATCCTTGAGTTGTGACACCCCACGCTAAAATAAAAATTGTTAGTAAAAATAGGATTAAAACGATAATTCTATTAACAGTGAGGGGATATTCTCGAACTTTTTTTTCTAATGGGGTTGCGGTTTCAACGGAATATAACAGACTATTTTCTCGACTAACATCTTGACGGTAAATATACCACAAAATATAAGCGATCGCAAGAATAGAAAACACCGCCCAAACTAAGAGTCTGTAGCGAATTCCACTAAATAACGGAACTTGAGCAATTCCTTGGGCAACTCCAACGGTAAAGGGGTTTAAAAATGCTCCCGCAAAACCGACACCCGCCCCCACAAAGGGAATAGCAACCCCGGTAATTGTATCATAGCCTAATGCTTGGGCTAAGGGAATGGTAATTAATACAAAAACTAATATTTCTTCGCTCATCCCAAAACTACCTCCACAGAAGGAAAAAGCGAGGATTAACACCGGAATAATCACCCATTTGTAAGCCGGATTTCTAACGGTTAAATTGACTAATTTTTCTAACCCTGCATCGATAGCACCTGTGGCGTTTACCATGCCAAATGCACCGCCCACAAAGAAAATAAAAGCAATCACTTCAGCAGCAGAAATAAAGCCTTTTACAGGGGCAATAAAGAAGCTGAAAATGTTTTGAGGCGAGGGTTGTACAACTTGATAAGAACCGGGTACAACAATACTACGATTTTCGACAATTTCTCGAACATATTCTCCGGCTGGAATAATCCAGGTTAGCACAATTACCAGAAGAAGAATAAAAGAAGAAATCACAAGAGTATCCGGTAACTTAAATTTGTTCATTCTGTTGAAAATGGGATTATAGTGAGTCTAATAAATATTGTATACTTTGGGCGGTTAACATAAATTTATTGCCCGCGAAAATTAATTGTTTAAGGGCGGGCTTATCCGAATCTATTTTTTTACAAAATCTCGTAGGAAGCCGCCCCTAAGGTTGGTGTGTATCGGAACTTTTAGGTTGAATAATTCCCTCGTAAAATTCTGGTTTTAAATCCCGTTCCATCAACGCTTCTACGGCTTGTTGGGGCGTAATTTGATTATTTAAAAGTTGATAAACTTTCCAAGAAATCGGAACATTTATCTGTTCTCGCCGGGCAATTTCAATTAACACATTAGTTGTATTAACCCCTTCGGCTGTAGTTTCAATTTCAGCAATAACCTCCTCTAACGTTTTCCCTTCTGCGAGTCCGTAACCGACCCGATAATTGCGGCTTAAATTACTATTACAGGTCGCCAACATATCCCCCAAACCCGACAACCCAAAAAACGTTTCTTTCTGTCCGCCCAGATGAGTTCCGATTCTAATAATCTCCGTTAAAGCCCGAGTTAATAACCCCGATTTTGCATTAGTTCCCAAGTGCAACCCATCGCAAACTCCGGCTGCAATTGCAATCACATTTTTTAGCGTTCCTCCCAACTCCGTCCCCACCGGATCGGAACTGGTATAAACCCGAAAACGCTTGGAAGAAAACACCTGTTGAACAATATTTGCAGCATCAATATCCAAACTTGCAACCACCGTTGCTGCGGGTAATTCTTGTTCAATTTCTTTCGATAAATTCGGCCCGGATAACACAACAATTGGATGATCCGAACAGCAAGCCGACCAAATTTGTGAAGGGGTGCAAGTGGTTTCTGTATCCAAACCTTTTGTAGCGGTAACAATCGGAATATTTTCCCTCAAACCAATCGCTTTAATTTGATTCGCCGTTGGCGAAACTCCGGGCATAGAAATCGCAGAAATCACCAAATCTACATCCGCAACAACGTCCTCGATAGAATTCCCCAAACTCGGCGACCAAAGCCGGACTTGATGACCATTATACCTCGCCAAACCCGCCAACGCAGACCCCCACCTCCCGGCGCCCAAAATTGCTAAAATTTTATCTTGAGAATCAAAAGATGAATCGAGATTTTCCTGAGTATTGGTATTGAGGTTAGATTGCATAATCAATTCACGAATAGGAAAGGGGGGTTGAATTTGGGGTTAAACCTAAAATATACCTTATATATACAGAACTGGCACGAATGCTAATGTTATCAAAGAGAAGCAGTTATACCAATTCTTGATGAAGCTGCATCTAATTGATCCCCCCTTGCCCCCCTTACTAAGGGGGGTGGCGTTGGCGAAGCCTATCCGAAGGATATAGCCGGAGGGATCAGAAAAAGTTGCATGATTAGAAAGAAATGGTATTAGATTGCGATCGCGATCTAATTCCAGATCCCTCCGATGCAGGGCAGTACAGTATTTAATTCTGTTTAAGCTACATAATGAACTATCAACCGATTCAAAATTACGGCATAATTGGCAATATGTACACCACCGCCTTGGTGGGATTAAACGGATCAATTGATTGGTTTTGTTTTCCCCATCACGACTCGCCGAGTGTATTTGCATCAATTTTAGATGAAAACAAAGGCGGATATTTCCAAATTGCCCCCGCCGTTCCCGATGCTACCCACAAACAACTTTATTGGCCGGAAAGTAACATTCTCGTTACCCGTTTTCTCACCTGCGATGGTGTGGGCGAAATTGTTGATTTTATGCCGGTCGGTTTGCGAGAAGATCAAATCGGCTATCATTCCCTGATCCGGGAAGTGCGCGTGGTTCGGGGTACAATGACCTTTACCGTTGATTGTATACCCGCTTTCAACTATGCCCGCGACGATCACGAAACCACCATCACCCCCAAAGGCGCCTGTTTCTACTCCTCAACGGCCAATTTGGGACTCGCCACCGATATTCCCCTCGAACCCAAAAATAAGGGCGTCTGTGCCAAATTTACCCTAGAAGCGGGAGAAATTGCCGTTTTTGTGTTGCAGGGAACCGAAGCGGGGGCGGGTTGCGGTTTACCCATCAAACCCTCTCAGGCGACAGAATTATTTAAACATACGGTCAACTACTGGCGAAACTGGCTGTCCAAATGTACCTATCGGGGACGCTGGCGGGAAATGGTGGAACGTTCGGCGTTGGTGTTGAAATTGCTGACCTTTGAACCGACAGGCGCCATTATTGCCGCCCCCACTTGTAGTTTACCCGAAGGCATTGGCGGACAGCGCAATTGGGATTACCGTTATACTTGGATACGGGATGCCGCTTTTACGGTATACGGTTTGATGCGAATTGGCTTTACCGAAGAAGCCGAAAAGTTCATGTGGTGGATAGAAGAACGCTGCAAAGAACTCAATCCCGATGGTACTCTACAAATTGTCTACGGAATTGATGGCCGTCATGTTCTCACTGAAGAAACCCTCGATCATTTAGAAGGATATCGTCAATCTAGTCCGGTTCGCATTGGCAATGAAGCTTACACACAACTTCAATTAGATATTTACGGCGAATTGATGGATTCGGTTTATTTGTACAATAAATATGGCACTCCGATTTCTTATCAACTCTGGTCTCAACTGCGAAAGCTGATGAACTGGGTTTGCGATCACTGGCAAATGAAAGATCAGGGAATTTGGGAAATGCGAGGCGACAAACAGGCTTTTGTTTATTCTCGTTTAATGTGTTGGGTGGCTTTAGATCGGGCGATACGACTGGCTGATAAACGTTCGCTTCCCGGTGAACGTCAACGTTGGTTAGATATTCGCGATCAAATCTATGAAGAAATCATGGAAAAAGGCTGGAATGAAGAACGCCAAGCTTTTATGCAATATTATGGCAGTGATACCCTCGATGCGGCAAATTTAATCATGCCTTTGGTGTTTTTCCTCTCGCCTACCGATCCGCGAATGTTGAAAACGATTGAAGCCATTAATAAGCCGCCAGATAAGGGAGGATTGGTTTCAGATAATCTGGTTTATCGTTACAATGTTGATGAAACTCACGACGGTTTAGAAGGAGAGGAAGGTACTTTTAATATTTGTACGTTTTGGTTAGTTGAAGCGTTAACACGATCGGGACATCTCGATCAAAAACGTTTAGAATCGGCCCGTTTGATGTTTGAAGGAATGATCGGTTATGCTAACCATGTCGGACTTTTTGCCGAAGAAACAGGCGCCACAGGAGAAGCGTTAGGAAATTTTCCCCAAGCCTTTACTCACTTAGCATTAATTAGTGCGGCTTGGAACCTTAATAAAGCCCTTGGAGAACACGGTAAATAGGGCAGTAATACTAATAACAGTAGGTTGGGTTGAACAACAGTGAAACCCAACAAATTTTTAGTTGGGTTTCTAAAATTGTAGGTTGGGTTGAACAACAGTGAAACCCAAAAAATCCTTAGTAATGTTGGGTTTCGTTCCTCAACCCAACCTACGAGTCTTTACAAAACCCCCCCTTATGTAAAGTTGGATCGGTTGCTTGGGGGTGAAAGTTTAAAGATTCCGTAAAAATACGGTTGGGGTATTGCCGTAACGGAGTGAACCCGATTATTATGTGTTCAGAAATTTCGTCAATCAAACCTCCTGATTTCAACAAGCAGTCACACAGGAAAGACTACATTTTATCGAGATTTAAGTTCCGAATAGGGTTGGTGTTCGGGTGAAATTTTATATATTTTACCCTCTTCAATAGATTGTCAGAATAAGTTTAGCCCGATCATTCTGTTAATGGAAATCGGGAAACTTGCAGTTAGCCTGATGTTTTAAGTCGGGTTAATCTGGAGAGAGTTAAACGAGTTTCCAGGGGATAAATTCCCCCGAATTTAAGGTGCTTTTTTCGAGTCACTTGATCATTCACTTCTACCTAATTATCTAACTATGACTCTCAAAAATATCTTCAACCAAGTTACATCTACCGTCGCTACTGCTGTTGTTTTGTCTGCGGCGATCGCACTCCAAGCACCCGAAGCAAAAGCAGCAACTTTTAAATGGGACTTCTCTAACCTTATTGGTGGAGTAGATGGAACAGTTTCAGGAACACTTGAAGTCGAAGAAGGAAACGATGTTTCAGCAACATCTGTTATCTTGACCTCTACCACAAATCCAATATTTGATTCCTTAGTTGGATTTGATTTTACTACACTTCCTAACTTCGCAAATCAATTTAATGTTGAAGGGAAAAAGATCACAGCAGCACGATTTGCAACGGATTTTTTTAGCAATATAACTAATCTTAATATGGAATTAAATTCCGGGGTATTCGGAGATCCAGATAGTCAAAATCAAGGGACATTAACAATCGCTGGAAACCCCTTTGATGTTTGTACTGAAGATTGTTTACAAACCGCAGAACTGTTTGGAGACAATACAGGAGAAACTCAGTTTGCTCCCACTTTCAAAGCCGTACCGGAAGCGTCACCTGCGACCGGATTATTAGTCACATTCGGATTGGTTGGAGTCTATCAACTTCGGAAAACCATTCGTCGGTTTCATTAATAGCTACTTATCCTTAAGCTAAAGGGTAAATAAAAATTCAAGTGAGTTTAATCTGAAAGAATGCCTAGTTTAGTGATGTTTTGTTTGTTAGCTGCGAGTTTAACTCCTCACAAACAACAAGATCGAGGCTTAAATAATATTCCGGGGATGGGCATTGCCCATCCTACTTTTATTTTATATTTTTTGTATGGACTTTAAATAACCCTTTTTCTGTAAAGCAACTCCAAAAAAAATTATAAAATCTTTAGAAAAAAATTTTATTTTTATGAGATAATTTGAGTTGTAAAGTTGATTTCTGGATGACTTATGAAAGTCTTATAACTCGTCGTTTAAGCCTTTTGTAAGTTGATAAACAACCGAAATCTTTATGAAATTAAAGGCTAATTTTTTCTAGGTTGAAAGCATGAGAAATATTTTCACGGAAATTGCTGCTACCGCAGTGACAACGGTTGCCTTTTCAGGTGCGTTTGCTGTTAACGCATTTGCGGCTACAATGAAACCAACTCCCCTGATTTTTGATGATGATGGGAGTCAAGATGGGATGACCGCCTTAGCTTATATGTTAGCGAATCCTAAGTTTGAGATTGAAGCCATTACAATTGCCCAAGGCATTGCTCGTCCTGAAATTTTTGTCAATAATGTTGAACGGATGTTAGGACGACTCAATGTTACCGGAATTCCTCTGGGAATTGGTAGCCCCAATCCTGTGGCGGGAAACAACGCTTTTCCCGACTTTGTTCGGGATGGTTCTGATAGCTTTTGGGCGCCGTTTGTGACGCTACCGGATAGCGCTCCCCCTGCTGAAAAAAGATCGGCTGCTGAACTGATTGTAGAAACCGTTAAAAACTCTCCCGAACCTGTTGCTATTTTAGCCACCGGTCCGTTAACAAATATTGCCGAAGCTTTACGACTTGACCCCACAATTATCAATAATATTTCTGTCGTTGAAATTATGGGCGGAGCCGTATTTGTTCCCGGAAATTTAACCACATTTCCTGACCCACCTTTCTCTACAAACTCCACTGCTGAGTTTAATATTTGGATCGATCCGTTAGCCGCTCAAGAAATTTTTAGTGCGGCTGAAAAGGGATTAAAAATTCAGTTAACTCCCCTAGATGCCACCAACAAAATCGAATTTAGTCGCGAAGATTACCAAGCCTGGATCGAGACAGGAACACCGGAAAGTTTAATCGCGGCTGAGTTTTTAGACTTTGCTCTGACTGTTATTCAAAATGACGACGATCCGAACGCAGTTTGGGATTTAGTTGCGGCAATTAACCTCAGTGAATCCGACTTTTCAACCGAAACTTTGCTATCGTTAAATGTTGATACAGAATCCGCTCCGGGTGAAAATCAAGGGCGAACTTTTGTTGATGAAAATGGATTTCCCGTGTTTGTTTCTCTCAATCCTAGTTTTGATAACGTGCCTTTTAATGAGGGTAATCTGTTTGCATACCTCGAAGAAAGTAAGTCAGTACCGGAACCTACAACAACTGCGGGTTTACTGGTATTTGGTGCTTTAGGGGCCGTATTAACTCGTCAGAAAAAACAAACCAAATAGTTAGAAATGGGGATGGGGATTACCCATCCTTATATTTCAACAAAAATTGTTGTAATTTTAATTGTAAAATTCCGTAAAGTTTTTCTGTTTTCAGGAACAAATTACAGTATCCTAATAGGCAAGTTAATGACCTTTCTCGGGAGAGATTTATGTCATCAAAACCTTCTATTAACTTGCTGTTAACCTCAGTTTTGACCTCGGCGTTTGCATTGGGGGGAACTGCGGCGAATGCGTTAACTTTAAACGGTTCTTCGGGGAGTTGGAGTAATCCCGTCGGCGGAGAATTTATTCAATACCAAACCATAGGCGAAGAAAACCAAATTCGTTGGGGTAATCCCGTCACTCCAGGAGAACAAAGCGGACTCGGGTTTACCGGAGTTGATTCTACAGAGATTGAACTCGAAAACGTTTTTGAAATTGGAACATTGAGTCATTTCAATAATGTTATCTACGGAAATACAGCCGCCTCTGCGGTTGATTTAAGCTTGAATTTAGACTTTGCTGAATTGGGGATGAAAACCTTTGATTTCAACTTAGAAATTGATGAGACTAAGAACAATGGAAACTGTATGTATTACAGTGTCAGCAGCGACTGTTCCGACAAGATTTCATTTCCCACCGCTTTTGCACCCCAAAGCTTTGAAATTGACGGAGTTAGCTACACGTTATCCTTAGTTGGCTTTAGCGACGGTGCCGATCAAGATATTCTCAGCGATTTTATTTCCCAAGAACATCAAACTTCACAAGCCGTTTTATTTGGGAAAATTACCGCTGTTGACAATATAATTTCGCCGACGATAGAGACTGAATTAGAACTTCCCGAACCGCCAACCGAAGGAATAGTTGCCGCCTTGACAACCGAAGAAAACCAACTCATTCCCGAACCCCAATTTTTGGGAGGTTTTTTGGCTTTGGGTTTAGTTTTTGCTAATCGGTTTTTAAAACGAGATTGGTCAAAATAGTATTCATTTTGTTGCCGCATTCAATATACTCTCTTTGCGGGATAGATTCTCCCATAATACCCGCCCCTGCGTTTAAATGAATGCTGTTTCCATATTGATAAGCCGAACGAATGGGAATCGCAAAATCTGCTTGTCCTTCCCGGTTTAACCAACCAATTGCACCTGCATAAATTCCTCGGGGTGTATCTTCTAAACGATCGATCCAAGCGATCGCCTGACTTTTTTCAATTCCGGAAACGGTAATCGCCGGAAACAAGGCTTTTAACGCATCCCAAGGCGTTTTATCCCGTTGCAAACGTCCGACAACGTGAGAAGATAAATGTTGAACATAGGGATACTGTTTCACCTGCATAAAATCTAAAATCTGCACTGTATTCTCAATACAAATTTCTCTCATTTCTTGTTGAACTAATAAAATCGAAAGGGCGTGTTCTTTGACTTCTTTTGCATCGGTAAATAATTCTCGCTGAAGTTGCAAATCTTCTTGGGGATTTTTCCCTCGGGGTCGAGTTCCCGCCAGGGGATTTGTAACAATCCAATTTTCAGAATTAATCTCCATTAAAATTTCGGGACTAAACCCAACCCCCCGCACTTCTCCCAACTGAAAACCATAGGAACGTGCGGAATGATTTCCTTGATAACCCAGTGCATAAGTTCCTAAAATATCCAGTTCTCCGGGAAATTTTATCGAACGACAAATAATCGCTTTTTGCAATTCTCCCGCTTGGATAGCTTGAATTAACTGCTGAACTTTTTGAAGATATTGTTGTTTTTCGGTAAAATAGAATTGGGGTATAGAAGTCGGAGAATAAGTCTTTACGGGTGTCTCAATTTCACAGATCGCCTGCAACTTGGACAGATGATTTAAACTTTTGAGATAAACCCCTTCTGAGGTGATGCGAAGTTCCGTTTCGGGAACAAAAAAATAAAGCAGGGGTTGATCGATCGCTTTGGTATAGGGATAATAAAAACGAGCCATATCAAAGCTAACATAACCGTATGCTGTCCAATTCTCTATCGGTAATTTCGCCAAGGCTGACTCGACTTGTCCAAAGGGATCTCGGATCGCTTCTAACTGAGTTCGATCTAAACTTTGAATACAAACCGTTTCCAGATTAACGGACACGACGGCTAAAATATTAGCGGCGATGCGAACCTCCTGTTTCTGGTGGTACATCATATAATCAAAAAATAGCCCAGATTCTAGCAGATTTTGCAACAAAATCAGGGAGTCTCTTTGACCGGGGATAAATCGTTCTTGATAAGTCAGCATTTAGTATAGATTGAGGTACACCAACACAGTTAATGGTGTTTGGGGTGAATGTTTCAATTTTTTTAATGTACCATCTCAATTCCGATTAAAAACTTTTGCAGATTTCAATCTGTTAAGCAATTTTTTCCCCCGCTAACGGGTTTCGGGTTGGGTTCGTCTCGCGTCATTGCTCCAAACATCTAAAGTGTAGCGACTATTGGACAAACAACAATTGAACCCACAACCCGAATACCAACCTATCAAAATACCACTGTTGTGAACCTCTGTCAACCTAAATGAGTCAACAAACTAATCTGAACCCCGAGAATTGCCCAAACTAGAGAAAATCGGCTGAATAAGATTATACAGTTCTGTTAAACAAACCAGACATGATAGGAATTGGAGCATCTATGGCGCTTCGCACAAAAAAGAGGGAACACCGAAGGGGAAACAGGTGGTTGAAATGGGTTGCAATGGGTCAATACAGCAGCGTGACTTACTCGATGGGGAGTCTTCTGTTACTCTCGCTTTTAGACACTCAACCCGCATTTAGCCAACTCCCACCCGACTCCCCCCACCAAACCCTGCAACAAAGCCGACAATATTACCGAAACGGAAAAAACAACGAAGCCGCCAAACTCCTCCAACAAGCTATTTCAGACTTCGCCGCCCGGGGGGATACCCTAAACGAAGCGATCGCCTGGAGTAATTTGGCCTTGGTTTGGCAAAATTTGGGAGAATGGGAACAGGCAATGATCGCGATCGACCGCAGCCTCAACCTGTTAAAATCGCGATCGCAACCCCGTATTTTGGCCTCGGTCCTCAATATTCAAGGTCAGCTATACCTACAGCAAGGACAAGCCTCACAAGCCCACCAGACGTGGAAACAAGCCGAAGAAGTCTTCGCCCAACTCAACGATGTTAACGGGGTGTTGACGACCGAAATTAATCAAGCCCAAGCCCTGCAAGCGTTGGGACTCTATCGCCAAGCTTTAAGAACTTTACAACAAATTCGGGAAAATTTGCGATCGCAGCCAAATTCTTTGCTGAAAGCAACCGGACTGCGAAGTTTGGCTGAAGCGCTGCGAGTGGTCGGACAACTTGACGAGTCTGAAACGATTTTACGGGAAAGTTTGGAAATTGCTCAACTTTTGGGGACGACTCAAACCCAAGGGGAAATTTGGTTGAGTTTGGGAAATACTTATCGCGCCCAACAACAGCCCCAACTGGCGATCGAGGCTTACCAACAGGCCGAGAAGTTAGCCGATTCTAGTTTAACTCGGATTCAAGCTCAACTCAATCACCTGCGCCTGTTAACGGAAGCTGAAAGTGAAACTATTGCGATCGCCCTGTGGCCGGAAATTCGGGTACAATTATCTGAGCAACCCGCCAGTCGCAAAGCGGTTTATTTGCGGGTGAATTTGGCTGAAAGTTTGCTAAACTTACCCCAACCGGAATTTAAGGTTGCGGTTGAACTGCTGAGTGAAACTATTGCGATCGCCCGACAATTGCAAGACAAAAAAGCCGAAGCTTACAGTTTGGGGAGTTTAGCCGCAGTTTACGAACAAACGCAACAGTGGTCAATTGCCGAGAGGTTGACTGAGGAGGCTTTGTTGTTGGCTACTGCCATCAATGCACCCGATATTAGTTATCGTTGGCAGTGGCAGCTTGGTAGACTGTTAAAAGCCCAGGGCAAAACTGAAATGGCGATCGCGGCTTATAATGAGGCGGTCAATACGTTAGAATCGTTGAGAACCGATCTGGTTGCGGTCGATCCCGATGTTCAGTTTTCGTTTCGAGAGAGTGTTGAACCGGTTTATCGCCAGTTGGTGAGTTTAATTTTACAGCCTTCCCCATCGGGTGAAGTTCCTTCTCAGGAAAGCCTGAAAACCGCCCGGGAGTTAATTCAATCTTTACAACTGGCGGAGTTGGATAATTTCTTTCGCGAAGCTTGTCTCGATGCCGATCTTCAACAGACATCTATTGATCAAGTTGATCGGTCGGCGGCGGTGATTTATCCGATTATTTTGAGCGATCGCATCGAGGTGATTTTGTCTTTGCCGGATCAACCGTTGCGATCTTATTCTACACCCATCGACGCCGAACAAGTGGATGGGACGGTCGAGCAACTGCGACAGTTGTTTATTCCGGTGTTTTCGTCTCAAGAACGTCGGAATCTGTCTAAGGAAGTGTATAATTGGTTGGTGCGTCCTGCCGAAGTTTACCTCAACACCAGTCAGATTGAAACGTTAGTGTTTGTGTTGGATGGTTCTTTGCGAAATTTGCCGATGGCGGCGCTTCACGACGGACAACAGTATTTGATTGAAAAATATAATCTGGCTTTAACCCCGAGTTTAAAACTCTTGGCGCCCCAACCGATCGCGGATCAATCTCTGAAAACGTTAACGTTGGGATTGAGTGAAGCCCGTCAGGGGTTTATCGCTTTGCCTGCGGTGGAGTTGGAAATTGAACAAATTCAATCTCAGGTTCCCGCCGAAGTTTTCCTCAATCAAAAGTTTACCAAAGAGCGCTTAGAAAAGCAATTAAATCAAAGATCTTTTTCGATTGTTCATTTGGCGACTCACGGTCAATTTAGTTCTCAAGCGGAGGAGACGTTTCTATTAACTTGGGATGGTCGAATTAATGTTAAAGATTTTGACCGCTTATTAAGAAATTCTGAAAATGATTTTAACCCAATTGAACTATTAGTTTTAAGCGCCTGTCAAACCGCAACGGGCGATCAAAGGGCCGCCTTAGGGTTGGCGGGGGTTGCCGTGCGATCGGGGGCGCGAAGTACCCTGGCCACCTTATGGCAGGTTAATGATGTTTCAACAGCCTTCCTAATGACAGAATTTTACCGTCAGTTGGCTCTATCGGAGGTTAGTAAGGCGGAAGCGCTGCGTTCTGCTCAGTTAAAATTATTACAAGATAGCCAATATCAAGACCCCTACTATTGGGCGGCCTTTGTCCTTGTTGGAAACTGGTTGTAATCCGCTTGCCCCCTCCTCAGTCCTCAAATTTTTTTTGATATGAGTGTTAAAATATACTTAAGAAAACCTTAAACATTTTCTTTTTAAGGGAGAGTTAGAATTGTTATCTTAGATCATAGAGATCTAAAAACTGAACTCCTGCAAAGGGAGGTTTAGCTCACCCGTTTAATAGACAGCCTCAAGTTGAGAGGAGAATGATAAACTGGGGCATCTGGCGATCGCAAAAAACTATCACCATGAGGATCAACCCCATATGGACAAACAACATTTTTTTAAATATTTTTCTCAACAGTTCCTAAGCATTTTAATCACGGTTTTGGTGGGAGTCGGGATGTTCCCGAGTCTAGCGGTGAGGGCGGAAAAATCATCATCTCAGGAAAAAACGAGAGTGAGTGTAGCCTTTCAACCGCCACCCGGTCAAGGAATGCCAAACCGCACCGCAGGCGGCGCTTCACGGACAGGAAATAGCTGCGGTCGGTTATCATCAGATAAAAGCGATCTGACGGCTTTAGTGCCGGCCTTACAAAAACCCAACGCCATCGGTCCCAGTTTAACCGGATTAACCACCGAAGCCAACCCAACATTTTACTTTTATTTACCCGCAACAGCAGCGACAGAAGGGGTATTTAGCCTCAAAGACGAAAACGAGCAAGACCTGTATCAAACCCGCTTATCGGTGGCTGGCAAAACGGGGATTATTAGTGTTAAACTGCCATCAGATACGCCTGCTTTAAAAATCGGTCAGTCCTACCGTTGGTCTTTTGGTCTAATTTGCCCAAGCCAGTCCTCGCAACAGCCACCAGAAGTTATATTTGTAACAGGGGAAATTCGCCGAGTCGAAGCCGATGCGGCCGTATCGGAGCAACTTCAGCAATTGACTCCTGTAGAACAGGCTGCGGTTTATGCTGAAAATGGCATTTGGTTTAACAGTGTAGAAATTTTAGCCAACTTGCGGCAAACTCAGCCCAATGATTCGATGTTGGCTAGTATGTGGGAGGAACTTTTAAAATCTGTTGAACTCCAAGAAATTGCCAAACAGCCCTTCATCAATTAAAAAATCTTGCAGGGTGGGTTGAATAATAAAATGAAGTGCGATCAAACCAGAAATGTGTCTTCAAAACCTACCCCCATTCAAAAACCAGCGGGTGTTATGGAGTTTGAAGTTCACAACCGAAAAAAAAAAGGTTTTTTAGGCTTAGGAACTTTTAACTCTCACCCGAGGTTTTCGTTCCTCAAGTCCATGCGTCGTTGGTTGATTGTTCCTGCTGTCGGGATTCTGGTGATCGGATTGCGAACGTCCGGGGTTTTACAATTGGTAGAATGGGCGGCTTTCGATCAAATGATCAGTTGGCGTCCGATTGAACCGGTCGATCAACGCATTGTCATCGTGACCATAGATGAACCGGATATCCAAAAAATTGGACAGTGGCCGATTCCCGATGTGACGTTAGCACAATTGCTGGAAAAAATCAAGGAACAACAACCGGTAGCCATTGGTTTAGACATCTACCGAGATTTACCGGTTCCACCCGGACATGAGCAGCTTCTCGAAACCTATCGCACGACACCAAATTTAATTGGTATTGAAAAAGTCGTTAGCGATGTGAACGGTTCGGCGGTTGCTCCCCCGCCGATGTTAAAAGAACAAAATCAAGTCAGTGCAGCGGATTTGGTTTGGGATGGGGATGGTAAAATTCGGCGGGCGCTGTTAACCATACAACCCCCGGAAAGTGAAATGGTGTTTAATATTGGCTTACAACTGGCGCTGATGTATTTACAAGCCCAGGGAATTGCGCCGGAAATGACAGCCAATAACGAAGTTAAACTCGGATTGGGGGTATTTACTCGTTTTACTGCTAACGATGGGGGTTATGTGCGGGCTGATGAGAACGGCTATCAAATTTTATTAAACTATCGGGGGTTATTAGATCATTTTCAAACCGTTTCGATATCGGATATTTTAGCAGACCGGGTGTCACCGAATTTGATGCGCGATCGGATTGTGTTGATTGGGACAACTGCTGAAAGTCTGAATGATTTGTTTTTTACTCCTTACAGTAGCAGTTTGTTAAAGGTTAGCGATCGCACGGCGGGGGTGGTTATTCACGCCAATATCGCCAGTCAAATTCTTAGTACCGCCCTCGATAATCGACCCGTGTTTAAAGTCTGGTCAGAACCGATAGAATGGTTGTGGATTTTGATCTGGTCGGCGGTGGGAATGACTATCGGATTGAGTTATCGTCCGACTAAAGGAATGATCAGGATTATTCTCGCCGCAGTTAGTTTGACGGTGATTTGTTATCAGGTGTTTTTGCGGGGGTGGTGGATACCGATAGTTCCTCCGCTGTTGGGGTTGTTGGGTTCGGGAACGGCGATCACGGGTTATATTGCTCATCAAGAACGTCTTGAACGACAAACGTTGATGAATTTGTTTGGGCGCCATCTCACCCCGAAAATTGCCGATCAGATTTGGGAAAGTCGCGATGAACTTTTAACTAAAGGTCAGTTACTCGGACAGAAAATGACGGCAACGATTTTATTTGCTGATATCCGAGATTTTAGCACGATCGCTGAAACAATGGAACCGGATCGGTTGATGTTTTGGCTTAATGAATATATGAATACTATGGCCGATACTGTACTCAACCATGATGGTATTATTGATAAGTTTATCGGTGATGCAATTATGGCGGGGTTTGGGGTGCCTTTACCTCGCACTCACGAGTCAGAAATTGCCCAAGATGCGATTTTAGCGGTTTCTTGTGCGGTGGCGATGGGGGATAAATTGCGATCGCTCAATCACAAGTGGAAACAAACTCAACAGCCTACGGTTTCGATGCGTATTGGTATCGCGACCGGCTTGGTGGTTACGGGGAGTTTGGGCAGTTCTCAACGGATGGATTATACCACGTTGGGCGATACGGTGAACGTGGCGGCTCGTTTGGAAAGTTATGATAAGTCTTTTGGTTCCGGGTTGTGTCGAATTTTGATTAGTGAAACGACTTATCACTATATTCGGGATCTATTTTCTACGACTTTGGTCGGTCATGTTCAGTTAAAAGGGAGACAAAAGCCGATTGATGTTTATCAGGTTTTGGGAGTTAAATAATTGATCAGTTTGATTGAATATTTCTTCCGATAGACGCGATTATATTTACTACCTCTTAAGGTAAAGACTATATGTCGAATCAATATAGTCATGGAAAACGCTAAAAAAATTAACGATCAACTCGTGGTCGCCACCAACCAAGTCACGTCCGCCCAGTTGCAACAAGCCGCAAAAGAAGGGTTTAAATCGGTGCTAAATTTGCGATCGCCTCAAGAAGAAGGTTTTCTCACTGATGAGCAGCAACAGGCAGAAAATGCGGGGTTGCAATACGTTAATATTCCCGTTCAACCCGACAAAATGACTGATCAACTTGCCGATCAAATTATACAACAAATCGACCAACTTTCCAAGCCCGCTTTAATTCATTGTAAAAGTGGATTGCGATCGGGTGCAATGGCGTTGATGTACGTTGCAATTCAAGAGGGAATGTCGGCAGATGCGGCAATGGAAAAAGGTCAAGAAATGGGGTTTGATTGCAGTAAATCTCCGCAAATGAAAGCGTTTTTTCAGTCCTACGTTTCCGAACATTCTCAGAACTAATTGGTCGGAATAGTGAAAATGATTTACTGCAATTTGGGAGAAAAAAATAATGAATAATGAAACGATAAATAAAAACGTACCTTCGACAACTTCAGACAGTAAAACGTTAATTCTTGCGGGTTTTTTGTTAGGGTTTGGTTTGGGTGGGTTTATTGATGGAATTGTCTTGCATCAGTTGTGGCAATGGCACCACATGATCGCCAATCTTGTTCCGACCAATACCCTCGCCGGACTCGAAACAAATACCGTTGCGGATGGTGTTTTTAATGCGGGGATGTTGACAATTACTGTAGTCGGTTTAAGTTTGCTGTGGAAAAGTATTAAACAAAATCCCTATTTTTCCCTTTCAACTCGCGCATTTATCGGATGGAATCTTATCGGTTGGGGAGGGTTTAACCTGTTTGATAGTGTTGTTTTTCATGCGGTTTTGAGACTGCATCACATTCGCCAAGTTCCCAACTTTATTATTTACGATATCGGCTTTTTTCTGATCGGAGGTTTTCTCGTTTTAGGCGGTATCGTTTTAACCCGAAAATATTAATTTCACATTCGAGAAGGTGGGGCGGGTTTATTTAGGTTGTTTGTAACAAATATAGATTTGTGCGGAACCCGCCCCTACATTGGTGTGGGTCAAACAGTTGCGGGTTGCTAATTCCCGTGTTATACTACAAAGTAATACAAAGTTAAAAATATGAGGAACGAGCAGTATAAATTGTTCGTTTAGTTCATCAATGAATCGTGAAGAAATCGAACAAAGAACGATTTTAATCGCCTTAACCGGTTCGCGGGGTTATGGGTTAGACACTGCAACCTCAGACTATGATTATCGAGGTATTTTTATCGCTACAAAACCCTATTATTTTGGATTGAGTCAAATCGAACAACAGGATAAAGGGTGGGATGAAACGCCCTCCAAACTTTTTCCTTATTTGGCAAAAGATACCTGTATTTATGAACTGAGAAAGTTCTTGAAATTGGCGGTAGACAACAATCCCAATATCTTAGAATTGCTGTGGTTTAAAGACTACGTTCACCTGACAGAAGTCGGTAAAATCTTACAGCAGCATCGACAACTCTTTCTTTCCAAACGCATCAAACAAACCTATTCCGGTTACGGTTACGCCCAAATCAAAAAGTTAGAATCTCACCGCCGTTGGTTACTCAACCCCCCACAACATAAACCGACTGCGGCTGAATTTGGGTTGGTCGAAAAGCAAGCTTTAAATATTAGCCAGATCAACAGTTTTTTGGAATATTTGTATTTGTTGGTACGCGATCGCATAGAATTTCTACAACCCGCCAAAGAACTGTATAACCTGTTAAACGCAGAAATCGACTACAAAAGTATTTTAAAACAACATTCCCTTCCCGATGAGACGTTAGAAACAACTAAAAATCTAACAAATTGTTCGGAAAATTTTATTCAAGTTTTGCAAAAAAGCCAACAGTATCAGCGGGCGGTTCGAGAATATAAAAACTATAAAAGTTGGCAAAAAAACCGCAATCCCGAGCGTGCTAAAATGGAGGCAAAAGTTGGCTACGATTGCAAATTTGCCATGCAAGCTATTCGGTTATTAAAAACGGGGATAGAGGTTTTAAAAACACAAAATCTGATTGTTGACCGTCGAGAAGCGGGAGACGCTGAGGAATTATTGGCAATAAAAAAAGGTCAATATTCCTACGATGAAGTGATGGAAATGGCAAAACACCTTTATCAACAATTGGATGAAGCCGAAACCGTTTCAACTCTGCCAAATTCCGTTGATGAATCTGTTGTCAATCAACTCTGTATGGATTTAGTTTCAAAACAAGGATTTTCATCCTAAAAAACCTCTTTAAATTGAGAATTGATAATGGATAATTGATAATCCGATCAACCGGTTAAGGAGAGTTAACGGAATTCTCAGCAAAACTCGATGAGGTTGTGACAAACCCAAAGAACTTATTAAGCGAGGAGAAATTGAAGACAAATGTGTTAATAATAACAAAGTCAGCTAATAGCAAACTTCTATGACTAATTCCCGTCAAATTTATGACCTGCTACTCGATAAAAGTGCCAGCAATACTCCCATTCAAGAAGTTATTATTGGTTTAACCTGGACGCTGTGTATCGCCGAAGGAATGGGGTTGTGTATGAGTCCGGGAATACCCACTCGCACTTTACCCTGGTCGGGAACTTTAGTCAATAAACCCACCTCGGAATTGACGTCGTGGGTGCGATCGTGGGATAGTTATCAAGCAACGGTGGGAATGGCGGTTATTAATGCTATAATTAACACAGAATCTCCCCTTCCCAAAACAGCCGAACCCCTTTCAACGACGGGTCCCGCAAATTTAGCTGTATTTGAACATTTTTTACCCCAAATTCGCGGAAAACGGGTGGCAATTATTGGGCGCTATCCCGAACTTTCTCGCTATGAAAAACAGATGAATTTGGTTGTCATTGAAAGACAGCCCACCGGTTCAGATTTACCCGACCCCGCTTGTGAATATATTTTACCCGAGTCCGAATGGGTGTTTTTAACCTCAACTTCTATCGCAAATAAAACCTTTCCTCGCCTGGTTGAACTGTCAAAAAATGCAACATTAGTGTTAATGGGTCCGACTTTACCCTGGTTAGCAGAATTGGGAGAAATGGGGGTGAATTATTTAGCCGGTGTGCGAGTAACCAACCCCCAAGCGTTGCGTCAAACCGTTGCAGAAGGCGGCGGAACCCGCATTTTTGAAACCGGAGTTCAATACTGCGTTCAGAAAATTTCCGGCTAGTTTTTTCTGGCTAGTTTTAGCCCCTATTTCTGTCTACAATTAGCCAAAAAATTCACAACTTAAACATCAACATTTTCCTCCGGTTGTAATCGTTCCGGTGGATTAATTCCCCAGTCTTGACGCAGGAGAACATATTCGCGTCGAATCGGACTGTAACGGTAAATTAGAGAATAGTAAACGGGAGCATTAGAGCTATTGATTTTGAAATCTAGAATAATTTCCGGTTCTTTATCCCCGTCAATATCTTCTACTTCTACCCCCAAAAATTCATCGGTTGGCTGATTGTTTCTTCCCGCTACTAATAAAATTGCCTCGCTAAATTTTAAAATCCCCCGTCGGACAATTTGTAAGCGCAATTTGCGGTTATTTGAAGCCTCATTTTCCGGCTGATAAAACAGTAAAGCTTCCACATCTTGGGCGCTCGCGGTTGCTTCTAAAGTCTCGGGAATTTCGGGGATTTCCGGTAAAGATTCGGCATTATTTGCGGCTGTTTCTGATGGCGTTTCGGGGATTTCTTGGGTGAAATTGGGAGAAGGTTCGGAAGGTTCTGGAGTTGGGGGTGTGGCTTCGGTGTTGGCGGTGGCTGAAGGGACAATTTCCGGTTTTTCTTCGGCTTGTTTGGCGTTTAAAACCACCGTTTGAGGGGTGGGAGTTGATAAGCCCTCGGCGGGAATTCGGGCGATATATTGAGTGGGAATAAAAGGAGTTTGACGAGAATCTGCGATCGCCTGACAGATAAAAGTTGCAACTTCGGCGCGAGTGGCGGGTTGATTGGGATTTAAACGTTTAACATCGGGATAATTGACGACCAAACCGTTTTCTGTCGCCGCAGCAATTGCGGTTTGTGCGGTTTCTGGAATTTGATTCGCATCGGTAAAAATCAGATCTAATTGTTCGGTTGATAAGATCTGAGGTTCATAGGCTAAACCTTGGGTTAAAGCGGTTAAAACTTGCGCCCGAGATACGGTGGTTAGGGGATTAAACGCCCCCGCAATATACCCCGATAAAAAGCCTTTGCGATCGGCTTCTCGAATGGCGTCATAAGCCCAATAAGTGGTGGGAATATCGGCAAAAGTTGTCGGTTTGCGAACGGGTTCAACATTAGGAAAAGCTTGAGTTAAAATAATCGCCAATTCAACCCGTTTCATCGGTTCATCGGGGCGAAAGCGATCGTCTTCCCGGTTTCCTCCCACGATTTCTCGTTGCGCCAGGGTTTGAATACATCCCCGCGCCCAATGTCCTTGAATATCAGAAAACTCGGTAACAGTTTCGGGTTGAGTTGAGTCTTCTGGGATAATTTCACTCTGGGCGAAACTCACCTCAACTTGACAGAGGAATGTGATTCCTACTGCTACCCCTAATCTGAGTTTATCATCCCCTTTTTTCCTGTTCATGTTGCATTTTCTGGCAAATTCAAGAATTAATTTTCAGCCTATTCTAACTATATTAATCGTTGGCGAGTCAATGATCGGGTACTGCTTCAAAGATTTTATCTGCTTTGGGGCAGATGTCAAGCCGCTTGTTTTCCCCTCCATCGGTAAAGATTTATCGATCTTCGAGTTGGAGCGAGTTTTTACAGTTTACAGTTTACAGTTTTCAGTGCGTGAGTTTTACTTGCTATAACTGTTCACTGGTGACTGGTGAGGCAGTGCTGACTTGGCGGAATAGTCGCGAAGCAACTGCCGAACCCGTAAGGGGGACTGGTAATGAGTGACTGTAAAAACTCGCCCCTACCCTTGGGATTATTAATTAGTCGTCGGATCTGATATCAGTAACGCTCGGTTTGGAGGAATCGAGACTTAGTTTTTTTCTGTTTCTCAGGTGAGTGAATTGTTTGAATTAGACCGCCGATCGCACCATTCTAAAACGCGATTCCAAGCCCACCAGCGATCGCGATCTTTGGCTTGACGTTTGCAGGATTTACTGCTAATATAACCAACGTGACCGCCATATTCAGTTAAGATTAATTCGATCTGAGGATTTTGGCGATCGGCTTCTTTTAAATCGGGAATAATTGTGGGGTCAAATAAAGGATCGTCAATCGCATAAAGAATCAAGGTTGGTTTTTGTAATTGAGGCAACAAAGGTAAAGCGCTGCTGGCGTTGTAATAGTCTTCTACCGATGAAAATCCCAACCGTTCAATCACCAATTCTCGATCAAATCCCCAAATACTATTGGCTCGCTTAATTGCTTCTGGATCAATAACATCGGGATGAGCTTTGTAGATGCGTCTGGCGAGTTTTTTTAACTCTTTGGCGATCGCTTTTTCGAGATATTTTCCCCAGGGATGCTGCACCAAATAAGTTAGAGAGCGGTTAGAATCCAAACTCGGACAAATCACCGCCCCCCCGCCAAAATCCGACTCGGTAAAATTGACATTATTTCCCCAAGTGGAAACCGTTTGAGCCGCTTTCACCCCCCAAAGCGCCAACTGTCCGCCCAAGGAATATCCCGTAAACCAAAAGGGAGGGGAACACCCCAGGGCTTTGGCTTTGGCGGCGATGCGAACAAAATCTTCTCCTTCGTAAATGCCATCTGAAGTCAGGGTCGGCGAGAGTTCAGCCGTTTTACCGTGCGCCCGCCAGTCAAACAAGACCACGCTGTAGCCCTGGGCGTAGGCTTTGCGTCCCAAAAGTCGGAGATACCATTGGTTATCCAAATCTCCGGTAATCCCGTAGGTGCCGATAATTGTACCCCGTGAATGTTCGGCAATGGCATATATACCAAAAATCGGAACTTTTCCCGCACCGAGAAAGATATGATCTTCATAGGGCGGTTCGGGATAAGGGGTGGTTTGTTCCCAGTTTTTCTTGGCTCTCAACGCCGCATACAGGGTCATCGTTAAGCCATTTTTGAGCGGAAAAGGGGGAGTATAGGAGAATTTATCCATTATTAATTACAACCAGAACGGGCAAGTCGATTATCTCTTTATAGTTAATTTAACTGATAAAGTTCACCGATTGACGGTTGAGATCTGGGGTTTTTTGTCCGGATTTAATGATAGTATCAACCAGGCTATCAATTAACCGTTCCGATTCCATTGGCATCAGTTTGTGACCTTGCAGGACATTCTGAACGATGATAAAATGAATCAATCCTCCCACAAAAATTCGGGCGGTGGCTTCGGGGTCGTTAATTTCTAAATCTGGACAATCTCGAAGATATTCGGTTAATGTGACTGTCGCCGGTTGAATCAGTTCCCGCACAAAAATTTCTGCTAAATCTGGCCGTTTGCTGGACTCGGCGATAATTAAACGGGCAAAACACAGATATTGCTCCTCACTGGCATTTTCTAGTATTCTCTGGGCTAAATCTCGCAAAACGGAGTTCGGTTCGCCTTTGAGGGGTTTTGACCAAACTAGGCGAAATTTATCGGAGGCGATGCGCTTAACCAGGGCGGTAAACAGGCCGTCTTTATCACTAAAATGGCTGTAGAGGGTTTGTTTGGAAACGCCTGCGGATTTGGCGATTTTATCCATACTGGTGCAAGCATAGCCATTTGCTAGAAATTCCGGCATCGCACCTTTGAGAATTTGTTCGGCTTTCTCCGCACATCCGGGACGTACATATTCGGAGTTGGTGATTTTAGGCATAGCATCCATCCTCAGTATATTCTTGGTATATTATCTTTCTCGCTCCCCCGTTTCAAACCGTACCAAACTGTACAGTCTAATTATAGCGCCGCACAGTAACGAACCGGTTTCGGGTTTGTCGGGGCGGGTTGGCGGTAATCAGGGACGGTTAACTATTCGGTTTTGCTACAAAGTTGACGATTTCCGTCGGCTTGGTGGGTGAGATAATCATTCAACCACAGACAACCCTGTTGAATTTGATAATCTAACTGAAAACCTTGCATATTCCAAAGAATAGTCGTTCCATCTTCTTTGGCGATCGCTAAAATATTCCCCTGAGGATGAAAATGAACCCGATTAATAAATACATCTTGATCGATAGTATAAAAGGGTTCAATTTCTAAAGCTTGACAATCTCCGTCAGCTTCCCACAATTGTTCGCGATCGAGTTGCCAAAATCGAACTTTTTTATCATCGCTCGCCGTTGCCAAAATTTTACCACTGGGATCGATATCAATACTGCGTACAGTCGCCTGATGTTTTAGCGGACAAGATTTACCCCGAGTCGGACTCCAAAGTTCAACGTAGTCATTAACAGCAATCGCATATAATTCTTCGGCGGGGGAGTAACTAATTTGATTAATAGCTTGATTGGGATAAGAGCGAATCGTGCGCGATCGCCAACCGATTTCTTGTTGAGTCCAAACTTGCAATTGAGACTCTGTTTCCGGGTCAGAAGTGGCGATCGCCATTAAATTTCCGGTCCGATTAAACTCAATACTAACCACCGGAAAATTCAGGTTAAAACTCTCAATTAAAGTCCCGTCGGCTTCCCAAAGTTTAACCCTTCCGCTGTCACTTCCCGAAGCAATAATTCCGCCCGGACTAAACTCAACAGAATTCACCGCCGAGTCATTTCTTAAAATTTGAAGCAACTCCCCATCAATATTCCAAAGATTAATCGTCGCTTCCGAAGTGTTAACCGTCGCCAGAGTTTTCCCGTCCGGACTCAAACTGACCCAACGCACCTCTTTTTCCTGTGGCAAAATCAGGGGTTCATTTTCCGAATTTTGTAATAAGTTTTGAGTCTTTGTGTCCCAAACTCTGACGGTTTTATCGTTGCTTGCTGTGGCAATAATATCGCCATTTCCACTAAAACTGATGTCATTAACCGCCAACGAATGGGCTTGCAAAATCTGATCGAGGGGGTTGCTGTTGCGGTCCCAAAGTTTAACCATATTATCGGAACTTGCAGAGGCGATCATCTCGCTATCGGGACTATAACTCACCGTCCAAACATCATGTTTGTGTCCGCTAAACGTTTGTAAAATCGCACCATCTTTATTCCAAAGTTTCACCGTGCGATCGCGACTGCTGCTGGCAATTGTTTGACCATCGGGGCTAAAACTGACCCCCAAAACATCGCTGTTATGTCCTTTTAAAGTTCCGATTTCTTTTCCGGTTTGAACGTTCCAAAGTTTCACCGTGCGATCGCCGCTTGCAGAAGCCAAAATAGAGCCATTCGGACTAAAACTCACTTCATAAACCCCGATACATTCTTCTGTCTGTTGGACGGACTGACAGTGACCTCTGAGGGTTTTTAATCGGGTACCGTCTGGCTTCCAAAGTTTCACCGTCGGATCGAAACTCCCACTTGAGGCAATAATTTGACCATCGGGGCTAAATTTAACATCTAAAACGCCACCTTTGTGAGCATTAATGGTTTTAATTTCGGTTCCGTTTTCAACATCCCAAAGTTTAATTGTACCATCGGCGCTGGCTGAGGCAATCTGACGACCATCAGGACTAAACACAACGCTGGTAACAACACTTTCGTGACCGATAAGGGTTTTTAAGCGTTGACCGTTGCGAGTCCAAAGTTTGACGGTTGTATCGCGACTCGCCGAAGCAATTGTTTGGCCATCGGGACTAAAGCTAAGACCTAAGATGCCATCTTCGTGGGAAAGGGGTTGAGAATTGAAAGTAGAATCGATCAAATTTCTAATAAATATTCCATCCTGACTCCAGAGTTTAATCACCTTTTCATTTCCGGCTGTGGCAATCATTTCGCCATCGGGACTGTAAGTGGCGGCTAAAACACTATCATTTTGTTCGAGTCGGTTTCGCTCGTGTAAACTATTATCAAATAGTTTGCGAAATCCTTGAGCAATTTCGTTTTCTTGTTCTTGGGAGGCTTGGGTTTGTTGAATTCTTTCTCCGATCACCAAAGTCGCCTGTAAAATCCCGATTTGGTCATTTTGGTCGGCAACAATTAAAGAGATTAAAGAGTCCTGTGCCGATTGAACTTCATCTATTCTTGCTTGGGCTTCTTGTCTTTTTTGGGCGAGGGCAAAAAACGCAAAACCTGCTAATAATACTCCGGCAAAACCCGCCATAATGCGTTCGAGTTGGCGGCTGCGTTTTTCGGCTTTGCGACGGCGTTCGGTTTCTTTGGCGAGGCGGGAATAGATATCAACATCTTCTTCGAGTTCTTTATTTTTTTGTTGGAGTTTTTCAAAGGCGGCGTCTCGGTCTAGGCGATGTTTTTGTTGGATAAAATCGGCTAAATAGTCGTGAACCAGTTGATAAAATTCGGTTCCGTCTACAATTTCTCGGGAAACTAAACCGGATTGTGCGAGAATATATAGGATTAAATCCAGTTGATAATCAACGGCCGCTTTTCCGACTTCTGCTTTTAATTCTTCGGTAATTTCGGAACGGGTTTTGAGGGGGCGTGTGTTGTGTTCATCGGTGAGTAAATAGAGGATTAAATTGGCGGCTTGTTGATGTTCGCGACCGCAATCTTGAATGACTTCTTCGAGAAATCGTTCAACTAATTTTTGTTTGGGGCCTTTTTGTTCGTATTCGGCTAGGGTGGTAATATCTTCGGCTTGCAGTTGGGCGCCGACAACTTGTAACTCAATCGGGCGAACTTCTCCGAGTTCACTGGAGAGGTCATTCACTAAGGCTTGAATCAGCGCATCTTCCAGGAAAAAATGGGAACGATCTGTTAAACTTTTGATGACGTTGTAGGCTTCTTTGCGGGTAAAGTTTCCTAAATAAAACAGAATGTATTTGTTTAAAATATCGTTGTTGATAATCTCAAAATCAATGAGTCTTACCCCTTCTAGCAGATAATGTAAGTAATCATCTCGGACTGAAATAATTACTTTGACATAGGGTAAATTTAGGCAATCTCTTAAGACTTCAAAGAAGATTCGACGGGACTTTTGACGGGGATAAGCAAAGAAAAATTCTTCAAATTGATCGAAGATTAAAATAGTAATTTTGTTGCGGTTGGCGTTGGCTTTTAATTGCAGTAAAATATTTTCAATGGCTTCTTGATTGCTGTGGTTTGTATTGCCACCAGACGGGGGAGTTTCGCTGTCTTCTCCGGGCGTTTCGGCTTCAGAAGGTGGGGCGAATTGATCGGTTAATAATTTTTTTTCGAGTTCTTTGGCAAAGGAATTATAGGTCCTCAACAAAATCGGCACCACTTGACGGGCTTCAATGCTAAAATTTTGCAAAGCCGGCACTAAACCCGCCCGAATAATTGAACTTTTACCGACTCCAGACTGACCATAAATAACGGTTAATTTATGTTGGGTACTTCCCACCCGTTGCAATAAACGATTGATGGCTTCTTCCCGACCGGAGGCTTTAATTTCATCCGTAACGTTGGCTTCTGTGGATACGGTTCCTAACATCGGATCGACCGCTTGTTCTCGGGGTTGCAAACGTCCGGCACCGATAAAAGCAGTATAACCAAAAGCGCTCGATTTGGTGCGATATTCTTTTTTAATATCAAAGGCGTCTCGATACTGACCGAGTTCAAAATAGAGTCGGTGCAGCATTCCTAAAATTTGTAAATAAAATCTAGGATTGTATTTCGGTGTTGTTTCTTGATAAGCAATTTCTAACTTGTTGATCGCCTCCCAAGGTTGACTTAATTGTTCTAAGGCTTGGGCGAGTATCCAATAATATAATCCTTGATTTTGATTTTTGACCGGATCTTCTGCCGTTTCACCGGGAATTTGTTTGAGGATTTCTAAGGCAATTGTCGAAAATTCTTTGGTATTTTGCCAGTCGCCTTTATGAAGATAATATTCCGCTAAAAATCCGTAATCTTGGGCGAGTTGTATGGGGGGCGAGTTTTGTTGTTGATGTAATTTCCGAGATTTCAACGCCAGCCGAAATAAAGCTTCCCAGTCTTCGAGTTGGCGCAAAATCTCACCGAGTTGATTAATAAATTTGGCAACTAAATCGGGACGTTTGGCGGCTTCAAAATAATCTAAACATTGTTCAAAATACAGTCTAGCTTGTTGCCATTCTTCTTGACCGGTATGGCGCAAATGTTGCTCGGCTTGGTACGCCAAACAGAGTCCCAAATGATATAATATCACGCCCTGCCAAATGAGCGCTGTCTTGATCGGGGAAGAATTTATAAGAGGATATTCGGCTTGAAAATCGCTCGGATAAGATGAGTTTTTTATATCTTCTTGTTGCCAAAATCTTAAACTGAGGTGATACTGTTCTATCGCCTCGGAAATGTTTTGATGGGCGTAATGATAGCGGGCGATAACAAATCTTAAACTCGCCATTAAACTCGGTTGTAAGGTGGCGTTGCGACTTTGTAAATCTTGATAAGCCAGTTGCAATTCCGAGGCGCAGTGTCCGCCTAAAATTTTGCTATTAGAAACAAACGAACATCCGCCAATTTCTAAAACGGTGTTGAAAAGTTGCTGAGATTTACTGTGAAGAAATTGGATTAAATCGGCGGAACTTTGTAAGAAAACATAGGTGGTTGCATAACCGGTAAAATCGGGCGCCCGTCGGTTTAACTTTTTCCACAGTTTATCGTTAATCCATAATACTAACGGAAAGGGGAAATTTAAAAAGGCTTCTCGGGCTAAGTTGGTCGCCGCCAAAACTTCATCAATGGTGTCTACCTTTTCTAAACCAAACACCATCACCACCGCCGGTTGTTCTTCTAGGAGTTCGGTTTCCAAGGTTCGATAGAGGTTATCAATTCCCGGATTTAGATAAACTTCTCGGATGGGGAGAGAAGATTTTTCCTGAAGTTGCTTGACAATTTTTTCGCGCAAATTTGTATAGTTACAGCGAACCAATAGTAATGAAAATTCTCCCTCGGACAGTTGTAGGGTGCGCGAGAGCGTCTCAAGCTGGCTTTGATTTTGGGTAATTGTATCGTCTTGGGGATATACGTTCATTGGGCGAGTCTACTTGGGAGATACACCTAGATTAACCTAGTTTTACAGTCATAAATACAAATATATTTATTAGAATAGCATTGCGGGAAATCAACTTTGAGAATGAGTTAAATATTTTTACTACAAGGACAGGGAACAATAACGGCGATCGCAGAGTCGGCTTGCTCGTCCTCGCCTTGACTCAATTGTTCGGGTAGATAGCTTGTTGGAGTCAGATCAAATTGCATCATAGCTTTAAGCGGTTAATCTCAGCATTTAAGAAAATTAACTTGATTGTGATTGAGATTATAGTCTCTCTATTGTAGAATCTCAGAACGTCTACCCAATGCCCAATCAATCGATTTGGTCATCAACTCCTCACACGACGGAGTTTAGATCGCCCTTGAGAATCAATTTAGCATTGGCCATAAAGTTTACAGGGGGTGCGATCGTAGAAAACCTCAGGTGAGAAGGGCTTCATCGGGCGCATCTGAGTAGCATCTTCCATCTCAACCTCGGAGACGCCTTGAGGTTGGCGAATTAAAGGTTGAATTTCCGCACTATTTGCCAAATTGGACGTGCCACTCAGCATCAGGAGCATCGGAAGTGCTATAATAAAACGTAACCGTTCGGGTGCCATTGGAACCATTTTTCACCTCATCTATTATATTTCAGTTCGGGGTTCATCAAGATCGGATAGTTTTCAGTTCTTCCTTATTTTATTATTCTCAATTTCCCAACTTTAGCCGGAATTTTGGGCTGATTTGCGTTGTTTATCCGTAATTTTTCCGTGTTTTAGCGGTTAGCGGATCAAACGCTGCTGTCTAGTCTGTCATTTTTTGCTGAGAATTTTCAACCCGTCGGTGAGACTGACCCATCCGAGAGAAAGGAAGTTTTCTCAGAGACTCAACAGACGAATTTTCAATTGATGGGAAAAAAAATCATCCGTTGGGATGAAAACTCGAAGGCAAATTTTCACGAGGGTTTAGAGACAGAAAAAATACAAGGATTTAATCTGACCTCAAAGGAGGGTTAAAAATAGCACAAAACTTGGGTAAAGTAGGAGAGGGTAAACAATTCGTTTTCGGAATAAAACCGACTCACTGAATTGTTCTGGGGTTGAAGGACGTTCTACTGCATTTTATTACGGGTAGAATTGCCAGCAAATCCGGATCATTTATCACATTTTCCCGAACTCACTCAAAAGAATGAATTCCCCACTCATCTTTCTTTTATTTTAACGCAAATTTTCCTGAAAATCGAGTGAGGAAAAACCCCCCTTTTCTTAAGCGAAAACCCTCACAACTTTACACCTTACCAGTCATCAACAATCCAAAGTAAGCGTGTCAAAGCAATTCCGGTCATTCCGGCGACAATAGCCCAAGTCAGCGCCAAACCAAAAACATCACCCAAAAACAGGCGAGTTGCTTGGCGCATCACCCCGCCAAACGCCCAACCAACCGGTAATCCCACCCCCCAACACAGCGGACTCACCCACAGCCATTTCCAAGCGCGAGGAACTTGAATTCTCAGCGCTAACCACTGCAAAAATCCGATCCAAATTCCCACTTGGCTACCGTCTATAAAGCCGTAAAAAATGCGGCTAAACACGTCTAAAGTTCGGGGAGCAACCCAAGCGATGGCGCCAATGTGGGAGTATCCTAATACCGTCCAACCGATAATGCTGGCAAAAATCCATTGCCAAGGTTGATAGATATACTCTTTGAGAACAAACCATTGAGCAAAACCAATAACTGTCCCGCCCACCGCACCGGCTACGAGTCCCATATCTGGCCTGTGTCCAATTTCGATCCAGATTAAACTCGCCCAAAAACCGATAACGGTGACAAACACCCACTTTAGCCAAAAGCCATATCTTGTTTTAATCTCATAGGGATAGAGTTGAGGGTTCACGAATTGTTTTCTACTGAGATCAAAATTCATTGAAAAAAGGCTTCTGTTTGTTTCGGGAGTCCTGAAAAAAAGACCATCACAACTGGGGTTTTTGTTCCCGGTTTTAACACTGAAGTTGAGCGGTTAAAAATCGTTCCCAACCGAAGTATTGTAATAAAGGATCGGATTTCTCCTCGATTACCCATTCTGCAATCAGTTTGGCGGTAATGGGCGTCAGTAAAATTCCGTTGCGATAATGACCTACGGCTAGGGTTAAATTGTCAAAGGGACTTTTTCCTAAAATGGGGAGTAAGTCGGGGGTTGTGGGCCGAAATCCCCACCAAAATTCTTGAAGGGGAAAATCCCGCAAAACCGGAAAAACCCGAATCGCCCGTGAGAGTAAGCTTTGAACGCCGTCTGGGGTTAAACCGGCGTTAAAGCCGACGTCTTCGAGGGTGGCACCGATGACGATTAAACCATCTCGGCGGGGAACAACGTAAATTTCGGTACCGAATAGGACTTGTTTGAGGGGGAGGGACTCAAAGGAGTCCGGGACTTTCACCGACAGCATTTGTCCTTTGCGGGGATAAACGGGAACTTGTGGCAGGAGTTGGCCGGTCCAGGCACCGGTGGTTAAGATGTATTGTGAACCGGTGAGGGTTCCCCGATTGGTTTCGAGGGCTTCTACCCGCTTGGAATTGCGCGTTATGGCTTCAACTTCGACGCCTTCGAGAATTTTAACCCCTAGCTTTTTAGAGGCGGCTTGTAGGGCTTTGAGGAGGTGGCGGCGGTTATCGACTTGTGCATCTTCGGGATACCACCAACCCCCAACCACATCGGCGCCCAACCCGGGTTGGTGTTGGTCAATGGCTTGTCGGTCCAGCCAAATTGCGGGAGAATCGGGAGGTTGGTAGATTTCGGTTGTCTCGGGAAGTTCGTAAACGGGGGCGAGAATTCCACAGCGCCAGTAACCGGTGTCCAAACCCGTGAGGTCTTCGAGTTGGCGCGTCCACTCGGGATACAGGGCGCGACTGCGTAAGCCTAACTCTAACATTGGCCCGGCTGGAATGGCTTCGGCTTGCGGCGCTAACATTCCTGCGGCGACATGACCTGCGGCTTCGTGAAAATTGCGGCTGAGGACTGTGACTTTTGCGCCTTGCAGTTGCAGTTCAACCGCCAGGGACAATCCCATTAATCCACCGCCTATGATAATGATGTCATTGGAAACATTCATTGCAACTTAGAGTTCGGCTATGCTCTCAACTATAGTACCAAATTTAAAGCCAGTTTGTTACAAAAAAAAGTTGTTCTCCTCGATCAAAATTTATCTTGACTTTGGGATCGTTTTGAGGACTATTTTTGAAAACTAGCAGTTGGGCGGGTTGATTTTAGTTATTTGTGGGAGACATACATCTGTTGAAAACTAGCAGTTGGGCGGGTTGATTTTAGTTATTTGTGGGAGACATACATCTGTTGAAAACTAGCAGTTGGGCGGGTTGATTTTAGTTAGTTGTGGGAGACATACATCTGTTGAAAACTGGCAGTTGGGCGGGTTGATTTTAGTTATTTGTGGGAGACATACATCTGTTGAAAACTGGCAGTTGGGCGGGTTGATTTTAGTTATTTGTGGGAGACATACATCTGTTGAAAACCCGCCCCTACATCACTGGTGACTGGTGACTGGTGAAGCAGTGCGGACTTGGCGGTTTCCGTCGAGGAGCAACTGCTGAACCCGGAGGGTGACTGGTGACTGTTTGAACCCGCCCCTACACTATTTGCTATCAATTATCTGTGGTCTGATCAAATACCCTGATACTGATTTGATGATTGAGTTTGAGGAATTGATTTTCTATCGGATCGTAAATCCAAGCGCGAATTGTGCTGGTTCCTGCGGGGAGAGAATTGGCGGTTAATTCGACTTCCCATTTGATTTTTTGTTCGGATGAGGAATTGTTGTTAATGGCGTAGGCGTTGGCGAAAAAAGAGGGTTGTTCGTTGAGGGAAAATAACACTATATTTGTGTTTTTTAAAGGCTTAATCCATCCTTCGAGTTGAACGGATTCGGTTGGGGAAAGATTGAGGAGTTTATTTAAAGGTTCGGGTGCGGTAATTTCTCCGTAAGTTTTTTGAGGAGTTTCAATAAAAGCGACATTTTCAGCAAAGTTTCTAAAGTTTAAACGTTTCAGTTTTTCCGAAGATTCCCAGATTAATTCTCTCCACTGGGTTGAGATTAACAGCGTTAAGCAACTTTGAGGGGAGGTTTTGAAAAAGGCTGATTTTTCTAAATAGTCGATCAAATGAACGCAAGTTTTTCCGCCTTGAATTATGGGAAATCTGGAGTTAACGTAAGTTACCGCATTTGCCGATTGAACCAAGTTTAAACCGATAAATAGTCCTGTTAAACCGCCAAAAAACAATAATTTATTCGTTCGGTGTTTGGCGAGAAAATTTAGACTAAAATTGAAGATCATTCGTTGACCGAGTTGGATAATGGCTATCGGTAATAAAAGAGTATGGGTTGTGTATCGAGAGGTAAAAATTGCATAGTCAGCCCCCAAACCCGACCGACCGACAGCGATCAATCCGCTACAGAGTAAAGAAAATAAACCGATAGAAATCCAGGGGGAATAGTTGGGGTTTAAACTCTCGAATTTTTCGGAAAATAAAGCGGAGAATATTAACCCTAAAAATAGTAAAATTATCATCAATCCCATCAGCCAGTTTAGGTTAGATGAATTTAAAAAAGGTGCGGCTTGGAGATTGAAAAAAAAGTGAATTGTTGCTATAATTTTGTTTTCGACTACAACAACGGGAACCGTATCTGTTTCTTGTCTGTAGTTTAGAGAGTAAATCAAACCGGAAAATAAGAATAAACTCAGCCAAATTAACAAACGCTTTTTTTTGTGGGTTAAGTTTCCTTTTACCGTCCAAACAGCAGGAACAATCGCCAACCAAGATAATAATCCTTGGGCGGAAGTAAAACTCGCAATACTGCATAAAATAGCTGCAAAGGTGAGTTTTATTTTGGGTTTAATGACCCGACTGGATAAAATGAGACAGGAGAGAACAACGCAGAGGTTAATTAAAAAAATCGCAATTTGAAAACCCCACAGCCAATTCTCATGTTGTACCCAAGAAAAGAGTAAAAAACAGGTTGATAAGTTGGCTAAATTCAGGGGAGTTTGAGTTGAGTTTTGAGCGGTGTTTTGAGAGAGACTATAGAGGGATAAAAAGGTTAATATCGCCAGAAAAATATTACAATAAAGTTCCAAGTGTATATTCCAGTTTGAAGCAAAAGATAAAGCAATAAAAATCAGTTTAGGAAAAAAGATTCGGTGGCTATTGTGTTGGGCGAATAAATTTTTTAGGGTGAGAGTTCCCGTTGAAAACTTCTCGAACCAATAGGGAAGAACCCATTGATCGTAGATGGGAACGTTAACGCTAAAATAAGCCACAAATCCACAGATTCCCAAAATCGGAATTAGATATAAAACTAATAAAATCAAACTGTTTTTGGAAGTCATGGAAGGGAAAAATGTTAAGAGAGTTAGCTAAAATCCAGATAGATACCCTGTTTTTATCAATTTAAGAGATAATAGAAGTAAGAAGATTAAACGGTTAGTGATAACTTAAGTTTTCCGGCGTATAATTGAGTTTAGACTTGAGATCAAGGAACAAACAAAATGAGTCTTCCGATGAAAGGTTTAATACCACTGATGATTATAGCCTGTGGAAGTGGGACAATGATTGAGGACAACAAAGCCGTCGCTAAACCGTTGTCTAAAACCGATTTTATCATTGTACAAAACCCAGAAAACCCACCCGAGATTAGTTTATCTCAAGAGGGTACGGGTACTTATTCACTAAATAGTCGCTTTCAAGGAACGATAACTTTTGTTTCTCTGACCGTTAATAAAGATGGAGAAGCCGAACTAACTTTTCGCAATAGTGAGGAACAATTAGTCCGTTTTCAAGGTGAAGTTATCCGTCGAGATCCCTACCGAATGAGGGTTAGCCTTACCGATTCGGAGAGATTGGACGCGAGTGGAGTCGCGGATATTCAATACAGTCCCGATAACTCCTTAATCTATTCAATTTTTGTGGCGGGAACCGTTGAAAATCAGATTTTTTCGATTAATTTTAGCCGATAATTTACCATGAAAAAACAACATTTTAGGTCGGTACAATTAATAAAGGACGATTGCTCCCATTCAGAATTCCCGATGCAACGCTACCATACAAAACCTGAGATAAACCCGTTCGTCCTTGGTTCGTCATGGTAACTAAATCAACATTCAAATCATTGGCGAGGGTAATAATACTTTCAATGGGTCTACCATACATCAAATGTACTTCTACGGTTAAATCTTGTTCTTGAAGTTCAGAACGAATATTGAGTAAATATTCTCGGGCTTGTTTAATCCGTTCAACTTCTTGATGTTTTCCGAGACGATTAAAGATATCTTTGGCGACGGATTCTTCCGTAATTTCCGAGTCTAAATCTCCAATAGCCGTCGTTTGATATCCGGTTCTGACAACATGAAGTAAAATAATTTTGGCTTCATAAAGTTGAGCCATCGTGGTGGCGTGATCGATGGCTTTTTCCGCCCGGTAAGAACAATCTAAAGGGATTAAAATCTGATTGATTTGAGATAATTTTTCGGGCTGTTTGGATTGAACAACAAATAAAGGACAGTGAATTTTGTTGAGTACCCCAGATGTTACACTACCATACAAAGTTCGAGCCAATCCGGTTTTTCCCTGAGAAGTCATGGCGACTAAATCGGCATTGGTAAAGTTCACCGCTTGCAAAATTCCCTCAACGGCAACTCCTCGTAATAGTAGAATATCGGCGGATAAACCTCGCTGTTTAAATTGATGTTTCCATCCCATTAAATAATGCTGAACTTGGTCAATATTTTGGAGGGGGTAGGCGACTTCCCGTTCTTTTTCTAGATTGAGAATAGCACTGCGAATTGTGGGTTCAATCACCTGAGTAAAAACGACATGAACATCTTGTTTTTGGGCTAACTGTTCAACATAGGGAATTATAGTTTCAGCACGTTCTGAACCATCTAAAGGGACTAAAATTGTGCTGTACATAATCTTTTCCTCCGCAATAAATTAATCGTGTAGGTGGGCATTGCCCACACTACAAATTTGTTATTGACACTCTTGATAGTTGAAATTATTCGTGAGGGAATGAGCGATCAATTTCTGGATGAGAAGAAATTTGAGACTTGGGTGCAATTGCAGCTTTAGAAGAACGCAACTGTTTAGATTCTAATTCAACCCAATCTTCAAATAAACCTCGATACAAGCTAAAACACATAACAATTAATACAATTGCAAAGGGTAAACCTGTTGTAATGGCTGCTGTTTGTAATGCACTTAATCCTCCTCCGAGTAACAAAACGGCAGCGACAACCCCTTCTGTTACCGCCCAAAATACCCGTTGAGTAACGGGAGAATCTAACTTTCCGCCGGAGACTAAATGATCGACAACTAAAGAACCCGAGTCAGAAGAAGTGACAAAGAAAGTGATCACTAACATCACACCAATGAGACAACTAACCTCGGTTAAAGGGAACTGTTGCAGCATTACAAATAACGCCGTTGATACATTTTCGCTCACCGCTTCCGACAAATTTCCCACGCCTTCTAAGGCTAAATTTAATGCTGAACCGCCAAAAACGGACATCCAAATAAAAGACAATAAAGAGGGAATAAATAGGACACCCAAAACAAATTCTCTCACCGTTCGGCCTTTAGAAACTCGGGCGATAAACATCCCCACAAATGGCGACCAAGAAATCCACCATCCCCAGTAGAAAACCGTCCAAGAATTTTGCCATTTTGTCCCATCAAAAGTTTCTGTCCAAAAGCTGAGACTGGGTAAAATCGAAATGTAATAACCCAGATTTTCAACCAGGGAACCCATAATAAATAATGTCGGCCCTACTAAAAACACAAACAGCATAAAACCTGCGGCAATGTAGATGTTAATTTCGCTCAAAAACCGCACGCCATTATCCAAACCAGCGACAACAGATAAAGTAGCAAAGCTGGTAATAATGGCAATTAAAACCACCTGAAACCAAACCGTATCGGGCAAATTAAACAAAAAGTTTAATCCGGTACTGACTTGTCTGGCGCCCAACCCGAGAGAAGTTGCCAGACCAAATAATGTTGCTAATACCGATAAGATATCAATTGCATTTCCCGGCCAGCCATAAATTCTTTCGCCAAAAATGGGATAAAAAACAGAACGAATGGTCAGAGGAAGTCCTCGGTTAAAGGCAAAAAATGCCAGAGATAAACCCACTAAAGCGTAAATTCCCCAGGCGTGAAGTCCCCAATGAAAAAAGGTAATTGCCATCGCATCTCGGGCTGCTGTGGGTGTATTGGGGTCAACATTATTAAAGAATGGAGAGGGGGTTTCCATGTGAAATACAGGTTCGGCCACGCTCCAAAACATCAGTCCAATTCCCATCCCTGCACTCATTAGCATGGCAAACCAAGCAAAGGTGGAAAATTCTGGCTCGGCGTGCGGCCCTCCCAAGCGAATTTTGCCATATTTACTGAAGGCGAGAAGAATGACAACTCCCAGGTAAATATTCGCGGCTAAAATCAAAAACCAGCCAGATGTATTGGCGATAAAATTTTGAACAGCGTTGAAAACTTGTTTGGCTTGATCATTAAAAATCAACGTTATTGCGATGAATAAAATAATCAAACTGGCTGAAGTAAAAGAAACTTCAGGGTGCATATCAAACCCCCAAAAGCGGATGTTGGTGTCTCCGGGAGTTCGACGCTTTTTCCTCGGGATCGGCTTGTTTTGCGATCCTTTTAGAGTCATAATTTTTTTCTCCTTTGCCTCAACTGCTGCCGTAATCACTCACTTTTAAATGAAAGTGCAGTACGGAACTAAAAAATCAAGTCAGGTGCGATCGCCTCGGGCCGATCTGGGTCTAACCAGGATTTGCTGAACTCAATTTTTTTTGTTGAATTAACCTTCATCCTATGTGTCTACCGATCACAAATTCTCACTTCCATTTATCGAGAATTAGCAGAGATCCAGTGAGATGTGACCACCCCAACACAATCAGAGTAGGACAGGCTAATTGATTTCTAATGTAACATTACTTTTTAAATTTACCAAAATTTTGCTGAAATTCCCAGTCCCGTAGAGCTTCATTGTACTCAATTTTACAAGCAGTTGACTCTGAGAAGATTGCCTAAAATTTTATAACAGGGGTTCGGTCAATGTCAATAAATTTTTGAAAAAATGCGGGATTTTAAAATTTTTAATTTTCCTCAACTGTAACCTGTATTTCTCCAGATAATTTCACAAATTCTCTATTTTTAGGGTTGTAAACCCAAGCTTTAATAAGATTATTTCCTGCGTTTAAATTATCGGCATCAAAAGTAACTTCCCATCGGGAGTTTTTATACCTTTTAGAGTTTAAAAATTCGACGACATCTGGACTTGGTAAATTAACATAAGCATTGGCGAAAAAAGATTGGCGACCGTTTAAGGAGAGAAAGACAAGCTGAGGTTGTTTCGGTTGATTTGGAAGCGCAGCCCAACCATCTATTTTAACAATTCCACCCGTCGGCACACTAAAGCTGTTTTCAGATGTCCAAGGCGAACTAATAAAACCATAAATTTGATTGGGTTGTTCAACAAAAGAAATATCTTCTGCAAAGTTTCTCAAGTTGATTTTTTGGAGACGTTCAACTTGTTTTGATAGTCCCACTGTTGTCGGAACCATATGAGTTAAACACTGTTGGGGAGAGTTTTGAAAAAACTTTGAGTTTTCTACATCGAGATAGTTAATTAAGTACAAGCAGTTTTGAGAAATTTGATTCGGTTCATAGATGAGAGTTTTTGCTACATTTAAACTTTGAGCGGAACGCACCCAGATTAAACTTGTTATTAATCCCAAACAAAAGCTATAAACCAACTTTTTTTCGCTAAAATTTAACAGTTTCAATCTTTCATTATTACGAAAAAAATATAAATTAAAGAGATGAATAACCGCAAATGTTAATAAAAGAGAATGGGTAGTATACCGAGAAGTAGTTAGCCCATACTCTGCACCGTAATTGGCGCGACCAATTGTCATTAATATGGCGGATAAAATCGAAAATAGACCGATAGAAATCCAAGGACAAGACTCGGGTATAAAACTACTTTTAAAAGGATGGCGAATCTCAGGACGTTCAACCCAAAAGTGAAAAAAGAGAAAGATAAAACTACCAATTAAAATTAATCCAAAAATCAAAGCAACTGCTGAAAATCCTGTTAAAGGTGCGGCTAAAACATTCAAGAAAAACTGAATATAAACTCTTAATTGTTCCCCAATTGAACCATAAGACAGAAGATCATAATCTTCGCTTATCGGTACGGACTTATATCCAATTGAATAAATTAAACCGCAAGCTAAAAAGGAAGTTAACCATAAAATTAAACGTTTTATTTTTTCTCGATATGTTCCTTCTAAATTTAGGACTGATGGAATTACAGCCAACCAAGACATTAATCCTTGTGCCGATGAAAAACTCGCGATTATACATAAAAGTGCCGCCAGTATTAATTTTCGTTTTTCACTCCAGTTTGAGGGTAAATTGAAAATAAAAACTGTTAAAATTACACAAAAATTTATCAAATATAAAGCTACTTGAAATCCCCACAACCAATTTCTGTATTGTACCCAGGAGAACATCAGAATACAGGTGATGATATTCGTTGTATGAAACAAAAAAATACTGGGAGTTGTTCTGGTAATTTCAGCAAGTTTGTAAACCAGGAAAAAAGAAATTAAAGCCAGACCAAAACTCCAATAAAGTTCGTAGAAAATATTCCAATTAGAGAAAAAAGCTGTCGCCGCAAAAATCAGTTTTGGGAAAATCATGCGATGATTGTTATTTAACTCCCAAAGTTCCTTAAAAATAGAGAAAAAATCAAAGGTTCCGAACGCCTCAAACAAATCAATTAAAGCCCATTGATCCGCCCAAACGGGTACATTAACTCCAAATCGTTTAATTAACCAAAAAGTTGCTAATATCGGGAACAAATACAAAACCCAGAGCAATCCGTCCAAAATTAAAGAATTTTTTTCCTCATTAACGTGATTTTCTACTAATTTCATTTAAGATATAATTTGAGATTAATTTTAGAATTAAAATGATATACTAGGACTGTTGAACTGTCAACACTCTCAGGGCTAATACTTCTGATAAATAGTTATTCGCTATCCCAGAAACGATGAATCAGCTTTTCACAAATACCGCTTCTGCGCTATGCTACTCTATTATCCAACAGTGCTGTGAACCGACAGACTCTCCTCACCATTTTCCCCATAATGATATCGTTCGATTTGTTTTAGAACAACATCGTCGAATGCCGGACTATCTACGATTTCCCATTCTATTCTTAACCCTTCTTTTTAATTTCTCGGGGATAATCCGGGGAGGTTCTCTCTTTTATCGTCAATCCCCCAAAATGCGTTTAGATCAAATTTCCGCCTGGAAAAATGCACCCATTAGCATTTGTAGAGATTTGATTCGCTTTTATGAAAGTCTGGTGGTACTCTGTTGGAAATCCGAACAAATCAACCGAACATAATTTTACTAAATCCCAAGATAAACTCATGTCTAAATCTGCACTCAATCCCTCAATAACTCCTCCTAAATCTCCTCTAACCTGCGAAATTGCCGTTATCGGTTCGGGACCGGGAGGAGCGATTACAGCCTGTTTGTTAGCCGAAGCCGGACGAGATGTTTTATTAATAGAAGAAGGTTCGCATTTTGCCTTAGAATCTTGTCCGCCTTTTTCTCAACTCGAACTCGAACAAAAATACCGAAACGGAGGCTTAACCGCAGCCTTTGGCAAACCTAAAATTCAATATGTAGAAGGGCGATGTGTGGGAGGAGGAAGCGAAATTAATAGCGGACTTTATCATCGTACACCCCCAGAAATTTTAGAAAAATGGCAAACAGAATTTGCCGTTGATGCGTTGAGCGAAACCGAATTATTACCCCATTTTGAAGCCTGCGAACAAGCCGTTACCGTCTGTAAATTACCCGGAAAACCCCCCCTTGCTTCTCTCAAATTACATCAGGGAGCAGTCAGTTTAGGTTGGCAATCTTTAGAAGTTCCTCGCTGGTTTCGTTATCAAGAACAAACCGATGCTTCTCCGACTCCAAAAGGAACCCGACAGTCGATGACTGAGACCTTTATTCCCCGAGCAATAAATGCGGGCTGTAAACTGTTAACAAATACTCGAATTTACCTCATCCGTCAACAGGGAAAACAATGGTTCATTAAAGGTGATTATCTGGGAAATATAGAAACAAAACAAGCCGTAGAAATTCAAGCAGAAACCCTATTTATTTGTTGCGGAGCCATTCAAACTCCAGCCTTATTAAGACGGAGTGGAATAACCAATAATATCGGGAATAGCTTACAAATGCACCCCACCGTTAAAGTGATTGCTCAATTCAATGAAACGGTTAATTCTGTTGATATGGGCGTACCGGTTCATCAGGTTAAAGAATTTGCTCCCCGATTTAGTTTTGGCTGTTCAATTAGTTCGCCCCCTTATCTCGCCGTTGGGATGACAGATCATCCTCAATACAGACAACAAGTCGATGAAAATTGGCAAAAAATGGCAATTTATTATGCTATGATTACGGGTTCGGGTCAAGGTTCGGTTCGCACTTTACCCGGTTTTCGCGATCCTTTAGTTCGTTATCGCCTGACTCAACAGGATTTAAAAGATTTATCCGAAGCATTGCAAAAATTATCTCAACTTTTGTTTGAAGCAGACGCCAAAATATTGTATCCTAGTATTTCTAATTTTCCCCGACTGACTCAACCGAACGAACTCAAACAAATTCCCGAGACTCTACCCAAGTCTCAAACGAATTTAATGACAGTTCATGTTATGTCTTCTTGTCCGATGGGAGAAAATCTAGAAAAATGTGCGGTAAATTCTTTTGGAAAGGTGCATGGTTTCAACAATTTATATATTTCTGATGCGAGTTTACTTTGTACGGCTCCGGGGGTAAATCCTCAAGGTTCAATTATGGCGATTGCCCGTCGAAATGCACTCAAATTTTTAGGAAAACTGTAGAAAAAATGATGGAATTTTCAAGCAATTTAGTTTTAGTCACCGGAGCGTTGGGCTGGCTGGGGACAAGTTTAGTTAAAGCCTTAGCCCAAGGATTAACCGATTGTGAATCCTTAAGTCAACCCGCAGAAAATATAAAAATTCGCTGTTTAATTTTACCGAATCAAGATGCAAGTCTTTTAGAAAAAATTTCCGATAAAATACAAGTTTTTAAAGGAGATTTACGCAATCGGTTAGACTGCGATCGCTTTTGTGAAGGAGCGAAAAATGCCGTTTTATTTCACACCGCAGGAATTATTCATCCTCAAAAAATCAACGAATTTTATCAAATTAATGTAGAAGGAACCAAAAACTTACTCAATTCCGCCATTCAAACCGGGATTAAACGGGCTGTTATTGTTTCCTCTAATTCTCCCTGCGGTTGTAATCCCCATCCCGATCATTTATTTGATGAAAAATCTCCCTACAATCCCTACATGAATTATGGCCGTTCTAAAATGTTAATGGAACTCGCCGTTAAAGAATATTATCAAGCCGGAAAAATTGAAACCGTTGTCGTGCGTCCACCCTGGTTTTACGGCCCCAACCAACCGCCCAGACAAACCCTATTTTTTCAAATGATTCGAGATGGAAAAGGGCCGATTGTTGGGGATGGAAACAACCTCAGATCGATGGCTTATGTTGACAACTTGTGTCAGGGTTTACTATTAGCCGCCCTCACCGAAAAAGCCAACGGAGAAACCTATTGGATCGCCGATGAACGCCCTTATTCGATGAATGAAATTATCGATACCGTTGAAAAATTGTTGGAGTCAGAATTTAATCAAACCTGCAAACATAAACGCTTAAAACTGCCGGGAATTGCCAGTGAAATTGCTCTGGGTGTTGATAGTTTTATCCAATCTTTGGGACTCTATCAGCAGAAAATACACGTTCTCTCGGAGATGAATAAAACCATCGCCTGTTCAGTTGCCAAAGCCAGACGAGAATTAAATTATAATCCCAAAATTTCCCTAGAAGAAGGAATGCGACGCAGCTTAAAATGGGTGTTTGAAAATTATGGAGGAATTGATCCTTAATGGTCGCCCATATTGTCATCCCAGAAGGCTTAGTTAGCGAAGATAATACCCCCGAAGAAACTTTTTTCTTGTCGGACTATTTTGAAGCCGTTCTTCAACGAATTATACAAGAAGTTCCGACAACTGACCCGGTGTTTATCTCCCCCGCCAATGCCTTCGGGTGTGCCGCTTCAGAAGAAGAATATGCCGCCCAATATCTTCGGAAAAAACGACCGGAACTTAACGTAAAATACCCGATAAACGTTCGCGACCGCCCCTATCTTGACACCTTTGATAATGCTAGACTGTTGCGAAAATGGTTAGAACAGGAAAATTTATGGCCGTTAGGGGAGGTGATTTTATATTGCAATGCTCCCCACGCTTTGAGAAGTAAAATTATGTTTGAATTGTGTGAATTTCAAGTCAAACAAGTTATTCCTTCTCGCCCCGAAAAAGTCAAGCGTAAAATGATACCTCGCCTCTGGTTTTATAATTATCCCGTCGCCCAAACCATTTATGAATGGATCGCTTTGAGTTATGATTGGGGAAGATGGATATTTTGGAAAGTCAAAGCTTAAGATAGTCGCCCTTGAGAACAAAAATTCTATCCGGACAACGACAGGAAATCAAGTAATTTTATTTGAGTTTAGATCGGTTGCTTTTCAATACCTTTACGAATTGACAGGATTCGTTTATCATTTGAGCAGATCAACGGTGTAGAGTGAACGGAAGTCAATGAAACATTTAGTTACAGGCGGTTCTGGATTTTTAGGGAATTTAATTGCTCGACGCTTACAACAACGGGGAGAAGATGTCAGCATCCTCGATATTTGGGAAGACCCAACCCGCCCGAAAGAAATAAAGTTTATTAACTGCGATATTCGCGATCGCGAGGGTGTTGCTGCGGCGATGAAAGGGATTGATATTGTTCACCATAACGTGGCTTTAGTTCCCCTAACAAAATCGGGTAATAAGTTTTGGGAAGTCAACGTAGAAGGAAGTAAAATCGCCGCAGAAGAAGCCGTAAAAGCGGGGGTAAAAAGCTTTATTCACATGAGTTCTAGTGCTTTATTTGGTGATGCTAAATGTCCGATTACGAACGACACGCCAACCAAAGCGGTAGAAATATACGGTCGGGCTAAACTCGCCGGAGAAATCGCCGTTCGCGAGGTTTGCGATGGCGGAAATTTACCCTTAATTGTGATTCGTCCGCGTACTATTTTAGGAGAAGGAAGACTCGGCATTTTTCAAATCTTATTTGAGTGGATTCAAGAAGGGCGAAACGTCTATGTAATTGGGGATGGAAACATTAAATTTCAGTTCGTTCACGCCTTAGATTTAATGGATGCTTATTTACTCGCTCTTGATTTAGGTAAACCCGGAATTTATAACGTCGGAACCGACCGCTTTGGAACCCTACGAGAAGGTTTAGAAAACTTAATTGCTTATGCGGGAACCAAATCTCAGGTCAAAAGTCTACCAACAGGACTGACCATTAACACCTTGAGAATTTTAGATTTAGTTGGTTTAAGTCCCCTGGCTCCCTGGCATTATTTAACCTATCACAAAGAGTTTTATTTTGATGTCAATCCTTTGTTACAAATCGGCTGGAAACCGAAATATTCCAACGATGAAATGTTCCGCGAAAGTTATGATTGGTTTCAAAAAAATTATGATAAACTTCAAGCCGAAAAAGCCGGTTCTGCTCACCGACGTCCGGTAAAAGAAAAGCTTCTCTGGGTTGTGAAAAAGTTTTCCTAAAAGCCGAAAAAATAATCAATTCTTAACGCTGAAAACCATGTTAAAACCGATAGAGAAGCATCGACTCGATCTAACTTTACTCGTGGGCTTCATCGCCGTGAGTCTATTGATCTACAGCCCAACTTTGAATCATTTTTTCTTGTCCGATGACTTTGATAGAATCTACAATATTCAAAAAAACGGTATCTTTGGAGTTTGGACAACTGCACCCGAAATTTTCTTTAGACCGATTATTTCAATAACCTTATTCATCGATTATGTCATTTGGAAGTTAAACCCAATCGGTTATCACTTAAGCAATGTAACTTTTCATGCGGTCTGTTCTTTTTTTGTCTATATTTTAGCAAGTTTGCTGTTAAATAAAACGTGGCTTAAACCCAAACAAATTAGACTGATTTCTATCATTTCTGGCTGCATTTTTTTAACCTTACACAGTCATGTCGAGGCGGTGGTTTGGATTTCAGCCCGTGCCGATATCGTCGTGACTTTTTTTTCTTTGAGCGCTTTTTGTTTTTATTTACTCTACATACAATCTTCTTCAAAACTGTATTACCTGATTGTTTCTTACCTGCTATTTCTCGGAGGACTGTTTTCTAAAGAGTCGGCTTTAATCTTTCCCGGTTTTATTTTTCTCTATGAAGCTTCCCAACTTTTAACCACAAAAATCAAACTAAACTCGGTTTATAAAGCTTTCTACTTTCCACTTTTTTATAGTACCGCTTGGCTAATTTATTTTCCGCTTCGATACTTGGGTTTGGGTAAATTCTTGGGTGGATATGGTAGCGGAGTTCATCTAAATTTTAATGGGTGGGTTATTTTTCAGGGATTGGCTTCCAGTTTAAGAGTAATTATTCCTCCCCTATCTCTATCTACTCCCATCTACTGGAAAATTTTATTTCTGCTTTTCTTAGGGGGAATAATTCTCTTTATTAAAAGCTGTTATCAACCCGCCAGGTTTTCTCCCGATATCGCCAAAATTAGCATCTTTTTAACAGGTTCTTTTCTGCTGTCTGTCTTGCCTTTTCTGAGTATGGGAGTCTCGATAGTCGATACACAATCCGAACGGTTTTTATATTTTTCTTCTGCTTTTTTATCTATTTTACTCGCTCTAATTTTAGGCGTTTTACTCATCAATCGTCAATTTTTTTGCATTTTACTCATCACCTGCTTTTCAATTTTTTCGATTAATCAAATCTACCTGAGTAGCCAAACCTGGAGAGTCGCCAGTCAAGTTTCTAAACAAACCATTGAAAGCCTAAAATCTTTAAAAGAAAACCAGGGAATGTTTATAATGAACTTACCTGACAACTATAAAGGCGCTTATATTTATCGAAATGGTTTTTATCCCGCCGTTCAACTTTTTTGTCCTTTCGTAAACGTCGATTGGTTCATTGTCGCCTCATTCCAAAACCTCTTAAACCCCACAGATGAAGTCGAAGTCACCGGGATAACTTCCCACGAATATCGAATCACTTTACTCAATCCTGAAACTTATTTTATCAACGTTCCGGAACTGTTAACCAAAAACCGAGAAATAGATGGGTTTGAACTTTCTAGCCTCGACTATGAAAATTATCGATCTTATACCTTAAAAATCAAGGATAATGTTCGGTTACATCGAATATTTTACTATACTAATAAAAGACTGAAAAGAGTTTTGACCTAATTCAAATCTGGTAAAAAAATGAACTTAAATCTTAGCGGTTGGGCTTTTGTTCTAATAGCAGCGATTAACAACTCGATGGGGAGTTTACTCCTAAAAAAATCTCGTCTAGTCGCCACAGATTCCAGTTTACTCGGTTTACTCTTTTCTCCCTGGTTTATCGCCGGATTAGCCGTTTATGGAATTAACGTGATTTTATTCGCCAAAGCCTTAGAAAAATTGCCCGTCTCCACCGCTTATCCGGTTTTTGCGGGAATTGGATTTAGTTTAATTGCTGTGGCAGGGGGTTGGTTCTTCGGGGAACGATTGGCAATTAATCAATGGATTGGGTTGGGAATGATCCTGGCAGGCATTATAATAATGTCACGCTAAGAAATATCGGGATTGACCGTATTTCTTGACGAACTTTTATTGGTGTGAGTGAGGACTGAAAAATGAAAGAGACATACCCAGAAAAAATCTCTTTACCGCCAAAACTTAACGAGATTTCCGATGTTGATTCTTCTCTAGAATCTCAACAAAATAGCGGTTTAGAGATTGTTAACTTATTGCGTCCCCATCAATGGACCAAAAACTTTTTCTGTCTGGCTGGCGTCATTTTTGGCGAACGATTATTAGAACCCCAATCAATCGCTATCAGCGGGTTAACCGTTGCTTTATTTTCGGCAATGGCTTCGGCAATTTATATCTTTAATGATCTTCAAGATATTGATCGCGATCGCCGACATCCCAAAAAACGATTTCGCCCCTTAGCCAGCGGCAAAATAAGCATTAAAACCGCCATTTGCATCGGGCTATTTTTAGCAACCTTTTCTTTAGTAGGAGCCTCCCATTTGGGATGGGCAACCTTAACCTGTATCGCCCTTTATGCTATTAACAATATCTGCTATTCTCTCCATCTCAAAAACCAACCCTTATTTGATGTCAGTTGTATCGCCTTTGGGTTTGTTTTGCGACTCTTAGCCGGAATTTATGCCTTGGGAGATCAGCCCACCGCTTGGATTACCCTTTGTACCTTTTTTCTCACTCTCTTTTTAGGATTTGCCAAACGCCGAGCCGAACTTTTAGCCCTGCTCAATCAGCCCCTCGATTCCGAGATAAAATCCGATTCAAAAACTCAATTAGAACCCCATCAAACCCCGCTAATTAATCGTCATTATCTCCAACTTTTTTATCAGCGAGGCAAAGCCAATAAACAGCGTCCAGTTTTAGAACAATATACCCTCCCTTTTCTAGATTCTTTGCTAAACAGCACCGCCACCATGACCATTATGTGTTATGCTTTATTTACCATCGCCTCAGATAAAAACCCCTCGCTGGTGATTACCGTGCCGATTGTTTATTATGCCGTTATGCACTATAAATGGATGGTGACAGTTCTCGCCATTGGGGAAGAACCGGATCGGATTGTGCTACAGGATCGGATAATTAAATTAAGCTTAATAATTTGGTTGATCGCCTACCTCGCAATTGTATATTTAGACATCCATTTGTTTGTCTAAATCAAGGGATTGATTGCAACCGCTTAAGCTGTGATTGGGATCTAGACAAACTATGCGTTTCCAAAATCTGCATCATCTCTGACAACCACTCGCAAAAAATGAGTGGATAATGAAAGTTTCACTTGTGTTAGGAGTCAACAACTCATGGGTCGCGCTACGAAAGCAGTATTAGCCTATTCCGGTGGAGTAGATACCTCCGTTTGTATTCCTTATTTAAAAAATGAATTTGGAGTACAACAAGTCATCACCCTCGCCGCCGACTTGGGACAGGGAGATGAACTCGAACCCATCAAACAAAAAGCCCTCGATTCTGGGGCCGAGGAGTCGTTGGTCATCGATGTCCGGGAGAGATTTGTTAACGAATTTGCCTTTCCCGCCATCCAAGCCAATGCCTTTTATGAAAATCGCTATCCCCTCTCAACCGCTTTGGCCCGTCCGCTGATCGCTCAAATTTTGGTCGAAGCGGCCGAAAAATACGGCGCCGATGCCATCGCTCACGGTTGTACCGGAAAGGGAAACGATCAGGTGCGGTTTGACGTGTCCATTGGGGCGCTCAACCCCAAACTGAAAATCCTCGCTCCCGCTAGAGAATGGGGAATGAGTCGGGAAGAAACCATTGCCTATGGCGAACAATACGGAATAGAATTTCCGGTGAAAAAGTCCTCACCCTACAGCTTAGACCGAAATTTGTTGGGGATGGCCATAGAAGCCGGACCCCTCGAAGATCCTTGGGTCGAACCGCCCAACGATGTTTTCCGCCTCACCAAAGCCATTGAAGACACGCCCAACGAGCCGGAATATGTAGAAATCGGCTTTGAGAAAGGGATTCCGGTGAGTTTAAACGGAGAAAACCTCGACGGGGTGGCTTTGATTAGCAAGCTTAACGAAAAGTCGGGTAATCACGGCGTCGGACGGATTGACATGATTGAAAACCGGTTGGTTGGGATCAAGTCTCGCGAGATTTATGAATGTCCGGCGATGACGGTGTTAATTCACGCCCATCGGGATCTCGAAAGTTTAACTTTAACCAACGATGTTACCCGTTATAAGCGAGGAATTGAGGAAACTTACAGTCAGTTGGTTTACAACGGGTTGTGGTTTAGTCCGTTGAAAGGGGCGCTCGATGCGTTTGTTCAGCAAACTCAAGAAAGAGTGACCGGTGTCGTGCGGGTGAAACTGTTTAAAGGCAATGCCGTTATTGTTGGGCGCAAATCGGCCAATTCTCTCTATAGTATGGATTTGGCAACTTACGGCGCCGAAGATACTTTCGACCACAAAGCCGCAGAAGGGTTTATCTACGTTTGGGGATTACCCACTCGCGTTTGGTCTGAGAAGTTGAGACAGTAAAGGCGGTTTTACACCGAACCTCATGTAGGGGCGGGTTCAGCTACGATCTTGACAACCACTCCGAGATTGAGTTAAACCCGCCCCGCCCCCATAAAAAAATTAATCCATTGGATATCATATGATTTAGTCTTTTCCCCATGTGGGGGTGGGTTTAGCAGAGTTATTTGTCAGAAACAGACATCTGGGTAGAACCCGCCCCTACCATTGTTCGATTTCGGGGCGGGTTTAGAACAGTTATTTTTGAGAAACATACATCTAGACTGAACCCGCCCCTACCATTGTGTTAAACCGATCTTTTCTTTGATGTGAGGGCGGGTTTAGCAGAGTTATTTGTGAGAAACATACATCTGGGTAGAACCCGCCCCTACCATTGTTCGATTTTGGGGCGAGTTTAGAACAGTTATTTTTGAGAAACAGACATTTAGACTGAACCCGCCCCTACCATTGTTCGATTTCGGGGCGGGTTTAGAACAGTTATTTTTGAGAAACAGACATCTAGACTGAACCCGGCCCTACAAAACCTGTTACAGGGAAAGCAGTAGGGGTTTGAATCCATGTTTAATGGAAACTTTACCAATCAGATCCATTTTGTCAACGGTAATTTGATTGCGTCCCCAAGAAAAATTGGTGTAAATTTTTTCAAATTCCAACAACATCGATTCAGCAAAACAGGCAAACAGTTGACGGGCGGGAACTTCCATATTGACAATTTTCATAATTTTCCAGTCAATATCAAGAGAATGTTCCACAATACCGCCTTCCAAAATATGAACGCCGGGATGTTGAATTTTGGTCGCCATATTCTTCGGATAACCGCCATCAATCAGCAAACAGGGCTGCTTTAAGGTCGTCGGATCGATCTCCACCCCTTTGGGCATACTCGCCACCCAAACCACCACATCAGCCAGGGGAAGGGCTTCTTCTAGCCCCAAAATTTTACCCCGTCCGAGTTCGCCTTGCAGGTTTTGTAAACGTTCGCGATCGCGAGCAATGAGTAACAATTCGCCCACCTGAGTCCGTTGGTTGAGCCAACGACAGACCGCACTGCCAATATCCCCTGTAGCGCCACAAACCGCAACCGTCGCATTGGATAAGTCAATGCCCAACTTCGGCGCCATTTGTTCAACTTGACGGCAAATAATATAAGCGGTGTGAGTGTTTCCGGTTGTAAAACGTTCAAACTCCAGCTTAATATTGCGGACTTGCTTGATCTTCTCTAAATTAAAATTTTCAAAAATGATCGAAGAAAACCCGCCCAAGGCGGTGATATTAATGCCATGTTTTTGAGCATGAGCCATCGCATTAACGATCTTGCGTGTCGCGGCTTTAATACGACGACTAGCCAACATTTCGGGCAGAAAACAGGATTCAACATAACGGCCTTCAATCACTTGGCCTGTAACGCTTGTCACCTTAATCTCATCCACAATTTGGGGAGGCGCACTGCACCAAAAATCCAACCCCTGATCGGCATATTCTGGATAACCCAAGTCTTTAGCAACCAACTGGGCGTGTTCCAAACTTGTCAGATGACCAATTAAACCAAACATAGTCCATCACTACACTTTAGATAGATTTTAGATTGTAACTTGACCGAGGGCTGGATTACAGTGACCAGTGACCAGTTATCAGTTACCAGTTTTTACAGCGATCAGTGATCAGTTACCAAGTACCGTGCAGTTAACAGTGAACAAATACCGTGCAGTGAAAACAGTAAACAGTTCTAGAGTAACCAGTACCAAGAAAACTGATAACTGATAACTGGTCACTGGTCACTGTAAACTGCTCACTGTTCACTGTTCCGTGCCGGCGATGAATTTAAGCCGCAGTCAGACCGTGGGCGGACATCCGCATAATTTCCCGGTTGCTGAACCCAATATTGTTGAGAGCCTCGCCGTAAGCAATCATAAAGTCTTCCACCAGAGCATCTTTTTCCATTCCCAGGATGTGGGCATCGTTCTCAACTTCGTTGAGCATTTTCCAAACCAGGGGCAAGTTTTGCTTGTTGGCTTCTTGGAGTTCGGCTTTAGACTCCTCAAAATGAGCCTTCAGCCATTCCTCACCAAAGTTGAGGTGCATATACTCATCTTTGATAACGCCTTCGGTAATCTTGCGAGCAAAGGGGTCTGCAACCGGAATGTAGATATTGTAAGCCGCGATCGCAAAGCTTTCGATAATCAAAGATTGAATCACCAAGCAAGTGACCACCTTTCCTTGGGCGGCTGCATCTTTAAAATTCTGATGCAACTGGCTAAAAAATTGGTGAGCGTAGTCCATATCCGCAGTCACTTCTAGATTGCGACCACAGGCTTGGAATCCTTTCATGTGACGGTTTTCCATCTTAGAGAGGCTGAGTAACTCGTCTTTGTTCTCCGGCAACATTTCGCCCAGCTTGATGTAGTTATCGTGGGCTACTTGTTCCCCCTCAATCACAATCGCATTAATTCGGCTGTAGGCATCTTTGTAAGTATCAGTGTTAAAGTCGATTTCTGCAATAGCTTCAAGCTGTGGCATAGGTTTATTAGCTCCTCATCACAAATGAGTTCAATGAGTTTACGAGTGATTTGACCTTTTCGCGAGATCGAGAATTCCCGAGTTCGCGTAAACGGTTGGGGCCTGATTGGGATCTGGTTTGATCTCAGACGCTTAGTCTAACGCAAACATACGTTTTTATACGGTTCGGTTTTCCCCGTTGCTCGAAGTGATTCGCCCCTAACGCCAGACTGTTATTGATCTCCGAAGCGATCTTAGGAGAGGATTGAAATAACACTCAACGTTAGACCATTGAACCCTTCCCACTTAGGAGGAAATACTGAACCTATAGTTACTTTACCTATTTAAGCGAAGATTTGCCTAATTTTGTGACCCTCTCTGGAGAGATTGGTCAATAAATTCATGCAAATTGCAGTTTATATAAGTTTCACTTACTTTTTCTGCCCACACACCTCACACAAGACTTATGGAAAATCCAATCTCATCCTCAAAATTTCTCAAAGGGCTAATTTTAGCTTTGCTGTTGGTTGGTGCGATTGCCGTACTACTCCCCCTATTTGTGGTGCTGTTGACTTCGTTTTCAAGGACCGGCACCGTCGAGAATCCCGGAGCCTTCACCCTCGCCAACTATCAAGAGGCTTGGCAACGGGGTAATTTTCTCTTGGCTTTTGCCAATTCCACTTTAGTCGCCCTCAGCGTTACCGGATTTCAAATTCTCACCTCCGCTTTAGCCGGTTATGCCCTGGCTCGTTTACAATTTCGCGGACGACAATTGATTTTATTAATTGTTTTAATCTCTCTGATTATCCCCTTTCAATTGTTGGTGATTCCCATTTTTCTCGTTCTCAAGTGGGGACACCTGATCAACACCTACGGCGCTTTAATTTTACCGACGGCCGTGAATGGATTTGGCATTTTTCTATTGCGTCAATATTTCCTCAGCGTTCCCGTAGAATTAGAAGAAGCCGCCGCTCTCGATGGGGCGAACCGCTGGCAGATTTTGTGGCAAGTAATTATTCCCTGTGCCAGACCCGCATTAGTTACCCTGTTTTTGTTTACCTTTATTGGCGAATGGAACGATCTGTTTAAACCCCTGGTTTTTACCAGCCGCCCCGAACTGCAAACTGTACAATTAGCTTTGGCCGAATTTCAAGAACAATTTACCAGCAATTGGTCTTTAATGATGGCTGCGGTGGTCATTTCTACCCTACCCGTTGTGCTTTTATTTCTTCTCGGTCAGCGCCAATTTATTCGCGGTATTGCCGCAACCGGAATTAAAAATTAATCTTGACGATTGCCTCAAACTGACGCAGGGTACGAGTTCAGCTTACCGCCGCCGATCGCGGCGGTGTACCGATGACTTTCTTGGCGATCCGGTGCATTAGCTATTCGTTTCTCGATAAATGTTGGAATAGACAACCCTTAACCCCCAAAAACCATGCAACCCGATTTTTCATCCGACTCGAATACTCAATCTACCCCGGAAAATATCCGCCTGTGGTGCTGTACTCGCCGCAGTTCTACCCCCAATGTTCGCTACACCCGTTCGGCTCGTCGAGGCTTGAATGTCTTGGAAATTTATTTTACTCATCTGCGGGGGACTCGCCTGCATTGGGAGTCTTTACCCAATTCCTCTCTGTTACCGACAAAACTAGCCACTCGCCTGACCCATCTCAATCTGATTTAACTGGATTTTTGGCCCGCTCAAAATCGGCTTCTAGAGGTTCAATTCCCCAAATTGCTAAAATTGACCGAAAAAAACCCATCACCCCTAGAAAGGTCTATTAACCTTGGATCGTATGGAACCTCTCGTTAGGAGCAATAGAAGCAATGACGGCCGATGAATTTCAAGTGTTGGTGGATAGACGATATGCGCGAGCAGGATTTGTCATCACTCAACTGATTGAAACTGAATGGCGGCGGGTACTCCGAGAACTCGATCGCCTTGATGTAGACTCGGGTGATGTCCCCAGAGCGGCTCGGTTGCTGGGACAATTTCAGATGTTGGATAAATTAATGGCAGCCTTGTCAGAAGGGAGTTTGAGTTCAGATTACGAAATAGAAGCTCAGTGGCGAAATAAATTGGTTGAACGAGTTGTTGAAGGGTTCGGTTTGGATCTCAATACTCCTCAATCTTCCCTGAGAAGATACAAAAGTCTAGCCCAACAAGTCGCTGAGGTTTGTGGACTAGAGGTGATTGAGGATTAATCCCTTGAGAACTTCTATCGGGGAGGACGGTCAACTAGCTCTGCGGCTCAACTTCGCCCTCCCCTATTTTTTCTCCCTCTAAGCTGAGAGTTCCTGCACCAAAACAAACGGATCGACAATCAGCGCATTAAACCGTTGCCCTCGGTTATTATTCCACACACTCACCTGCTGTACAGAAGGTTTGTAAATCAGTTGTTGATTGATCCAATGCTGCACAGAGGAAGCATTATCGTTGGCGATCGCCTCGCCGACATCGAGTAAATCCAGTTCTTCATTCACCACTACAACCATTTCCCGCTCGTGATGAGGAATCAACCATTCCCATCGAGCTTCATCTAAATTTTCTGCGAGTTTTTCTCTCAAATCCGCCATGATCTTTCCTGAATTCTGCGCTTCAGTCTCTTATCTTAAAAGACGTTCTGCCAGTTTAACCTTAATCTTGCCATTGCTGTTGTTTCTAATTTCAACGACCGAGATCGTGCATGGCGTTAATCGCATCGGTACATTTTTGGGTGAGGGCTTCGAGTTCGGATCGCCCAGTTGAAGCCGGAGGATCGATCAGTTCACCAATACGAACCGTTACCGGTACCGGCTTGGGAAGATAAGAACCTTTCTTGACAATGGCTTGAGTTCCCCACAAACAAACCGGTAAAACCGGGGCGTTGGCTTTGGCGGCAATCATCGCCGCCCCCAATTTCGGGCTATGAATGCGACCATCTCGGGTGCGGGTTCCTTCTAAAAACAAACCCACCGCCCAGCCCTGTTCTAAGGCGGCTAGGGCGGCTCTTATGGCGCTGCGGTCAGCCGAACCCCGTTTCACCGGATAAGCCCCGTACAGGCGAATTGCATCCTTTAAAACGGGAACCTGAAAGAGTTCTTCTTTCGCCATGAAAGCTACAGGTCGGCGCATATTGCTCGCCAACAGGGGCGGATCGAAATCGCTGGCGTGATTGCTGACAACGATTAGTTTTCCCTGTTGGGGTATTTTTTCGGCTCCATGCACTTTTCCGCGAAAGTAGAGCCGAAACATCGGATTGACAACGGAATGCTTAAATAAATAGTAGAGAATTAGACTCTCAACGGGTTCTCGATTCGCCACTGCTGATCAACATTGATCGGATGATTTTTAGCAAAACCTGCGAATGTTCCTTTTCCTTTGTTTCCGATTGAAAGGAGGATGAATCGCGGCTAGGGTTAATCCTACCATACCAACAATAATTTTGATCGCTGGTTCCCGAGTCAAAACCCCAGACCCATTCGGACTCTATCGCTTTACCTTTGGCGATCGCATTGATTTTGAGTCGGTTGTTGATGTCGTGAGAAACTCCAACGCCACGACAATTTTAGAGAGGGGAAAGATCCCTTCATCTTTCCCCCCGTTTTCGCTACGGCGCGATTTAATTCGGTTTGGCGCTTTGACTTGTTACCGTGTCCGCTTGACAATCAAACACCACAATAAACGAGGCTTCGGGAATAAGCTGTTTTAAACGCTGCAAATGCCCCTCCGCATCGGAACGACTGCGAAATCGCCCGACGATGGTTCGTTGCAGGTTTGGAAGCAAACGGGCGATCGCCCAGGTCTGGAGACGATCTCGGTATGCGATCGCCCCCGGCTTTGAGGTTTCGGTATTTTGTGGCATCATTAAACCATCCAAAAACATTATAAGTCCGGGCGTTGATGACTTCTAAAGTTGAGAGTCGTCGGCGCCCTTTTTATGTTATTAAATAACGAACAAATACCAAATGTCAATTGTCAAAACTTAACGTTAAAACTTGACACTAACCTTATTTTTTTTCTGAAAATATGATTGATTTAAGAACGCTCAGAAAACGGTCAGGCTTGAGAATTGTTGACGTTGCCGAACTGCTAAAATGCTCGCAATCATCGATTCGGAATTGGGAAAAAGGAAGAACGACGCCAAAATTAGAAATTTGGCAAGTTTTCTATTTGCGCGATTTGTATCGGTGCAGCGAAGCCGAACTGAAACAGGCGGTTATAAAGTCAATGCGATCGAGAGAAAAAAAAGTTTGCAAAGTGCGGCGGTTGAGTCGTCGGGAGACGGTTGGGATCTGGGAATTTCCGGCGGACCCGCAGCCAACCGGAGTTTCTCAAGAAGGATTGGAAACCGATCGCCGGGAAGAGGAGCGATTCTCCTGCGGAGACGCTACGCGAACGCTAATTCTGCACATCCTGACGCGCAAGTTCGGCTGTCTGACGCCCAAAATTGGCTATCAAATTGAACTGCTTTCTTTGGAACAGTTGAAGGCTTTATCGGAGGTCGTACTGGATTTTTCTTCTCTAACAGAATTAAGCCGATGGTTGCAGGGCTTGCAGGAGGGGTTAGAGGAAGGGCGAACGCTAATTTTGCGCCTTCTGACCCGCAAGTTTGGCGAACTCGATCCCGAAATTCCTTTTCAAATTGAATCGCTTTCTTTGGAACAGTTGGAAGCGTTATCGGAGGTGCTGTTCGATTGTTCCAGTTTGGCAGAATTGACCCGTTGGTTGCGGGAAACTTTGGAAGAATAGGAGACTCTAAGGCTGACAATTGTTGAGGTTTTCGGGCTGTCGCCGAACCCCCGTTTTTGTCGGATCGTAACCAACCAGAATCACTTCCCCTTTTTCGTTGCGAATCCAACCTCTCGCCGGAACAATTGTTCGAGTATCAACGGGAGAATTATCAGGATTATTATCCCGTTTTTGAGTTTGTTGTTGATGACTTTGGAAAGAATTATTGGGTTGAGAAATAACAGGTTCAATTAAGAGAGATTCTAACTCAACTAACCGGGGAAGGGCTGATGAATCTTGAACAGGGTTGGGTGCAATACCACCGCGTCCAGTAATAATAAACTGACTATCTCCTCTTTGTCTACAGGGGTCTTGAGCAATTAACGCGGCAGGATCAACAACGCTTTGAGGCAGTTCAATTAATCCCGAACTGGGGTCAATTTCGGTGTTGAGTTCAACCGTTCCGCTAAATGAAGCACCCAGTTCAGAGGTAGCCGTAATATCACTTGCACCTGTTGGTTGTTGACGGAATTGAGTTCCAAAAATCGCATCCGCATTAATAATAACTTGACCTCCAAACGCCGCTTGTGCATTGGCGGAAATATCACTATCTTCAATGGCAATTAAATTATCGGTATTAATTTCAATATTACCTCCGGTTGCTTCTCCGGTTGCATTGGTTGTGATATTGCTGTTGTTGCGAAGTCTGAGGTCTGATGTATTGAGAATAATATCTCCTTGACCTGCTGTAGTTTCTGCGTTGAGACTGGCTTCGTTATCCAGAAGAATAGTCGGAGCATTAATAATTAAATCACCTGCGGGTTCTGAACTCTCAGAACGGACATCAACTGTTGCCCCATCTCGAACCGTTAAATTGTCAGCATTAACAGTTAATGTACCTGCTCGACCTGTAGATTCAGAGGTGGCTTCAGCTCCTAAGCTACTAGGAAACTGACCATCGGCAGAAGTACCAATCAATTCTACATCAGTAGCAGTAACGGTTAAATTTCCTGCATTTCCATCACTAAAAGTAGAGGTTGATACAAATGCTCCATCTCGAACTGATAAACGTTGAGTATCAATGATTAAAGAGTTGCTATTTCCTGTTGCGTCTGGTTCAACGGAAGCAAACAAACCACTACGAAATTGACCATCAGCAGAAGTACCAACGACTTCGATATCGTTAGCAGTAACAATTAAATTTCCCCCATCTCCATCGGCAAATGTTACAGCAGTTACCTGCGCTCCATCTCGAACTGATAGATTTTGAGTATTAATGGTTAAAGTGTTACCATTTCCTGTTGCTCCTTCTTCGACTGAAGCACTCAAAGCACTGGAAAACTGACCATCAGCAGACCTGCCAACCAGTTCCACATCTGTAGCATTGATAGTTAAATTCCCCGCATTTCCACTTCCAAAAGTAGCTGCTAAGATTTGTGCCCCTTCTCGAACTGACAAGCGTTGAGTATCAATCCTTAAAGTGCCACTATTTCCTGTTGCTCCTTGTTCTACTGAAGCTGCCAAGGCACTAGAAAACTGACCATCAGCAGACCTACCCACCAGTTCTACATCTGTAGCAGTGATAGTTAAACTCCCTACATTTCCATCACCGAAAGTAGAGGCTAATATTTGTGCTCCCTCTCGAACTGACAGATTTTGAGTATTAATCGTTAAAGTGCCTGCATTTCCCATTGCTTGTGATCCCACTGTAGCTCTTAAACCACTGGAAAACTGACCATCAGTAGAACGACCTACAAACTCCATATTAGTAGCAGTAACAATTAAATTTCCCCCGTCTCCTTCTCCAAAAGTTGAAGCTGATACTCGCGCTCCATCTCGAACTGATAAACGTTGAGTATCAATGATTAAAGAGTTGCTATTTCCTGTTGCATCTGGTTCAACGGAAGCAAACAAACCACTACGAAATTGACCATCAGCAGAAGTACCAACGACTTCAATATCAGTAGCAGTAACAATTAAATTTCCCCCGTCTCCTTGGCCAAAAGTTGAAGCTGATATTTGTCCACCATCTTCAACCAGCAGACGTTGAGTATTAATGGTTAAATTTCCTGCATTTCCTTCTCCAAAAGTTGAAGCTGATATTTGTCCACCATCTCGAACCAGCAGACGTTGAGTATTGATGGTTAAATCTCCTGCATTTCCTGTTGCTTCCGAATTGACATCAGCAGTAATAAAGCTGGAATCACCTGTTACCTCTACAAAATCTGTAGCTCTAATTAACAACTGACCCGCATTTCCTTCTCCAAAGGTATCTGTTGAAATTCGTGCTCCATCTTGGACTACTAAGCGTTGAGTATCGATGGTTAAATTTCCGGCATTCCCTATTGACTCTGGATTGGTTTGGGCAAATAAACCACTGAGAGATTGATTCTCATCAGAAGTTCCAACCAATTCAATTTCATTGGCAATAATCGATAAATTTCCCCCCTCTCCACTGCCAAAAATGGAAGCTGATATTTGTCCACCATCTTCAACCAATAGACGTTGAGTATTAATGGTTAAATCTCCTCCGTCTCCTGTGGCTTCCGAATTGACATTAGCAGTAATAAAGCTGGAATTACCTGTTACCTCTACAAAATCTGTAGCTCTAATGAACAACTGACCCGCATTTCCTTCTCCAAAAGTTGAAGCTGATACTCGCGCTCCATCTCGAACTATTAAGCGTTGAGTATCGATGGTTAAATTCCCTGCATTCCCTATTGACTCTGGATTGGTTTGGGCAAATAAACCACTGAGAGATTGATTCTCATCAGAAGTTCCAACCAATTCAATTTCATTGGCAATAATCGATAAATTTCCCCCGTCTCCTTGGCCAAAAGTTGAAGCTGATATTTGTCCACCATCTTCAACCAGCAGACGTTGAGTATTAATGGTTAAATTTCCTGCATTTCCTTCTTCAAAAGTTGAAGCTGATACTCGCGCTCCATCTCGAACCAGCAGACGTTGAGTATTGATGGTTAAATCTCCTGCATTTCCTGTTGCTTCCGAATTGACATCAGCAGTAATAAAACTAGAATTACCTGTTACCTCTACCGAATCTGTAGCTCTAATGAATAACTGACCCGCATTTCCTTCTCCAAATGTATCTGTTGAGATTTGTGCCCCTTCTCGAACTGATAGATTTTGAGTATCAATGGTTAAAGTACCACCATTTCCGATTGCTTCCGATCCAACCGAAGCACTTAAGGCGCTGAAAAACTGACCATCAGCAGAAGTGCCAACGACTTCAATATCAGTAGCAGTAACAGTTAAATTTCCTGCATTTCCATCACCAAAAGTAGAGGCTGATACAAATGCTCCATCTCGAACTGATAAACGTTGAGTATCAATGATTAAAGAGTTGCTATTTCCGATTGCTTCCGATCCAACCGAAGCACTTAAGGCTCTGAAAAACTGACCATCAGCAGAAGTGCCAACGACTTCAATATCAGTAGCAGTAACAGTTAAATTTCCTGCATTTCCATCACCAAAAGTAGAGGCTGATACAAATGCTCCATCTCGAACTGATAAACGTTGAGTATCAATGATTAAAGAGTTGCTATTTCCTGTTGCATCTGGTTCAACGGAAGCAAACAAACCACTGCGAATTTGACCATCGGCAGAAGTACCAATAACTTCAATATCGGTAGCACTAACAATTAAATTTCCCCCATCTCCATTGGCAAAAGTTACAGCATTTATCTGTCCCCCATCTCGAACTGATAGATTTTGAGTATTAATCGTTAAAGTGCCACCATTTCCTGTTGCTCCTTGTTCAACTGAAGCTGTCAACTTGCTACCAATTTGACCATCAGCAGAAGTACCAACGACTTCAATATCGGTAGCAGTAATAGTTAAATTCCCCGCATTTCCACTTCCAAAAGTGGCTGCTAATATTTGTGCCCCATCTCGAACCGACAAATTTTGAGTGTTAACAGTTAAATTCCCTGCGTTTCCATTGCCAAAGTTTGTAGCAGATACTTGCGCTCCATTTGTAGCAGATAAAAGATTAGTTTGAATGCTGATATTCCCTGCGTTTCCCTCGGAATTAGGCTGTACTATATTTCTGATTCCACTACCTCTACCGTCTACGATCAAAGATTCCGTAGCATTGACTTCTATATCTCCAGAACGAGATGATTCTGAGTTTAAGTTGCTTTGAGCCATACTATCAGGAGAATTAAGGAACGTTTCAACCCCAGTTACAATTTCACTGTTATAAATTTCTAGATTACGAGCGTTGAAAATAATGCTTCCACCTACATTATTGTCTGCACGGATTGTAGCATTATCGGTAAATAAAACATCGGATCTTTGCACATTGGCAGGAAAGGTTAGGCGATTACTTGAATCAAGTTCGATGAATCCAGGTTCAGCTAATCCACCGACTTCTATTCGACTACCCGGAGACAGAATTACTCCACTTTCAAATCTAACTTGACCTCCAATTAAGGCAATTGTCTGATCGGATGGAACAAACAATCCAGAAGGAGTTGGCGGTGGAGGAGGATCGTTGATATTGCTAATCAGTGGTGAGAGTGTTTGATTAACAATCGTCCCCGGATTTTCTCGAATATTCAATCCCAAGGGCATATTAATCGTTAATAATGGCGGCGCTTCCGGGTTACTGGCTGCAAATTCAAACCCATTTTCAAATAACACTCCGTCGGCTGTCGTCGCAAAAAATGAACCCCCCACATCTAACCGAGCGTTCGGCCCGAATACAATCCCGTTCGGATTAATTAAAAAGAAATTAGCATCCCCCAAAACGCCCAACGTTCCCAGAATTTGTGAGAGATTTCCCCCTGTAACCCGAGTTAGAATATTAATAATATTATCGGGGTTAGAAAAGTAGGCTCCCCGTCCTTCATCTATGTTAAATTCTTCAAAACTATGAAATAAATTACCACCTCGAACCGCTCCCCCATCAATGCGATCGCTATCAATTCCGCGAATATTCTGATTGGGAACAACCACCGAATTTTCGTTACCCAAGGTGCGATCGGGAACAATCTGTGCCGTAGCGGTTGGGGGAACTGCACCCCAGAGGGTTGTCAGCGTTGCCAAAGCGGGGAAGGCCAATAAACGGGGAAACATGAGTAGATGAATTGAACAACTTTAGATTGGCGAAACCACCCCAAATTGTAAACCGAAATCGGCGCATTTTCTCAAAGATTTATGACATTTTATGATATTTTATGAGGTCTGAAAAGGGCTATGGTTTTAGCCTGAGCCAAACCTCACCGAAGCCGACTCAGACTGAACTTTGAAAATTTAAGATTGAGAACTGACCTGAGCCAAAACTTCTTCCATTTTTGAGAGTTCAACCGCCCCGGAGAAGGTTTCGCCGTTCATCACAAAAAAGGGCGTTCCCGACAGTCCCAAACCCTGGGCCAGTTCGAGATCTTTTTGGATGGCGGCTTCTGCGGCCGCACTTTCGCGATCGCGATTAAACTGTTCTAAGTCGAGGTTTAAATTTTTGGCGATCGCGATGTAAAGGTCTTCGCCGAGTTGTTTTTGTTGGGCAAATAAAGCGTCCTGGTATTCCCAGAATTTGCCCTGCTGTTGGGCGGCCCATGACGCCTTCGCCGACGGAATTGCTTCGGGATGAATTTGGCTGAGGGGAAGGTGTTTGTAAACCAGGGTGACGCGATCGCCGTGCTTGTCCATAAACTGCTTGACGGTTTGATGGGCGCGAGCGCAAAAGGGACATTGAAAGTCGGAAAATTCTAACAGGACAATTTCCCGGTCCGACGCGCCAGTGGTCGGAGAACTGCCAATAATGGCAGCCGGATCGGTTTTCATCTGTTCGAGGAAAGTCTGCCGGGAACTTTGCAGATCTTGCTGCTGGCGCTCCTGGTAGGCCTGTACCGACTCCAAAATCGCTTCCGGGTTATCGCGAATGACTTGAATGACCCGCCGTTCAAAATCGGGGCCAACGTTGCCGGACTGTCCCAGTTGGGAGCATCCCGTTAAAGCCAAGGAGACGGTTAAAACGGTTGCGGCCAGCCACAGCCTCAACTGACGATAGGGTTTGTTAGCGCTCAAGATGTTCATAAAGCTGTTTTAGCCTCATCTATCAAAAAAAAACACGAATCAACGCGACACTCTTACCTTAAACCTTAAGTTACAGGTTTGGGTGTCGCGCAGAAATCGTTTGGGTTTTTATAGGGTTTTCAGGAAGGGGTTAAACGGCAACCTTGGTGGAAATGTAACCCAACTCCTCCAATTTGTTCATCACCTTAGCAACACTCTCGGATAATTCTTCGAGGTCGGTGCGGCATTCAACTTCAGGGTTGGCCGGGGGTTCATAGGGGTCGTCAATGCCCGTAAACTGTTTGATTTCACCGGCTCTGGCTCGTTTGTATAAGCCTTTAACATCCCGTTCTTCGCAAGTTGCCAACGGAGCGTTTACAAATACTTCTACGAAGTCTCCAACCATTTGACGAACTTCTTCTCGAACTGCGCGATAAGGAGAAATTGCCGAAACTAATACAATAACGCCGTTACGGGTGAGAAGATGAGAAACAAATCCGATCCGACGAATGTTGATATCACGATCTTCTTTACTAAAACCCAAGCCTTTGGTTAGGTTTTCGCGGACAATATCGCCGTCTAAGATTTCGAGTTTGCATCCTTGGGCGCGTAATTCTTCAGCGATTGCACGAGTGATTGTGGTTTTTCCGGCACCACTCAACCCTGTGAACCACACTGTTACACCTCGGTGCTGCATTTATCGTATTTCTCCTGACTAATTGACAACTAAACAAAGAATTGATTATCGAATCATCTCTACTGAGACTTAACTTTCAGGAGGACCTCTCCTGGCAAATGAATGACACCCGTCTGCACTCATGCAGTCAACCAGCTACCTCAGAAGTCGTGATTGTTGACTCCACGAGTTGCAAATTTGTTCTTATCCCATACTACTCGCACAGAGCTAGGGAGCGTCAAGATCTTTTTAGGATTTTAGCTCAACTGTTGATCGGTTTGAGCTTGATTTGGGGGCTATCTCCAGGATGTTGAGGGGAAGATCCAGCCCCCTGAAGTTAGTCTGCTTGTTTTCGAGGCAATCGTCGCCGGCCGGACTGTCCTCAGCCCGCCTTGTGGGAGGCTTACTCCTTTTGAATGGCTGATTTTTTGCAGAGCTTTTTGACTGTTTTTCGGGGCTTCTTTTCCACTGTAATTATTTCTATAGAATGATTAATTTTTCTATCTTCGGTCGGATTGTACGGATTAAGTTTGGGTTTAAGATTATAAATAAATGCAAAAGTATTTTGCAGTTTTATTAAAGTTGATTCAACTCCTATTGTCCGCAAAACCGTTGGAATTAATAATAAGTTGAAGGGGATGAGCGGGATTCGGTTTCATGCGGATTCCCGGCTATATTTTACGGAAATCCGGGCTGATTATTCTCCTAAACTTCCCCAACTCAGTGGGGCTACAGATTTTCGAGTCCCGGCAAGAAACTTTAGATTAACTCTAGAATATAACCGTCTCAGAAGATAAAATTCTCGATACAATATAGAGAATGGGAAAACCTCAAATCTGATGGCTGCTTAGTCGGTCAATTGTGTCAACTGAAAGTTCACTCTCTAAAAAAACACCTATGGCTTCATATCGTCTAGTTAAACAATATCTAGCATACTGGTTACAACTCGGTAAAAAAGTAGTGCTTCGTAATGGAGATCAAGATCTGTTACCTCAACCCTTATTTGAGGGAGATCACTACAGCCGGGAGTTTGAAAAATGCTGGCAAGAAATCCTCTCTCCGGAGTCGGGGGACTGCTATCTGGAAGGAACGGATGTCTCCATTAATGAACTGTTGAGTTCTAATTGGGAAATTGAAGAATGCGCTCGCTGTGCGATGCCGATCCCGTTCCCGACCCGGGGGATGCCCCCTAGCTGTTGTCCTTGCTTTGATTTACCCCACTGGCCGAACTCGGAGATGCCTCAACCCCGACTCCCGGCCAATAGCCGACAACATCTCAATGATATTTGTAATCGCCTGATGAAGACGAATCCAGACGATATCAAAAGTGATATTGAAAGTGCATGAGCCAATGTTGTTACAATAGTTAACAATACTGCTCAGACTAAATCCTGTACTTTATGGATATCAAGACGGTATCACCGACTTTGCCCTTGGTTGATTCACAAGCCCCAACTCCTATGAGAGCCACAGAACTCGATCCCGTTGTTCCGGTTACATCGAATACGGTCGATGTGCAATCGCAACTTGTAACCGTTGAAGAAACTCCCCCCAGTGGGGAACCGGAATCTTCACCCTCCTCTCATTCGCCCCATGTTTCCCTGCGTTACGATCCGGTTGCCATTGCCGATTATTATCGATCGCGCTTTTTAAAAGTCTGGGGACGACTATTCACAATCGTCTGGAAATTTGTCTCACTCGCCTTGGGGATATGGCTCGATAAGAAAAGGGGATGTGTGCAGAAAAATGAGGGTAAACGAGCAACCCAACTCCGCGTCACCCTAACTCAACTCGGCCCGGCATTTATCAAAGTCGGACAGGCTTTATCCACACGACCGGATTTAGTTCCTCCTACTTATTTAGAAGAATTAACGAAACTCCAAGACCAACTTCCCCCTTTTTCTAATGAAGTTGCTTATGGCTTTATCGAAGAAGAATTAGGAGGAAAACCGGAACAAATCTACGCCGAACTTTCTCCCAATCCCTTAGCTGCCGCTTCTTTGGGACAAGTTTACAAAGGAAAACTGAAAACCGGAGAAACCGTAGCCGTTAAAGTGCAACGTCCCGGTTTATCCGAATCAATTGCCCTCGATATTCACCTACTGCGAACTCTGGCAATTTGGGCGCAAAAAAATATTACTCAAATTCGCAGCGATTTAGTCGCCATTATGGATGAATTTGGGTATCGAATTTTTGAAGAAATGGATTACACCCACGAGGGTCGTAACGCCGAGCGCTTCAAAGAACTCTACGGTCATTTAGCCGATATTCATGTTCCTAAAATCTACTGGGAATACACCGGAAGACGGGTATTAACAATGGAGTGGGTGAACGGAACAAAATTAACCAATTTAGATGAAATCCAAGCCAAAGGAATTGATGCTCGCTATCTAATTGAAGTGGGGGTACAATGTTCTCTGCGTCAATTACTCGAACATGGATTTTTCCACGCAGACCCTCACCCCGGTAACTTGCTCGCCAGTCCCGATGGTAAGTTGGTTTATCTCGATTTTGGGATGATGAGCGAAGTTAAACCCTATCAACGCTACGGTTTACTCGAAGCGGTGGTGCATTTGGTGAACCGAGATTTTGAGGGGTTAGCCCATGATTATGTCAAACTCGAATTTTTAACGCCCGAGACTGACCTAACGCCTATTATTCCCGCTTTGGGTTCTGTTTTTAATGATGCGCTCGGCGCCAGTGTTGCGGAACTGAATTTTAAAAGCATTACCGATAAACTCTCGGCGTTGATGTATGAATATCCTTTCCGGGTACCGGCTTATTACGCTTTAATTATCCGCTCGTTGGTGACGTTAGAAGGAATTGCAATTAACGTCGATCCCAACTTTAAGGTACTCAGTAAAGCTTATCCCTACGTGGCGAAACGGCTGTTAACTGACCCGTCTCCTCAACTGCGCGCTTCTTTAAAAGATTTGTTGTTTAAAGATGGTTCTTTGCGTTGGAACCGTTTAGAAAACCTGCTTAAAAATGCTCGCAATAGCGATGACTATGATATTAATCAAGTTCTCGATCAGACTTTAGACTTTTTATTCTCGGAACGGGGGGCGTTTATTCGGGAAAAATTAGCCAATGAAATTGTTAAGAATATTGATGTCGCCTCCCGCAATGTTTTGACCAAAGCCCAACTGAAGGTTGCGGAATGGATGGGGGTTAAACAACCTTCCTCGAATGGAACCAAACCTGTAGCGTCATCGAATCAAAATCAGAAGGATTTAGAACATCTTCAGCGAATTGTAGCGATTTTGCAAGAAACCCAGGGCTTTGATCCGATGGTTTTTGTGCAGAAAGTTCCCGATTTGTTGGCCAAGCCGGAAGTTCGTCAACTGGGTCAACAGGTGGCGGGTGAGTTGGCTCAAAGGACCGCAGCACGGTTAATTCGCGAACTTTTGATTTCCGATGAACGTTCCGAAACTCACCCAAACGGACATCCTCCTTCGTCTAGACCCCCCGTGAAACCTTTACCCCCCGTGTCTTTACCTGCGGGTTCCTAGTCGGGGTTAATAACTCAATGGCTACTGCTGAGAAGTGCTAGTCTATATATGTAGCTGACTGGTGTAACGCGCCGTGCTAGACGAACGTAATGATCAAGTCTCTCCTCCCCGCTTAATGGAGGGGAGCATTTTCGATCTGGGTTTAGCATCAACTTTGGGAGATCTGTCTCTCTATGAGTTTCAGATGTCGCGAAGTTGTCTGGGAACTGTTCTGGCTCAAGTTTTTGAGCGCTATCCTTTGGTTCCGGGAGTGATTTTGGTGGAGGACTCACCGTCGGAAAATTCGCAATTTTTGGGGATGATTTCCCGACGCCAATTGTTAGAATTTCTCATCCGTCCTCACGCGATGAAGCTGTTTTTGCAGCAACCTCTGCATATTCTTTACAGCTATGCCCGGACATCACCGCTGATTTTATCGGAGGATACACCGATTGTGAGTGCCGCGCAACAGGCGCTCCGACGATTACCGGAATTTCGGGGCGACCCCATTTTGGTGGAAATTGATCCTCAGTCTTCTTCCTCTGCGAGTTTACCTTATCGACTGTTGGATGTTCACGAATTATATCTTGCCAACTGGCAAATTCGCGGCATTGAAACTCAAGTTCGTTATGAACGAATGCAAACTCAAATTATACAAATTGAGAAGATGGCGAGTTTGGGGCGGTTGGTTGATGGGGTCGCCCACGAAATTTTAGATCCGGTGGGTTTTATTTGGGGAAATTTATCCCATCTCTCGAATTATAGTGAGAGTTTGATTGAGTTAATTTCGGCTTATGAAGCGCATTTTTCTAGGATGCCTTTAGAGATTCAGGAACTCAAAGAAGAAATTGAGTTTGAGTATATTAAACAGGATATTCCTCAAATTGTCAAGAGTATTCAAGCCGGAGCGGAACGGTTAAAAGTTTTGGCGACCAGCTTACAAAATTTTTGCTACATTGATGAGGTTCATCCGAAACCGGCGGATATTCATACGAATTTAGAGAGTATTTTGTTGCTGCTCAAAAGTAGGATTTCGACGGAGATTCGGGTGATTAAAAATTACGATCATATTCCGCCGGTGAGTTGCTATATTGGTCAGCTTAATCAGGTTTTTATGAATATTTTGATCAATGCGATTGATGCGTTGATCAGTCAGGCTTACAGTCAGGAATGGGCGCGTAAATATCGAGGGAATAAGAGCCAAAATCTAGAGCCAAAACCGACGATAGAAATTACAACGGAAGTGCGATCGCCGAAAACAAAATTGAGTTCAGAAAGAACTCCTCAACGTTGGGTTTCGATACGAATTGCCGATAATGGCCCGGGAATGTCTTTGGATGAACAACAAAAGATTATTGAATCTTTTTCAACTGAAAAACGGATTAAGAAGGAAACCAGTTTGGCGCAAAGTTATCAAATTGTTACCGCCAAACATGGGGGTCAATTCTTGATGCAATCTGAACCGGGTCTGGGTACGGAATTTGAGATTTTGTTACCTTTGGTTTGATGGGAAAACTTTAGTTATATCATGTCCGATTAATCGATTCTAATTATGTAGGGGCGGGTTCTAGACCCTCTCTGACACCCATTACTAAATTTTAAAAACCCGCCCGCACCAACAAAATTAATCAACTGGACATGGTATTAGAGGAGATGTTTTGATGTCCTTTGATTCTTATAAAAATATTGGTGAAGTTTTGCAAGAGTTTCAGATTACTGCAACCGAAGCAGAATTTATTGTTGAATCTGAAATTACCATTCGTGCTGAATTTAGGGAGGATTTAGAGTTTTCTTTAAGAGAATTTTCTTTTGAAGACTCGGAATATGCGGTGTGTGAAATGATTATTTTTCCGATTTTAAAAGAAGTTTATCGGAGTTACCGAGATTCGTTTACGTTGTGGAGTCATAAGGCAATTATTTATGATCAAAAACTTTCGGGAATTCCCGATTATATTTTAGCCCAAAGATCGGCTTTGGGAAAGCAAGTCTTTGAAAAGCCTTATTTTTTAGTTGTTGAAGCCAAAAAAGATGACTTTATCAAAGGATGGGGTCAATGTTTGGCGGAAATGGTTGCGGTTGAAAAAATTAACAATCAACCGAGTCAAACTCTTTTTGGAGTGGTGTCTAACGGGAAAATTTGGGAATTTGGCAAACTTAATAACAACCTCTTTACAAAAGAAACCCGATATTATACAATTTCAGATATAGATAGGTTATTGTCGGCTCTCAATTTCATTTTTGGGGAATGTGAACAAAAACCGGGTTTTTAATTCCCGCTATTCTTCGCTAAACACCGCACCCAACACCTTTAACGCCGCTTTTTGACCGTCTGTAATTCCCGTAACGTTGCTAATATTCATTCCTTCATAAAGACGGTCGGCTTTCAAGGTTTGCAAACAGTTTCCCGTTGATATATCCCAAAGTTTAATGGTTTGATCCGCAGCGCCGCTGGCGATAATTTCTGGCGCGTTAAACTCGGAATTTGCATGAGGATGAAACGCCACAGACATCACCCAAAATTCGTGTTCATCCAGGGTTTTTAGACAGTTTCCTGTTGTAATATCCCATATTTTAATCGTGCGATCGCTACTCGCACTCGCTAACAAACGACTATCATTATTAAAAGCAACTTCCCAGACCCATTCTGTGTGTCCTGATAAGACTAAATGACAGTTTCCGGTGGTAATATCCCAGATGCGAATAGTGCGATCTAAACCACAACTCGCCAACCAACGACCGCAGGGACTAAACGCCACCCCTAACAGCCAACTGCTATGTCCAGATAGACACCGATCGCATTCTCCGGTTTCTACATTATAGATTTTTAAAATATTATCAAAAGCGGCGATCGCCAATTTTTTCCCGTCCAAACTAAACGCCACGGAAGCCACAAAATGCGCCGCAATATTTCGCAGCAGTTGACCGGTTTCTACATCCCAAAGTTTCACCGTTTCATCCCATCCTCCACTCGCCAATATTTTCCCATCGGGACTAAATTTAACCGTCATTACCGTTGACTGATGACCCCGCAATACGGTTTTACAGTCTCCGGTTTTTACATCCCATAAACGAATGGTTTTATCGCCGCTTCCGCTGGCTAAAATTCCGCTATTTTCAGGGGTAAAGTGGGGATGAAACGCCACCGTATAAACAATATCTGTATGTCCCCAAAGCGGTTGACATTTTCCAGTTTTTAGATCCCAAAGTCTCACCCCCCGATCTTCGCTTCCACTGGCGAGTATTTTTCCATCGCAACTAAACGCAACGGAAGAAAACCAATTTACCCTCGCTTGTACCACCCGAATACAGGAACCTGTGGTAATATCCCAGAGTTTTACGGTTTGGTCTTCGGCGGCGCTAATTAACACTTTTTCGGGGGAACTAAAAGCGATGTGAGCGATTAAATTTCGATGACTGGATAACGTGCGACGACAGCGACCGGATTTGATATTCCACAGTTTAATTGTACCATCTAAACCCGTACTTGCCAACTGATTTTCATCGATAAAAATTACCGAAAAAATACCGTTTTTATGACCCCGAAAGGTTTGCAAACATTCGCCCGTTTTGACATCCCATAACTTCACGGTTTTATCGATACTTCCACTGGCGATGCGTTGACGTTCTGGACTCCAAACCACCGATCTGATCCAATCTGTATGTCCGTGAAATGTCTTTAAACATTCTCCGGTTTTGATACCCCAAAGTTTGAGAGTACAATCATCACTTCCACTGATTATATAATCATCGTTGGGATGAATGGCTAACGTCCAAATTTGTTGTTGATGTCCTTCGAGAACTTTAACACAATTTCCGGTTTTTAGATCCCAAATGCGAAGGGTTCGATCTTCACTTCCACTAATCATAAATTTTCCCGAATTTGTAAACGCAACACTTCGGACACAGTTTGTATGTTGGTTGAGGATTTTTAGACATTCACCTGTTTTGATATCCCAGAGTTTTATTGTAAAGTCTTCCCCTGCGGTTGCCAATATTTTACCATTCGGACTAACTGCAACTGACCAAACGATTCCCTGTTGGGTGTGAAAGTTTAACCCCACAGATAAATTATGATCGGTTTCGAGTTTGTACAGATAAACTTCGCCATCTAAATGACCGGTTGCTAAGATTAACCCATCTGAGTTTAAAGCAATTGTTGTAATGGGTGCAAAGGTTTTTGCTAATACAGAACGGCTCAAATCTGATCCGCTAAAATTAACATCAGTTAAGCGTGTATTTTGCAGATAGGCTTGCCAAATGGTAAGATTAGAAAAGTCATATTGGGTTAAGTCGATTTGAAAATTACAAAAAAGATTGAGAATATTTCCGGCTATGTATCCGGGTTCTTTTAAGGGTTTTTCCTGTTCTTGTTTGAGGAGTTTATCGAGGTGTTCGATAATGGCGGTTTGAGTTCTTAAATGGGTCAGAAGTTCGGCTATTAACGGAACGAGAATCAGTTTAATTTGAGTTTCTCGAACATAATCTTTTGCGGTGGCTTGTATTAACGCATGAGTTCTAAATAAATGACAGTTTTGATTAATTATTTCTTCGGCGACTTGTTCAACGAGGCGATCTGTGACATACTCCATAATTACCGGTTGTAGGGTAAATTGAGTTAATTTGCGGTTGGAAGAAGAACCCGCCAGTTGAGTTTCTAAAAGGGAACGTCGCTGCAAAGATTCTAACACTTCTAATAGTTTTTTCGTCGAAACCGGGAAAATTAAATCGGATTGTAAGGTTGATAAAGATATGGGTTCGCGGTTAATAGCCAGCCAGTAGATTAACTCTTTTTCCAGGTTTGACAGGCGTTGAAAATGTTGGTCGATGAGGGTTCTAATTCCGTTAAAAACAATGGTTTTATGAGTTAGAAATTCTTGAATCTCTCCGGCGAAAGTATCTTGAATGGCTGTAGAAACAATTTTCAAAGCCAAAGGATTTCCTTGATAACGTTCAATTAAACGGTGATAATCTTCTGTTTGTCCTTTTAACCCTTTGGCGGTGAGAATTTCTCGGGCGGTTTCTGAGGGTAAACCCGTCAGTTGTAGCGTGCGAATGGGTAAATATTCTCCTTCTAAAGTTGCGATAGCTGCGGGTTTTTCTCGGGAGGTTAATAGCAAACAACTTTGATGATTTGTTTCTCCCAATAAACGCAATAATTCCCCGTAGTTTTCCCACCCTTCTCGGTGAACTCCGACCATATCCCGCGACGTTCCCGCACTGCTGCGAAGTAGGGTTTCCCAGTTATCTAAAATTAGCAGACATCGTTGAGAACGAAGTTGTTCTAAAAGTTGAGAAATTTGGCTCGAAAAACTGTAACTTTCCTCGGAAAAATGAGAACGAATGAGTAAAGATTTTTTGTCGGTTTCTCCCGATAAAATTTGCAGAAAATCGTCTACAATAAAAGATAGAGGCGGTGCATTTCTCAGACTTCGCCAAATTACCGCATCAAACTGATTTTGTAATTGTTCGGCTAATTTTACCGAAAGCGCTGTTTTTCCCGCTCCTCCCATTGCTAAAATTGCAATCACCCGACAGCGATCAATTTCAATCCACTGTTTTAACGTGTTTAATTCTTCCTGGCGTCCGTGAAAATTAGAAACATCTATCGCTTCACCCCAATCTATTTTTGTTTTGTTATTTTCCGGTAAAATCCGATTAGATTGAGGAGTCAAAATTGAAGCGGGAGAGGGGAAGGGTTGACGTTTTAGCTTGGTTGGTGTAGGCTTTGTATAGTCGGCTTCATCGAGTTCTAAATTAAAGCTAGAAAAGCAACGTTGTAGCGTTCTTTTATCGATAGCAATTTGACCATCCAAAACCTTAGAAACGGTTTTTGCATCGATACCAATTCGATAAGAAAGGCTTTCTAAGGTGTAACGTTCTCCGTCATTTTCCCACACCTCAGCCTCTTGAATAGCTGTGTTTAACCGCTTCAAGCCAACTGCTGTTAAAATTACCCCTCGTCGGCGTCTGGACTTTTGCTGACTCATTGATCACAAATCAGATAACAGGTATCAGTTACCCGTTAGCTAGGATAGCAGTAATTGATGGTTTTTAGCCAGTCAATTTATCGACAGAGTTAACTGAGTTCGCTCCCTGCTATTTACGGGTGAAACAGATGACTAAACCCTAGTCACGCTTATTTAGTTTAACCTAAATTCCCGAATCTTTAGAATCTGAAGTTACCGATAGTCGCTTAACTCCTGTCTTTGGGGGTTTTGTCTGGATAAACTTCTCCCCGCTTAACTTTCCGCTTAACTTTCCGATATTCCCTGGTCTAACCCCAATTTTTCGGTGATAGTTGATCCTATAAAGTCAACTTTGATAGCAAGCGATGGAATTTTTAACCTTATCAATTCTATTCGGTGTTTTAGTAATTTCCGATGAAATTGTCAACGGAGAATACAGACTCTCTGAACGATTTTTAAACTGGTTTGATAGAATTTTCAATCAACCGGAGAACCGAAACAAGTAGCCGAAACTGAATTTATTATAACTGCGGGAGAATGCTCCAATGAAACCGGACATCAAATCGTTTTTTCAGGTTATTAAACTCGCAAAAAATACTGATTATTTAGGAGATGTTGCCATTCTCAAAGCCGAAGCCTTTGGGGTAAAACTCAACCCCAAACTCGAATCAAAAATGCGGTCGGTGGTCGGTTATCATCCCAAAATCGACTTAGAAAAACTGAGTCAACTTCCACCGGAAACCTTGGGCTATCAGTACGCCCAACATATGAAAATTAACAACCTTCAGCCCTTTGAAATTAGCCCGGAAGTGAGCAGAATAGCCGAAAAAAATGTATTTTCGCTGCGGTATTCTATCACTCACGATTTGTTTCATGTGCTGTTAGATTTTGATACCAGTTACGCCGGAGAAATCGGGGTTTTAGCCTTTGCTGCCGAACAAAACTACAGCCGGACTTTAAAACTTTCCCTTGTGATGGCACGGCTGCTTTATCCCATTTTAGCCCCCCAACAAATTCCGCAAATTTTTGCTAATCTTCGTCGGGGTCGAGAATTCGGAAAAACCGCCCAATTTTTGTTAAGTTATCGGTTCGAGGAGAATTGGGAAAGACCCTTAACTGAAATTAAGGCAGAGTTGGGATTAGTTTGAGTTGGGATGGACGTTTTCAATCCCTAAAATTTAAACCGTTGATTTCGCCTCTAAATCGATTGACAATTTGCGCTTTCAATTCTAAAATAAGGAGAAAGCAAAAATGGGTGTTAAAACGGCTTATGATTTTAACCACAACCAGCACACTCCAAAACAAACAGATTATCCAATACTGTGGGATTGTTAGCGGAGAAGCGATTTTAGGAGCCAACGTTTTTCGAGACTTTTTTGCCAGCATTCGAGATGTGGTGGGGGGAAGGTCAGCCGCCTATGAAAAATCCTTGCGGGAAGCCAAAGAAACAGCTATCAAAGAAATGCAACAAGCTGCACTCGCATTAGGCGCAAATGCAATTATTGGGATAGATTTAGATTACGAAACCATTAACTCTAGTGGCGGAGGAAGTATGTTGATGGTGGCCGCCAGTGGGACAGCCGTAAAATACAGCGAGTAGGCTTTAACGGTTGCGGAAAGATAAAAAAATCCTAAAAATTCTCCCAGATTGGCCAAAGTTCTAATCCACTCGACGAAAGAAAAAAGTCCGCCCCGTTGAAAGATTTCTCAACAAAAAAATGCGATTTTTTCTGCAAAGTTTGATACAATCTTTTAAGTTGGTTGCAATCGATGCCAACAAAACCATTGTATATCCACAGAAAAGACTATGAGTAGACTTCGCAAGATTCTTGCTGGTGCAGGTATTGCTACCGTCGGTGCAATTGGAACAAAAATGGCAGTTGATTACTTCAGAAACCGCAACAAAGAAGAAGCCCCCGACGAAAGTGAAGGAGATGTTAACGAAGAAGAAACCCCTCCCGAACAAGTCAGTTATGCGGTTGTCCAAGATGATTCTGTACAATCGTTTTTAGATGCAAGCTTTGGTTCTCCGGGGCGTTATGTACCCTCTCGTTCGCCCAAAGTTTTTGACTATCAAGGCGGACAATACATGGTCATTTGGGCGCGAGATAACGAAAAAGATAAAAACCAAATGATGGCTTTTCAATATACCGATGCGGGGCGTAAAATGATCGCCAGTGTCGGATATACACCCGACAAAACAGACTACAATATGTCGGGTTTAGATAATACTCCTTTTGCGGTCGAAGTCAATGGCGAAAAAATCACATCGGGTCAAGGGGAAGCCGATGGCGCCGACGAAGTTGATTTTGTTTTAGCCTAACGCACCGGACTCGAACCGGGAGGACATTTCAAGCCTTCACCGGGAATAGGTGTGGTTGCAAGGGGGGGAGGTTCGGTGGAGGGTTCATCGGTTTGACAGATGTTCGCAAACGCCATCACTCCCCCTTCCGTTTGTCCGACTGTCACCACCCCCGCATAACTGGGAAGTTCCTCTGTTTTGGCGCTGGCGGTCATCACTACAGTTTGAGCCGAATCGCCCACTGTAATCAGTTTATAATGATATTCTGCCGTTTCGATATTGAAATCTAAAGAAAGCGTCTCTAAGGAACTCGCAAAACGACCGTTAGCTTGATAATAAGCCTGTTGTCCCGTTGTCAGGGTTTGCATGACAAAAGAGGCTTGGTTGCTACTCTCAAAAGGAGACATTTCTTCAAGTTCAGGAATGGAAATATTGAGTTGACATCCGGTTAAGAATAAGGGAGAAAAAAGCAATAAGTATGACCAGGGATAAAAACAGAGGCGTTTAAGTTTGTTCATGTTTCGGTTGGATAGAAGTCAAAACCAAAGCTTGGTTTTAAAGTTAGCTTTTACTACAGTTTCACCGACAATTATTCCTGAAATATTGAGATTAATCCGGAAAAAAATTCACCGACCTCATCAAAAATGAAGTCAGTGAATCACGATAAATCAACCGAATTGTCAACATTACAGACTTCCCAATGGGGAGCAAGACTTTAATTCTAGGGCTAATTCCTCTAAAATCAAGCTCCAATTCTCTGCTAAATTAACCCCTTTTATAGTTAAATTTTGAGCCATTCACTTGCTTCAGTTAACTGATGAACATCAAATCTTTTTACAGGACAAGGAATAATCACACCGAAAATTTTTGTCATTCCAATTACCCATTTATTATCAGATACAACGGCAATTTTTTTCCAAGCTCTTGGATGTTGAAGACCCACTTTGATATCATCCCATAAAGCCCGAAGATTAAACCCAGAAAAATCCTCGCCTAAATGATAAAGTAAGCAAATTTTGGAGTGTTCTTTTAACTTGCTTTCTACAGCCGGAATTAAAATAGACTCGTAGTCTTTTCCAGTGACTCGACCGTGACCCGTAAAGGCGAGAACATTATCCGGTTGATTGCCAATGATTTCAATCATAATGACGCTCCTGGGTTTCTCCCTTTTGTTCTCTACTATCATCATAGTTAATCCTTGACTGGAAAAGGTGATTTTCTTAGTCAAATTCAACAGAATGTGTTAAGTTCTGCTACAGTCGTATGCGCCACACCCAGGACTGACTCGCATCGCCGAAATCAACTGCTAATCTCCTATCGGTGTACCTCTGCAAATTTATCAATTTATGAGACAATTATCTCGAACTCATCTGTTTTTTGGTCAATGACTGCGGCTAAATCTCGCTTTGTAGAATTTCTCACCCTCTGGAAACACCCAAACCTTTCAACTCGCATGATGTTAGTCGGTTTGGGAATAACCTTGATTTTTATTTTGATGGCACTATTGTCTCCGGTTTTTTTAGCTTGGGGATGGATTGAAAATCCGATGGAATTTCTATCAAACCCCATACACGAACCCCCTGGAGTAGACTATTGGTTTGGAACCAACGGTCAGGGTTATGATGTGTTTTCCCGAACCTTATTTGGCGCTGCTGCGGCGTGGAAAGTATTGCTATTGGCGACGGGATTAAGTTTGATTATCGGGGTCCCTCTGGGGTTGGTTAGCGGCTATTTGGGGGGGAAATTAGACCGAGTTTTACTGTTTTTGATGGATGCGGTGTATACCTTACCCGGACTGTTATTATCGATTACTTTGGCGTTTGTGGTTGGACGAGGGATTTTTAATGCGGCTATCGCTTTAAGTATTGCTTATGTTCCCCAATATTATCGGGTGGTTCGCAATCATACAACCAGCGTCAAAACCGAATTATTTATTGAAGCAGCCCAAGCGATGGGGGCGAATACTTGGACCGTGTTATCGCGATACTTGTTTTTGAATGTGATTCAAAGTGTACCGGTTTTGTTTACCCTGAATGCGGCCGACTCGATTTTAACTTTGGGAAGTTTGGGATTTTTGGGGTTGGGACTACCCCCTGAGACCCCGGAATGGGGCCATGATTTGCGGTTGGCGCTGGAGGCTCTGCCCACCGGGATTTGGTGGACGGCTTTTTTTCCGGGGTTGGCGCTGACGTTGATGGTGGTGGGATTATCCTTGGTGGGTGAAGGATTGAATGATTGGGTTAACCCCCGCACCCGAAATCAACGCTAACCGCCAGCGCTATAGATTCTTTGTTTTTCTCTAACCATAGGGTAATTATTAACAGACTGAATGTAAAGAGATGTATATTCTATGTAATCTTTAGGTTTGCTTGTTGAAGTTTAAACCAATATAACAACTTGAAAGATTTTTCTGAGAATTTGACGTCATTAGCTTAACTTGATTTAACATTAGAGTAGGCTCCAATTTTTGAGATTTGAGTTAACGTACAAAAAAGGACTTATGTTCAGACAGTTTTTTCTGTAAGTTGTGAAAATCAATTCACGTTCCCGAATGGATGGGCTAGGTTAACACAGTAAGCTGTCTTGGTTGGGTTAAGATGATGTCACAGGCTGAAAAAAACGCGGCCGGCACCAATCAAAAATCCCAAAACAGCTACCCCGGAGAACCTCAGCCATCAGGCAATCGCCAATTCCTATCCAGGGAAAAATCAGAAAAACAGTCCGATCATCACCAAAGATGAAAGTCAGTATGTGTCGAAGAATGACAACCATTACCCTTCTCGCTATGCGCTTAACCCGAAAATGCTGAGGGTTTCTACCGCTGAGACCCAACTGGTAAATCTGAGGAATTTCCACTTTTAATCCCCCTAGCAACCTTGAATTTGTAGCAACCCCGTGCATTTTTTGTAAGAGAGGCTACAATCAAAAAGGTCTAACTGCAACTTTGCCCACACCAATCGGTGTTATTTAAACACTTTGGTCGAAATCAGAGTGAAGTCGAGTTCACCCTTTGAAGTCGGCATCCCAATCCCACCGCAATTGCGGTTAGAATTGGCTAAACTGTCTAGAAATAGACAAACCTACTAATTGTTTATAGTGATTGATTCTTGCATTGAGGAGCATGAGGAACGCGGCATGATCCAGACGAACACCGGACTCGCAACCCCCATTCAGCCGGAGATGGAACCGATAGAATTGCTTCAAAACTCAACCAAAACCCCGCCGGAAAATGAATTTGACTTTTTGCTAGAAGAGGATGAGAGTCAAGATGAAGACTATCTAGAATCTCAATCTGATGATGAAGACGAAAGCAAGTCGGATGGAGTTGCTAAGTCACGTCGTCGGACTCAGGCGAAGAAAAAACATTACACCGAGGATTCGATTAGACTCTATCTTCAAGAAATTGGTCGGATTCGATTGTTACGAGCCGATGAAGAAATTGAACTGGCCCGTAAAATCGCGGATTTACTTGAGTTAGAGCGCATTCGCGAAAAATTAATCGAACATAACCATCGCGAACCCGAGGATAAGGAATGGGCAAGTGCAGTAGACATGGGCCTACCCGAATTCCGCCGCCGTCTTTTCTTGGGAAGACGGGCTAAAGACAAGATGGTGCAGTCTAACCTGCGTTTGGTGGTTTCGATTGCCAAAAAGTACATGAACCGAGGTTTATCATTCCAAGACTTAATTCAAGAAGGAAGTCTGGGATTGATTCGGGCCGCCGAAAAGTTCGATCACGAAAAAGGCTACAAGTTCAGTACCTACGCCACCTGGTGGATTCGTCAGGCCATTACCCGGGCGATTGCCGATCAATCTCGGACGATTCGGCTTCCGGTTCACCTGTACGAAACTATTTCTCGGATTAAAAAGACCACAAAATTGCTTTCCCAAGAAATGGGTCGCAAACCGACGGAAGAGGAAATCGCCACTCGCATGGAAATGACCATTGAGAAGCTGCGATTTATTGCCAAATCCGCTCAACTCCCCATCTCTTTGGAAACTCCCATCGGTAAAGAAGAAGATTCTCGCCTGGGCGATTTTATTGAGTCCGATGGAGAAACTCCCGAAGATCAGGTTTCTAAAAACCTACTGCGCGAAGATCTCGAAAGTGTTTTAGATACCCTGAGTCCCCGCGAACGTGACGTTTTACGCTTGCGCTACGGGTTAGATGATGGTCGCATGAAGACTCTTGAAGAAATTGGTCAAATCTTCAATGTGACTCGGGAACGGATTCGTCAAATTGAAGCAAAAGCTCTCAGAAAGTTGCGCCATCCCAACCGCAACAGCATCTTAAAAGAATACATTCGGTGAACTACCCAGCACCAACGCTATTCGCTTTTGGTGTGGGCTTCTGACTTCGCAGGGGAATGCCTTAGCTTAGACTTTCGTCCCGGCTTTGGTCTTACTTCCCCGACCTCAGCAGCTGTCCCGGTTCCCGAGACAGATAAAATTCTGATACCTTCTGCTCTGATATTTATTGCGGCGTTCTCGTCTCTATCATGGTGAGTGCCGCAGTTTGGGCAACGCCAACTTCTAACATCTAGCGGCATTTCACCGACTTGAAAATGACAGTTTGAGCAAAGTTTTGAACTGGGGAACCATCGGTTAATTTCTATCAGTAACTTACCTTCTTTTTCAAGCTTGTAGGATAAGAAATTGACAAAGGTTCCCCAGCTTACATCAGAAATTGCTTTGGCTAATTTTTGGTTACGAACCATGCTCTTAGTATTTAGACTTTCGACTACGATGACTTGATTCTCGTCAACAAGCTTCCTTGACAGCTTATGTAAGTAGTCTTGACGAACATTTCTAATTCGTTCGTGAACTCTAGCAACAAGCGATCTCGCCTTTTCTCTAGATCTGCTCCCTTTCTGTTTTCTCGCTAATTTTTGCTGCTTCCTTTTTAGGTTGCGCTCCTGTTTTGATAGATGTCTCGGGTTGACAAATTTAGAGGTCTTTATTCCATCGTTGACAATTGCAAAATCCTTCTGTCCCAAGTCAATCCCGGCTACCTTTCCATCGCCGCTAGGTTTAGGATTGTCCCCTTCTAACTCCATCAAGACAGAAGCAAAATATTTCCCCATAAGGTTAAAGCCGTCTCGGGCGTGAATGGGCAAAGTCAGGACGTTGTTTCAACTTTGCCCTCTTTTTTGTGGAAAAATTAAAAAGCTGGAGAGTGATTCTAAAACCCCCCAAGCTGTGTTAAAATTCTTCTACGTTATGATTTCTGGCTAACTTAAAGCCTCTCGATTCTAAAGCTAGTGTAATGGGGTTTACCCTTTTCGGGCTATTTTCCATTACATTTAGCTTACATCAAGCCCCAGAAGTGTAATAAACCTTGTCCAGAAGCCAATTCGACGATTACGGCAGAGATAAAGCCAATCATCGCAAGGCGACCATTCCAAGTTTCTGCTCCTGGTGTGAAGCCCCAGTTCCATTGTTGACGATTTTGACCTTGGGGTATACGATTTTGAGTTTCCATTGTGCAATCTCCTTTCTTGAAACTTATTGCTCTCTGTAAATAAATGTAACTAAGTTGTAAAGAAATTGCAAGTCAAATGAGACAATTTTTTCATATATAAGTCCTAAGGAACAGATAAAACAGGCTCATCAGTTTCCCCTATCTACCTGGGGAATTAGCGAGGAAAAATCGCCTGTTCTGTCTGCGGATCAAATAAGTGAATATGCTCAACGGCGATCGCAATCCAAATTTGATCTTTGAGATTGACTTTCACCTCTCCCGGAACCCGCAATTGGATTAAGGAAAAAGAACTCTCCTCTCGCGAATAAGGACGAACCGATAACAGAGTTTCATGTCCTAAAACCTCAATCCGTTCCACCTGTACGGGTAAATTTCGGGGAGCCGCGCAACCCATTTTCAAATGTTCCGGTCGCACCCCCAAAATTAACGATTGACCGTCATAAGCTTTGAGATTAAAACCCCATCGTTCCGGTAAAGTCAGACGAAACAAAGGATGAACAATTAATAGCGGCGCAGAAAACTGAACCGTTAAAAAATTCATCCCCGGAGAACCAATAAACCCCGCAACAAATCGATTCGCCGGACGGTTATACAACTCCAGGGGTTTAGCCACCTGTTGGATTTGACCCCGATTCATCACCGCAATTCGAGAACCCATTGTCATCGCTTCGGTTTGATCGTGAGTCACATAAATCGTTGTAATTCCCAATTGACGCTGCAACTCCACAATTTGAGCGCGAGTTTCCGTCCGTAATTTAGCATCCAAATTCGATAACGGTTCATCCATTAAAAAAACCTGGGGATTGCGAGCCATCGCCCGTCCCAACGCCACCCGTTGCTTTTGTCCCCCCGAAAGTTGCTTGGGATATCGATCCAAAAGCGATTCAATTTGTAATAATTCAGCCACCGCCAACACTCTGGCAGCGATCGCCTTTTCCCGATCCGAAAAATAACGCAAACCCGGCTTAAGCGATCGCGTCATTACAACTAAAGCCTCCTCAGAAAACCTGCGGAGAAGCGAAGAAAAATCCTGCTGTTGGTCGGAGTTCAATTCTTGATTTTCCCCCAAACTTTCCCCCATCCGCCGCAATCCAAACGCCAAATTATCATAAACCTTCAAATGGGGATAAAGGGCATAATTTTGAAAAACCATCGCAATATCTCGGGCTTTTGGGGGTAAATCATTAACCAAAGTTTTCCCGATCCAAATATTACCCGCCGTCAGCGATTCTAAGCCCGCAATTAACCGTAATAACGTACTTTTTCCGCAGCCAGACGGCCCGACCAACACCATAAACTCACCATCATTAACGGTGAGATTAATTCGTCGGAGAACCGCCCCAGAAGACGTTAACAGTTCGGGAGTCGAAACGGATTCTTCGTCGGTTTCTCGCACCCGAACCGCAGCCGAAAACGTTTTATATATATTTTCTAAAACAACCTGAGCCATCAGTTAAACCAAATTGAGTTTAGCGATCAAAAGGCAGTTTACAGTCACCAGTTATCAGTTATCAGTTATCAGTGACCAGTTATCAGTTATCAATTATCAGTAGCATGGTACTGTTCACTGTACACTGGTTACTGAAAAACTGTTTACTGCTAAGGATGATGAATTAATAATTGATCGCGAACCCCAATAATCGTTTCTCCGGGATTGAGTTTAAATAAGCGATCGCCGGTTGCTTCCTCACTTTTCAGCGTCACTTCATCGACCAAAAACCGAACAATACGATTTTCGCTGGTAATCAGAAAAGCCTCTTGATTCGAGTTAACCGATACCATACCGATCAGCGCATCCTTTTGACTCTTAAACTGGAACATTTGAGTACCAATGGCGCCGCGAGTGGTTAAACGGACACGTTCTATAGAAATACGCTTGGCAAACCCCTGTTGGGAAACCAATAATAAACCGGCTTTGGGCGCTACGGTAACACAACTAACCAACCGTTCTTGTTTGCGTAGACGGGTAACTTGGGAACCCTGGGCGGTGCGTCCCATCGGGGGTAACTGTTCATCGTTAACCGGTAAACGCAACAGTCGTCCGCCGGATGTTGCCAAAATCACCTGTTCGCCGGGACGGGTTAAACTGGCATAGGCCAGTTCATCTTGATCTTTCAACTTGATAATTGTAATCCCCCGATTGGTGAGATCGGTTAACTCAGTTAGAGACAACCGCTTAATTTTCCCCTGTTGCGTCAGCAAAATCACATCGGTTTTATCCGTATGTTCGGCCCCAATAAATTGAGCTAAAATCAGTTCTTGAAGACTCATCGGAGCATCTTTGGTTGCCGAAGGCGGGAGTAAAGTAATTAACGGCGTTCCTCGCGATCGCCCGGAAGTGGTGGGAATATCGCCCACATTCAACGGATAAGCCTTACCGGTGCGGGTGAGAATCGCCAAACTCTGACCCGTTGTGGTCAGATAACTGCCGACGGTAAAATCGTCACCTTCTTCAACCGTGATCTCCGACGGATCGGATTTACTGCGGCTTTTGGAGTCTCCGGTTTTTGCCGAAAGACGTTTAACATAGCCGCGATGGGTAAATTCGAGAAACGTTTCTTCTTCGGCCGGCGCAACCGGTTGTAAAATTTCCGGATCGCGAGTCGAAGAACCCTTTCTTTTCGACTTGTTGGCGGAAGTGCGGCTAGGTTGAGAGGGTTGATCTTCGCTATCTTGAACCACAATGCGGGTGCGTCGGGGATCGGCATATTGACGCTTGAGCGATCGCAATTCTTTCTTTAAAGCCTTCATCAACTCGGAACGTTCATCAAGCAACCGTCGCAACTGTTGAATTTGTTGGTTGAGTTCGGAAAATTCTTCTTGAAGCTTTTGTCGTTCTAAGCCGGTGAGCCGTCGCATCGGCATCGCTAAAATAGCATCGGCTTGAGTATCGCTCAATTGTAAATCATTTTCCAGGTGAATTTTAGCCGTGCCGCCATCGGGAGCATTTCGCAAAATCTCAATCACGGCGTCTAAATTACCCAAAGCATTGAGCAAACCCTCAACGATGTGACAGCGATGAGTAGCGGCTTCAAGTTCGTGAGTATACTGACGAATCAGAGTTTGTTCGCGAAAATTGAGAAACTCTTGGAGAATTTGCTTGAGGCTTAACTGTCGGGGTTGTTGGTCTACCAACGCCAGAAAAATCGCTCCAAATTTGGACATTAAGTCCGTTTGTTGGTAGAGATGATGTAAGACCACTTGGGGAGAGGCTTCCCGCTTGAGTTCGATCACGACACGAATGCCCTCGCGATCGCTTTCGTCGCGGATATCAGAAATTCCGTCCAAGCGTCCGGCATTGACCAGACTGGCAGTTTTCTCGATCCAACTGGCTTTATTGACTTGAAAGGGTAACTCGGTGACAACAATAGCCGTTTTGGTGCGGCGACGTTGGGCGGTGGGAACCTGTTCAATTTTGGCAACCCCCCGCATGACAATACTACCCCGTCCGGTGGTGTAAGCTTCGGCAATGCCGTCGGTGCTGACAATTTCGCCGCCGGTGGGAAAGTCGGGGCCGGGAATAATTTCTCTTAAGGCATCATCGCCAAGATCGCTATCATCAATTAAAGCAATCAAACCATCTACAACTTCTCCCAAATTGTGGGGGGGAACATTGGTGGCCATGCCCACCGCAATACCCGAACTGCCATTGAGGAGTAAAAACGGCAACTGGGCCGGAAGAACCGTCGGTTCTTGTTGGGAGTTGTCAAAATTACTAATAAAATCAACCGTCGCTTCCCCGACTTGAGTGAGTAAGCCTTCATTGCCAATGGGAGCGAGGCGAGTTTCGGTGTAACGCATCGCCGCCGGGGGATCGTTATCAACCGAACCAAAATTCCCATGTCCTGCCAGCAGGGGGTAGCGGCTGGAAAAGTCTTGGACTAATCGCACCAAGGCATCATACACCGATTGATCGCCGTGCGGGTGATATTTTCCGAGAACATCACCGACGACTCTGGCACATTTGCGATAGGGGCGATCGGGCGTTAAACCCAACTCGTGCATCGCATAGAGAATGCGGCGGTGAACGGGTTTTAAGCCATCGCGGACATCGGGCAAGGCTCGTCCTACGATCACACTCATGGCGTATTCGAGATAGGACTGTTGCATCTCGGTATGGAGTGGGGTAGCGATGACTTGCCCGGAGAGTAGGTTTAATTGTCTAGCCATGAGGAATCAAGTTGAGAGTTTAGCGGGGGTTTAGACGCGCCCCGGCACGTCTAAAGAGAAGTTCAAGATCAAAAAGGGGTTGAATGTGAATGCATTCACACACTCTGTTTCCCTATTATGGAGTGTAGATCTCCAGATTTGAAATTTTCAGCGACTTTGATCGCTCAGTCTGAGCATTCAAACGGTTGATTGGTCAGAGGTTAGAGAAGTTTTAAACCCGAGATCAAATTTTCCGCTTCCGTGTCGAAACTGAAAATCAAGACCGCCATTTTAGGCATTTTTCGTTCTTCTGTTGGTGGTTAATCTTATCAGGCGCGCGCGCTCTCGGGTGGTAGATCTGACTCATCTCAATGGTTTGAGATCTGACTGTTGAGACAGAAATTGATGGGCAAGTTTTGTACAAAACCAAGCGTCCCAGTCTTTTGTCAGCAAAAGTGTTTTATTAATCGTGCTTTCATCCCCGCCCACAAGGGACGGGGATGAAAGCACGACAAAATGGATGGGTTCGATGCCGATTGATTTTGTATGACCTCGTTGTTTTTGAGTTTCAATGTACTGTTGTACTGCCTTTTCCGAGGCTCCACCCACAGACGAGTAAAACGTACCCTCGCGACCCATCGCCGACCCCCGATCATCGGCGTTTTTTAAGTTCTTTAAATGTATTGAACAGATGTACAGCAGAAATGGATTTCATGGTTTTGGCAATTTCGACTCTTAGCAGTCATATGATCAACTTGCACGAATACATGAACATGATCGGGCATGATTTCCAGTGCGTGAAGTGTCCAGTTATAGGTCTTGCAGATTTCGCCAATAATACGTTTTAACTCGACTCGGGGTTCTTGTGCGTGCCGTCTCTGGCTTTTAAAGCCAGAGTACCTGTCACCTCTACCGCGCCTTCAAGAACGTAAAGGGCGGTATTTAGGACTACGATGATGTGGTATTCAAGACAGTGTTGAGCGTGGGAAGAAGACAGTATTTTCATAGATTGGTGTTTACCCGTTGAACATATAAGGTTTGTGCTATTCTAAATATAATCACGATTTGGAGGTAATACCACCACCGATGAAACGTACCGTTTCCATCCCCGTCGATTTGCCCCATGAGAGGTTTTTACCCCTGATGGGGTTTTGTGCTGACATCTTTAATCAGCACGTTGACTGGGCATTGAAAGAACGGACGTACAACAAAAACAAGGCTCACAAAACAATGTATGCTCTTATCAGATTGCAGTACCCGGATGTACCGTCTGCACTACTGCAAACGGTTCGGGATAATGCAATGGAGGCAGTCAAAGCTACCAAGTTCAAGCGGTATCCCAGAAAAAAGCCGACATCAGGATTGCGCTACGACAAGCGCACCATGACGCTAAGAGGACATCAGCTAACCCTTAGTTGCATTGGCAAGCGTGAAAAGCTCATCTTAAATGTGCCGGAATACTTCCAAGAAGTCTTTGAAACTTGGGAATTTTGTGTGGCTACACTGACTTACTCAAAGCAGAATAAACAGTTTTGGGTGAGGCTGGTTTTTGAAACAGAAACACCAGAGCAAGTAGAAGGGGAAATTCAAGGAATTGACCGAGGACTGTATCACCAAGCTGTTACCAGTAACGGGCAATTCTTTAGTTCATCCCAGATCAGGGCAGTACAAAGACGTTACCTATACAATCGTCGTCAACTCCAGCAAAAAGGCACTCGTAGCGCCAAGCGTCGCTTAAAAGCAATGTCTGGATGCGAGAAGCGGTTCATGCGGGACACGAATCATTGTGTAAGTAAAAAGCTAGCCAACCAACCAGGGATAGCAGTTTTTGTACTAGAAGACTTGTCGAGTATTCGCACCCAGCGACGGGGGAAGAAAATTAATAAATGGCTGGGAAGTTGGTCGTTTTACCAACAAGAACAATTTCTGACTTACAAGGCCGAAGCATTGGGTAAGCAAGTGACTTACCAAGACCCTCGTTACACCTCGCAAAAATGCAATATTTGTAAGCACATTCGGCGAACAAATCGTCAGAAATCCAGATTCTATTGCAAAAATTGTGGACATCAAACACACGCGGATCTTAACGCGGCTTTGAATGTTAGAGATGACTATATTCTCTCCTCTACCCTCGGGACGGAGGAGCAGGCATCAGTCAATATGCCAGATGTTTCAACCGATTCTCTCGGTTAGTTACAAGCCCCATCCCCTCGTGGGTGGGGCAGTTGACTCTAAGATTGAGCAAGACCTAAAGTGTTGTCAACTCTCCTGTCAAAATTGGGGACAGGGTAAGCCAGAAAGTTAAAGGACCTGTTTCGGTCTCCAACTCAGCTAAGACGGCTTTCAAGTTATGATCAGTCGAGGGGAAACTGCAATTTTTAACTGAGTTTGCCAAAATTGGATGGGAGTCTTCCTGACTTGCCGTCCAACCAGAGGAACTTAAAGTTCTTCTTTGCTCGAAAAGAGCATGATATGATGACACATCGTTGATTTATCGGAGAGTTTGTCCAGCGGGAGACCCAGATGAAGACCGTTCTGATTGTAGAAGACGATCCGGTTAATGCTCGTGTTTTTTCTAAAATCCTGACAAAACGGGGCGGGTTAGCTGTGAAGCACACAGAAAATGTCGATGAGGTGATCAAAATGGCTCGCTCTCGCGAGGCGGATTTGATTTTAATGGATGTATCCCTGGCTCGCAGTGTCTACGAGGGCAAGGCGATCGATGGGATTAAAATTACTCAAATACTCAAAGGTGATCCTCAAACGGCCAAGCTGCCGATTATCTTGGTGACAGCCCATGCTATGGCTGGCGATCGCGAAGATTTCCTGGCTCAAAGTGGCGCCGATGATTATATTTCTAAACCCGTGATCGATCATCAGCAGTTTGTTGACAAGATTAAGTCACTCCTACCGGAGGAGTGAGAGGAGTTTTGTTATTATCAAAGACTAGAAGGATGTTTTCTTCAAGCACAGATCCCGTGCCGCGAGGCGATCGGCTGCGATCGCCATTTCCCTTAGGGAGAAACCGATGCAGGTGAGTTTTCCAGTTGGGCGATGGTTTCTTGCATCTCTTGGGTACTGAGAAACTTTTGGGTATCGTTGATCAAGCGATCGCCCCAAAGGTTTTCTCTGAGAAATTCGATCTCGGCATAGCGAGCATCAAGTTCGAGGGCTGTTTCTCCCATTGCTAGGGCTTCGCGGCGTTGACCTTGGGCATACAAAGCCACTGCCATTGCTAAGATCGGTTCTGCGGCTTTTTCGTCGATCGCGATCGCTTCTTGCCATTTTTCCATCGCTCCTTTGACATCTCCCATCTCGTAGCGAACTAAACCAATATTATTCACCGCCGGCCAAAGATTTTTTTCCTGAGCAAATGCTTTTTCATACTCGGCGATCGCCCGGTCATATTTACCGAGCATATAGTAAGCATTCCCGAGATCAAAAAGCGCACCGGGAACATCGGAACGGACTTTCAAACCGGCTTCGATTTGCTCGATGGCCTGTTGATATTGTCCTTTGCGAAAGTAAGCTTCCCCCAAAACAAAGCGGACGGGAGCGTTTTCGGGATCGAGTTTTTGAGCCTGTTCGAGGGCTGTAACTCCTTCATCGATGCGATCGACTTGAATGTACAGGCTACCCAGTAATGCCCAAGTCTGATAACTTTTCGGAGCAAGCTGTGTTGCGAGTTCGGCTCGGGGGAGGGCCAGTTGATATTGTTGAAATCGAGTTAATTGGGCTGCTTCTTCAATCAAGCCTAAGCCTGTTTGTTCGAGTTGTTCGGGATTGAGTTGCAAAGTGTAAGGAATCAGTGCTTGGCTCGACGCCGGACTGGGAATACTCCACACACTGAGACTCAGAAGTAGGGTCAGGAAAGAACTCCGATTTGGCACGGCTTTGAAACAAATAATGAAGTGTTTTCTTTTTATTCTTATACCATGTTAGGCAAATCCGCCCAATTTTGGCGGGAATCAACCGGGATGCAAGCCCGGTCTTTGACTTCCGATAATTGGTATAAAGTTTTCAAGTGAGAAAAGAAGTTTCCCCCCAAAAATCTCTGTGCTAGAGAATTAAGTCTGAGCGAGTCTAAACTTCAGTTATTCAACAGAAACATCTTAGCCGATCCGTCCCGACAAAACGGTTGACTCTTGGGAGAAAAAACGGTTCACTGATTAGTGTTAACCGATTACTGTTTGCCTGGTTGTGTCATGCGCCTGTTTACTACAATTGCAGCCGTCCGCTGCTACTTGAACTTTCATCGTTCAAAGATGACCCAGGCTACCATCGGATTTGTCCCGACGATGGGCAGTCTACATCTGGGTCACTTGAGTTTGATTGAGCGGGCCAGATCGGAAAATGCAATTGTTGTGGTCAGTATTTTTGTCAATCCTCTCCAGTTTGGGCCGCAGGAGGATTTAGATCGCTATCCCCGTTCTCTCGATCGCGATTTATCGCTGTGCAAACAGGCGGGGGTCGATCTGGTCTTTGCGCCGAATGCAGAGGAAATTTTCGGGCGATCTCAACAGGCGAAAGGAAAACAACAGACTCAACCTCAAACCTCTGTTGTTCCCCCGTCGAGTTTGATGGCGGTGTTGTGTGGGCCTACTCGACCGGGGCATTTTCCCGGTGTAACGACGATTGTAGCCAAGTTTTTTAATATTATTGAACCGGATCGGGTTTATTTTGGCCGCAAAGATGCCCAACAGTTGGCGATTATTCGACGCATGGTCACGGATTTAAACTGGCCGATTGAAATTGTCGCTTGTAAGATTGTTCGAGACGCTTCTGGACTGGCTTATAGTTCTCGCAATCAATATTTAACTCCCCAACAGCAGCAACAGGCTGCGGTACTCTACCGGGCTTTGTGCAAAGGGAAGCAGGTTTTTCTGGATGGGAATTGTGACGCGATCGCGATTTTTGCGGCGGTAGAGGCTGAACTGGCGACCACGCCCGAGGTGAAATTGGAGTATTTGCAGCTTGTCGATCCCGATACAATGACACCGTTAACAAAAGTTGAGGAGGTTGGACTGTTGGCGATCGCGGCGAGGGTGAATACTACACGTTTGATTGATAATCTGATTTTACGCAACCGCCAACCGATTTTGGCGATCGACGGGCCGGCGGGTGCGGGAAAGTCAACGGTGACTCGCCAAGTGGCCGAAAGGTTGAATTTGTTGTTTCTCGATACCGGGGCGATGTATCGGGCGGTGACTTGGTTGGTGCTTGAAAGTGGGATTGACATCGAGGATGAACCGGCGGTGGCGGAGTTGGTTCATCAGTGTCAAATTGAATTGGTTCCTCAAAAAGACCCGCTTGGGATTTTGATTAATGGTCGGGATGTGACGGCCGAAATTCGTTCTTCTCAGGTGACGGCTAATGTCTCGGCGATCGCGGCCCAACCGGTTGTGCGTCAGTGTTTGGTTGAGCAACAACAAGCTTACGGGCGTACCGGGGGCGTGGTCGCCGAAGGGCGGGATATTGGGACTTATGTTTTTCCCGATGCGGAATTGAAGATTTTTTTAACGGCTTCGGTTAAGGAGCGATCGCAGCGCCGCCAACTGGAATTACAGCAGAAAGGTCTGGCTGATATTAGTCTCGAACAGATCGAACAGGAAATTGCCGAACGGGATCACAAAGATAGCACTCGCTCTATTGCTCCTTTGCGAAAAGCCCCCGATGCGATTGAAATTCAAACCGACGGCTTGACGATAGAACAGGTTACAGAGCAGATTATTCGTCTGTATCACCAGAAAACCAGTCATTTAACTTAAAATTTTGACAGATTAACCCAAATTTGCCCTAATATCTTAGAGGAGTGATTTGCTTTTGAGGGTGCAACCCTCGAAAGATAGAATTTTTTGTCTTGACATTTTTGACAAAATATGCTATGCACACTCCTTTTTCCGGACAAGATTGGGGTGAATCGGAGTTTTCAATCAAGGAATTTTCCTTGAGGTTAAGTTTATTGGTGTGAAGGAGAAATGACGTGGTACAAAACGCGAGTTTAAAACGCCTGCAACAGCAACAGCAGCGGATATCCCGTTTTGCTTTGATTTCAGCAGTGGCAAGTTTTATGATTGGTGTGATGTTGCCTTGGAATTTGCGGACAACTCGTCAAGTGATGCCATCTGTTCCCCAGTCTTCACCGCAGAGGGTCACGCCGAGTCCAGAATCAACTCAAACACCGGAGAAAAAATCGTCTTCCGATGAGTTTGTACCGCCTGTAATGGAGGAAAAACCTTCTCCTTCTTCTGAAAGTGAGAAACCCTCTGAAAGTCAACAGTCGAATAGACCGGCAGTCCCCTCATCTGCAATTAATCCCCGAGAATTACCCCCGGTCGGACAAGGGATTGCCCAACGAGTTGAAGGCGTACAAACTGCAATGACTCGTTTAAAAGCTCAACGATTTGATAATACCATACCGGATCGTTTCAAAGGCAAAACGGTTAAATATATCGATCTCAATACCGATGAAAAAGTAATCGCGCTGACCTTTGATGATGGCCCCTGGCCGACAACAACAGAACAAATTTTAGATATTTTAAGAGAAAACAATATTAAAGCGACATTTTTTGTCGTGGGTCAAGCCTTAAATAATTTCAAAGAGATTGGCAAAAAAGTCGCGGCCGAGGGTCATGTAATTGCCAATCATACTTGGAATCATCGCTATCACTATCACAATCATTCTGCTGCGGCGAAAGAGATTGAAGACACGGCGAATTTGATTGAAGAATTGGTTGGAATTAATACAACAATTTTTCGCCCGCCCGGAGGTGTGGAAGATAACGGTTTAGTTAATTACGCTTTTAGCCGAGACTACGTTAATATTATGTGGTCTTCCGATTCTAAAGATTGGAGAAGTTCAGCTTCTAGTATTAAACAAAATGTTCTCAGTTCGGCGCAACCGGGTCGGATTATTTTGCTACACGATGGGGGCGGAAATCGGGCGGAGACCGTAAAAGCTTTACCGGATATTATTGCCGAACTTAAAAAACAAGGTTATCGGTTCGTAACAATACCGGAACTTTTGGAAATTGCCGACGAACAGATTGCCAAACAAGAAAGCGAACTTCAGCAACAGTCAAACTCTGATATCAGTTCCGATTTGCAAGTCAGTCGATAAATAATCAGTTATCGTTGCAATAGGCTATTTGTTTAAAAACAGATAGACAGATGTTAACGATAGCAATCATGTTCAATTCAAGTTTAACCATTCAAGCGCCCGATCAATCCGTCTCATCTTCAGACGATTTTGCCATTACTCTCGCGCCTCTGTCCGTAGAGGAGATTTACGCCTTGGTCGATGAACCGGCTAACGGTGCCGTTGTGGTGATGAGTGGTATGGTTCGCAATAACACTCAGGGTCAATCTGTGGAAGCTTTGGAATACCAAGCTTACCAACCGATGGCCCTCAAGGTGTTTGAACAAATCGCGGCCGAAATTCGTCAAAATTGGCCGGATGTGAGGCGGGTTGCCATTCATCATCGCATCGGACGCTTATCCATTGGGGAAATTAGCGTGTTGGTGGCGGTCGGTTGTCCCCACCGTCGAGAAGCCTTTGAAGCCTGTCAATATGCGATTGATACCCTCAAACATAACGCTCCCATCTGGAAAAAAGAGTTCTATAGTGGATCAGATGGGATAAAATCAAGTTCTTGGGTGGGTATTGGCGATTGTGAGCGGCAAAATTGTTAAAAATCCATAAGATTGTCTCGAGCCTCAACTATCTGGAGTTAGATATCTTCAGATTGTTAAGTCTGACGACGCCACTTCTGCCAAGCGGGTGGGGTGGCGGAGACTTATGGCTTCGGTTTTTAGCCCGTTGGCTCTCTTCAATTTTGGTAAGAAGTTCTAATATTAAGCTAATATGGCTGAACAGTTAAGTATTTTACCTAGCTGACGCTTTCAGCGCTTCCAATCTCAATAATACTCAGTATGTTGAATGGAGTTTTTAAATCCAAACTAGAACTGTTGGCTCATTTATAGGATATCACAATGTCAGAGCAAATCGAAAAAATTAAACAGTTAATCAAAACGGCTAAAAATGTCAAGACCAAAGCCATGTATGAAGATTTGCTGGCGAAGTTGCAAGCCGATCAGACTGGCGGCGAATCCGGTGATAAAATTGAAGAAAAACCTCAACCTGCATTAACTCCTAAACCTCAGCGAACCGCCCCCAAACCTCAGCCCACTGCACCCAAATCTTCCGAGGTTCAACCTCAAAAACAACAAAATCGAAAACCGAAACCGATTGAAATTGTGCGGTCTAGTCAATCATCGATAACATCAACGCCTGAAACCGTTAATCAGGAGTTGAAATCGAGCGACGAAAAATCTATCAATAAGAAGCCGAAAACTAGCCCGACGGTCAAAGATTCGGATTCTCCATCGGTTCCCGAACCGGACCGCACTCCAAGTAACGCAGACTCTCAATCGGAATCTTCTGAAGAAGAAAAAGTTCAGGCTTATTTTCAAGGAATTGGCATCATTAAGGGAGAGGTAACGTTAACTGAAGAACGTTCGGTTGTCACAATTGGCAATAAAGAATATCGGTTGTTTTACATTCCCAACAGACGCAAGAAAGCCTATGATGCGCTGAAAAAAGAAATTGAAACCACAGGAAATACAACGTTAAGGTTAATTGTTTATCCTAAAATTCTACACTTTCCGAAAAAAGAGCAACCCCATCAAGTCGCTTTTCAACTGGTCGGATTTGTCGGGTCTCAAGCGTCGAAAAGTCAGTTGAACAGTGAACTGCAAGATTTTGAATTCAAATTTTCAGGATTGTGGCAATTTATTCCCGTTTGTAGAACGCCTTGTATTTCGGTGTTTCGGAACTTTAATACCGAGAGATTAAATTGGATAAAAGAAGCGGATGCGGCGAAGAAAGTTAAGTTTATGAAAGCTTCTCATATTCCGATTTTGTGGAAAGATTCGCCCGTTAGACCCTTTAGATTTAATCCCAAACTTGAAAAAGAACAGCAAGGTCAAACCTATTTTGTGCAGATTAAAGCTAAGTTTCTTCCCGGTCGGGATGTGTTTGGATTTACCGAACAGTTAAGCGAACCGATGGAAAAAGCTCCCGGATTTTTAAAAGCTTCTAAAAAGTTAAAAGCAGAAGCTTTAAAAGAAACCAAGGAACGCAAACAACAGCAACAACAAGAACAGTCGGAAGTTCAAGAGTAAAAGCCAATGGATAAGTTGAGAAACCGGGTTTCTTTTGATCAGAAACTCGGTTTCTGGGTTGTCGTTGGGCTTCAGCTTTTTTGGTGGGCTAAAGCACTACTACGAACTGATGAACTGAGGGGGTTTTAGACTGCAACTGCATTACTTTTTAGCTCAAAAATTTTCTCGATGACATCTTCGACGGCTTTATCGGGAGTGGAAGCACCCGAAGTAATTCCGACCACAATTTCGCCATCCGGTAGCCAATTTTCGGCAATTTCGATTTCTTTTCCTAAGGGTTTGTGTTCAATGCGATCGCCGGAAATAATTCGTTCTGGGCTATCAATATGATAAGATGGAATTTCCCGTTCAATTGCCATTTCTTGTAAGTGGGTTGTATTGGAAGAATTAAAACCGCCAATAACAATCATTAAATCAAGAGTTTCTGCAACTAGACCCAACATGGCATCTTGACGCTCTTGTGTGGCGTCGCAAATCGTGTTAAAACTTTGGAAATGTTCGGTTAATTTGTCGGGGCCGTATTTCTGCATGATTGTCCGTTCAAACAGTTTGCCTATTTGTTCGGTTTCGGTTTTCAGCATCGTGGTTTGGTTGGCAATTCCGACGCATTCCAAATCTTTATCCGGGTCAAATCCTTCCGAATAAGCGTGTTTAAATTTGGCGAGAAATTCTTCTCGGTTTCCCCCGTTCAAAATATAATTGCAAACATATTCGGCTTGTTCGAGGTTTAACACGACCAAATATTTATCTGCAAAAGAACTGGTGGCGACGGTTTCTTCGTGTTTATATTTGCCGTGAATAATCGAAGTATAACTCTTTTTCTTGTGCTTTTCTACCGTGTTCCAAACTTTAGAAACCCAAGGACAAGTGGTATCAACAATTTTGCAGCCTTTATCATTGAGAAGCTGCATTTCCTGTACACTTGCCCCAAAAGCGGGTAAAATCACAACATCTCCGAGACCAATCCCGGAAAAATCCTTTTGTCCTTCGATAACCGGAATAAATTCTACTTTCATATCCAACAAATGTTGATTCACCGAAGGATTATGAATAATTTCGTTGGTAATCCAGATGCGTTCTGTGGGAAAATGTTGGCGGGTTTCGTAGGCCATCGCCACCGCCCGTTCAACGCCCCAACAGAAGCCAAACGCCTCGGCTAACCGAATGGTAACATTTCCCCGTTGGAGGGTGTAATTGTTCTCGCGAATTTGTTGAATTAAACTGCTTTGATAAGCCGACTGCATGACGCCCGCGACTTCTTCTTCGTGTCCGAAGCCTTTGCGGTGATAGGATTCCGATTTTTGCAGTGTTCTTCTAAATGCTTTTGTATCCATACAGCCTATAGATGAAAATTTCTCTTTTCTGATATTGTAAAACGTTCTCTGACAAATCTCTACATTTTTAGAAATAAAATTCTAAAAATCAAATGGGAGTCCGTTGAAAATATCCGGTTTTAATTTTTTCCTCCTCACCCCGAATAGAAGTTAGACTGTTTTTATGGAATTCAGTTTAAACGATTTTGGGCAATTAAACTTAATTCAGCGGGGGGAGATAAAGTTAAGCCCCGACGGACGGGTTTGTAGGCTTTATTGTTGGGAAGTTTCAGTTGCCAATCTGATAAAATAGTTGCCAGAACTAACTTCATTTCTAACAGGGCCATTGCACTCCCAATACACCGACGATGACCCCCACCAAAGGGGAAAAATTCGTAGGGGGAAAATTGCCGTTGTAAAAAGCGTTCGGGTTTGAATGTTTTGGGTTCGGGATAAATATCTTCCCGTTGGTGAACTAAATAGGTACAGGGAAATAATACTGTTCCGGCTTCAAAAGAATAACCGCCCATTTCTAAGGGCTGTTTCAACACTCGCACGCCGGATGTTATTGTAACGGGATAAATTCGCAAGGTTTCATTACAAACGGCTGTTAAATAGGGAAGTTTAGCGATTTCACCCAGGTCTGGATTTTCCCCCAAATTTGCCAATTCAAACTGTAATTTATCTTTGACTTCCGGTAAATAATGCGTCCAATACAGCGCCCAAGTTAAAGAAGAAGCTGTGGTTTCGTGTCCGGCTATTAATAAGGTCATTAATTCATCTCTGAGTTCGGTTTCGGTCATCGCTTCTCCCGCTTCATCTCGCGCCAACATCAACAGCGTTAAAATATCATCGCCGGAAAAATCATTCTTTTGTTTTCGTTCGCGAATTTCGGCATAAATCATTTCATCGGCTTGCTGTTTGTAGCGCAAAAAACGCCCCCAAGGACTCCAGTTTCCCCAGTCTTGACGCAGAATCGGGAAGAACATTAAAGTCGCAGCCAAAGGAGAACCAATAGACTCCATCATCGCACTTAAAAGATGTCGCAATTTTTCATAACGTTCGCCTTCGGTCAGTCCAAAAACGGCTTTTAAAATCACTCTTAAGGTGATATCCTGCATGACAGCCCGCACTCGAAACGGTTGACCGATTTTAACTTGCGACATCACTTGTTTGGTAATCTCACAAATTAGCTGATTGTAGGTTTTTAAGCGCTCGCCGTGAAAGGGAGGCATTAACAGTTTGCGCTGACGTTGGTGACGTTCTCCATCCACCATAAAAACGGAGTTATCTCCCAGCAATAAGAGTAATACCCCTCCAGCATTTCCCGTTCTAAACTGTTCAGAATTTCCGGTAAATATCTTTTCAATCCCGGCGGGATGGTTTACATAAATTAGGGGAGTTGCCGAATCTCCAACGCGAATAAAGTCGCCGTAACGCTGATAATAATCTTCTAAATAATCGATAGGACGAGCAACAAATTTTATCAGTCTGAGAACCCGAGGCGTTTGGGGGCCGTTTGGTAAGGTCATATGCTTTCCTTGTTGTGATTTGCTCTTTATTTATTATGACAAATTCTTGAGATTTTTCATCCCTTTTGTTCAATACAGTCCGCTTGGTCGTGGCGGGAGTTGTTGACAACGGCGTTAACGGGATAGTAGTTTAAAGGCGGTTGAGAGGTTAATAAAGGTAAAATTTCCTGGGGTTCGGTTAGTTGGGGGTCAAGCCACTGAGAATAATTATTTTCGGGAATAATAATCGGTTGTCGGTGGTGAATGGAACGAACTTCGTTATTGGCTTCTGTTGTTAAAATTGTACAGGAAATAATTTCTTCATTTTCGGGTGATTTCCACCGTTCCCAAAGTCCCGCAAACCCAAACGGTTGATGATTTTCAACGTGCAAATAATAGGGCTGTTTTTGGTCTTCTATTTTCTGCCATTCATAAAACCCGTCCGCGACAATTAAACAGCGTCGTTGGCGAATGGCTTGGCGAAATGAGGGTTTTTCCGCGACGGTTTCGACCCGGGCGTTTATCAATTTTGCACCCATTTTTTGATCTTTCGCCCAACTGGGAATTAACCCCCAACGCATCCAGTTTAACTGTCGTTTTTCCGACTTTGAATTGATGCTAACTGTTGCAACCAACTGGGTGGGAGCGATATTATAACGGGGCGTTATTTCGGGAACTTCTGATAACTGAAATATTTCGGCAAGTTGTTCGCCTAAACAGGTTAAAGTAAATCGTCCGCACATAAGCTAAAAATCTATAAATTTTGAAAATTACACTCTTTCTATTCTGACAGATTTTTTCTAAATTGAGGTTGTGCTAACCGTTGTATATAAAAAATAAATCCTTCGATTGTGTTAGACCATAGTTTCTTTTGTTCGGAATCCGTTTTGAAAAAACTAATTAATCTATGCTAAAATTTATATCAAAATGCTTGGTCATGCCTAAAAAAATTTGAGAACTAAAAAGCCTCTTACAAAAAGCTGGATTTATTTATCGATCCGCTAAGGGTAGTCACAGCAGATGGATTCATCCTCTACTCCCCGATCAACCTATTACTATTTCAGGAAAAGATGGAGATGATGCAAAACCTTATATAGAAAAATAAGTCAATAGTAAACTAGAGATGTTGAAAAAAGTTCAAGAACAGCAAGGAGGAGATGAATGAAACTTCATTATACAATTGTGATTCAGTGGTCAAACGAAGATCGGTGTTACTTAGTGCATTTACCTGATTTTCCAACCCAACAATTCCATACGCATGGTGATACCTATGAAGAAGCATTAAATAATGCTCAAGAGGTGTTAGAATTGCTGGTTCAAGAATCTCAAGAGGAGGGTAAACCTTTACCTCAACCCAAACCCTTAGAACACCCTCTTAAATTGGCTTGAGGGACAGACAAACATTGAAAGAACTGACGGGTAAAGCTGCAAAAATTTAATTAAATGCAATTCAAAAGGTCAGTTTTATCTTAAAATGAGACTGGCAAATCAGATCTTACTCCTTGTATGTCTTATTATATCTCTCCCAGGTTTCTTGACAAATTAGCCGTTCATATCACCAAAAACTTTTTAAACATCTCTAACTTGCGAGTTCCCCTGATTTTAGGAATTCACGGACGCAAGGGAGAAGGAAAAACCTTTCAATGTGAATTGGTATTTGAGAAAATGGGATTTGAACCCGTTACCATTTCCGGTGGAGAATTGGAAAGTCCAGACGCCGGAGACCCTTCAAGATTAATTCGACTTCGCTATCGGGAAGCATCGGAACAAAGCCGGGTGAGGGGTCAAATGTGTGCGTTGTTTATTAATGATATTGATGCGGGCGCCGGACGTTTTGACTCGGGAACTCAATACACCGTTAATACTCAGTTAGTCAACGCCACTTTAATGAATATTGCGGATAATCCGACCAATGTTCAGCTACCCGGAAGTTACGACGAAACCCCGTTACAACGCATTCCCATTATTGTCACGGGAAATGATTTTTCAACGCTTTATGCGCCCCTAATTCGAGATGGACGGATGGAAAAGTTCTACTGGGAACCGACCGCCGAAGAACGCACAGAAATTGTTGAGGGAATTTTTGAAAAAGAACTCTTAAAACAAGATATAATCAAGTTAGTTCAAGAATTTCCCGAACAGTCTATTGACTTTTTTAGCGCATTGCGATCGCGAATTTACGACGAACAGATTCAACGGTTTATCAGTCAAGTTGGAATTGATAAAATTTCCAAGCGAATTGTTAACAGTGTCGAAAAACCGCCAGAATTTAAAAAACCCAATTTTAACTTTTCTCATTTGTTAGAAATGGGTCATCTAATGGTGAGGGAACAACAACGTATTAAAGAGTTAAGATTGGTTGATGAATATAACCAATATCGTATCTTTCATCCCGAAGCAACCCAACCGCAAAAACCCTCAAATACGGTTCAAAAAACCACCAATTATACTCAAAAACCTCATCTTCCTTATAATCCCATTATGCCGCCTCATGCGGTTAACAGCCAAGTCACCGCAGTCATGCAAGGGGATAGCAAAGGGTCAACTTTTATTAGTGAAGGTCGGGCGGTTACAACCAAACTCAGTTTAGAAGTTCTCGAACAAATTGAACACATTTTAGAGGGCGGATATCGAGTTGGTTTAGAATATGCTGACCCCCGTCGTTTTAAAACCGGTTCTTGGAAAACTTGTTCAATGGTTGATAGCAATCATCAATCGGATATTATGGATGCAATTGAGGGCTGTCTGTCGGAACATCCCAATGATTATGTCCGTTTAATTGGGATTGATACTCAAGCTAAACGGCGGGTAATTGAGACAATTATTCAACGACCTAACCGTTAAAATTGAAGCCAAAAACCCGGTTTATTTTACAATACCCATCGCCAATTTCAGAAAGTTTTAGAAGAAGTCAAAAACCCGGTTTATTTTAGAATACCCATCAGAAAGTTCAGAAAGTTTTAGAAGAAACCGGGTTTTTTAATCTCTAGGTGTCAGGTTAGATGATAACTGTAAACTGTAAACACTCTCTTGCAAACTTTGCTACCGACTATTCCGCCGGGTCGCAAGTTTGCGCTGGTGACTGGTGACGGGTTCGGCAGTGCGGACTTGGCGGTTTCCGTATCGGAGCAACTGCCGTTCGCGCAGCGTCTCCGAAGGAGATACCCGCATATGGTGACTGGTGACTGTTAAATTGTTTGTGTTCCGACTCCTTCCCAAATGGCGACTAAACCAAATAAAATAAACAAACAACCTCCAATTGCCGTAATCATCCGTTCAGAAATTTTTCCGGCGATTAATCGCCCGCCAATCACTGCAATTGCCGCGCAAATACTATGACCTAAAGTAGCGCCCAAAACCACCCCCAAGGGCTGATAACTCGCCGCTAACGCAATGGTTGCAATTTGGGTGCGATCGCCCCACTCTGCCGTAAAGGTTAACAGAAATGCTTCTAAAATAATCCCCAATGAAGTTTTACGTTTGGGAAAATTTCCCCGACTTTTTTCAACCGCTTCTACCGCTTCTTGTTCTTCATCTTTGCTGGATTTAGCGCTCATTTTGCTGGCATCATACAAGAGTTTAATCCCAAAGGCACAAAAGAGGATAATTTCCGCAAAATGGATATAAACTTCTGGAAGAAAAGATACAATTTTTCCGACAAAAACGGATAAAATTGTCATTAGGGCTAAAGCCAGGGTAACGCCGATAAAAACCAGTTTTCGAGAATGGCGAATCGAGAGAATTACTGCAATAAAGAAGGTTTTGTCTCCGAGTTCCGAGAGGGTAATCAGTAAGAGTCCGGCTGTGAAGGCAGTTAACATAATATTGTTGCTAGATTTTATAGAGTGTAGATTCTTAAAATTTGCTCGGATGTTATTACTATACCTAAAACTTCCTCAAAAAGCAAAAATTTTCTCAACTTTTTAGCCATTTTTCATAGATGAATCATCTTTTATTCATTCTTGTTTCATTGTTTTAATTTTGTCGGTGAATCAAGAAAATAGAATCTGTTTTTAAGGCCGTTATTTCTATTAAAAATTGGATTTTTTTAGAAAAAAAATATTAATTGATAGAAATTGAAGGGGAGATCGAGAGGATTTTTCCCCGATGAGAGTCACAGGATTAACTTACCCGCCAGAAAAAGATCTTGGGATATCACCATTAACGACGGTCTCGAACAGGAGTAAGATGAATAAAGGATCTAAACGGACACGGACTGACTGTGTCCAGCAAATCAGCCAGTAAAATTAGACCATTAGCTGGATGTCTCAAAGCCAACGATCCTTTAAAGTATTCAGGTATTTATTACAGTTGCAGTTGCGTTTATCATGCCATTTCCAAGATCTAGCGGTATTTTGCTTCACCCCACCTCACTACCCGGTCGATATGGGATCGGAGATGTTGGCCCGGTGGCCTATCAATTTGTTGATTTTTTGAGAGATAGTGGACAACAACTCTGGCAAATTTTGCCTTTTGGCCCAACAGGATTTGGGAATTCACCTTACTTATCCTATTCGGCGATGGCGGGAAATCCGCTATTAATCAGCCCCGATTTGTTATTAGAGCAAGAATTACTCACCGAAACCGATGTAGCGAACGTACCCGTATTTGACACCGAAAAAGTCGATTTTGATGGGGTTAAAGCCTTCAAATGGAACCTGTTTAAAATCGCCTGCAAAAATTTCAAAGAAACCCTGACCGAAGAAGAAAAGGAATTCGAGGAATTTTGCCGCAATAAATCCTACTGGTTAGATGATTACGCTCTATTCATGGCAATTAAAGAAGCCCATGATGGGGAAAGTTGGCACAAATGGGACGAAGATATTGCACGGCGCAAACCGGAAGCCATCCAACAATGGCGCGACAAACTGGCTGACGAAATCTTCTTTCACAAATTCCTACAATTTGAGTTTTTCCGTCAGTGGTCTCACCTGAAAAAATACGCCAACGATCAGGGAATTCAAATTTTTGGAGACGTGGCGATTTATGTCGCCCACGATAGCGCCGATGTGTGGTCTCACCCGGAAATCTTTTGCTTGGATGGCGAAACCGGAGAAGCCTCGTTAATGGCCGGAGTTCCGCCCGATTATTTTAGCGCCACAGGTCAACTGTGGGGAAATCCGGTCTACAACTGGGAACGAGTCCAACAAAATGGCTTTAACTGGTGGTTACAGCGAGTGCAATCGATTTTAGATTGTGTCGATATTATGCGGATTGACCACTTCCGAGGACTTCAGGCGTTTTGGGCGGTTCCCCAAGGCGAAACAACGGCGATTAACGGCCGCTGGATCGAAGCACCCGGAGAAGCCCTGTTTAATCTGTTAAATGAAAGGCTGGGTAAATTGCCGATTATTGCCGAAGACTTGGGTTTAATTACCCCAGAAGTCGAAGCGTTGCGGGATAAGTTTGAACTTCCGGGCATGAAGATTTTACAATTTGCCTTTGATTCCGGGCCTGATAATCCCTATCTTCCCTACAATTACACCACGCCCAACTGGGTGGTTTACACCGGCACCCACGACAATGACACGACAGTGGGCTGGTTCAATCAACGCTCCTTGCAGGGACAGGCGCGGGTAATCAGTTATGCGGGCGGAACGATGGGTCACGGCATTCATTGGGATTTGATTCGGGTGGCATTGGCATCGGTGGCCAATCAAGCGATTATTCCCCTACAAGATGTTTTGGGCTTGGGAAGCGAGGCCAAGATGAATCAGCCGAGTACATCGGAAGGGAACTGGGCTTGGCGGTTTGAACCCGGGGCCATTACCGATGAACTTCGCGCGCGCCTGAGATTGTTAACCGAAACTTACGGACGACTACCCCGATAAGTGTGAGGAGGGGTGAGTCAGGAGGATCAATCTCAAGGACAATTCGCGCCGACTGCTGACTAAGAGTTAGAGTTGGGCGTTTTCGGTTGGGGGTGGTTGGCTTTAAAGACCACCTCTTCGACCATACCGGGTTCTCCCAGGCGTCGGCTTTCGCCGTTATTGACCGTCACCATCACCCCACCGGCATTACCGGCGACGACAACTAACTCTTGCTTGGCTTTCCAAGTTCGTTGGGTTCCGCCCGATAAAATTCCCTGAAACTCGGTTTTTCCATCCACTTCGATCAAAACCCAGGATTCATCTTTAACCACAATTCCCACTTCAACGGTTTGGTTAACCGGATTTGGGTTGGTTGAACCGGAGTTGGAGGAGTTGTTCTCAAGGTCGGTTTGTGTCGCTTGTAACACCAACTGGCCCGGATTGCCAGTAGAATTGTTGGCTGTCGAAACGCTCACCGATTGAGTGGTACTGGTTGCCGGACCTTGAGCTAGAGTAGATTCGGGCAGGACTTCCACTTGGGGGGAAGATTTAATCAAGTAGACCAGGCCGTGCATTGTTGCCAAAATTAACAGGATATAACTGAGATAGAGATGGGTGGGTCGCAACTGGGGTAATGGCAACAGCCAGGTGTTAGATTCGATGGAGGGAATTATCGGTTCGGGGAGGAAGAAATTCGCCAGTTCTTCGCCGTCGAGTCCGAGAGCGTTGGCATAGCGTCGGATTAAGCCTTGAGTGTAAACCGGTTCGGGTAAGTTTTCGACTTGACCTTCTTCTAAAGCTTGGAGCAAATGGCGGCGAATCATGGTGTAAGCGGCCACCATATCCAACGACAGAGAATGATGTTCGCGAGTTTGACGCAGTTGTTGACCTACCTCAAGTAATCTCTGAGCTTGTTCGATAGTCATTCTTGAACGATTTTTATTTGCCAAGTTTTTTCTAACCATTGAGAACGGTAAACTCACTTTCATACGCACGACTCCTTAGTATTTATATAAGTGATTGAGAAGATTTTTGGCATATTGATGCTAGAGATTCACCTGAGTTTGTAAAAATTCTAGTTCCGACGGGGTTAGGGGTCGATAGCGACCGGATGCTAATTCGGGTTCTCCAGGCCGATTAAGCTGAATTGAACCAATGGCGCTGCGATGGAGTTTAACCACCGGGTAGCCCAGTTGCTCGGCGACTTTGCGAATTTGTCGATTTCTCCCCTCAAACAATACAATTTCTAAGAGCGTTTGAGAACCTATTCGGTGTTTTAGCCGTCTGACTTGAGCAGGTAGTGTTTTTCGACCCGACAACATCACCCCAACTCGCCATGCTTCTAACACCGATTCCGGCGGATGACCTTCTACCCAAACTTCATAGGTTTTTGGGACATGGTGGCGAGGATGGGTGAGGCGATTGGTCAGTTCACCATCGTTGGTCAACAGTAACGCTCCAGTGGAGTTTACATCTAAACGTCCCACCGGATGAACCCCCTTTCCCATCCGGAGTTGGCGAGGTAACAAATCGATGACCGTTCGCCGTCCGCTTGGGTCGGCGCAGGTCGAAACCACCCCAGTCGGTTTATTTAATAAAAGGTAGATTGGCACGGGTCGATGAGAGGGCTTGATTGGCTTCCCATCTACTTCTATATAATCGTATGACGGATTGGCTTTTTGTCCTAAATGAGCAATGTTACCATTGACTCGCACCCGTTGGGCAAGAATCATTTGTTCTGCTTGGCGGCGAGAGGCAATTCCCCAACTCGCCATGATTTTTTGGAGCCTTTCATCCATAGTCCTGACAATGGCGTAGACAGCTTCTCATCGACTTGCCACGCTAAATTTTGGCACAATTTGGTAAACTATGTACAAATCTTACAGCAATCGGTAATTCTTCCTACGCAATCTCAACTCAAACGTTTCCGCTCGCTCAAACCGTTGGCCGTATCGGGTTTGTAGTCGCGCACCCCCTCACAGGTCTGCTACGGAAGAATTTTTTTGCTGACTTCACCCACTTCTCCACAGAAACCATCAGATGTTTACACTGGAATTAGCAAAATGCAAACTCAATCTATCGCTTCAACTCAGGCGACATCCAAACAACTGGTTAGCAAGGTTTTATCACGGGCGGTTAAGGTCTGGCTGCGAAAACAAGCTGAACAGGTAGATGCTTTAGAGATTCACATCTCGGGGAATAATCGTTCCATTCTGACCGGTCATATTTCTCAGGTCACAGTTGAGGCTTCCTCTGCCATCTACCGGGGGTTGCACCTCAGCCAAGTTCATTTGTGCGCCTCTGGTATTCACATTAATATCGGTCAAGTTCTCAAAGGCAAGCCTCTAAAACTGCTCCAACCTTTTCCGGTTGACTGTCAAATTTCTCTGCTCTACCCCGATTTTAACACCTCTTTGCAGTCGCCTTTGCTAATTAATGCGATCGCCGGGTTCCTTCTTCCCCTGATTCAATCCCAAAGTACAAAAAACCGCAATTTTTCTTTCCCAAATCAGATTGACGGTTTGCAAAATCTGCAAATGGTCTTTCCCGCCCAAAATCAACTGCGACTGACAGCAGATATTTTATCCTCAAGCGGTGAATTAATTCCGTTTGGCTTTCAAACCGAATTACTCCTTGCTAGTCCTCAAGAATTGTTACTCACTTCTAGCCGTTTAGAACTTCCTCAGCAACAATATTGGGATTTAGAAAACATGACTATTAGCCTGGGAACAGATGTCTATATCGAACAATTAAACATCACTCCCGAAGTTTTAGAACTTCAAGGACAAATTCAAGTTCATCCTTAACCCCTTTTTGAACTTGTAGGGTGCGTCAAATTTCCTTAAAGTTGGCTAATTCAACACCCAATTAACCCTTTGACGCACCAACCCGAAAAACTATCAAAACTGGGTTTTTTATGGCTTCTGGCATGGGGCGGGTTTCTGTCAATATTGGAGTAGTAGAGAACCTGTAGGGTGCGTCAAATTTCCTTAAAGTTGGCTAATTCAACACCCAATTAACCCTTTGACGCACCAACCCGAAAAACTATCAAAACTGGGTTTTTTATGGCTTCTGGCATGGGGCGGGTTTCTGTCAATATTGGAGTAGTAGAGAACCTGTAGGGTGCGTCAAATTTCCTTAAAGTTGGCTAATTCAACACCCAATTAACCCTTTGACGCACCAACCCGAAAAACTATCAAAACTGGGTTTTTTATGGCTTCTGGCATGGGGCGGGTTTCTGTCAATCTTGGAGTAGTAGTTAAAGATATTTACTGAACCCGCCCCTACAAAAGGCACCTACAAAATAATTACTGTAGCGTGCGTCAAATTTCCTTAAAGTTGGCTAATTCAACACCCAATTAACCCTTTGACGCACCAACCCGAAAAACTATCAAAACTGGGTTTTTTATGGCTTCTGGCATGGGGCGGGTTTCTGTCAATATTGGAGTATTAGTTAAAGATATTTACTGAACCCGCCCCTACAAAAGGCACCTACAAAATAATTACTGTAGCGTGCGTCAAATTTCCTTAAAGTTGGCTAACTCAACACCCAATTAACCCTTTGACGCACCAACCCCAAAAACACGGTTTCTGATGAGTTACCGGGTTTTTAATTCCCACAAGGTTTTGAATTCCCAGAAAAATCAATTCAGAATAACCGAGAAAGAATCGGTAACAACAACGTGGTGAAATAATAAACCAACGGCGCCGTAAACACATAACTATCCGCCCTATCCAAAATCCCTCCATGACCCGGAATCAACTGTCCAGAATCTTTCACCCCCGCATCCCGTTTCATCATCGACTCGGTTAAATCCCCGAGTAAACTGGCAATTCCAATTAATAAACCCAACGCCGCCCCCGACACGGGAAAACCAGGCCATTTCAAATACCAAGCCCCGGTAATTGCCACCGCCACACTGCCAAGAACGCCAAACACAGCCCCTTCCACCGTTTTTTTCGGACTAATATCCGATAGACGAGTCCGCCCAAAAAACTTACCCACAATATAAGCCCCAATATCGGCCGCCCAAATACACAAAAACGCCAGTAAAGTTGAAGTTAATCCCACCGGCAGCGTACCGGGATGAGTCCAAACTTGATGCCAATCGAGGTTAAGCTGAGGATTAACAATAGCGCTGCTAACTAACAGCGAAGGGTGTTCAATTCCAACTCGCAATCTAATCCAATAACTCGGCAAATATCCGCCATAAAATAGCCCTAAAATTGAGGAAGCGATATCGGCAATTGTAGAGAGTTTGGGCTGAAATAACAGATAAAAACAAATCAATGTTCCAGCCAAAGCAAACATCGCATCAACTAAACTGGGTGCAAAAGCTGCCGTAATCAGCAAAGCTTGACTCACCGCCAGGGTTGTTTTCCCCGCCGGTTCAATACCTTTGGCCCGGACAAGCTGAAAATATTCCAGTTGACCCAGATAGATAATTATCCCAAAGCCAATCGTAAAGTACCATCCCCCCCACAGTATCATTGCAAGGGCGACGGTGATGGCAACAATTCCACTAAAGACGCGAGACCAAGACATAGGACTGATGATATGGCATAATGCGGGATTAAACGGTTAAGCCCCTGAATCCCCTAACATTTAGTATGACGGTATTCTGCCCACAAGTTACAATTTTCTCTAATCGAGTTTTTCCCCACTGAGAATAAACATCGGGTTAATCGCTTCAAAAGATTGACTTCCTCCCCGACGTTCTAAACGGTTAATCGAAGATTGTACAACCTCAACATTACGAACCTGTAACTGGGCGAACCCTTCGGAGATACCGTAGAGACTCTCTAAATTAGACGCTGTGGCAACAATTCGACCTCCGGGTTGCAAATGTTTCCAGGCTTCGGCTAAAATCGCCTTAACATCCCGCCCCCCTTCCAGACAAACCCGATGGGGAACCGATGATAAATTTTGCAGACAGTCCGGGGCGCTTCCTTCCACAACTTCTACATTATCCACCTCGAAGCGATCGCAATTGTGACGAATTAAACTCGCAACATCAGGATCTCGTTCGACGGCTACAATTCGACCTTGAGGACATAATAAACCAATTTCTACCGGAATGGTTCCCGTACCGGCGCCAATATCCCAAACGATAGAGTCGGGTTGGAGTTGCAGATGAGAGATTAACAAAATGCGGACTTCTCGTTTACTCATCGGAATACCCGGTAAACGTTCAAACAGTTCGTCGGGTATACCGGGAGTAACGTAGGGCCAAAGTTGGGAAGGCATAGAAAAACTAACTGGGAATTAGGAATATATCTCTTAGAATAGACGCTCTCGATTCTTTTATTTTGCTAATAAAGCGCTTCGGAAGTCGTATATTTACAAATGCACGGAACGAAAAATAGCCAAAATCCTGACTATACGGGCTTTTTCTTGCCTCTTGCCTAAGCGCATGATTGCCTGTTGCCTGTTGTAAGAGTGCTTCGGCGCTATAGCTTGCATATTTTGAGAGTTTCTAAACTCGAATCGCTACATCCTGTTATTGTCGCACCAACTGACAAAACTTTCTGTAAATAATTGATCGCCAAAGCGCTAATCTGTTCACCGGGCATTATAATCGGAATTCCGGGCGGATAGGGACAGACGATTTCGGCGCTGATACAACCGACACAACTATCGATGCTTCTCGGCTCGCTGGCGGCTTCAAACGCCTCGCGAGGGGAAATTTTCAAAATCGGAGAAAACACAGGCGGAAGCGGAAACTGGGGGCTGAGGGTTGAAGAATTGCTGAGGGTTGATAGTTCTGTAAACCCGTTTGTCAGGTGTTGAATATCGGCTTCTGTATTTCCCAAACTAATAATAAAGGTTAAATGCTTCAAATTGGGTAACTCGGCGGTTACTCCTAATTTTTGATGCAAAATTTCATCGGCTTGATAACCGGTTAATCCCAAGTCTGAGACGTTTACACTGAGGCGGGTTGGGTCTAAGGCTGCAAATGAATCGGTTTTGATTTCGGGTAATTTTAGAACGGAAATTCCGGGTATCTTTTCTAACGATAGTCTCGCTTTTTTTGCCAAGTTTAGGGTTTGAGTCATCAATTCTTTGCCTTGGGTTGCCATCTGTTGGCGGGCGGCATCGAGAGACGCTAATAATAGATAACTCGGACTGCTCGATTGTATCATTTGTAGGGCTTGATTTAAACGATTTCGGTCTATTTTATTGCCTCGAACGTGCAGCATGGAAGCTTGGGTCATTGCTCCCAATACTTTGTGTATTGATTGTACAACTAAATCGGCACCTGCTGTTAAGGCGGCTGTGGGTAAATCGGAATGAAAATAAAAATGCGGCCCGTGCGCTTCATCAACTAAAAGCGGGATATTATATTGATGGGTAATTTCTGCAATTTTTTGAATGTTTCCACAAATTCCCTGATAAGTTGGGTAAACAATTAAGACGGCTTTGATATCGGAATGCTGTTTTAATGCGGTTTCAACGGCTTGGGGAGTGATAGAATAAGTTAAATCCCAGTTGGGATTATATTCGGGTTGTAAAAACAGGGGGATTGCTCCCGATAAAATTAATCCAGAAATAACAGATTGATGAACATTTCGCGGCAAAATTATTTTATCGCCCGTTCCGCAAGTTGCCAAAATAGAAGCGATAATTCCCCCGGTTGAACCGTTGACTAAAAACCTCGTTTGTTCGGCTCCAAATGCTGCTGCTGCGAGTTGTTGTGCTGACTCAATAACGCCTTCGGGTGCGAATAAATTATCGAGTTCGGGAAGTTCGGGTAAGTCGGCTTTAAAGACTTGTAAACCCAAGACATTTTGTAATAACAAATTGATGCCGTTTCCCCGTTTGTGTCCGGGTGCATAAAAGGCGGCGTGGGGTTGGTTGGCGAGGGTCTTTAACGTTTCGAGTAAGGGGGTTTTTGTTTGGTCTAGCATGATTTCTTTTGAAAGGGTTAATTGTTGATTCGTGATGTTTTTTTGTTCGCTTCTAACCTCACCGAAAAGCAGAACTATTTTATTTTAATGAACAAGACGTTGGGACTGATGCGGGGAAAGGGGGCGCTGCCAAGTGGGGTGAGGAGGGATAAAAGGAAATCGAGCATGAGCAGCCAATTCAGTATTTTATACTACACTTAAGAAGACAAATAGAATGGTGATTCCTGTGACAATCGAGAAAATGGCACAATTAACAGCAGTCAAACCCCGGTTAAGTCGGTATTTTCAAGAAATTTTCATTGTGCAGTACCCATAACCGTCATAATCCGTTAAAACATAAAAAGGCAAACCTTTAACATTTTCCCCAATTACTGCTGATTAAACAAACACCATCTCAACAACCATGAAAACATTAAAAGGCATTAAAACTCATCCCTTAGTTCAACGACTCCAATGGGTATTCAATCCCGTTAAATATATGGAAACCAACGTCCAAGAAGACAGGGACATTTTCAAAACCACCGTCACCGGCAAAGGCGGACTAATCTTTGTTAATAGTCCCGAAGGAATTCAAGAGTTACTCACTCACGATACCAAAGAATTTTCTGCCCCCGGTTCAGTTAATGGGATTTTAAGACCCCTACTCGGCGATCAATCTGTTATTCTATTAGATGGCGATCGCCATAAACGACAGCGGAAATTATTAATGCCTCCCTTTCATGGGGAAAGAATGCGAAATTATGGCGAATTAATCCAAAAAATCACTCGGTCAGCCGCCGCCAAATGGAAACCGGGTCAAGCGTTTATCGCCCGAAACACGATGCAAGAAATTACGTTGGCGGTAATTTTACAGGCGGTTTTTGGGATTTACGAAGGGTCGCGCTATGACGAATTAAAACAATTAATCACCTCATTACTGGCTGTAACAGATTCTCCCGTGAGTTCCAGTTTATTATTTTTTACCGCCCTACAAAAAGACTGGGGTGCTTGGAGTCCTTGGGGGCGATTTTTACGCATCCGCCAAAAAGTTGATAAGTTATTGTTTGCAGAAATCGAAGAACGTCGTCAAAATTGGGATGAAAATCGCACCGATATCTTGAGTTTAATGATGGCGGCGCGGGACGAAGACGGACAGCCGATGACCGATGAAGAATTGCGGGATGAATTGTTAACTTTGCTGTTTGCGGGTCACGAAACCACAGCCACCGCAATGGCTTGGGCGTTGTATTGGGTCTATCGAGAACCAAAAGTTTATGAAAAGTTGATTCAAGAGTTAGAAACTTTGCCCGAAAATGCCGACCCTATGACGATTTTCCGGCTTCCCTATTTAACCGCAGTTTGCAATGAAGCGCTGAGAATTTATCCAGTAGGAATGTTAACTTTTCCCCGAGTTGTCAAAGAACCAACCGAATTTATGGGATATCAATTAGAAGCAGGAGGGGTTTTGGTGGGTTGTATTTATTTACTTCATCACCGGGAAGATTTATATCCCGAACCCAAACAATTTAAACCCGAAAGATTTTTAGAGCGCAAGTTTTCTCCCTACGAATTTTGTCCCTTTGGTGCGGGTGTGCGTCAGTGTATTGGGATGGCGTTGGCGCAGTTTGAAATGAAGTTGGCGCTGGCTCAAATTTTGCGGGATTATGACTTAACTTTACTCGAAAAAACTCCGGTTAAACCCGCACGTCGGGGAGTAACGTTGTCGCCTGTTGGGGGTATTAAAATGATGATGAATGGAAAACGAACCCCATCAAAATCTGTCGCCGTCCCCGCAACAGTTTAATATAAATAACAGAAATTCCCCCCTTTGCAAAAGGGCGAGGGGGGATAAAATCCTTTGGGATTATTTATTCTGGTGCTGAGAATTGCCAAGTGACTAATGCGACTTTCCATTGTTGATTTTCTTGTTTGTGGAGAATCCATAAATGTGTTCCTGAAACTTCCTCTATTGCTTCGCTACTCTTGAGTTTAAATTGGGTTTTGTATTCACAAATTTTGTAGGCGATATTCCCACAACCGCTAATTTCAACTTCTCCCAAACTAATATCAATAATATCGCTTGAGGTATCGTTCAGTAGGGAAGAAGCGGCTTTTTTTCCTTCTAAAATGCTTGAGTTTGGCACCATCCATCGAACATCTTCAGTACAATATTGAAGCACGTCTATACTCTTACCCTGTTTTTCGGCTAAAATCCATTTTTCATGGATGTCTTGAATTGCCGTTAAATCTTCGTCCGAAAGATTAGACATTACCAATTTATTAATCGAGGTCATCAAGGGTTTAGTTTATCATAAAATTTACCTCAATTTTGTTAATAATATTAGCAAGTTTAGGACATCAGTAAGATGATATCCGACTCATCAACAATCATTCTGTCATAACACCCATTAATCCCGCACATCATATAAGCGAGTTTAGGGCGCATTGCCATGCGCCCCTACTAAAAATATTGAATTAAGTTGTTTCTTCGAGATTCTTATTGAGTTTGCCGATTTCTTTTTGAATTTGGGCGTGTTTTTCTACGCCTTCAAACCCATAACGGTTGTAACCATTGCGTTGAATTAATTCCTCAATATAAGCCACCCGTTCACCGGTCGCCGGATGCGTCGCAAAGAACGATAAACCCCCCCGAGAACCGTTTTCTTCTCCTAAGGTTATCATCAAATTATGCAAGCCATCCGCAGCATATCCAGAGGTTGCTAATACCCGAGTTCCGACTAAATCCGCCTGTCGTTCTTGGTCGCGATTGTAGTCTAAACTAATCAAATTGGCAATAATATTCCCGAGGGGAACCGTATTGTTTAAAGCCGCATTCACAATGTCTCCCAGGTTGTTATAAATATTGCTGGTAATCACTTGTTTAAACCCGTGAGAAAGCACCGCATGACTGACTTCATGGGCTAATAAACCCGCGAGTTCCGCCTCGGAATTGGTTTTTAAAATCGCTCCGGTGTTGACAAAAACCTTCCCTCCCGGTAAAGCAAACGCATTCAACGCCTCATCGTCAACGACATAAAATTCATAATCAAAGTCATTTCTTCCCATGTATTTCGCGATTTTATTTCCCAATTCGTTCACGTAGTCAACGACAGCACCTTCTTGAACAATGGGTAATTCCCGTTTATACATTCCGGCAATTTGATTCCCAATTCCTGACTCTCCTTGTACCAAAAGTGTACCCATTTTTACCCCTTCTCCGATAACGGCACCAACGGGGTTACATCCGCCCAAAAGAACACATCCTCCTACTCGAACCGCAGTTCCTAAAATTCCCCGCCTCACCATTTGTCCTTTCAATCTTCCCTGAAATTTTTCTAAGTTCTTATCTGCACTTTCGAGTAAAGCGGGGGTTTCGGGATGTTCCGGTTTTATCAGGGTAAATTGACGCGCCGCCAGAGATGCTTCTAAATATTTTCTATCGGCTTCTAAGGCTTGAACTTGTGCTATAATGAGTTCGTAAACATCGGGAAATAAACTGGTTGCCTGTTCTAAAACTTTCAAAGAATATTCGGTTTTATCTTGTTTTTGATAAGCTTCAGAAAGGAGCAAATGACCGGGAATAAATTCGGGATGTTGTTGAACAAATTTCTGTAATAAACTCAGATCGCTGGTTTCTTTCCAAACCGCTTGGGCTTCGATCCATAGGGGTTGCGCTTCGGGAATTAACTGTTTGGGATTGGTAACGGGTCGGATAAATTGATAGTATTTTTCGGCTTCAAAGGGTTGTTTAACTTGTCGATACAGTTGTTCGGCTTTGGCTTTATTTCCACTGCGGTAAAATTGATCCGCTTGGGCTAATAATGTAAATCGTTCCGAGCGTTGAAATTCTTCTTCTAAATTTTGCAGTTTGTTCTGATTTTCAACTGAGGGCGGTTTTTGATTGTCTTGATTTTCTGTAGAAACCGATAGCGGTTCTAAATTGGCAATTTTGAGCGAATATTTCCCGGATGTTATTGTAGACGTTTCCCCGCCAACTCGGAGAGTATAAACGCCATTTTGATTTAAACTAGCTTTCAGTTCCGACTTAAATTGATTGCGGCTAATTTGACCACTCGCACCGATTTTTTCTCCTTGAGGGTCGAGTAAAATTAGAGTCGGAACAAAATCAGAACTTTCTACGGTAATCGTGACCGATTGACCCGCCAATCCTGTAAAATTATGAGCGTTAAAAGGAGTTTGACTGCTTTGATTAAATTCTTGCCGGACATCCGCTTGTAAAACGCCATCTTCTGCTAAAATAACAATAGAGGAAACCTGATCATTAATCGGAGTCCTGGCGATCGCGGGATTTGCGGTGAGCCAACCGAAAGCAAGGGAAGTCGAGAACAGGTGAGCGCTGAGAAATACAGCCGCGCCGAAAGCTACCCATCTCAAACGATTGATTGATTTCATCACGCCAAAAAAAATTTTAAGTACACTTTTTCTAGAAATATAGAATATTTCGGTCCAAAAAGTGTTTCGATATCATAATGTATTTAGTGGGGTGGGTCAACTTTGAAGCGTTTTTGCTCAACGATGATCAGATGAGGAGTTTAACCCACCCCACTTGTAGAAATATAGAATATTTCGGTCCAATGCAGCGCCACCCAACCGAAAACCCATAAAAACCCAACCAAAAACGAGAAAGCCCGAAGTTTCCCACCGCCAAAAAAGGAAAACTTCAGACTTTCCAGTTGAACTTAAGCACTAGCAGACTATTTGAGGAAACAACTAACCAACCATAAAACAATCAAAGTGACCAACGTAATAAACCGTTCGGGTTCCAATAAACCCCCCATCGGACTGAGTAAACTCCCCAAAATCAAGCCGATAATCAGACCCGAAACGGTCAATAACACAGCCCGACCAAATTGATTTTCTTTACGATTAAGAAAATAGAGACCCGCACCGACACCGAGCGCCAGGGGAAGTTGCAACAACTGAATATTCATTTCTGGATAAAGAGTCAAAACACTCAATCCCCCGTACATCGCCGATGTCCATAAAACATCAGAGCGGGTAGGAGTATCGAGCATTCGCTGCAACCATTGCGGTTGGGAAGAATTAGACTGTTGTACAGTGGTCGAAGCTTTTTGTTTTTGCAGGACCCGTTCCTCTGCGAAACGGATGCGTTCGGGAACTTTAATTTTTCCTTCCTGACGCAATTTGAGTCTATCCATCAAAATAGCATCGTAAGCCGCTTCAATGGACTCAACAAGCTGACGCTCACCACTATATTGTTCTCTGAGGCGATTGCGTGCATCCTGAATTTCATCAAAGGAGGCATCGACCGTGACCCCAAGCTGTTCATAGGGACTTTGCTCACTCATCGCAGTTTGTTAAATTTTCTCTCTAACTAATTTAAGCTTAACGCGATCACCCCCAATATAGAGGATCGCTTTAAGGAGTTTACCCGTAAAAATAGACCTATTTCGTCCATAATGACCAGTATACAAGCTGACGTTCAAGATGGGGCGTTCGGGGTGGGTCGCTCTCAAGACTCAACGCTGACAATTCCCGACCACTGAACGTTTTTGAGATGGTCTCGGCGATAGGAAAAAAAAGATTCCGGTTGCTGGTAGGTGCAATGGGGCGAAATCGCCACCTGTTCGGAACTGATGCCAAGCTGCTCCAACTGTAAAGCATTCACCCGACGCACATCAACCCGGACTTTATCGGGTTCGGGGTCCGGTTTTACCGGAGACTCCGCCAAGTCAAACAGCGCCGCCAACGCCTCCTCGACGCCTGTTGTGGCTTCTATCGGTAAAATCGTGGCCCCCAACTGGAGGGCGACATCGGAGGAGACTTGGTAGACATCCCCAGAAATAGCGGGTCCGAGGGCAATTCGCAGGTTAATTAATTCACTGCCGGCCGCTTGAAACTGCGCGATCGCTTGCGGTAAAATTTTAAGCGCCGTTCCCCGCCAACCGGCATGAATGGCGGCGACGTTTTTGGTTTCGGTATCGGCAATTAAAACCGGCACACAGTCGGCGCTGGCGACCCAAACTGCTTGTTTGGGATGTTGGGCGAAGATGGCATCGGCTTCGAGAAGTTCGGGCGAGTCTGTGGAGTCTGTCGAGGGTAAAGGGGAAATATTGGCTGTGTTTAAGACTAAATTCCCATGTACCTGTTTAACGCGATAAGCCGCAGCATCGGGTTCTAAAACGGCGACCAAGGACTCGGGAGGACGGGGGTTAAAATGGCGGCTAAAAAAACCGTGAGGCCAAGAATCGAGCAAACTACATTTGAGATAGGGTAAATCTTGCCATTGATGCCAGTACCAACTATACATAGGAAAAGGTGTTAAATTTGGGTGTCCGAACGCAAGTCTTTTCATCTTAGCCAAGAATTTTACTCTAATTCCACCGTGACCCTCAATTGTGAACGTTTAGAAGCCGCTTTAGAAACCTTACAGGGATTCGCCCCAACCGAGAACACCCCGCTTTTGGAATTAAATATACAGGTATTCGAGTGTATTGCTTCGACCAATCAAACCCTGTGGAATTTAATCAATACCGGCGCGAAAGCGGGAACCGTCGTGATTGCGAGTCAACAAACCGCAGGGCGGGGACAATGGGGACGACAATGGCAATCGAGCCAAGGTGGGTTATACTTGTCTTTGGCTTACGATCCCAAAATTTTAGCCAGTCAACAAGCTCAACTCACCCTCTGTAGTGCTTGGGGAATTGCAACAATTCTGCGAGATTATGACATTCCCGTTCGTTTAAAATGGCCGAATGATTTAATCCTGACAGAACGTAAGTTAGGGGGTATCCTAACAGAAACTAAGGTGAGCAATGGGCAGATTATTCAAGCTGTCATCGGGGTCGGCATCAATTGGGCAAACTCCATCCCCGAAACGGGAATTAACCTGCAAACCTACTTAGCTCAAAGTCCCGATCCGCCCAGGGTGTACTCGTTAGAGATGTTGGCCGCACTGATTTTACAAGGATTAAGAATTGGTTTGTGGCAGTTATCAACGGTAGGAATAGAATCTTTGTTAAAATCCTACTCGCAGCTTTTAACCTGTATTGGGTCGCAAGTGAAAGTAGCACAGCGATGCGGTGTCATCGTGGGAGTCAATGCAAACGGCGAACTCCGGGTTATGCTTAAACCCGATGATGCCAATAAAGCCCAAGAAATTTGCATCGAGCCAGGTAAAATAAGTCTTGGCTATGGTTCAGAAGAATCATTTCATATCAAAACTTGACCTATCCACATCGGTTGTGTGAGGAAAATGACGGAATCTCGGTACTCTAACCAACGCCTTCGATCTTTAGATTGTGCTAACGAGCGACAACAATCATCTACCCGGACTGATATCGGTAAAATACGCTCTCGTTTAATTGCAGGCAGTTCAGCTATTTTAGGGTTGGGCTGTGTGACCAGTTTGGGTATGCTCGGCGGTAGTGCGATCGCCACGCAAGAATTTTCGATTCCGATAGACTCCCAACCCTATGATACGGGTGCGTCCTATTCTGCACCCAGTTACAGCGCACCGGAATCTTATTCTGCTCCCAGTTACAGCGCTCCCAGTTACAGCGCTCCCAGTTACAGCGCCCCCAGTTACTCTGCACCCAGTTATTCTGCACCGGAAGCTTACTCTGCACCCAGTGGCGGTTATGGTTATTCTTCGGGAGGTTACGATTCTCAATCGGGGTACTATTCGACACCCGCACCCGCACCCGCACCCGCACCGGATTATCAAGCGCCAACGGGAGGCTACAGTTACTCTGCACCCGAACCCTATTATCCTGAACCGGCGGCGACCGATCCTCCATCGGTAGATAGATACTACGCCGAACCGCCCCAGTTGGAGATTCCGACGATTGTTCCTCCGCCTTCTAAACCCATCGAATTACCGACTAAAGAAGCAACGATTCCCCCCGAAAATGATGGCTTGGTTCTTCCGGGTAAACAACCCGTTGCGACGCCTCCCGTGATGTCTCCCCAAGCGGAAAACTCGAATGTAGAGCCACCGGGAAACAATTATATCGATCAAACCGAATATAATATTGGGGCAACAGGCGGTTATCAATCCCCCGATACCGTCATTTTCTCCGAACGAACCACCGGATGCGAATTTGCGGTCGGCGTCGGCGGTGGTGTTCCCGATGGGGCTTGTTTACCCGTTGAAAGTCCGGCTTACACCGCAGATGGTAATTATCTCCCTTATCCTCCGGCTTATCCTCCGGCGATCGCAGGGGATATGGGCGGTAGCCGAAATCCTCTGGTTAGAAATAGCAATTCAATTAATAACAATAACGTTTATGTCGGCAATGATAACAGCTACGCCGGCAATTCCTATTATGGTGCGGGTGGCGGAACTTGGCAAAGCGCCCCGGCTCCCGCACCCCAATGGTATGGGGCATCGCCCAGTCAGGTCCCGGTGGCGGGTTTGAGTCCGATTCAAGTTGGCCCGGTGAGCGTGAGTGGGATGAGCAATTCCGGGATGAGTTATTATAATCGCACGATGCGACCGCCTGCGGTTCCGGGAAACAACGACACGAATTTATTATTTCCGTTGAGTATTCCGGCGCCTATTACGTCGTTATTTGGTTGGCGAAATCATCCGATATTGGGTATCGGTCGTTTCCACACCGGAATTGATATCGGGGCGGATACGGGAACGCCTGTGGTGGCTTCCTATTCGGGTCAAGTGACCATCGCCGACTGGTTGGGCGGTTACGGGCTGGCGGTGATTGTCGATCACAAAGCCAAATCTCACGAAACCCTTTATGCTCACTTATCGGAATTGTTTGTACAACCCGGAGAATGGGTTAAACAGGGGGAAGTGATCGGACGTGTGGGAAGTACGGGGATGTCTACCGGGCCTCATTTACACTTTGAATTGCGGAAATTGACCAGTGAGGGTTGGGTAGCGGTGAACCCGCAAAATGAACTCGAATTTGCTTTGGCTCAACTTTTGAATACAATGCGATCGGCAGAGTTACCCCCACAAAGCTTTATTGCGGCGTTACCCCAAGAAACCTTTGATGCGAATACCGGTAGCCCGAAATTACCGCCGTTACCGCCTGGGATCGATATTATCGTTCCCAACTTGGAACCGCCTACGGTGAATTTTGGGTTTGCGGAAAATATTAAATCTCAACAGGAATAAGGAAATTTATCCTCAAAAATCCAGTTTCGTGTTAAATCAAGCCAAAAACCCGGTTTCTTTTACAATACACCGAAGTCTATTTTCGGTGCGCCGTAGAAGAAACCGGGTTTTTTATTTTCTAGGCAAAAGTGTTAAATTCTGACTCCGGGGCGGGTTTATATCAGTTGAGAGTGGGAAAACATAAATTAATTTAGAACCCGCCCCTACATGAGGGATTACTGAAAACTGTTTGGAACTCTCCCCGAAAATGGGTTTTTTAATTATCCCAATAAAACGGCGAGTAATGCTTTTTGGGCGTGCATTCGGTTTTCGGCTTGGTCCCAAACTCGTGACTGTTTTCCTTCGATAACAGCGTCGGTAATTTCTTCGTCTCGATGGGCGGGTAAACAGTGTAAAACAATGGCATTATTTGCCGCTTTTGCCATTAATTGTTCGTTAACTTGATAAGGTTGAAAAACGGGAATTCTCGTTCGGGCTTCTTCTTCTTGACCCATACTCGCCCAAACATCAGTATAGATAACGTGGGCATCTTTTGCCGCTGCGATGGGGTCGTCTGTAACGGTAACTTCTGTTTTGCTTTGGGCAATTTCAACCGCTTGATCGACTATATCACGATTCGGTTGATGATCGGCGGGAGCGGCTATTCTCACATTCATTCCCACCATTGCACAACCCAAAAGTAACGAATGCGCCATATTATTGGCACCATCGCCAAAATAGCTTAACGTTAAACCGGAGAGCTTGCCAAAACATTCTTGAACCGTCATTAAATCGGCGAGAACTTGACAGGGATGTTCGCGATCGGTTAAAGCATTAATAACGGGAATTTTTGCATAGTCGGCGAAGGTTTCAAGATCTTTTTGCTCAAAGGTGCGAATCGCGATAATATCAAGATAACGATCCAACACTCGCGCCGTATCGACCAGAGGTTCGCCCCGGCTGACTTGAGTAACGCTCGGGTTGAGGTCAATGACTTGTCCGCCCAACTGGTACATTGCTACGGTAAAGCTAACCCTGGTGCGCGTCGAAGCTTTGGAAAACATCAAGCCCAACACTTTATTTCGTTGAACTTTTACCATTCCTGACTTGAGTTGCGACGCTAACCCTAGCAGCGAGTACAACTCATCAATACTCACATCAGCCAAACTCAGGAAATCTCGTCCTTTCAGTGATTCCATAGTCGCCCTGTCAATCTTCTGTGGTCAGTGCTTTGTGAAACGTTTGCGATCGCTCACTCATTCTCGTGTCATTTTAATAGATTAAAGTTGATCGCGATCGTGAACTTTATACAAAACTCGGAATTGATCGGGCAATCGGAGTATTTGGGGAAAGCCTATTTACTCGACCCTATTTCCCTTTCTATTGATCTCAGATTCGCCGGTGTGTGAGGGTTGACAAAGGGCGGCTGATTCTGATAGATTAGAAGTAATATTTAGTATAATCGAGGGTTGACAAAAATATTTTTTTCACAACCATCCCATTATGTAAAATAATACCCCAAGCCGCCCGAAAAAGTCAAGGGGGTCTGCCGAAAAAAAAATCGCGAAATTTCTGGGAAAAACGATTTTTTCTTTCCCATGTCCCCTGTTCCTTAAAAAATAGCGATCGCACGATCTATTAAATCACAACCCTGCTCTACAGACTCTATTTTCGCTAACTGGTTACGAAGTTCATTCGCCCCCGCAAACCCCCGAGCATACCAAGTCATGTGCTTGCGAGATTGATAAATTCCCCGCTGACCTTTATACTCTCCTAAAGCCTTGAGATGTTCTTTGGCGCATTCGAGACGTTCAATAATATTGGCTTGGGGTTTAATTTCTCCCGTCTTCAAAAACGAGTCTATTTCCCCGACCAAAAACGGATATCCCAACGTTCCCCGCGAACACATCACCCCGTCGGCGCCGGTTAGCTGCAAACAATTGAGAGCGCTTTCCACTGAAATAATATCACCATTGGCGATCACGGGAATAGAAAGAATTTGCTTAACTTTAGCAATCCATTCCCAGTTTGCCTTACCATTATAACCCTGAGCGCGAGTGCGTCCGTGTATGGTAATCATGGCGGCGCCGGCGTCTTCGATGCGTTTGGCGAAATCAAGAATATTAATTTCGTTGTCATCCCAACCGATACGGGTTTTTACGGTTACGGGAACATCTACGGCTTTAACTACAGATTGTACAATAGTTTCGGCAACGTCTGGCTGTCGCAACAGCGAGGAACCCCCGCCTTTTTTGGTAATTTTGTTCACCGGACAGCCCATGTTAATATCAACGGTATTGGCGCCTTCTTGTACCGCTCGTTGGGCGGCTTCGGCTAAAAAATCCGGCCGACAGTCAAACAGTTGTATACTGATAGGGCGCTCGTTGGGGTCTACTTCCATCATTTGCGGAAGTTCATCGAGATGGCGAACTTGGGAAGCGTGAACCATCTCAGTATACATCATTGACTCGGGCGCATATCGCCGCACTAAGCGCCGAAATACCAAGTCTGTTACACCCGATAACGGCGACTGAAGCACCCGACTATTTACCTCAACCGTACCAATTTTGAGGGGAGTTGATAACGTTTTTTGTAGTTGGGGAGAAAGAACGGTCATAGTTGGAGTGTTGGGGAAAAAGTATTTTAAGCGCTGGTTGAATTATTTCTAGTTTAGCGAGATTTTGCCAATAAAAACCCGGTTTCTCAAAGAAACCGGGTTTTTGGAATAATATAGAAGGGAGTCAGAATCAAAACTCGGTTGCGAAGAAAAACCGGGTTTTTGGAATAAGTCAAAAGAGTTGATCAAAGAAACCGGGTTTTTGGGATGATAATATTTCATCTTACAAGGTATCGGGGTCGATGTTTAATTCTCGAAGTTTTGCGGCTAGTTTTTCTTTTTGTTGTCGTTCAAGTTCTAATTGTTGTTGTGCAGTTTGGGCTGCTTCTTCGGCTGTAACGGCTCTTTTTTGTGCGGTTTGTGCGGCTTCTTCGGGTGTGGGAACTAAGACGCCTTCGGGAGTAAAAAACCTCAATTTTTGTTCATAAATACCGATAAAAAGTTGTAGCTGTTGACTCCAAAGCCACCCCCGTTCGTTGGGGTAAATGTCTTGATATTTGCCATCTACTAAATGAAAACCCTGGAATTCTAAGGTATCTGGAGAGAACCAAAAATAGTCGGGAGTGCGGAAGATTTCTTGATAGATTTGTTTTTTTTCTGTCCGGTCTACTTTAGCGGTTGAATTGGATAATAGTTCGATAATAACATGAGGATATTTTCCGTCTTCTTCCCAAACTACCCAACTTTTTCGGGGTTTGCGTTCGGTGTTCAAGACAACAAAAAAATCGGGTCCTCGGAAGTATTCAGATTTCTTTTGATTCGGACTATAATAAATAGTAAGATTGCCGGCAGCAAAATAATCTTGTCTATCTTTCCACAGCCAATCTAAACATTTTAGCAGTAACAAAAGTTGTTGTAGATGTAAATAACTTTCCAAAGGCGGCTCCTGACTTTCTAAGTCACTCGGGGGATATTCTATTTCTACCCATTCTTCTTGGGAACGTTCCAAGTCTTGAGCAATTGTCATAATATTATTCGGTTCTATATTTTCAATCTATTCGTGTAATTTTTATCGTAGCATATTAATTGAAATGTAGGGGCGCTGCTGTTTGCGCCCAAATTGCTTTACACTTGCGCCCAACTCAACCTAAATTGCGCCCCAAACTTACAGCCCAAACGTCCGACTCAAGATTTAATTGAATCTAATCTAAGCCTTTTTTAGAGTTTTTGCAGCTTCCAATAAATGTCGGTGAACCGACTCCGTAGCCGCCACCAATAAACCGGGACGACTATAATTTTCACAGGCGTTTAAAGGAGGCGGAGAACTGCCATCGTGGGTGGTAACAATACATCCGGCTTCTTGGGCTAAAAATGCCAGTGCAGCCCCATCAATAAATTTAGCAGATCGCGTAACAGCCCCGCAAATACAACCGCTTAAAATGCCGTTATGGTTGGGGATTTGAGTTTCTAAACTGTAATCATTTCCAACATCAATGACATCATAATATTTTTGTAAAAGGGGTTTATATTGACTCATTCCCCATCCCAACAAAATAATCGGTTCGGATGAGTCTAATTTCACCGGAACACAAGCGTTTAAGTCGTCTTCGAGAGAACCCGTAAATGTTCCTTCTCCTCGCAGCGCATAATAATAAGTATTTAAAGCGGGAGAAATGGCTAACACGGCTTCAAATTCATCGCTGTTAAGAACGGTGAGAATAATTTGATAGTTGTTGTGTCCGTCCATATAAAATTTAGTGCCATCAATAGGGTCTAGGGTAACTAAATAATCCCCTTTTTCTCCGAGTTCAATACTGCGAAAATATTTTGTATTTCCCGACTGTTCATGTTCTTCTCCATAGAAACGAATATTCGGAAATGTTCCTAACAAAGCGACTTCAACTAAGGTTTGAATAGATAAGTCTGCGTCGGTTAGTGCTTCGGCGAAAAAGTTATCTCCGTCTTTAGCGGGAAGGGCGCGAATAAGGGGTTGAAGTTGACGCGCATAACCGGCTGCAACTCGCAGATAAGGAAGCAGTGTTTCTAAAATTTGCTTCGGGGTTGGGTTAGACATAGGTTAGAAAAAATAGAGGTCAGTTCGGTCAACTCTAGCAAACCATTATTTTTGCATTCTGACAAGTAGGAATAAAGGAATTTAAAACTTTTGTAGGGGCGCGCCTCCGAATTAATCTATATTTTCTAAGAAACAATTTATATAAACCCGCCCCGATAACTGACTGTTAAACTCTATATTTTAAAATCAAAAACCCAGATGATGCCTTGAAAAACCCGGTTTCTCAAAGAAACCGGGTTTTTGGGATGTACCTTATCAATGGATAATTGACAATTGATAATTGATCATTAATTAATGAGGTTTAAGACCTCTCCTTATCCATTATTTCCTCTCTATCAATCCTCTTCATAATGGTCGAGGTAATTCTCCATTATCCATTATTAATTATCAATTATTGAACTGTTCCCTAATAACTGATAACTGTAATCAACCCGCCCGAAAGTTTAGAATTTCATAAAAACAAGGTAGAATAGCTGTAAACTTATTTTTTGAAGAATCTATGGTGAAATTCTTGATAACGGTTTTACTCTCAATCTACTTTTCGTTAACGTTTACCCAACCGGTTCAAGCGTCTATGTGTCGGACTGTCAATGACAATAAAATTTGTATTCTCAGTATTAAACGCAGCGCCAAATATCATTGGGAATATCGAGCGTCTGTGAGTATTAACGGCAAAAAAACACCTGTTGAAATTTATAATTGTCGCAGACGGACTAAAATTGATAGCTCGGGAAAGATAAAACGGTTTGAGAAAAATGGAGCGGGTGAATTAATTTGTCGTTTATTAGATAAATAAGCTGGCTATAATAATGATGAACGCTCAATGATCAGCTAATTCGGGGATTAGAAATAGTTTTGATATTCTTTAGGAATTCCTCCTTTCTAACGAGGAATAACTGGGAGATCGGGACTTAATTTTCGGAATTTTAGCAAAAATCAAGATTAATTTGAAACTCGATCTGTTCAACTGGGTAATGGATGTTGTAGAATGTGATTGATTTTCCACCAACCGGCTTGGAAACGAGAGGATGAGGCAAAAAAACGATGAAGTCATCTATACAATTGCCCTGAAAAATCGATTTACAGGAAAATCATCTCCTATTTTTGGTAAACTCTGATCGATAGAAACTAACACACGCGAGGATAGGGAATGGCGTCCATCTGCGAGTTGCACCAACAACTGGTTAACAAGGAACGCTCGGCTGTAGAAATCGTCCAAGAGGCGTTAGACCGCATTGAGCAACTGGATTCAAAATTAAACAGCTTTTTATGTGTAACAGCAGATCGAGCGTTGCAGCAAGCCCAACAAGTGGATGCTAAAATTGCCGCAGGAGAAGAAATCGGCTTGCTGGCCGGAATTCCCATCGGCATTAAAGATAACCTCTGCACTCAGGGAATTAGAACCACCTGTGCATCCAAGATTTTAGAGAATTTTGTCCCGCCTTACGAATCTACGGTAACGCAAAAGTTGGCCGAAGCGGGGGCGATAATGGTCGGGAAGACGAACTTAGATGAATTTGCGATGGGGAGTTCCACCGAAAATTCTGCCTATCAAGTTACCGCAAATCCTTGGGATGTACAACGGGTTCCGGGCGGGTCTTCGGGGGGTTCGGCGGCGGCGGTGGCGGCGGATGAATGCGTTGTGGCGCTGGGTTCGGATACGGGCGGTTCGATTCGTCAACCGGCTTCTTTTTGTGGTATTGTGGGTCTGAAGCCGACTTACGGGCTGGTGTCTCGCTACGGTTTGGTGGCCTACGCCTCTTCTTTAGACCAAATTGGCCCGCTGGCCCGAACCGTTGAAGATGCGGCGGTTTTATTACAGGCGATCGCGGGTTATGATCCTAAAGATGCCACCAGCTTAAATGTTCAAATCCCGGATTATCTCTCGGCTTTGAAACCGACGCTCAAACCCAGAAGTCGCGTTAAAATAGGTGTCATCAAAGAAACTTTTGGGGAAGGTTTGGACCCGGTTGTTGAAAAAGCGGTGACGAAGGCGGTGGAAACGTTGCAGGAGTTGGGTGCCGAAATTCAGGTGATTTCTTGTCCCCGTTTCCGCTATGGTTTACCCACTTATTATATTATTGCACCGTCGGAAGCTTCGGCGAACTTAGCCCGTTACGATGGGGTGAAATACGGTTTTCGCAGTCCCGATGCGGAAAATTTAATTGATATGTACTGTAAAACCCGTGCCGAAGGGTTTGGGGCGGAAGTCAAACGGCGGATTATGGTGGGAACCTATGCGCTGTCGGCGGGATATTATGATGCTTATTATCTCAAAGCCCAAAAAGTGCGAACCCTGATTAAACAGGACTTTGAACGGGCGTTTTCTCAAGTGGAAGTGTTGGTCTGTCCGACGGCGCCGACAACGGCTTTCAAGGCGGGTGAAAAAACCTCCGACCCGTTGAGTATGTATTTGTCGGACTTGATGACGATTCCGGTGAATTTGGCGGGTTTACCGGGTTTAAGTCTCCCCTGTGGGTTTGACGAACAGGGACTTCCCATCGGTATGCAGTTAATTGGGAAGGTGTTGGGTGAGGCGAAACTGTTTGAAGTGGCTTACGCTTACGAACAGGCGACGGCTTGGCATTTACGCAAACCGCTGCTTTAAGGGGTAAGAATTGCCAATTTTGCCACAATCACTCTATTGGGTGATGTGGGTGGGGTCTAGGAGTCGGTAAGTTAGAAAGTAAATCCGAAACATGATGACGACCTCAAAATAGCTTGGATGCCTTGGCTTTTGGCTCCGAGCTATTTTTTTTTGTGTGTTCGCTCACTCAAGTCGCGAAGATCACCCGGTTAGGTGAATTCAATCCAATATCGCAAAAGATATATTGAATAATAACAGCAGAGGAAGGAAAATGCAAGATGACAGATGAAGTCTTAAATGCTCAACTTCAGGCTTCGGTTCAATCTATATTTCAAACAATCTTCGCAACGAATCAAATGACTCGCTCTGACTTACAAACGTTGGTTCTTTTTATTCGAGGTACTCAAGAATTATTACCGGAAGATTTACAAAATATCAATTTAATCATTGAACTTTTGCAATCGGGTCAGTTAAAAATTTTAGGCTAATATCATTTCTTTCTAATCATGCAACTTTTGACGATTCCCTTATCCCCCCTTAATCCCCCCTTTGAAAGGGGGGTGGCGAAGGCGTTGCCTATCCGAAGGATATAGCCGGGGGGATCAATTAGATGCAGCTTCATAAAGAATTGGTATAAAGAGTATTGATGATTAATCGCCAATTATTTCACAATTTTTAAGGGAGGTAATTATGGAGGATAACAGCAGAAGTTCTTATTCGGTGTATGCTCAAATCATGCAATGGGAACGCGCACAACGCTTGGCAGAATACAAACAACAGCAAGAACTTGAACGCTTAAGAACCGGCTCAAAACCATCTCCTCTACAATCTAGAAATGTTTCCAAATGTTCTCATTCTTCCCGACTACAATCTTCATTAAAACCCAAAAAACACATCTATAAAACTAATAATTCTGTGGCAATTTTTTTAATATTAGGTTGGTTGATGGGAATAGTAACTTACTGGGGTTTTACTCAAGTTTCGGCTAATTTTACCGCTAAAACGCAACAGCAAAATTCTGTTTTATTGCGGAGTAATTCTTTGAGTTATCATCAATTTTCTGTTTGAATGCTATTGTTGAGATTTCGATAGAGACGTTGGAGACAACGCCTCTATATTTTAGCCTTTAGGATTCTTCGTTCGGGGTTGGTGCAGGTGTAGATTCGGTTTCTTCTACAGATTCAACTGCTTGTACAGATTTCATTTCTTGTGTAGATTTCACTTCTAATGTTCGGACTCGGTTAATAGCGGCGGCGAGTTCAAATCGTCGAAACATGGCTAAATCTCCTTGAGGAAAAGGGGTAATAACATCCAATCCTTTTTCGGCAATATCGGCCATAACTCGATCTAAAATTTCAGACAGAGTATATTCACCATTAATATATTGTTTTCTAGCATAAACCATTGCCGCTGCGATCGCCCGTAATTGATCTTTTGAAACAAGCTGTTCAACGGCGGACAAATCAACATCTTCGGTTCCAAAGGTGACTTCATCGATATCGCGAACTTTCACCCGGACATCTCGCCGTCCGCGACTGGGATCTAAACTGTCTGGGATGGGAATTCGGGGTCGAATATGACCAAATTGTTCGCCGCCTTCTGTGGTCCGACCTGTTGTAAATTCGGCGGCGATTTCTTTGGCTTTTTCGGTTAATTCTTGGGGTTGAAAATTCTCCATTGCGATCACCGTATCGGCGACATCAAAATAATCGCCACTTCCCCCCATAACTAAAATTGTAGACACGCCATAATCGGTGTAAAGTTGGCGAACTTTATCAATAAATGGGGTAATGGGTTCTTGTTCTTTGGCGATCAGGGCTTGCATTCGGCGATCGCGAATCATAAAATTAGTGGCGGCGGTATCTTCATCAACTAATAAAACCGGAGAATTCCCCTTGTTAGCGGAGTCATTTGTGAGGCGAACAATCACCTCTAAAGCCTCCATAATATTCGCCGCTTGGGAGGTACTACCGCTGGCATTTTCGGTGGTAAATTCTAGGGTAGAGCGTCCTTGAGGCAATTGATTAATAAAAGGAGAAATATCAACCCCGGCAACGCTGCGACCATCTTCGGCCCTAATTTTCACGGCATCGGAACTGGTGGCAACACATTCTCGTCCGTCGCCATAAATATGATTATAAACGCCCAATTCTATGGCGTGAAGTAAGGTTGATTTCCCGTGATATCCTCCGCCAACAATCAAGGTAATTCCTTTGGGAATTCCTAAGCCTTTAATCTCGCCGGAATTGGGGCGATTAAATTCTACTTCTAAAGATGCGGGCGATTGAAATGGGACCACATCGGTTTGTAGAGGTCGGGAATCAACGCCGCTGCGCCGGGGTAAAATGGCACCATTGGGAATGAAAGCAACTAATCCTTTTTCGGCGAGTTGTTGACGCAACCAGTCGTTATCTTCGACGGTTTCAACGTGCCGTTTACAAACTTCGGGATCGAGGTTTTTATATTTAAGAGAACGTTCAACAATTAGGGGAATATCATCACAAATCATCGCCGCTGCTTGCCGCCCTAAAATTTGTCGTCCTCGGGCGGGAAGTCCGACAAAAAAGCGCATTTCGATGCCTTTTTCTTTGGTGGAAGGCATGGGTTTAGCCCGTTGTAAAGCGGGGTTGCCGCCGGTGAGTTTGGGTGCGGGAGGGGCAATATAAATAAAACGGGCTGAGGTGCGTTCTAAGACTTCTTGTCCCATTTTTGTAATCGCAATCATCCCGCTTTTTCCGGTCCCCCGACGGCTGCTAATATCTCGGCTACTGCGGTCAAATTGGCGGGTGAGGTAGTCTCGTAAAGCTATTTCTCGAATGGAGGTTTTGTAGAGTTCGGGGGGAAAATTTGCGACGTTGGGCGGGATATGAACTCGAAACTTACTGGGGGCGGCAAAGGGATCGCCTTGAACGTAATCAATAATTAGGGTAAAGTCATCAAACTCGTAAGTACCGAGAATATCTTTGTATGCTTTATAACCTCGGTTGTCGAGATCGAGTAATAGTTGGCGGAGGTCTTCTTTTGTGTTCATGAGTCAAGTCTCGATGAGTGTATGATTAATTGTTTCCATCCGGGAGAATTTTGGTGTGAGTTGAATGTTCATCTCACGGGTCAAGTTTGCCGAATCAGAAAGCTAAAGAGAGAGCCTACCTTTTTAGAGAGTGAACTTATTATATCAGACGATTTTCAGTTTATATCGGGGGTTCATCCGTTAATTGTTTGGGTGAATGGTCAACGCTTGAATTTTGTCCCAATTTTGTCCCAATTTTTATTTAATATTCTAATAAACGAGTCACCACATTGACAATAACTTGAGCCGAACCCATCAGGAATTCTCGGTCAAGATTGTCTAAAGTATCGGTGGGTTGATGATAATAAGGCGAGCGGAGATTGGCGGTATCTGTTACTAAGACGGCGGGAATATTTTGATACCAAAAGGGGGCGTGATCGCTGCGTAAAACATCGGGGGTGAGTAGGCCTTTTAAGGGGATGGGTAAGGGAACAACGGGGGGTAAATTGGGTTTGGATAAGCGAGAAGATATCCCCTGAAATGATGCTAACAAGTCTCGGTGTTGGGCTTCTCCGACGATGACTAAAAACTCGCCTTTGTTGGGAGAAGTTACCCCATTTGCCTGTAATAAAGGTGCGACATTTAAGCCGGGAGGATACTGTTGACAGCCCTCAACTCGACAGGCATAACCGACCATATCCAAAATAATAACATCGCGCAAATTTTGTATATTTTCGGGGCGAATGGTAAAGGCTAAACTTCCTAAAAGTCCGGGTTCTTCTTGGTCAAAAAATACAATTTCTAAGGAATTTGCTGTTGATTTTGAACCGAACAACCGGGCGACTTCTAAGATTACGGCGATTCCGCTAGCATTATCATCGGCACCGGGTGAGTTCGGCACGGTATCATAATGAGCGCCAATTAATAGAGTGGGAGCTTGAGGATCGTTACCGGGTGTTTTAGCAACTATATTAACACCTTGTTCAAAGGTTTGCAAGGTAGGAGTTAGTCCAAATTGTTTGAGTTGTTTGATTAAATAATTGCGGGTAAATTCCCGATGATTTTCTGTATAACGTTCTCCGACTAGGCTTTCGAGATGACTCCAAATTTGTTCGGGGTCTATTTCTGGATTTGGCGGAGAATTTGCGGGTTGCACCTCGGATAATAAAGGGGTTTTCTCAGGTTTGGGTTTCGCTTCAACACTGGCTTTTTTTGAGAGAAAAATAGGGGAGTCTCGGAAAACTAAAATATTATAAATGTCGGTTTTCCAACTGCCGATAACGATGAGAGAACCCACAATTAAAAATAAGGCGATCATTCGTTTCCTAATCATTGACTCGGCGCTCAATCTTTCTCTAAATTAATTTCTTGATGGGTTAATTCTAGCCCATTTTCCGTTTCTTGAATCACGGGAACGGTTGGAATTTGATCGCGGTAAACGAGTTGAGGGGGTTCGGGTAGCCAATCTTGATAACGGGGTTGAAAACTATGAGAAAATTGCCAAAAGTTTTGAACTTCCTGTTTGATTTGCTGCGATAATTGATTAATGGTTCGCGCTTTTTGACCTAATTCCAACCAAATTTCTTTCGCCTGCAATTCATAAATTTTTGCTTGTTTAACGGCGAGTTTAGCTTGAATTTTTTTCATTTTTAAATGAATTGCTTTAATCTCTCGCTCTAAGTCGGGTAAATTCACTGACCATTGGGTGACTTGAGTTTGACATTGTTGATCGAATTCGGCTTGAGCCTCTGGGGAGTTGTCTTTGGGAAAGATTAGCATCCCGTAAAAACAAGAACGTTTGTCACATAAAGCCCGATATTCAGCTTGTATTTCATCGAGTTGTGCTTTAATCTCATTCCATTCCGATTGTAGCTGTTCAATTGCTTGACTCATGGTTTAATCGCTCGTTCAAACAGAGGCATTTTTTGAGTTTACCAAAAACTGCGCCTTTAGGTTATTTTAATTTTCGCGAATTGGCGATCGCAATTTTTTTAGGAGACTTGAGGAGCGGTCAAAAATTCGAGTTGATGAATTTATTCTCTATTTTGGGCTAAATTTATAACACAATAATTAAGAAAGTCTGATTGGAATTGACCTGACTTTACTATAATTGAGTTAGATGTGAAGTTCAAGAGGGGGCAAATATGGCTTATCTATGCGAACTGAGTTCAACTCAGAAAGTCTACTTAGATTCTCAAGCCAACCAAACCGTTGTTACGACAGTCACCAGCAGTCCCGGACAACAACAGCAGTCCAGTAGCAGTTTTACCACCGGAAGTTGGACTTCTCCTCCTCAGGTTTACCGTCATAACGGGGGAATTACGATTGAAATTGAAACGGCACAGGGAAAATACTATATTAATGTGCAGGGAAATAGCATGGGGATGGTAAATCATCCACCTTCGACAAATCAATCTCAGATGCTACAACTGCAACAAGTTTCTAGTATTCCCAACGCCACAATGTCTCCGATGAAACCGATGGAACCGATGAAAATGGAGCCGATGAAACCGATGGAACCGATGAAAATGGAGCCGATGGAAATGCGGATGGGAAATATGGAAATGCGTTTGAATTCTCCCGAACAATCAACCCATCCCACCCGACATTTTTGTAGTCAATGTGGTGCTTCTGTTAAGCCAGAAGACCGCTTTTGTTCGAGTTGCGGCCATCGTCTTGACTCCTAAATTCACGGGGATTTAGCTGGCGCTATTGCCGATATTATCATCGGGTTTTTTGCTCATATCCGGCTTGACGATTTTCAATTTTCTAGACCCCGAACTATCTCGGGGAGAACTTTCGAGATCTTCCTCCATTAAGTTCCCCAGTGCTTCATTAAGTTGACCGGGATTCATAAAGATAATTTTGGAATTGTTACTTGCACTTAATTTCTGATGAGCTTCAACGTATTGTTTGGCAATCAAATATTGAATAAACTCCCGACTATTGGGCGGAATTTGTAGAGATTTAGACAAAATTTCTATTGATTCGGCTTCGCTGCGAGCAATACTAATTTCAGCCCGTTTTTTGTTTTCTGCCGCTTTTTCCTGCTCCATTGATTTCATAATTGCCGCAGGCGGGGTAACACTTTGGAGGTTAACCCGAATAACTTTAATTCCCCAGTTGTCTGTGGCTTCGTCTAAAGTTTTCAGGAGCAAATCGTTAATTTCATTAATTGACGAGAACAGTTCTCTCATCTCAATTGTAGCAATTTTTGCTCGCAGGGTTGTCAGAACTAAATTAGCAATTGATTGTTCAACTTGTTCAACGTTATAGTAAGATTTCTCGATATCTTCGATTTTCCAATAAACAACGGCATCAATGGTTAAGGGAGTATTATCCCCGGTAATCACTTCCTGAGGTTTGATGTCGATAAACCGTTCCCGTGTGGTGTCGTAGTGGACGACTTTTTCCAAAAAGGGGATAATATAACGAACTCCGGGTTTTAGGGTGCGGTGGCGGCCATTTAAACCTTCGACAATGGCTTGATCTCCACCACTGACGACTTTGACGGAGGAATTAAACACCACCCCAATCACTAATGCAGCAAAGAAGCTAAGTAAATACTGAGCCATAATACAATATGATGTTGAGTACCAAGAGCGAGAATAGGTCTATAGTAGCACCGTTTCTCGCCAACAGATCAATGACCTATTGACCGATTTCTCGTTAAGTTAAACGGAATTCTTTGTTAAGTCATCTTTTCTTAACCCAACTTTACATCTGGTGACTCAAAACCCCCCGATAACGAACTTGATTGTTTCTCTCTTTTTCCATTGTAACAAACTGACTGCTTGTTGTTGGACTTTAGTCCTTCTTTTTTGCGCTAAAGCACAACAACGAATTAACTGCTTGTTGTTGAATTTTAGTCCTTTTCTTGCGCTAAAGCGCGACAACGAACTGAGTTTATTTTCGCTGATTTTGGGCTTGACCCATTATAAACTGCATTAACCCCGGAAACAACCGATAGGCTTCTGTTGCAAACGACGTCAACCCGACAACGGTTTCTGATTTTTTCTGATCCACCGCTTCCCAAATGGCTTTAGCAATATCTTCCGGTTGGCTAACAAAAGAAGATTCTAACAGGCTTTGCATTTGTTGGCGACGCTGTTCAACTTCGCTATCATTTTCGCCGCGAAATTGCGCTCTTTCCATGAAATTACTGTTAATAACTCCCGGATGAACCGCACAGACATGAATCCCTTTTGAAGCGAGTTCTAAACGCAAAGTTTCTGTTAGTCCGGTAACAGCATATTTACTCGCACAGTAAGCCGTCATATCGGGTACGGGCATTTTTCCCCCAACGGAACCAACGTTAACAATAGTTCCTTTTTTTCGTTCGAGAAAATGGGGTAAAAGGGCGTTAATGGTATGGATATAACCCCAGAAGTTGGTATTCATTATTTGTTGCCAATCTTCCAAGGTGGTTTTTGCCATTGAACCCGTCAAACAAATTCCGGCATTGTTCACCAAAACATCAATATTTCCGTAAGCATCTAAGGCTTTTTCAACTAACTCTTTAACCTGTTGAACTTCTCCCACATCTGCCGGAATTGGTAACGCCGAACCGCCCAGATTTCGGACTTCGTTTGCAGCCGCTTCTAGACGTTCTAAATTGCGGGCTGTTAACACGACATTATAACCTTTTTTAGCAAACAGTAAAGCGGTTGCTTTCCCACTTCCTTGAGAGGCGCCAGTAATTAAAACGGTAGAAACCATGATAAATTTTCAACCTGTACAATGTATTCAGAAATCCGGTAACTTTCGCGAAATCGGGTTTCTAGGAATATTATGATAGATGATAGATTTTTCTGCAACAATTGAGAAGTTATATGATATCCGAGTAATCAATAATCATGCTGTAGGGGCGGGTTCAGGATTGATTTTGACGACCACTCCGAGATTGATTTCAACCCGCCCCACCCCTAATATCCCACTAATCAACAATCATGCTGTAGGGGCGGGTTCAGGATTGATTTTGACGACCACTCCGAGATTGATTTCAACCCGCCCCACCCCCATAACAATATTAATTAACCGGATATCATATAAATTTGGACTGAACCCGCCCGACGGTTTTTTTGAGAATAAATGATAGATTTTTATGCAACAATTGAGAAGTTAACATTAAGGGGGGCGGGTTTATATAGATTATTGATGAGAAAGATAAATTTTGGCCGAACCCGCCCCTACGGTTTTTTTGATAATAGATTTTTATGCAACACTCTAATTCTACTTCGCCCTGGTTAGTCGGTTTTGTGGTATTTATCGGAGTAATTGGCGTTTCGACGGGTGCAATTTTAGTCCGTTTGGCAACAGCAACCGCCGAGATTAATAGTGTAGGATTTAGTTTGGTGATGTCGGCTTCCCGGCTAACGTTTGCGGCGTTACTTTTGGTTCCGACTTGGCGAAAAATAACTTGGCGATCGCTAGAACCCGGAGCGTTATTTTATGCGGCAATAGCGGGGGTTTGTTTGGCGTTACACTTTGCCACCTGGATCACATCTTTATCTTACACCTCAATCGCCGCTTCGACAACATTAGTGACAACCAGCCCCATTTGGGTGGCAATTTTATCGGCAATTTGGTTAAAAGAGAAACCGTCAAAACTAACAATATTGGGGATAATTATTGCTTTAACGGGCGGGATAATCATTGCTTTGGGAGACGGAAATACAACAGACGCGAGTCAAAATCCGACGTTGGGAAATAGTTTGGCTTTAATTGGCGCTTGGGCAATTAGTTTTTATCTAATTTTCGGACGAGAAGCCCAACAAAGAGGATTTAAAATAGGCGGTTATGTAGCCGTTGCTTATACCGTTGCCGCCTTAATTTTATTACCGTTACCGTTTTTCTTCGGAACAAATTATAGCGGCTATCCGAACTTAGTGTATGTTTACCTAATCTTAATGGCAATTTTACCGCAACTTGTCGGACATACAAGTTTTAGTTGGGCGGTTAACCGGACTTCTCCAACTTTAGTGATGTTAGCAATATTATTTGAACCGGTGGGGGCGAGCGGTTTGGGGTATGTCTTTTTTGAAGAAATTCCCTCAGTAGCGGTGTTAGGGGGTGCTATTGTGATTTTAACCGGAGTGGCAGTTGCGGTATTAGGTACAAAATCCAATAGTATTTAATCTCAAAATAACGGTAAACTTCTAATAGCAGCAGTTCACTACCCCTTCGAGGAGACCCCTAACTTTTACTGAGAGGGTTGGCAGACGTCACCCAAATCTATACGCTTTAATTAAAGTCGATTGCTGCTGTTAATTGCTTCTATCGAAGACCAAACACTCACCCAACGTATAAAGTATTACCGATGACAGTCACTCAAGCTACTTTTCCGATAGACCTCGGGGCCTACAAACCCCTCTCACTCGACCCCGCCAACTCTACCCTAACCGACGAACAGAGAGAAACCCTCAAAGCCAACATCCAACTCTGTCGCGATACTATCGTATTTTTCACGGCGACGGGTGCAGCCAGAGGCGTTGGCGGTCACACGGGCGGTCCTTATGATACGGTACCGGAAGTGATGATCCTCGATGCGCTATTCCGAGGTAAACCGGATAAATTTGTACCGATTTTCTTTGATGAAGCCGGACACCGAGTCGCGACTCAATACTTGATGGCGACGCTAGCGGGCGAACTTCCGGCTGAGAAACTCGTTCATTATCGCATGGCCGGTTCTACCCTACCCGGACACCCCGAACTTGGACTCACACCGGGGGTAAAATTTAGTTCCGGTCGTTTGGGTCATATGTGGCCTTATGTTAACGGTGTGGCGAGGGCGAACCCCAATAAAACGGTTTTCTGTTTGGGTTCCGATGGGTCACAACAGGAAGGAAACGACGCCGAAGCCGCACGCTTGGCCGTTTCTCAAAACCTCAACGTTAAGCTAATTATTGATGACAATGATGTTACTATTGCCGGACATCCTTCTGAATATATTCCCGGTTTTAGTGTTGCGAAAACTTTGGAAGGTCACGGACTGAAAATCTTAGAAGGAAACGGCGAAGATATTGATGATCTCTACCGTCGTATCTGCGAAGCCGTGAATACTGACGGGCCGGTTGCTGTGGTGAATAAACGTCCGATGGCTGTTGGAATAGAAGGAATAGAAGGGTCCGAACACGGTCACGATGTTGTTCCCGTTGATAAGGCGATTAAATACTTAGAAGCAAAAGGTAGAACTGCTGCGGTAGACTATCTCAAGAGTATTGAAAAGCCCAAACAAACCTATACTTTTATGGGTTCGAGTGATAAAGTTGGGTCGAACCGGAATGTATTTGGTGAAGCGGTGGTTTCGGTTTTGCAAGGAATGAACGACGCCGAACGCAAAGAAAAAGTCATGTGTATTGATAGTGACTTAGAGGGTTCTTGCGGTTTAAAAGCGATCGGTGAAGCGTTCCCCGAGATTTATATTAAAGCCGGAATTATGGAACGGGGCAACCTCTCGGCTGCCGCAGGTTTTGGAATGGAAAAAGGCAAACAAGGAATTTTCGCCACGTTCAGCGCCTTTTTAGAAATGTGTATTTCTGAAATTACAATGGCGCGGTTGAATTATTCTAACTTGCTTTGCCATTTTTCCCACTCCGGTATTGATGACATGGCCGATAATACTTGTCACTTCGGTTTGAATAATATGTTCGCCGATAATGGCTTGGATGATGGTTATGAAACCCGGTTATATTTCCCCGCAGATGCCAACCAAATGAAGGCTTGTGTTGAGGCGGTTTTTTCCGATCCGGGGTTGCGGTTTATTTTCTCAACTCGTTCAAAAGTGCCTTATATTTTGAATACCGATGGCGGTAATTTCTTCGGTGAAGGATACAAGTTTACTCCCGGAAAAGATGAAATTATCCGCGAAGGAACGGCCGGATATATTGTTAGTTTTGGAGATGCTTTGTACCGTTCTCTCGATGCGGTTGAACGCCTCAAACAAGAAGGAATTGATGTCGGTTTAATTAATAAGGCGACGTTGAATGTTGTTGATGAAGAAATGATGGCAAAAATTGGTCAGTCTCCAATGGTTGTTGTTGTTGAAGCGTTTAACCGTCGAACCGGACTCGGTAGCCGTTTTGGAACTTGGTTGTTAGAACGGGGTTTTTCACCGAAGTTCGCCAGTTTAGCAACTTATCACGAAGGTTCTGGCGGGTTGTGGGAACAATATCCCCATCAAGGTATTGATCCCGATGGTATTATGAACAAGGTCAAAGCGTTACTCGGTTAAATTAGAAACCGGGTTTCTTTGTTGTAGGGTGCGTCAAACCCTAAATCTTGAAATTTTTGAGAAAAAATCAGAGAAATTGACGCACCATAATTATATGAGGGCGGGTTTATATAGATTATTGATGAGAAACATACATCTGTACAGAACCCGCCCCTACAATCACGACAGTTGTGAAGTGCGTCAAACCCTAAATCTTGAAATTCTTGAGAAAAAATCAGAGAAATTGACGCACCATAATTATATGAGGGCGGGTTTATATAGATTATTGATGAGAAACATACATCTGTACAGAACCCGCCCCTACAATCACGACAGTTGTGAAGTGCGTCAAACCCTAAATCTTGAAATTTTTGAGAAAAAATCAGAGAAATTGACGCACCATAATTATATGAGGGCGGGTTTATATAGATTATTGATGAGAAACATACATCTGTACAGAACCCGCCCCTACAATCACGACAGTTGTGAAGTGCGTCAAACCCTAAATCTTGAAATTTTTGAGAAAAAATCAGAGAAATTGACGCACCATAATTATATGAGGGCGGGTTTATATAGATTATTGATGAGAAACATACATCTGTACAGAACCCGCCCCTACAATCACGACAGTTGTGAAGTGCGTCAAACCCTAAATCTTGAAATTCTTGAAAAAAAATCAGAGAAATTGACGCACCATAATTATATGAGGGCGGGTTTATATAGATTATTGATGAGAAACATACATCTGTACAGAACCCGCCCCTACAATCACGACAGTTGTGAAGTGCGTCAAACCCTAAATCTTGAAATTCTTGAAAAAAAATCAGAGAAATTGACGCACCATAATCATATGAGGGCGGGTTTATATAGATTATTGATGAGAAACATACATCTGTACAGAACCCGCCCCTACAATCACGACAGTTGTGAAGTGCGTCAAACCCTAAATCTTGAAATTTTTGAGAAAAATCAGAGAAATTGACGCACCATAATCATATGAGGGCGGGTTTATATAGATTATTGATGAGAAACATACATCTGTACAGAACCCGCCCCTACAATCACGACAGTTGTGAAGTGCGTCAAACCCTAAATCTTGAAATTCTTGAAAAAAAATCAGAGAAATTGACGCACCATAATTATATGAGGGCGGGTTTATATAGATTATTGATGAGAAACATACATCTGTACAGAACCCGCCCCTACAATCAGGTTTCTAATCATCATAACTAAAATTTAGACTGACCATTTCGTTAGAATTTCCCCGACGACAAAAGACAACATTTTTACCCCGATCTTCTTTAAAACAAGAAACTTGCTGTTCAAATTGTCTAAAATTATTCTGATAACGACCCGGATCAATACCCAGTTTACCTCTAAATTCTCCCCAAGTGACATCGACAACCGCTTCACCTCCACAGATCATTTCAACTTCGCCTCTTTCCACATCCACATCGCCGAAATCGACTTCCGCTTCTGCATCTTCTATTTCCAAAATGCGACAGGCTTCTAGTTTATTTTCTCCACAGGCTGCTAAAATAGCGACTAGGGGAAGCGCCAGGGTGAAAATTCCGATTGATCTAATAGGTTTTAACACGGTAGTTAGGGTTTAATTCGACTCGATATAACCAACTACATCAACATTTTAGCCAACTTCGGAAGGTTTACAAAGATTATATTTAAGTTATATAGGTAAACAATATTATCTTTAGGTTAAGCGATTCTCCTATTGAGAGGTTACGCCAATGCAAACCCCGTATGGGGTCTAACATCCGGAAGATGAAACCCTAAAACAATGCGATCTTTGGGAATTCCAGCTTCTACTAATTCCGGTGTAATTCCATCTTCTGTATCATCCCGTTGAACCCAAATTTTACCCTCAATAATATCCAAGTGAACCATACAACTGTGTATTCGCTTAACTCCATCCCATCCCAAACTAATGATTAAATAACTGTCTGTTTCGGAGTCAACAACTAATTTGTATTGTACCTCATCATGGGTGTAAAATTTGGCGTTTGCAGCTAAAACTTGTTTAATGATTTGTCTATCATGGTTTAAGGTATCCATCGAACAATCACCTCTTTTTTGGGTTCAAAAATTAATAAATTTAGGTTTTCGGTTTCGATTAAAAGTTGACCTATTGGTTCTTCAAAAGTAGACTTATAAGTAGTTTCACGGACAGCTAGATACAATGCACGATTCGGTTCTGTTTTACGAAGAACAGCACGATACATCACAAACTGTCCAACTGCATTTCGCAAATCTTCAACATCAGAATAACCGATAAAGCTTTTGATTTCAACGGCTATTTTTCGGTCTTCTAGTTCGGCTGCGAGTAGTTGTTTTGCACCCAAGTCTACATACATATCCTTAGTTCCCCATCTCAAATGCAAGGGATCGTGAGTAATTGTCCAATTCTCTTTAATTAAGGCATTTTTAACAGCATCGTGATAGAGATCTAAAGCTGGCATGATTCTCTACAACAGCAATCAATATCAACTATTATATCCGATTTTGTCAAGTTTGGAAAGTCCTAATTTTTGAGCAACTTCTACAGAAGCAGCGGGATAAACGGTTTCAGTCGGAGTTATTAAATCCCTCCAATCTCCCCCGCAAATAACTTGATATTGTTCGCGAACAAAGTTAGAAATATCTTCAATTTCAACAATCCATTCTTGAGCATATTTTTTTAAAACTTCCCCTCGCAGTCCCAATTGAATCGCACGGCGTTCTAATTTGTCTCCAATGGGATTATGATCCGGGTCCCACTGCAAACGCACCTCGGAATTTTGAACCGCTTGTTTCCAGTTTTCTTGGGTTGAATAGATGTGAGGAATAAAGCTAGAATGAACGGCATTTTTTAAAATATCATCAAAAGCAGTTCGTTGTATTCTCACCGCTAAAATGACTTCTTGTTCGGCTTTGGTTCCCCATCCCGAACGGTACATCATCCAGAGAAAATTGGGTTTAATCCAACTCATCCGGTTGAGGCGAAATTCACCGCCAAAATAGCCATGTTTTGCCGCAAAATCACCAATTTCGGAACGGTAAGCTTGATAAACAATCACCGATGTTTCATCAAATTGTGCCAAAATATGATAACCGATTTGCGGCCATTTTTGAACTTGGTTAAGGTAGGATTCGGTTCGCAGTTTCATCGAATTTAGTATTGAGATAAAAACGGTTGATAATTTGCCATTTCTGAATGTCCAATGGGGTTGATTCCCTGTTGTAAAAGTTCAGAAGCAATTTTAACCGCAAAACAGCGATCGCTACTATGTTTAACGCCATATAAAGACAACAAAAACTTCGGTTCTACGAGCGTAAAAATTCTCACGTTTACAGTAGGAACATTCCCAACAAAAACGTCAAGAATAACCTTAATTGTTTCCCGGTCTAACTGAACAATTTTCGTATAACGAGAGAACGTCTCAGAACCAGGTAAACGATCAAATCTCGTCCAAGTTTTGTCGTAGCCCCGTTGTTTTAACTGAGTAATTAATTCAGCAAAATTTTCGGGTTTAACAAAAATATCGACATCTTTATGATCGTGAGCGTGTTTGTACTCGATATGATTTTCTGGCGTCATAAAATGCCAAGCCCATCCGCCCGATAATACAACTTTATCGCTAATGGCGTTAATCTCATCTAAAATAACATCCAGTCGAGTTTTATCCCACAACTCACCCAAACGTTTTGGGTTATGAATTCCCATTTTTAATCCCCTTAAATTTTTTAGATAAACGGCGAATAAAAAAGCATTACCCATCATTATAATGAATAATGCCAACTGTTTTTTTACTTGTTTATCCGTACAGGTAAAGCAGTCTCTAGAATTTCCATCAACAACTCTAACCGAGACGGACGAGATAACATCGGAACCAAGTTCGGAAGCGAGTAATAATCACCCGCAAAGGTGAAGGTTTCAACGGGGGCTTGTTGATTTTTGAGTTGGCGTTCAATCCAATGATTTGTATAACCAACTTTGACGATAATCACGTTCGGCATTACCCCCAATTCGCGGCAATACTGCTTATAAACGGTGGGAAAATAAGGCGTTTGATTTTCTCCTTCATCCGTCACCAAAATAATTTGATCGACGAGTTGACGCTTTTTCCGCATCACTTCTAACGCACAGCCTATACTGGTTCCTCCATCGGCTTTTATGTGTTTAAATGCCTGTTCCCAGTCACTTAATTCTTGACCTTTGGCAACAATCGGATAGGGGATTGTATCAAAGGCAAAAACATACAATTCCGCTTGAGTAATCCCCGAAATTAATGCCGCCAATTGTTTCCCAACTTCAATCGCATTTTGCATAGAACCGGACTTATCCACAAACAAAGCAGTGGGTTTGGTAATCGCACCCCGACGCTTAACTTGTTCGTTGGTAATTTGTTCTAATTTTGCTGCGGTTTCCGTGTCAAATTCGGCGACATTTCCCGCAACTTTTGCTTTAAAAGCAGAAACGCGATTGCTATTTTTTGCCTGTTCTAACTTGTCATCAATTAACGCTTTGACTTGGGGATTATCCATCGCACCCCGATTTTTAAGGGATTTGAGATTATTAATCACCTCTTGGGGAGTCATCGAATTAATTAACGCCACCAAAACCGGGGGTGTAAGCTGTTTAATTGTTCCCACAGCGATGGTGTAAGGAATGTTAAATTCAACAATTAAACGCGCTTGTTCGAGGGAGGTTTCTGCTTTATTTAACTGCTTAATGACCGCAGCTAATGACCCTTCTGGCGGTTCTTCTCGAAACAAAATTGCATTCGCCCGTTCGCTCGGTTTGATGTGCAAACTGGCGTAAAGATGCTTCATCGCTTTGCGTCCCCGCATTGCAGCCCGGTCAAATAAATTAATATTTTGTTCGCGTTTTTCGAGATAACGACGGACAGCAGTTCGAGCGGAACGGGGTAATTTATTCCGATGAATTTTCATAAAGTCTACCACCCGTGAAACTTGATAAGGGGGTAGTTCTTGTAACATCATAAAACCCGCATCTCGGTGTTCATTAATATCGCTCGTTAACAGATGAGCAATGAACACTTCTTGATGATCGCGAACATCTCCGTTTTGTTGATACCAAACCGCCAAATGACCGTAAAAAATGGGGTCAAGTTCAACAATTAATTGATGAATTTCTGCAACTTGTTCTAACTTCCGGTGGGGAGTTGTTAACAAGCTATTTAGCATTTCTAAACGTAAATCACGTTCGGCTGTATTCATTACCATTTTACCAACCTCCTTGGAATTTTGAGGAGGCAATCGCCACAGAATTAAAACTATTGAATAAGTTTTAAAAATTTTATATGAACCGCACAAGTTTGATAAGCTTTTGAACTGATCAAGTTTATCAACTTAAGTTTGTAAGCTTATCGGGTTGGGGTGCGGCGATCGCCATTTTTTTCTAAATTTATAGTCGGTTAAAAAACCCAATCTCAACTTGATATTTTTGAGTTAGAGTTTCTTCGGGTTTTTGAGAGTCCCGTATGAGTTTAAACAGCAGGAACCTTTTATTTTTCACCTATTAGGTAAATGGATGTAGGCTGTTTTGATCGGGATACGGGACGGGAGTTGAAAGCACTTCATACAAGTCAAAAAAGCTGTTGTTCATACGCAGGAGTTGAACCTGCTACCAATCGTTCTATAGACGAATGCTCTACCATTGAGCTAGTATGTAAGCTTCTTGAGTTAGGGTACGAAGTGAATCAACAATTGACAATAATGCAAAAATTTAGTTGGTTTTCATTCTCAAATTTGGGTTATTTTTATTCTCTGATACCCAACGACTACCGCCATCATGTTCTGTCGGTGGGCGTCGGTTGGACGATTTAACATTCAACTCTACCGCTTCTTTAATTACATTCTCGGGCGTATAGTTGGAGTAAGAATTCAGCGATGAAACCACATTAAATCCCATCGATGTGATCACAACACTCGCCGTTAATGTAACGAAGTTATAGACTTTTTTTTCTAATGCGATCGCCATGTTAATCCCTCCTCCAGAATTGCCTGTTTCCTGTCCGAGTTTGTGGAGAGAATCTGATTAAACTCGGGAACAGTTGAAAGAGGAATAAGCGATCTTTTAAAGGGATAAAGAAGATAAAAGACCTAACCGTAAACTGCTTCCGGACGAATAATCAAATCTCCACTTGGGCGATGATCAACCACGTATAAATTAAGGCGATCAAATTTCACTTCTAAATATTTCGCCACCCGTTGTTTAATGGCGTTATCAGTCATTTGATTTGTAATTTCAAGTTGATTTTCGTTAACGTCGTAGGAACGACCTTCAAACCGAATATGAACCATAATTTCACCTCGCTTGTCTTAAGCGTTATTTACATACTACATACATAATACAAACTTGTCAAGTGGTTTTCTGAAATTTTTGAGTTTTCGGTTGACTCTAGTCTGTAAAATGCTGACGCTGTAAGGGTTTCAGGAAATTATCCTCGGACTGAAAAACCGGGTTTTTAATCCTCTGTAGGGGCGGGTTCGGTCCAGATGTATGTCTCCCACCCCATCACCGACATAAACCCGCCCTACACACGTAATACAAAGTTGTCAAGTGGTCTTCTGAAATTTTTGAGTTGTCTGCTGACTGTAGTCCGTCAAATGCTGACGCTGTAAGGGTTTCAGACTGAAAAACCCGGTTTCTCAGAGAAACCGGGTTTTTGAACGTTTAGCTAATTGTATTTTCTTGTATTATATCGAGTGGAAAATCCTAAATTACTTCCTATCCCAGAGGACGTTTAGCTTTATTTAAAGCCGCCTCATAGGTTTTTTGATTGCTTTGAACGGACTTCATCAAATCAACAACAGGGTTAGGATAATCCACCCCCAATTGTACACCAAACCGCTTTTGTTCAACGGGTTGTAACTTCCAAGGTTCGTGAACTTTTGACGCCGGCAAACCCGCCAATTCCGGCAACCAATGCTTAACATAATCGCCATTGGGGTCATAATCTTTAGCCTGTTTGGGAATATTAAAATACCGAAAACCTCGCGCATCATTTCCGACACCTGCGGTATAATTCCAATTTCCCCAATTGCTACAAACATCATAATCAACTAACAGCGACTCGAACCATTCCGCCCCCATTTTCCAATTTATTCCTAAGTTTTTAGTCAGAAAACTGGCTACATTTTGGCGCCCTCGGTTCGACATAAAACCCGTTGCTGCAATTTCCCGCATATTCGCATCAACGAGGGGAAAACCTGTGGTTCCGGTACGCCAACGTTCAAAGCGTTCCCAGTCTTTTTTCCAGGGAATGGGAACCCCTTGCAACCCGGACAGACGGAAGATTTTATTGCCATGTTTTAGACAAATAAACCGAAAATAATCCCGCCACAGCAACTCAAAAACTAACCAATAAGTTGAATCATTTTTTACCCGTTGTTCTTCATAATCCTGTACATGGTCATAAATAAACCGGGGGGATAAACATCCCAGCGCCAACCAGGGAGAAAATTTAGAAGAATAATTCGCCCCCAACATTCCATTCCGGGTTTGTTTATACTCTTTCAAACAATCTTGTTCCCAAATATAATCGGTTAACCGCGCAATTCCGGCTGTTTCTCCGCCCTGAAATTTTACAACCGCTCGTTCATCAAACTGGGGAGTTTCTAAACCTAATTCTTGCAGTGTCGGCAATTCTCCGGGTTCAATTTTCGGTAAACTCGGTAAACGTTTGGGTGTGGGAAATGAGGCGTAAATTGTACCGTTTTTCTCAACTTGTTTCCGAAATTGGGTGAAAACTTCGGGAACTCTGTTAACGGGAAAGGGTAAATCATCAATATCGTAAAGGGTGGCACCCCAATAGGATTTTAACGCTACGCCTAACGGTTTTAACGCTTTTTCTAATGCGGTTTCAACGGCTAATTCTTCTGAGGTGACTTCCCGATAGTAGTAAACTGCATCAATTTCTAATTGTTTGACGATTTCAGGAATAACCGTCTCTGGGAAATCGTAACGGACAATTAAATCACTTCCCAATTTTCTGAGGGAGTTTCGTAAATCTGTTACGCTTTCGAGTAAAAATTGACCCCGAAATACTCCCGTTTTTGGGAAACCAAAGGAGGTTTTTCCAAATTGTCGGGGGTCAAAGCAGTATACGGGGATGATTTCTGCTTGGGCTTTTGTGGCTAAATGCAGGGGTTCGTGGTCGTGGACTCGTAAATCGTTCCGATACCAGATGAGAACTCGTTTATCGCTCATTTTTCGTTAATCTGATTTGCTGTCGTTACAAATCTTAACAAGTTTCTCAGATTTTTGCTATTTTAACCTTTTGTAATTTTTAATTTCATTCAAAAATCCGAATTTTCCACCGTAGGGGCGCTCTTGCTTGCGCCCACATTCGCTCTAAGATTTTAGACTATAATATAAACTCAAAAAAACAGCAAAAAATTAACGGTTTGAAGGGCGGGTTTAGAAAAGTTATCTCGGAGAAAGATACATTTGTTCGGAACCCGTTTCTGTTGAAGGGCGGGTTTAGAAAAGTTATCTCGGAGAAAGATACATTTGTTCCGAACCCGCCCCTACAGGATTTTTTATTCATCATATCATGTCCGATTGGGTTTTAATGTTTTAAACTATAAGAATAGCTTGGGAAAAGGAAGCTTGCAACATGGTTTTAATTTCATCTATACCCGAACAAAGAACGGTTCTAAAAAATATTAGCTGGTCTACTTTTGAGGCGATACTCAAAGAAACAGGCGACAAGCGAGGTTATCGTTTTGCTTATGATGGAGATGTGTTAGAAATTATGAGTCCTCTCTACGAACATGAAAATCCAAGAGTTCAGCTAGATCGGTACATGGCTATTTTAGCAGAAGAACTGGAGATCGAAATAAAGAGTGCTGGATCGATGACACTGAAACGCTCATTATTACGCAAAGGAATCGAACCCGATAACTGTTATTATATTCAAAGTGAACCTTTAGTCAAAGACAAACAAACCTTCAACTTGGAAACTGACCCACCCCCAGATTTAGCGATAGAAATAGACATTACCCACAGTTCCATTAACAAACTCGAACTTTATGCAGCATTAGGAGTCACCGAACTCTGGAGATACAACGGACAAACTATAAAATTTTATCACTTACAAAACCCAAACTATCAAGAATCAGAATTCAGCCTAACTTTTCCTTTTTTATCCAGTCTAGAACTTACCCCATTTCTCGAACAAAGCAAGATAACAGGAGAAATTACCCTGTTAAAAACCTTTAGAACTTGGGTAAAAGAACGGCTAAAAAACAATTAACAAATCGGAGACTTTCCGGGTTTAACCGCGTGAACGGACTCGCTTCCCGAATGAGGCCAACCCCGACGATAAGACGCCTCTCCCGGCTGTCCCCAACCCAACTGTAATAAAACCTCTAAAAAATTGGACTTTTCCCACTTTAAAATACAAGCCCATTCGGTTCGTTGGGCAATCGCATCGACTTCAGCCGGATGAACCCGACGGTAATCTTTACCCGCATTTAAACTCAAATACAAATCCATGTCAACCGTCACCTCATACCAAAACTCAAGCAATTGAGACTTGGCGGCTTTTAAAGTTTCCATATCCTGAGGTAAAGCCATCAATTGGTCATCAACTCTCGGATAACAAAGCGTTTTTCCCTTGAGGGTAATTTCCCGCCAAACAATCCCCGAAACTTGGTAATCAACTTGATATTGATGAACGGCCGCTTTAAAATCTTGATAAGCGGTAAACTTTTGAATGGCATCCGGCTTGAGAAAATAATCAACCACCGGATTCCCAACCGCAGGAGTCGCAGATAAATTGAGACGCTCTCCATCCAAACAGGCTTTGCGCTCACAATTCAAAATTTCAATCAGTTCATCGGTACTATAAACCTTGGACATCATTCTGCGTCCTCTCGCTCCTCAACTCTTAACTAAATCAGTTGACTTGATTGTAGATTTTAGATCTAAATTTTGGAAGGGATTGGTAAATTCCTCCCTTCCTTTATAACTAAAACAAAATCCGAGTTCAAGCTGACTCACTCGCTACAAGTTGATTTTCCTGACGCAGATAAGCTTGGATAAAATCATCCAACTCGCCATTCATCACATCATCAATTGCAGTCGTTTCCTCAGAAGTTCGCAAATCCTTAACCATCTGATAGGGATGGAAAACATAGTTGCGAATTTGATTTCCCCAAGCCGCCTCAACCAAATCTCCGCGAATTTCTGCGATTTCTTGGGCGCGTTGTTCTTGGGCAATAATCAACAATTTAGCCTTCAGCAACGCCAAAGCCTTTTCCTTATTCTGCAACTGGGAACGTTCCTGAGTACAACGAACGGCAATTCCCGTCGGAAGATGAACCACACGCACCGCAGTTTCAACCTTGTTCACGTTTTGGCCGCCCTTTCCCCCCGCCCGGGAGGTTGTGACTTCCAAATCTTTTTCAGGAATCTCCAACTGCACGCCTTCATCAATCATCGGCATGACTTCCACCCCGGCAAAACTGGTTTGTCGCTTGCCATTGGCATTAAACGGAGAAATCCTCACCAAGCGATGAGTCCCCTTCTCACACTTAAGATAACCATAAGCATAACGACCGTCAATTTCGAGAGTCGCCGACTTAACCCCGGCTTCATCGCCCTCGGACAATTCCGCCAAATGCACCTTATACCCGTGAGCTTCTCCCCAACGAGTGTACATCCGCAGCAGCATCTCCGCCCAGTCTTGAGCATCGGTACCGCCCGCCCCGGCATTAATCGTCAGAACCGCGCCATTTTTGTCGTAGAGACCCGATAAAAGCTGTTCGAGTTCCCAACGCTCCAATTCTTGATTGAGACGGCTTAAATTCGATTCTGCCTCGGCTAAGAGCGCCTCATCGGTTTCCATCTCCAACAACTCCACAATGGCACCGGTATCTTCGATGGTTTTGTGCCATTGCTGATATTGTTGCAAAATAGATTTGAGGTCATTGAGTTCTTGGAGCGTTTTTTGAGCGGCGCTTTGATCGTCCCAAAACTCCGGTTGGGCTGCAATTTGCTCCAAATCTTTTACTCTGGCGTTCAGTAGCTGAAGGTCAAAGATAGTCCTGGGTTTTACCCAGGCGCTCAGACAACGTTTCGAGTTCGCGTTTAATCTCTAAAACTTCCATATGGTATTCGACTGACAACCTTTCGATTCCAAAAGTTACACTGTAGATTTTAGCGGGTATTTCTCGCGCTTGTGTCTGCTCTTTTCTCTCCCTTAAGTATGTCCCGTCAAATTTTTGCTACAGGTCGGCCTCGAAATCAGATTCATTCTCGCGATCGCTGGATTAACTCTTTGTGGATCGTGGGACTGCTGCTGATTGCTTTATTGCTGTTTGGACTCAATCTCGGCGGTGTGGCTCTGCGAGACTGGGATGAAGGCACTGTCGCACAAGTTGCCCGTGAAATTACCCAAGGCGATCTCCATTGGCTTTATCCGACTTTACACGGTGACGCCTATTTTAACAAGCCTCCCCTGGTTCACAATTTCATCGCTTGGGCTTTCGGGTTGGGCGGAATTAACGAATGGATGGCCCGCTTCCCGTCGGCGCTGTTAACGGCTCTTTCTGTGCCTCTGCTTTATCTTGTCGGTTTGGAATTGTTTCGTCAACGAACTGCGGCTATTTTTTCGGCTTTGGTTTATTTAACTTTGCTTCCGGTTGTCCGACAGGGACGCTTGGCGATGTTGGATGGGACTGTATTATTTTTGCTGATTTTAATGATCGGTTGTGTGTTGCGATCGCGTAGAGATTTGCGTTACGCTCTGGGATCGGGATTAGCTTTTGGATTCTTATGTCTAACCAAAGGTATTTTCCTGGCGATTTTACTCGGTGCGATCGCCTTTTTGTTTTTACTTTGGGATACGCCCCGACTGTTGCAGTCTAAATATCTTTGGCTTGGCTTACTGTTAGGTTTGGTTCCGGTTGGACTTTGGTATTTTGCCCAATGGCAAGAATACGGTCAAGCGTTTTTTACAATTAATTTAAACGCTCAATCTTGGCAGCGCATTTGGGACTCTGTAGAAAACAATCAAGGGGCGCCTTGGTATTATCTGCTGGAAATTTTAAAATATGCTTGGCCTTGGCAACTGTTTTGGATACCCGGATTAATTTTTACCTGGAAAAGCCGAAATTTTAGTTGGGCTAAATTAATCTTAGTTTGGACGGGAGTTTATTTAATTCCCATTTCTTTAATGTCTACCAAACTTCCCTGGTATGTTCTCCCGGTTTATCCGGCTTTGGCGTTGGCGGTGGGCGCTTATTTTGCCCAAGTTTGGCGGGAGGGCGATCGCGAAACCGGACAGTGGCAAGGAAAAGTTAAGCAACTGGAAGATTTACCGGCACCTTTACCCGATAAATTTACCCCAATTTTTGCGCTTTTAAGCCTTGTCGGTTTGTTGGGTTGTCTGTATTTTGCCAATTTAATTCCCGCTTTTGCTGTTTCCCAACCCGAGTTCGATTTACAATTAACTTTGGCGGCATTATCGCTAACTTTTGCCCTAACCACCTTGTTACTGTATCGAAAAGATCGACAATTTTTAATTGTTTTATTTTGGGGAATGTATGTGTCTTTAATTTTGTTTGTGAGTTCCGATAATTGGGTTTGGGAACTCGCCGAAGACTATCCCGTTAAACCCGTCGCCGCATTAGTTCAACAAAACACTTCTGTAGAAGACTCCATTTATACTTCTCATCCTTACTCCCGCCCTTCCTTAAATTTTTATAGCGATCGCAAAATCAAAGCGTTAGGGGATGAGGAGTTAAAACAAAAATGGTCTGTTTCTCCTCACCCCTATTTTTTACTCGATGATGCCAGTTTAAAACGACTTCAACGACCGCAGGTTAAAACTCTCGGTACCGTCTCGGGATGGACGCTGATCACCAAAAGCAAAAGCGCCGAGAATTCCTGCTGTCCAGAGTCCATTGACAAATCAACAATCTAGTTAATCGCAACCTAAAATAAACCCAGATGAGTGACGATGAAAGAGTCTATCTATGCCAACGAATTACTAAAGCTTCAACCCCATCCGAAAATTAGTCTCGTTTCAAATTTGGTCGGTAGATGTTAGCAGTTTTCCGATCTGCTTTCCCCAAATCAATCGGTTCAATCTTCTGAAAAATTACCGTTCACAGTTGTTAAAAAAACTTCTAAAAATTAATCACAATTCCTCAATTTTCCTCGGAAGATTGAGACGGGGATTCCGGTTCGGAAACCGACTCTAACTGCTGTATCTCCAGTGTATTTTGTTCGGAACTCAATTGGTTAGTTGCCGCCACCGCTAAACTGATAAATAAAATCCCACTGACTAAAATCGCCAGGGGAAAACGTCGAGTTAGCCATAAATCTCTACGAATTCTCGCTAAGGGATGACTTTGGCGCCGTAACATTTGCCCAACCGCCCACTTTCGCAAACAAAACGGATCGCGGACAAAATGGCCACTGTTGCTAATCACAAAATGAGTGTGACAATGGGGACAAGTGAACAGTCCGCCCAAAACCCCCATTGAAGACACAATGCTAGTCTGATGACAAATCGGGCAAGTAACAGAGTATGTATTAAAGGTATCAGCGTTCATAGACACAATAACTTAAAATGACTCGGATAGACAAAACTGACGACCCCTTGCAACTAAAGTAGCAACGCTTGCAACACGTGCGTGATGTCATACAATATTGCTCTTTATCTCTAGTCTAACTGCTTTGCAAAACGGATACAACACGTCAATTTGAGACCTTTTGAGGTTGACGTGGCGCCCATCACCCCGGACTGTCGGCTTCCCCCACTCAGACCGACCGACAACCGAGAAGCCCTGGGCTAGTGGTTGTCAATTGAAGCTTGGGTTCAATAAAAATGCGCTGTTTTAGAGAGAATTGTTGAGTGTGACCGCAGTTGAAACCGATTGTTAACGACGCATAGAATCTATAAGCAAATCCCAAGGTATATCAATCTGCACTATTTTTATTGTGCCAGATTTGGAAGTCCGTTAATGCGGTGGTGTGGGTGAGATTATATTGCAAGGGAGTGATCGTAATATAATTCTGACGTAAAGCCTGCACATCCGTAGGTAAATCATCATTAATCACGGCCTGTTGTGGATCTTCAACATCTTCTAACACTTCCCCGGCCAACCAATAATAAGTTTTCCCTCTGGGATCGACCCGTTTTTCAAAGGTATCAATATAGCGACGAATCCCCTGACGAGTCATTACCACGCCGACAATTTCAGCTTCAGCAACAGCAGGAATATTAACATTAAGCAACATCGGCTGAGGGAGAGGAGAGGCTTTGACTTGGTTGAGGAAACGTTCAGCAAAACGAACCGCCCCCCCAAACTCTCGCGCCGAATAACTCCCCAAACTCAAGGCCATACTGGGAATCCCTTCGATCATCCCTTCCATCGCCGCCGAAACGGTACCGGAATAAAGAATATCCGTTCCCAAATTCGGACCGTGATTCACCCCGGAAAGAACAAAATCCGGCGGGGTGTCCAGCAAACCAAACAAAGCCAACTTGACACAATCGGCCGGCGTCCCGGAACAGGCCCAAGCTTCCACCTGGGGATGAAAACAAGCTTCCACCTTTTCGGCGCGAATGGGGTGATGGAGAGTCAAACCGTGACCGGTGGCCGATCGTTCCTGATCGGGACAAACCACCTTCACCTGATGGCCAGCTTCCGCCAGATGATTGGCAAGGCTACGAATTCCTTGAGCAAAAATGCCGTCATCATTGCTAATTAAAAGTTTCATACAATCGATTGAGAGGGTCGTGCAGGTGACATGGCGCCAGTAAAGATATTCTACCCAGAACTCGAAGCGGTTCGCGCTTAATAACCGGTGTAATCCCAAATAGTCAGTGTCTTTGTCTATCAATCAATGTTACGATTTTTGGGCGACTGAAATTGCAATTGATTCGATCTGCACTGTTAACCCCGATTTAAACTCAAAAGTTGTTTACTGAAAAATCCGGATATGACTACCCCAATCACCCAAATTGACGCCCAACTCCAAGACCTGCGTCAAAATGCCGAAACCGAAATCACCGCTTGTCAAAGCCTCGATCAACTCGAACAGTTGCGAATTAACTACTTCGGCAAAAAAGGGCAACTTTCTAAAGTTTTAGGCGCGATGGGGAAACTCGATCCGAGCGAACGTCCCCGAGTCGGTGCGATGGCCAATGAAGTCAAACAGGCGATCCAAACCGAGTTAGAAACCAAACAAACCGCCTTGCAAGCCGCCCAACTGATCGCGAGACTACAAAGCGAAACCCTCGATGTGACCATGCCGGGAATTTATCGCCCCCAAGGTCAAATTCACCCCCTCAACGGCATTATCGATCGCGCTTTGGATATTTTTGTCGGTTTGGGCTATACGGTCGCTACAGGGCCGGATATGGAGAGTGATTATTACAACTTTGAAGCTTTGAATATGCCCCCGGATCATCCGGCGCGAGATATGCAGGATACGTTTTATCTGCCCGATGGCAACTTGCTGCGAACCCATACCTCACCGGTGCAAATTCGCTACATGGAACAACATCAACCCCCGTTGCGAGTGGTGGTACCGGGTCGGGTTTATCGCCGGGATAGCGTTGATGCGACCCATGCGGCGGTGTTTCACCAAATCGAACTGTTGGCCGTCGATGAAGGGTTGCGGTTTAGCGACCTCAAAGGCACGATTAAAGAGTTTTTGCGCCAGATGTTCGGCGATTTACCGATTCGTTTCCGGGCGAGTTATTTCCCGTTTACCGAACCTTCGGCCGAGGTGGATTTGCAGTGGCAGGGGAAATGGTTGGAAGTCCTCGGCTGCGGGATGGTCGATCCCAATGTGTTTAAGGCGGTGGGGTACGATCCTGAAAAATATACCGGATTTGCGGCCGGCTTTGGGGTGGAACGGTTTGCGATGGTTTTGCATCAGCTTGATGATATTCGCCGGGTTTATGCCAGCGATTTACGTTTTTTGAGACAATTTTAAGGGATTCTAAATCGGCGGCGGGTGGGATGGCAGCAATTGATCCCACTCGCCCCAACAGGGTTGTATCAGGAGTTGAACGGATGAATCGCTTGTCTTCGGGATCTCGGTGGCTGTCTGGTGTGTTGATGCTGGCGATCGCTATGCCCTCTGGGGCGATCGCGGAGGAAAAAGCCGCTCCGTCTAAGTTTTCACCCTCAGGAGGCCGGGTCGCTCAAACGACTGCGGATCTGTGCCGCCGAGTGCTTGAACCGCAAGGGTTAGCCATCCGCCAGCGACCCACTCCCAATTCTCCTCGGGTTGGGGGGGTTCGTTATCAGGGTGAGGTGACTTTACTTCGCAATTATGAAGGAATTCGCGGCCCCGGAGGTCGAACTTGGGTGGAAGTGACCTATCCGGTCCGGGGATTTATTTCTAATGGCTATCCGGATGGACGCAGTAATTTAGTGGTGTGTTCGGAGGATGTGAGTTCTCAACCGCCCCGACAAAGCGCTTCTCTGTGTCGTCGGATTGACCGACGGGCGGCACCTCGGGGTGTGGCGGTGCGGGAAAGGCCCTCTCGGTTTTCGTCTCGCGTGGGAGGGGTGCCGACGGGTCGAGAAGTTTATTTGGTTGAGGATTACGAACTGATTCGAGATCCGAACAATGAACCTCGCAACTGGGTAGAAATTGTGGAACCTGTAGCGGGTTTTATCTCCGCCAATACTTTAATTATGTGTCGTTAAACTTCCCCGTGTTTTGGAATGAGATACGCTATTTTAGGAGTGAAGTATCCTTTCTAAGATGAGTCCCGGAGGGTGTGTGAATGCAACGGCTTGGCGATCGCGCTTTTAAGATTCTCACTCAAGAAATTAATCGGGGGTCTCCTGATAACCTGGCGGCTGAATTGGGTCGGAAAATTGTCATGCAGCGGCTGGAGAAGCTGCGATCGCAAGAGGGCGAACCGCTTTCTTATGAGGAATTGGGTCAGTTGGTCGGCGATCAATTTCCCGATTTTAGCGAACCGGTGCTGACTCAAGCGGCCCAAGCGAACCGAAGACCGATCGTTTACCAGCAGGTGATGCGGGGAAGTCTAATTTTTATGGGAGTTATGGCTTTTCTGTGGTTTGTGAATTTGCCTTTTCCTCTGATTCGCTGGCCCGTCAGTAAAACGGCTCCGATTTTGCTGTTTCCGAGTTATATGAATATGAATTATCACTACGGAAAGGCGATTTCTACGGCTGAAGAAACGAAAACTTTAGTGGATTCTGCGACTACAATTGCTGAGATTGATATCGGCGAGGAGAAGATTAAAACCGCTTACGAACATTTGGAGAGATTGCCGGTTTGGTTTTTAGATTTTGAGCCAAAATTTTATTGTTCTTTGTTTAAGTGCAGTTGGAATTTTACCAAGAAAGAGTATGAGGAAACCCGCCAAAATATTCAGCAAATCGAAGCGAAAATTATTCAAGAACAGTACGCTCACAAGCGGTTAAATACTGCCGAAGCCGCGTTAAGTTCGGCTCGCCAAGAATATCAGAAGTTGAAATCTGGGGAAAGAGAAGTGATCGCGGCGTGGCAGGCGGCTATTGATTTATTCGATCAAATTCCCTCGGATACTTTGGCCGGACGTCAATCGGAAAATCGCTCTTTAACTGCACAGAAAGATTTTGAACAAAAAGTTGATGCCGCGACTCGGGAAAAAAGAGGAACAACGTTAATTGCAACGGCTCAACAATATGCGGTTCAAGCGGTAATGGTGGGTCAAGATCCTCCCCATCCGGTGGAAACATGGGAACAGGCGGTTGATTTGTGGGAAAAAGCCATTCGTCAACTTGAAAAGGTTTCTGACGATCATTCTTCTTATCAAGAAGCGCAAGAAAAGTTATCGGAATATAAATCGAATTTGAAGGCGGTTAAACGGCGGTTAAATGAAGAACAAGAGTCGATAGCCGCAATGGAAAGGGCTAATCAATTAATTTCAGAATGGCGGGAGTTAACTCGCTCTAGCGATCTGGATTTTGGAGTAATGAATCGAAAATTGGCTAATATTATTTATACCCTCGAAGGGGTCAAACCGGGAACAACTGTTAATGCAGAGGCGCAGGATTTACTCAGGCGTACCCGCTACACTCGCAGTCAATTTTATTAAGGGAGGTTAGGTTAAATTTATTCAACTTCGAGTTGTAAACTGGGCATCAATCGCTGTAAGTTTTTTAAGGATTTACTTTGCCAAGGAATTTCGCTGGAGGCTAAAACGATCAGGTTAACGGTTTTGATGCGCCGGACTTGAATCACAAATTTTGAGAGCATATTAATTCCCGAACTGTTAAGATATTTTAAAGCCCGTAAATTGAGGGTAATGGTATCGGGTTCTAAGGTCAGGACATCGTTGAGTAGCTGAACAATCGGATTCGTTTCTTCTAGGTCACTCAGTCTCAGAGAACCGACAAAAGAGATGGTCCGGCTTTCGTTATTATATTTAACTTGATATTCTTCAGTGTTCAACTCTTGAATGTCCATGCTGATCACATCCTCGTTTGGTCAGTATTCGGGTTAGTGTGCTTAAATCGCAAGTTTGACTACGGTGGTGACAATGTATATTTCCGAGTCCATTTTAACGGTTTCAAATTTCCATCCCAGATTTGCTTGATAGTCATTAATCATGGTAAGATAACCCAAGCGGGAACTGTTCCCATCTTCTAAATTTTCTTCGATTTGATTAATATACATTTCTTGCGGATCGCTATTTAACAAGGTTTGAATATAATCTTGGAACGATTCAATCTTTTCGGGGGCAATACTATTAACCACCCAAAAAGATAACCATTCACTGCTTAAGTTGATTTTAATTTGAATCGGATAAGAACAACTGTTATCGCTAAACTTCATGGCGTTTTCTAGCAGTTCGTTGGCGATAAAACTCACCGCACTTTGAATTTCTGCCTGTCGATGTTGGGTACTGAAATCCTCTTCACTTTTGGGAAAAAAGGTGGTGACATAATCGGCCATAAAGTTGGCGGATAAGCCATTATTTCGCCAGCGTTGTTGCAGGGGGATTGAACCCGGAGAAAATCCAATCGCTAAAAATTCTTGATTTTCGCTTGAGGAAATCTCGACAAAATCTCCAAAGATTTGACTCATCAGAAAATAGGGGGGTTTTCAAGGTTGAACGGATAAAAGATGTTCGGGTTTACGGAGCTTAACAGTTGTGTTCTATCGTGGTTTTAGTTTATCATATTCTACTCATCGCTTTTTGCCAATACATTTGAGCGACGGCATCGGTGGCATTTTCGGCCAGACATTCTGAAAACTGTTGAGTAGCTTGGTGATATTTTTCTTGATAATAATAGGTAATTCCCAGTTCAAATTTTGTTTTTGTCGCCAATTTTTTATCTTTTATTTCCGGCAAATCGCCATCAAACACTTCAAAAACCGACACTTTTTTAGATTTACCCGAAACACACACTTTATCAATTAAACGCAGGGAAAAGGCGGTGGGATCGGGCAGACTTAAAAAGGTATTTTCACTAATTAATAAAGGGATGTGATATTGTTTGGTCAGTTTTTCTAAACGGGCGGCTAAATTCACCGCATCGCTAATAACCGTCGTATCCATCCGATCTTTCCCTCCGACAATTCCTAACATCAAATCTCCGGTATTAATGCCAATTCCAATTTCAATGGGAGGACGACCCGGACGACAGCGAGTTAAATTATATTCGCTCAAACGTTTTAACATATCAATTCCCGCCTGGACTGCGCGATCGGCACCGCTACCAAATAGGGCGATAATTCCATCTCCGATATACTTATCAATTAACCCATAATTTTCTAAAATCGCCGGTTCCATCTGGGCGAGATAAGCATTAATAAATTTAAAATTATCGGCGGGACTCATCTGTTCAGAAAGCTGAGTAAAGCTGCGAATATCAGAGAATAAAATTGACATTTCTTGCTGGACCGCATCCCCGATTTTAACCTCAACAATACTTTCGTAGCCCAAAAAGGTTAAAAATTGGTGGGGAACAAACCGTTCGGCGACATAATTGAGTTGTTCTTCTTGATCTAAAGCCAGTTGTAAATCGCAGTTGATCTGAAACATATCTTCGATAAAATTCTGCCGTTCATCTTCGGCGGTTTTGCGTTCGGAAATATCTTGAAAAGCGGCGATCGCAAAGGCAATATTCCCGGCTTCATCGTAGATGGGCGTTCCCCAAGCTTGAATCGGAATAATCCGCTCTCCTTGATGAACTTCAATATCATCAATTTTAACGCTTTCTCCGCGCAAAGCTCGCACTAAGGGTAAATCTTTTTCGGCATAAATCTGCTCGGTTCCGGCTACATAACTGGGATAAATTTCGGCTTGACTATCGGCATGGGGAACCGCACCCGGGCCGAATAATTCTTGAGCAAGATGATTAGAATAATAAAGATTTCCTTGGGCATCGAGTACAACAACGCCTACAGGAATCGCCTCTAAAAATTGATGAATGTGTTGGCTGTTGAGTTGGCTATCGGGGGCAATCTCTTGGTTTTCAGTTAAAAATTGTGAGTTTAAACTGCTATTTTCTTCTTTAATTTCTTTCGCGGTTTTCTCGGCTTTATTTTTATTATCTTCCAACCCATTATGCAGGCGATAGAGTTGTCGGCTGATCCGGTTTAAGGCGGTGGCGAGGATTCCGACTTCATCGGTGCTGGTGAGCGGAACAAGCTTTAATTTTCCGTTGGCAATATGAGTCGCGCCACTGGTGGCGATGAAAAGCGGTTGGGTTAAATGTCGAGCCAGTTTATATATCATTAAAACCAGAATGATGCTGAGGCTTAATCCGGTCAAAATAATTGTTGTTGCCAATTGCTGAACGGGTTTTAGAGCTTGATTTCGGGATTTTTCGACTAATAAAACGGAGTTCCATTGTTCCAACCAGCGATGGACTCCTAAAATCGGTTTTCCGGCATAATTTAATTCTTGATGAGTGCCGTTTTTTTGATTTAATGCGGCTTCTAATCCTTGGCTTTCTAAACGGCGAGGTAATTTTTGAGAAGAAGAAGTATTGGTATAGATCGGGACTCTAAATCGACTCACCCAATAGGTTTGTTCGCTCCGTGTCGGGTTGGTTGTGGTAATAATTTCTGAGGCGGTTTCTAGGTTAAAGTTAACGGCTAATACCCCGATTATTTGCTTATTTGCTCCGGATAACGGTGTGGAAATGGTTAACGTGGGTTGGTTGGTTGTCGGAGAAAGATAAACGCTTTGAACGTAGGTTTGTTTGAGTCCTTCGATAAAATATTCATCGGCGCTTCTCAACTGACCTTCTGTGTTAGGATTTGTAGAAAAGATTATTTTTCCCTGATTTGCTGTTAAAATCAACAGGTCTCGCACATCGGATTGACTGGCAAATGCGACACTCATTAAAGATTGCATTTCCCGGTAAGCTGTGGCAAATTCTGGACCGGATGAATTGCGGGTTAATAGAATTTCAGCTTGGGTTTTGATTTCGGGAAGTAACGCCAAAGAAACTGTTGCTTTGCGATGACTTTCTAACCAACGATTTAAAGCTTTTTCTTTGAGGGTAGCGCTGGTTTGTAGTTCTTCTAAAACTAACTGAATTATTGAAGATCTCGCATCCAGATAGGCGATCGTTCCCAAACTGCATCCTGTTACCAGCGACAGGACTAAGAATGAGACGATTAGTTTGGACATAAAACTTTTTGTCCAGAATTTCATAAACCCTATCCGTTTTGCAAGTCGGGTTAGCCGGCTTGAGAAAAAGATTAGCACAGTCGCTAAACCTGATGGTTTTGGTTTTTGATTTGCGAGGGTAGCCATTCTGTGTAAAGTTTAGATAGTGGGGAATTCTACTCTAACGCTTGATTTGATCAAGTCAATGAGTGTTTACTGTTGAGTAAAGAATTTTAAAACAAATCCTCTCGGCTTCAAAGCTGCGATCGCCGATCGCTCCTGGCAATTCACCTAATTTTGCTGCTAGACTGGGGAAGTGGGTTGGTTGTCGTGAATTGGCTCAAATTGACTTAGAGCTTGGGTTTTTCGGTCTTAGGAATTTCAGATTAATTTAAGATAACATAGAGAATGAAGCCCATCCGCTTCGTCAACCCAACTTTAAACACTTGAAAAAGACGCGATCGCTTGAGTATCAAGGGGTTTGTTCTAACGTTCGAGTTCTCGATAGGCTGCATATACCGCTCTTACATTGTACCAGTTTAAAAAAATTCGGGCAATTTCTAAAGCCAATTGCGGTTTTCCCTGACTAATAATCCATTGTAACACCCCCGCCATTGTCCGTTCATTTAATCGACCTCCTGCGGTTAAGATTCCCCAGAGGATTTGATGTAAAATTGTCATTTGAATCATCATTTTGACTTCTAAACTCGGATGTTTTTGATAAAATAAAACCCCCATTCTTCCCCGCTGAATTTCTTTTTCGATTAATTTGGGAAGCTGTTCTAAACTAAAGGGCGGGTGCCAATGATATCCCACAGCTTCGGGGCATTTAATTAAGGTTAATCCCAGTTTTTTCAAGCGAACGCCCAGTTCTAAATCTTCCCAACCGTAGAGTTGAAAACGGGTGTCAAACAAACCGGCTTCGAGCAACCAATGTCGGGCGATCGCCACATTTCCCGTCGCAAAATAAGCGGCTGAAAAATCGGTAATTTTATAAGGTTCCGCAGTTGGATTTTCAAAATTACAAGTATTAATTACCCGACCGTAAGTAAAAACGCGATCGCTATTTTGATAACCCCGAGTTAAAGCCTCTGCATGGGCCGAGAGAAAATTTTCAGTGACGACCAAATCACTATCAATAAAAATAATAGTATCCCCTTCTGCCTTGTGAACGCCGAAATTTCGCGCCGCAGCGGGGCCTTGATGAGACTGAGAACAGCAGCGAAGATGAGGAAATTCAAGTTGACGATCTTGGAACCATTCTAAAGTGCCATCGGTGGAACCATCATCAACTAAAATGACTTCATAATTTTCGACAATTGAGCAATCCTTTTGGTGTTCGAGTGCGGTCAAACATTTCTGTAAAATCGGCAGGCGATTGTAAGTGGGAATAATAACACTAAAAAACATAATGTAGAATAGAGAAGTTCACCGGTTAAGAAATTGAGTCGTAGATGAGAACGGCAAAAAACTGTTCGCTGAAAAAACCAACCCGGTGTTAACGGTTAACTGTTCTCAGCTTCCGGTTGCGGGTTCTGTCTTTCCAGAAAAAATGCGTTAAAATTTTTAGCGTTCAATAGCGTATCATATTAGTATAGATTCAGCGAAGTGTTAGAGTTATCAGCGTTAGGACTTGTACAGCGAGAACCTTTACATGGCTATCGCCTCAAGCAGCAACTTGAATTATTCATGGGAAACTGCCTAAGCGTCAATTATGGGGCAATTTACCCCTTGCTGAAACGCTTGGAAGAGCGAGGTTATGTGGAAGTGATCGCAGAAGAAGCCGGAGATGCTGGCTCCTGTCGCCAAATTTATAGTATTACGACCTCAGGGCGCGATCGCGCTGCGGTACAAAATGCTGGAACAGCCTCAAGAAAGCTGGGTAAAAAGCCGTTCGCGGTTTTTGATTAAGTTTTTTTTCTTTAGTGATTTAGAACCCCAGTCCCGACGCAAGCTGTTAGAAGCCCGCCTAGCGGTCTGTTACCAGCGTCAAGCCTATCTCAATCAAGAAGAAGCCGTTTACCGTCCTACGGACCCGTATCAGGCGGCAATTTGGCATCGGGCGAAGGCGATGTTACAGTCGGAAATTGAGTGGCTGTGTCAATTTTTGCCCTGCACATCAGAAGTTTCTCATCTCATGCTCGGGAAAGATGAGTAAATCTCTAAAATTTTATTAAACTTTGTAAAGGCACTACCCGTCTAAACCCATGACGACTGATTGGATAAATCTATGTCAAACGCTCCACTGTCGAAATCTACAGATCAAAAGGAACACAATTCATCCTCGGGTGCATTGAACCCAACCCGGTCGGATGCAACCTCAGAACCCGAAGTTTCCCCTACAGTCTCCCCTCAACCCCAAAGCACCTCCCAAGGGATCGGATGGGTGCAGGTGCTAATGGCGATCGCGATCGCCCTCGGTGCCGGGTTCGTCGGGGGGAAATGGTGGCAAACTCAGCAGGCCAACTCGGTCGAAGCTGCGAGTCAAGAAGCGCCCCCGGCTCGAAAAGTTCCCGTGAAACTGGCCACCATCGAGGGAGAAACCCTACAAGAAAAATCCGAGTTTGTCGGGACGTTGGAGGCTAAACGTTCGGTAGACATTCGCTCGGAAACCGAAGGGCGGATCACCCGCATTTTTGTTGAGTCGGGGGATACGGTCAGAACCGGACAGGCGATCGCCCGGTTGAAAAGTGATAGTATCGAAGCCGAACTCAGACGCGCCCAGGCGAATGTGACTCGCGCTCGAGCCAGATTGGAGCAACTGAGGGCGGGAACTCGTCCCGAAGAAATCGATCAAGCCGAAGCCAGGTTAAATCAAGCGATCGCCCGTTTGGATGAATTAGAAGCCGGTACTCGTTCAGAAGAAGTTGCTCAAGCTCAAGCCAGATTAAACCAAGCGATCGCCCGTTTAACCGATGCGCGATCGGGAAGTTTGGAAGAAGAAATTGCTCAAGCCCGAGCCAGAATTGAAGCCAATCAAGCCGATTTAGAACTGGCGAATGAACGGGTTAATCGTTATCAGAATTTGCAAGCCCAGGGCGCAATTTCTGAAGATGAATTGGAAGAATATCGACAAAATCAACGGCGTTTGCAGGCGGTTGTGGAGGAATCCCAAAGGCGTTTAGTACAACTTCAACAAAGTCGAGAAACTCAAATTGAGCAACTCGAAGCCAGCGTCGAACAAGAACGTCAAGCTTTGCGACAATTGGAAAATGGGGCGCGTCCCGAAGAAATTGCTCAAGTGGAAGCCGAAGTTGCTGAAGCTCAAGGAGAATTGAATCAATTAATTAATGGAACTCGCCCGGAAGAAATTGCTCAAGCTGAAGCTGAAGTCGCCTCCGCGATCGCTGAGGTTAGCGCTTTGGAAGTGCAACTCGAAGAAACGGCTATTGTGGCGCCTTTTACGGGAATTGTCGGAGATGTTTCGGGTAAAATTGGCGATTTTGTGAGTCAGGGTGACGCGATTACAACTTTAACTGAAAATCAAATTCTTGATTTACGTTTACCGATTCCGATTGAACGAAAACCGGATTTAAAAATAGGATTACCTGTAAAAATTAGCGATCCTCAAGGTGAGTTTCTCGCCGACGGAAGAATTAGTTTTATCTCGCCAACGGTGAATCAAAATTCTCAAACCCTGCTGGCAAAAGCAACCTTTGATAATCAAGAAGGACGGCTGCGAGATAATCAGTTTGTCCGTTCTACCGTAATTTGGAATGAACGTTCGGGTACAGTAATTGTGCCGGTGAATGCGATTACCTTTCAAGGCGATCAACGCTTTATTTATATCGCCGAAGGGGGAGAGACATTAACCGCGAAAAAACAAGAGGTGAAATTGGGTTTAGTTCAGGGAGATAATGCGGAAGTGATCTCGGGATTAAAGCCGGGACAAAGATTAATTGTTTCGGGGACTCAAAAATTATCCGATGGGGCGGTTATTGAAGTGGTTAAATAAAGCCATTTAATTAAACTATTTACCGCCAAATTTGTTGAGGGAAATTTCATCAGACTGATAAATTTATCTACAAAAATCGGGCTTAAAAAATTAGAGAATTGTTCAAGTTTGATGTGGGAGAAATGAGCAAAACATCTTAACCTCTCAACGTAAAAGTTTCAATGGATATCACCCATTATGTTCACCCATTTCTTTATAAAAAGACCAGTCTTTGCATCGGTTTGTTCCCTGTTAATTATATTAATTGGATTGATCAGTTATAGTCGGCTTCCGGTGCAGGAATTTCCGAGTATTGATCCGCCCCAGGTGACGATTCGGACAACATATCCCGGTGCAAACCCGGAAGTCGTAGAAACAGAAGTTACAGAAATTATTGAAGCCGAAGTTAACAGCGTTGATGGGATAAAAACCCTCAGGTCATCGACTCGGGAAGGCGTCAGTACCATCCGAGTTGAGTTTAACTTAGAACGAGATTTAGAAGCAGCGACTCAAGACGTTCGCAACCGAGTTTCCCAGGTGGTGGGAAGACTTCCCGACGATATCGATCCTCCCGTTGTTTCCAAAGAAAGCAGCGACGATGAACAAATCATGTGGATCGCCATTTCGGGGGAAAATTTCACCACTTTAGAACTGAGTAACTACGCCGATTTATTTATCAAAAACGCCCTCGAAACCGTTGATGGAGTCGGGAGTATTATTATCGGGGGAGAACGCCGTTATGCGATGCGACTGTGGTTAGATTCGCAAAAAATGGCGGCTCGAAATATCACTCCATTAGATGTAGAACAGGCGTTAAGACGACAAAACGTAGAGATTCCGAGCGGTCGAATTGAAGGAGAAATGACCGAATATCCGGTGAGAACGTTGGGACGTTTGCAGCGACCGGAAGAATACAAAGACCTGATTATTAGAAGCAATCCCGACGGTTCACAAATTCGTTTAAGAGATATTGGACGGGCGGAAATTGGCGCCCAAGATGACCGAACAATTGCTCGATTTCGGGGTTTACCTGCGGTGTCTTTGGGGGTGAGTAGACTTTCGGGTTCAAACCTGTTAGAAGTCGCCAACGGGGTGAAAGCAAAAATGGCGGAAATTGCCAAAAACTTTCCCGAAGGGATGAGTTATACCATCGCGGTTGACTATTCGGAATTTGTGGAAATTGCTATCGATGAAGTTTGGCAAAGTTTGTTTTTATCGATTGCTTTGGTTGTTCTCGTTATCTTCGTTTTCCTGCGAAATTGGCGGGCGACTTTGATTCCGACGATTACCATTCCCGTCTCGTTAATTGGGGCGTTGGCGGTGATGTTTATCCTCGGATTTTCGATCAACACGCTAACGTTATTCGCCCTAACTTTAGCAACCGGTTTGGTGGTTGATGACACGATTGTTGTTTTAGAAAATATTGTTCGGTACATCGATGAAAAGGGTTTAAAACCGCTCCCTGCGGCTTTGGATGCGGTGGGAGAAGTTGTATTTGCGGTGATCGCAACAACGGTTGTTTTGGTGGCGGTGTTTGTGCCGGTGGGATTTTCCGGGGGAACAACGGGAAGAATATTTAATGAATTTTCGATTACATTGGCGGGTTCGGTAATTGTTTCTTCTTTCGTGGCGTTAACTTTAGCGCCTGCGGTTTCGGCGCGAATTCTTAAGCCTACAAATCGGGGAGAACAGCGCAATGCTTTCTTGAGAATTTTATCGATTCCCCTCGATATGATTGAATGGGGATTGAATCTAATTCAAACGGCTTACGCCCGTTCTTTAAAGCTGGCGATGGGGATGAAACCGATAGTATTGTTGGTGTTTTTAATCTCTCTGGCTGCAACCGCATGGCTATTTCTACAAATTCCCCAAGGCTTTTTACCCACCGAAGATCGGGGGCGGGTTTTTATTCCGATTAATGCGCCTGAAGGGGCGAGTGTAGAATATACAAATAATGTGGTTCGACAAGTCGAAGAAATCCTCGCGGACGTTCCCGAAATGAGGGCTTATTTTACTCTATCCGGCTTTGGTCGCGGCGCCTCTCAAGCCAACCGGGGATTTGCTTTTACCCGTTTAATTCCCTGGTCTGAACGCACCGAACCCGGTCAATCTCAGCAGGAAATTGTAAAGCGATTAATTGGTAAGTTTTCCCAAATTACCGACGCGATGGTGTTTGCAATTAATCCCAGTTCGTTACCGGGAGCGGGTCGGGGTCAACCGATTAGATTTGTTCTGCAAGGAACGGATTTAGAAGAATTGGCTGCGGTGTCCGATGAGTTTATAAAAGAAGCCCAAAAATTGCCGCAAGTGGTGAATGTTGACACGGATTTAAAGATTAATAAACCGGAGTTAGTTTTGGAAGTTGATCGGGCTTTGGCGGGAAATTTGGGCGTGTCGGTTCAGGATATTGCGCGAACGCTACAAATTATGTTGGGCGGCGAAGATATTACCAATTTTAACCAGGGAAATCAGCGTTATGAAGTGATGGTTCGGGGTGAAAAAGAATTTCGTTCCACGCCGAATGATCTTCAGGAATTATACGTGAGAACTGAACAAGGACAGATGATTCCTTTGAGTAGTTTGGTCACGGTGAAAACCACCACAACTCCCCCGGAAATTAATCATTTTAATCGCTTTCGTTCCGCAGAAATTGAAGCGAGTCCGGCGGCGGGTGTGAGTTTGGGAGATGCGATCGCCGCTTTGGAAAACTTGGCGGATGAAGTGTTACCCGAAGGGATGCGAACCGACTTATCGGGTGAGGCGCGAGAGTTTCGGGATGCGGGGAATGCGACGCTGTTAATTTTTGGTTTGGCGATGGCGTTTATTTTCCTGACTTTAGCCGCACAATTTGAAAGTTATGTCGATCCGGTGATTATTTTGTTGGCGGTTCCCCTGTCGCTTTTGGGTGCTTTTGGGGCGCTGTGGATCGCTCAATTGGAGTTGAATATTTACAGCCGCATTGGGTTGATTATGTTGATCGGTTTGGCGACGAAAAACTCGATTTTGATTGTTGAGTTTGCGAACCAATTGCGACAGCAAGGAATGTCTATTTATGAAGCGACTTTGCAAGCGGGAGAGTTAAGATTTCGACCGATTTTAATGACCGCTTTTTCGACGATTTTTGGCGTGCTTCCCCTGGCTTTGGCGACGGGTGCGGGTGCGGCGAGTCGCGTTTCTATCGGGTTGTGCGTGTTGGGTGGAATGTTGGTTTCTACGATTTTGAGTTTGTATATTGTTCCGGTTTTCTACGCGATCGCCCAAAATTTACAACTCAGTTTGTTTGGCAAATCATCGGCGGAAACTGACTTAAATCCCGCCCTAGAAATGAACGGACATTTTCAGGATTTGCACGGGAATGGCAATGGAAATGGGAATGGCAATGGCAATGGTCATCATCAGAATGGTCATCATCAGAATGGTCATCATCAGAATGGTCATGTTTATCAGAATGGTAATGGTAAAAATGGATCATCTGATCGCGATAAAATGAAAGATTCCGAGTTATCAAATCGCAATAATTAGTCAGGTGGGTGAGGGCAAAAATTAACACTCCCCATTCGAGAAACCCGGTTTTTTTGAAAAACCGGGTTTTTGTTTGAGAGATAAAAAAGCCCTATTGAACTTTACAAAACTTGATCAAATAGCGAAATGAGTCACCCATCTTACTGGTCATTTCAACTATTGCTATCTTGTCTATTGCCTTCTCCAACTGACGTATACTTTTTAGCAGTTAGGTAAAAATTGGTTCTCAAATACAACGGGAAACGATCAGGATTAACAACTTTTAAAGAAGCCAAGCCAAACCCTCCCAGATAAGTCTTGACTTTAACTTTAAAAAAGTCGGTGACAGTCGGAACATCATAAAATTCTATCGAATCAAATCCATTTTTGGTTAACCTTTTAATCATTCCCCAATAGGTATGTAAGGAACAATGATCGGCTTGCCATTTTGTGAAACTCTTCCATCGAATGGTTTCAAAGACACTATTTGTAAGTTTGTTTGGGGTTTGAACAATATACAAGCCTTCTGGCTTTAAGACTCGATGAACTTCTTGTAAATGGAGATCGGAGTTGGGAATATGTTCAAACACATCAAAACTCATCACCACATCGAAGGAGTCATTCGCAAACGGTAAAGCTTCTGAATGAACTTTTGATAAGGGTAAATTTCCATACAGCGTTTGACTTTCTTCGATTCTAACGGGGTTTATTTCTACTCCTCTGATGTTATATCCTTGGCGATACAAGTTATTCAGGAGGTTTCCATTTCCACTTCCAATTTCTAGGATCGCATCGGTGGGTTTAAGAAGATTTGCTTTTTCTAGAAAATCTAGATTTGATTCTAAATTGCCAAAAACTTTTCTTTGATGAAAATCATCAATGACTAAGGCAGTATCATTGTATTTCATGCCACTATTTTAATGATTTGTACACTTTTCTCAAGACATTTTCAGGGTGATCTTGAGTTAATTAGAGGTGAATTCTTGAAGATGAACTAAACTGGTTTAACCATAAGTTGTTGACGAACCAAAGACAATACATCTTCTTAACATCTTTTTTAGTGAGCCGAATCGAACAGGTTTACAGAAGCTTCAAAAAAACTTGTTATATTCAAAGTTGATCTTTACATAACGGGGTGAACTTCGGAAATCTAGATTTTGGTCACGTTAAATACATACTTTTTTTATTTTGTCAATACATGATGTTAGTTAGTTTGGTATGGTGATAACTACTTTAGTCAAACTTCAAGTTTGATCGATCTTAAAATTTACAAAACTTATAATTTTAGCGATAAGTATTCTTGCTTATTTGTATCTGCGGTTAACTTTTTAAACTAGCTTAAATTCCCAAAAAATTAAAATTTTACTTCATAAAACTTGAGAAAATAGCGATCGCATTTTCGGAAAATGAGTCAAAATAGCAATGGAAACGGATACAAATGAGGATAACGAAAAATGAGCGATCGCTGTATAATCCCCATTGTCAAATCTCCGAAAGATTACCAAGCTTATCGCATTAGTCCTCACGATACCAACCGCTTGGCGTTGGTTTTTGATCCCGATGTCGCCAATACTTCGATAACGGTTTGTGTGGAAATCTTTGATATCGGTGGAAAAACCCCACCCAACCGACATCAACTCGCCGTTGAGATGTTTTTTATTCTCAAAGGCGAAGGCGTCGTTAGTTGCGATGGAAAACAAGTTAAAATTCAAGCCGGGAATAGCATTTTAGTTCCCCCAACTGGCACCCATATGATTGAAAATACAGGTTCGACTCGGTTATATGCTCTCTGTATTATGGTTCCGAATGAAGATTTTGCGGAATTAATTCGTCGGGGAACACCTGTAGAATTAGATGAGGAAGATTTAACAGTATTGACTCGGGTTGATGGTTTGGCTGCGGCTTCAATGATTCATTTTTCTTCGGTTTAAAAGAATCCCTCTGAAGCCACAAATCTATCGGTTCCTAAATTCGCTAAAACTTCTGGTTCAGTATTGAGGACATATCCCAATAACTGATTATTTCCAGCGATTCTGATCGCCGTTCCGGTCAGAACTCCATCGCCATCCGGATCGAGATCTTCGATGGTGATATTTCCTTTTTCTAAAAACTCAGTTCCTGACGGTACGCTAGACAAAATTACCGGAATAATTAAGTCAAGACCAACTCCAAAGGTTTCCAGACTGTTAAAGGTTTCAAAGCTAAGATCTTGTCGGGTTAATCCTTCTGTTAATCCGATACTATCATTAGCCGCGTCAAAATCGGTTATAATTGCATCAGGAAGTTCAATTTCATCGGGAATTCCGGAAAGGAAAGACACGATAGAATTCACCTCTTGAGTTTGTCCGGCTTGATCGGTTCGCAACACAAAAACATCGCCGCCTTCTCCGCCTTTATAAATATCAACTTCGCGATCGCCAGTTAAAATATCAACGCCTTCTCCTCCTACAATTAAATCCGAACCGGCACCGCCAAATAACAAATCATCGCCCAGACTTCCATCTAAAAGATCGCTGTCTTTATTTCCTAATAAAGTATCCGCACCCGCTTGTCCAAATAATTCATCATTTTGTTGACCCCCATAAATTTCATCTGCATTTTGCGAGCCATTAATGGTATCATTGCCTTGAAAAGCCAACACAGTTGTAGAGGAGGAAGCTTGTTCTTCGGTGAGGGTGTGATTATCCGGATTATTCGTTGCAAACCAAGCGGGGAGAGAATCTAAGAAACCAGAGCTAAGTACCATAATAATCGGTGGGTTCGATTTTTAGACAACATCATTTTTTCTAGTCTACTGCCATTATATCTAAATGAAAATTATTAAACAAACTGAATCGATATTCGCCCGGGATGGAGTGCGTTTGGATGCGGATATTTATCGACCCGATGCTTCGGGGGAATTTCCCGTTTTATTAATGCGACAACCCTATGGGAAAACGATTGCTTCAACGGTTGTTTACGCCCATCCGACTTGGTACGCTCAACAGGGTTATATTGTCGTTATTCAAGATGTACGCGGACGGGGAACTTCTCAAGGAGAATTTAAGCTTTTTTCTGCTGAAATTGCAGACGGAGAAGATACTATAAATTGGGCGGCTAATTTACCCGGAAGTTCAGGAAATGTCGGAATGTATGGGTTTTCTTATCAAGGAATGACCCAACTTTATGCAGCTTCTACCCGTCCGACTGCTTTAAAAACCATTTGTCCGGCGATGATTGGTTATGATTTATATGCGGACTGGGCCTATGAAGGGGGAGCATTTTGTTTGCAAGCTAATTTAGGATGGGCGATACAGTTAGCCACAGAAACCGCCCGACTAAAAGGAGATGAAAAGGCATATTTAGCGCTTTATCAAGCTTCTCGAAATTTACCCTTTTTTGACCCAATTCCCGCTAATCCCGAGATTTTAAAACAGTTCGCCCCCGATTCATATTATCACGATTGGATCGAACACAACCAACCGGATTCTTACTGGAAAAATCTTTCTCCAAATCTCGATCATGTTGATTTACCGATGCTTCATATTGGCGGATGGTTTGATACTTATCTTCGCGGAACGTTAAATTTTTATCACGAAATTACAAACCGCAGTCAACATCCCCAACATTTAATTATTGGGCCTTGGGCGCATCTTCCTTGGGGAAGAAAAGTAGGAAAAATTGATTATGGAATCGAAGCTTATAACCCCATTGATGAGTTACAAATTCGTTGGTTTGATTATTTTTTAAAAGGGAGAGATACCGGAGTTTTAGAAGAATCTCCCCTGGCGTTATTTGAAATGGGAAGTAACCAATGGCGGGAATTTGACTCGTGGCCGGGTGAAAATGATCGCTCCTATTTTCTGATGAGTACCGGACTCGCAAGCATGAGAGAATCGGCGGGTTTTCTGATGGAAGCGGTTGAAGAAAAGTCAACTATAGTTTATGATAATTTATCGATATCCGGCTCAATAAAACTCGAAGAAATATCGGAATTTGAGATAGAAGAACAGGAAATCACTCAATCGGAAGCTTTTGATATTATCGTTCACGATCCTTGGCGACCCGTTCCGGCTTTGGGCGGTCATTCCACATTTCCTGCGGGTGCTTTTGAACGTTCGGCCTTAGACTGTCGCAGCGATATTTTAACCTATACTTCGACGCCTTTAAAAGCCGATTTACATCTGGCTGGCGATGTTTTTGTTGAGGTTTATTGTGAAGCGGATACACCCAGTTTTGATCTCTGTGCGGTTCTTTCTGAAGTGCGAACCGATGGCTGCGTTTATAATTTTACTCAGGGTTATATTCGGGTTGAATCTGGAGAAAATCCTGTTAGAATTCAACTGCAAGCCACCTGTATTAAAATCCCTCAAACCTATGCCATCCGTTTAAGTTTAAGCGGGGCTTGTTTTCCGGCTTATCCGGTTAATCCGGGAACGGGTCAACCTCCGAGTCAAACTCGTTTAATTGATGCCAAAATTATCACGTTAACCCTGCGCTGCGGGGGAAATTTTCCCTCAAAAGTTGTTTTACCTGTTGTAAATTGAGCTTAAAAATAGGGGCGCAAAATTTACGCCCCCAGAGTGAATTAAAACGACCAATTAGTTTGGCGTTTTCTGCAACCCAGGTCGTTCTTCTGGGAGAATTGCACCCTCAACGGGGCAAACTTGTAGACAAATTCCGCAGTCAATGCAGGTATCAAAATCAATCCAGTACCAATCCGTACCCTTGGCATTTTTGCCCGGGCCATCGTGAATACAAGCAACTGGACAGGCGCCGACACAATCTGCAACGCCTTCGCAAACATCGGTAACTATTGTATGTGGCATTTTGTGTTCTCCCTGTTTGGATCAGACGGTAGGTATGACCCCCTCTTACATCCTTTCATAATTTTGCGATCGCTGTTCACTTTCTCTCAAAATTGATTGAAAATTGGATGAGATTTACCGCTTATAAATGGTACAATCTTGATAGACATCGCAACTCAGAGATCGGCTTTGACATTCTATCGACCAATCGGAAATTAATCAGTTACTCTTTTATATTAAACAATTTTTTCTCCGATAACATTTTATGAATCAATCTCCAGATCTACGAGAATACGCCCCCGCCACTGAACGCAACCGTCAGCCAATTTTAGAGGTGTTGCAACGGGTTTTACCGAGTCAGGGTATTGTCTTAGAAATTGCCAGCGGAACGGGTGAACACGCCACGTTTTTCGCCCCTCGCCTTCAGGGGATTCAGTGGCTACCTTCTGACCCGGATATTAATCATAGAGCAAGTATTGAAGCTTGGCAACGTTATTTTCCGTCAGACAATCTTTATCCGCCGTTAGCATTAGATGTGCGCTCCTCTGTTTGGCCGGTTCAAGAACCAGATCAATTGAAGGAAATCGGATTAGAAAATCATTCAATTACCGCTATTGTTTGTATTAATATGATTCATATCGCGCCTTGGCAGGCTTGTTTGGGGCTGATGGCCGGAGCGGGGCGAATTTTACCCGATGGGGGTATTTTATATCTCTACGGCCCCTTTAAACAAGGGGGAAAACACACCGCAGAGAGTAATAAAATGTTCGATGAATCTCTACGTTTATCGAATCGGGAATGGGGAGTTCGAGACTTGGAGGAAGTGATAGATATCGCCCAAAATCATGCTCTAAAACACATCGAAACGATTCCCATGCCCGCTAATAATTTATCGGTTGTTTTTCAACGATGTTAACAGGTGTTATATGATGTCCGACTAATCGATTATGATTATGTAGGGGCGGGTTCTAAACCATCTCTGAAACCCATTACTAAATTAAAAAAACCCGCCCCGTCCCCAGAACACGCATTAATCAACCGGACATGGTTTTAGGGGTCGGGTGTATGGTATGAGATGATAACGGGTTGAGGGGCGGGTTTATATCAGTTATTGATGGGAGACATAGATTGTTGGGGAACCCGCCCCTACCAGAGATCTATTCTTCTTCGCCTGTTAAACTGACCCGTTGCCAGATCGGAATTAAAATAGAAGTGAAAATCAAGCCGACAGCCACACTAAACGCCAAAACAACTCCGACCGGAAGTTGTATGGACTCGAAGGTAAAAAATTTAATTGAAACCGGAGTAGCATTTTGTACGGCGATAATGGCGATCGCACTGATGACACCCGCTAAAATCAGACAGGTTAAAATCGGGGAGATGATTTTCATGGGAAAGCTATTATCTAATCGCCCAGTTAATCGGCCTAGCGATCGCCATTATATCACATCAAAATAGAAAACACGGCTCAATAGAGGAGAGAAAATCGTAATTATGTTTCGTCAACGTTCTACCCCTTGGATTCAACGCAAATCTCGTTTTATTATCGCAACGATAGCCGCTTTTGGCGCCGTTGTTACCGCTTATCTGACGATTGTGAAATTGACCGGAGGAAGCGCCGCTTGTCCGGTAACAGGCTGTGACAAAGTGTTATCGAGTCCCTACGCGGTTGTCTTCGGTTTACCCCTGGCGCTGTTTGGATTTTTAGCCTATGCGGGGATGGGAACAATGGCTGTTTTGCCTTGGTTAATTAACCCTGAATCCCAGAAAGAATTGCGCCTAAAAGCCGAAAATTGGACTTGGTTGCTGATGTTTGTGGGCGGAGTTTCCATGATGATTTTCAGCAGCTATTTAATGTACTTAATGGCGTTTAAAATACAATCGCTCTGTTTATATTGTATCGCCTCTGCTGTTTGTTCTATCGGCTTGTTTCTGTTAACAATTGTTGGTCATTCTTGGGAAGATTTCGGTCAGCTTGTGTTTACGGGTTTAATTGTTGGGATGATTACCATTATTGCGACTTTGGCGATTTATGCGCCCCTCAACAATCCGCAAGCAAATAGTCAAGAAACCTACGGCGTAACCACAGCATCTAATCCTGCTAATATCGCTTTAGCCGAACATCTAACTCAAGTGGGAGCGAAGATGTATGGTGCTTTTTGGTGTAGCCATTGTCAAACTCAAAAGCAATTATTCGGAAAGGAAGCCGTCACGAAACTGACTTATATTGAATGCGATCCGAAAGGAAAAAACGCTCAACCCGATTTGTGTCAAGCCGCAAATATTAAGGGTTATCCCACCTGGGTAGTGAACGGTCAACAATATTCGGGCGTGCAACGATTAGAGAATTTAGCCGAATTATCCGGTTATACTGGCTCACAAAATTTCGGAAATCCGTAAGTTTTGTGAGCATTTTCACAGCATAATCACTTAGGCAAGGATAACCAGTTAAACAAAAGTAATATTTTATCCTTGTCTAATTTTTTATTAATTTTTTCTTTAATTCTCGACTTAAATCTCACTATTTTAATAATTGTAAAACTGTAAATTATGCAACAAAGCAGAACTCTGGTTTTGAGAAACAATCGAATGATAAACTCTGCGGAGATATTGAATGAAAAGACAGAAAATTCTTCCATCGACCTGCAAAAATTGCCGCGCCTATAAACCGGAAGGACGACGGGGCGGCTTGTGTCAATTGTTTCAAGTCCCGGTTCAGAGTCAGTGGGAATCTTGCTGTTTTGCGAGTCTTCCCTTTAAAAATTCTTGGGAAAATAAAACACCTGAGTTAGAAGAAATCTCTGAAGTGATTGAAGCCAGTTTTGAAGTCACGAGTTAATGGACAATCATTAAATCACTTAGCAGTAAGGAGTTTAGCCTTATTGCTAGGTGCAAAAACATCAAGAATGAATCAGCTTGCAATCATTTATCCTTGACTCTTAACTTGCTGGAAATAATATTCAAACCGTTCTCGCAATTGTTCAATCGTTAAATCTTTTGTCCAATATTCCACCAACCCATGACCAAACGCCCAAGCATTTTGTTCCGGTGAACCCGGATTTTCTAATAATAACGGCCAGAGGGTTAACAAGTCAAAATTGCGACGATTGTTGCTTTCGCCCGGATTTAAAACGGAAAACAAATCATATCCCATTTGCAGTTTACCAATGACAACAGGTAACTGTTCAACCGGAATTTGTTCGGCGAGTAAATAAGCCAAAGCCGGGGAACCTGTTGATATTGTGGCAATATATTTAAGAATCGGACTCTTGAGTAATGCCGTTAAACCTTGAGTTGTAGTCATTTGGAAAGTATAGCGATCAATAATCTTGGCTGCGGCTACAGTACGCGCATCTAAATTGCGTAAAAATCTAGCCAACCGCAGTTGTTTTGTTGGCGGAATTAATTCAACCAAAGCAATCGATAACGCATCAATTCCCCATTGTTTTCGACTGCCGTTTATCTCCCCCGTAACGACGGGTAAAACGCTATTACAAATCTCCCCTAACCGTTCACTTCTATATTCGGTTGCTTCTCGAATTGCAACTTCTTTCGGACGATTTCCCGCTTGCCAATTATAGGCCGGTTCCCACTCTCTCACCGGACGCAAACGATCCACTTGAGTTACAATTGCGATCGCTCTTAAATCTTCGACTTCTGCTTTCATATCCTGCAAAAAATCTACATCCATTTGTAGCGCCGGATCGAGGGCGGGTGTCACCAATAATAATAAATCCGTTTTCCCCAGAAAATCTAACACTAAATCCCGAAAATCAGAGCGATTAATTTGTTCGTAGCCGGGAGTATCCCACAAAATTAACGTTTCACCCGTGGGCGTTTCCCACTGATAGTTTTTAATTTTATCGGTACTCGGTAAAACATCTACTTCCGCTTTTTCCGCTTGAAATAACGTATTAATTAAACTACTTTTTCCCGCCCCCGTGCGTCCGGCGAGTAAAATATTAATCGGTTTTTGTTCAACTTTTTCTGTGGGTTCGGCTTGTTCAAAAATCTCTCGTAGCGTTGCTGTTTTTGCTTTCGGTAAAGTTGGGGTTTCTTGCGTCGAAAAAACGGACGCAGGAAGTTGAGTTCCCGAATACAAAGTAATGGCTTGACGGCAGAGATTTCTTAACGCCGCCTCCCGCAACATTTGACTCAAGTTTACCAATAATTGTTGATTGGCTTGATCGCTGTAACGTTTGCTGGCGACTTTTGCCGCAGCAGCAGCAGGATTAATCACCCACAATGCCCAATTCCAAACTTGCCACAGTTTGCGGGCAGAAGGTTCTAATTTTTGGTACATTTCATAGGCTTGAAACGCTTTTCCAACTGTTACTTGATTGAGAACCGGCGATAACTGTTGCATCCAGCGATCCATATCATCAACGGTGCCGCGAATCAGTCCGTAAGCTTGGGGAATGTAGATATTTAATAAAGGATATTTGACTTCGGGATAGTATGTATTGGCAACGGTAATTACCACATCCTGACACCGTTTCCAAAAGGTTCCCCAGTCTTCCCAAACGGGTGCATCATTGCGAGTTTGTTGGATAATTTCTTGTAATTTGGTTTCTATGTTTTGGGTGGCTGCATCTCCCGTTAACGGCGTTTCTGCATTATCTAAACTGGCTTCGAGATCTTTATTAACTTCCGCCATTACCGCTTCGACTTGCGCGATCGCGGGTTTTGTCCACCGCACCAACAACCACCGCCAACCGACAAAAACTAGGGTAACAATTCCCCAGATCCAGTTAATTCCCCATTGATTAATTTGATATCCTGCTGTCACCATGATGAAGATGACAACAGCAGCAACGGGTAACGCTAGAAGCACCCATTGCCAAGGTTTTAATCGCACCATAATCTTATCCTCGGTTACTAACTGTTTGTATAAAGTTTAGCGTATTCAAGTTAAATCGTTTGAATGGGTTTGTTATAATAATCTTTAAAAGTTCTTCGACACTGACGGGGTTACACCGATGATAGAACCAACAATTTTAGAGAAATTTGAAGCCCTTCCCGACTCGCTGAAAACGGAAGTTGTTCACTATATTGACTTTTTGTTAGAGAAATATGCAAAAACGGGATCGCAATCTCAACCCGAAGTCGTGGAAGAAAAAACTGAAAAGCATCATGGCTATGGGAGTTGGGCTGGACAAATTATCATGTCTGATGATTTTGATCAACCTTTGGAAGATTTAAAGGAATATCAAACATCGCCCCAACCCGAACCCCCGAAAAAAAAGCGTGAAGCCCGATTATTAAAAGAAAAAATTTGGATGTCAGATGACTTTGATGTACCGCTTTAAGATTTAAAGGACTATATGTAAAATTGTCTAACTTCCCAACAAACGTTCAACCGCAATAGCAACATCGGGAAATGCTAACAGAGAAATCGTTCCTTGAGTTAACGTTTCTTGGAATTGATAACGATCCTCCGTTGGTGAACGAAACACAATTAACTGCATGGCTTGTAAATTAATAACCCAATATTCGGGAATTCCAGCAGCCGCATAAATCTTAGTTTTGACTTCTAAATCTTTGTTTAAGCTGGAGTCTGAATATTCAATTAACCCATAAATATTTTCGGGATAGGGATGATGTTCTCGATAATCTCGCCCCAACCGTTGTACAATGGCAATATCCGGTTCCGGTTCGGAATTACTCGCAAGAATTGTAATCGGTTTGGCTTGGCGAATTTTAGCGCGATCGCCGAATAAATAAATCAGATATTCTCCGGCTTCATCGCTAGAATAAGCATGAATTTCGCCTTCGGGTGCCATTTCTACAATTTCACCATTGAGTAATTCAACATTTCGTCCAACTAAAATTCCAGCAGCAATCATGCGATGATAATCTTTAATTGTCCATTTTGCAACTGTGAGAGTCATGGCGATCGCTCCGATGGCGTTACTCTTTATTTTACATAATTTTTCCTAAGCTTCTTCGGGGAGATGGGGCGGGTTTATATAAATTATTGATGGGAGACACAAATTTTTGCCGAACCCGCCCCTACAAAAGTTTTACCCAATTAAATAGGGTGGGCAATGAATACCCACCCTTAAAAAAGTTCAGATGATAGAGTTAGTCAGGTTTGTTTGTTTTTGAGGAATCTTTCGACTTCCAACCGGACTGATAGTAAACCCCGCTTCCCGTATCGGGAACAAAATGGCAAGCCAAATAAGAGTTAATAAAACTCTTCCAAATGGGTTCGTCAGACTTGCGATAATATTCGCCCAAAATGGGTTTAATTGCCTCCGTTGCGGTTTTTAAATGGTAGTGAGGCATATTCAAGAAAATGTGATGGGCGACGTGGGTACCAATATCGTGATGAATGGAATTAATAAAACCATAATCGCGATCGATGGTTGATAAAGCGCCTTTCAAGAAATACCAATCTTCGCCCCGATACCAAGGAATATCCGCTTCGGTGTGATGCAAATAGGTAACGAGATCCAACCACATCACAAAAATGATATAGGGAACGAGGTAATATTTCAGCAGAAATAACCAGCCAAATTCATAGGTTAAAAAACCGAGAAAACCGACCATTAAAACCCATAAAGTTGAACTGGTGATAATATCCCATTTTTCCGAAGGACGAAACAGGGGACTATTAGGAGAAAAGTGAGAACCTGCACGGTCGGGCGATCGCCGAAACAGATAAATTGGATAAGCCAATAAAGGAATATAAAAGCGGAAAAGCTTTTCATACCAAGGCATCCGATTGTATTTACTTTCAGAAACCGGATACCAGCTTTCATCGGTGTCAAGATTTCCGGTATTGGCGTGATGGGTTCTGTGGCTAATTCTCCAACCGTGATAGGGTACGAGGATGGGAATATGAGACAAATGACCGATGAGATTATTCAGCCATTTTTGCTTAGAAAAAGAACCGTGACCGCAATCATGTCCGACCACAAATAACGCCCAAAACATGGTTCCTTGCATCAGCCAAAAAATGGGGAAAAAGAACCAAGAATCAAGGCTATAAGCGATCGCGTACAAGCCGGCAATAATGGAAATATCGAGAAAGAAATAACTCAAAGATTTCCAAACCGAGGGTTCAAAACAGTGGGCGGGAATAGCCGCCTTTACATCTTGCAGAGTAAACGGTAACTCTTTTGTAGAGGGAGATGAGGCGGTAACAGTCGCCTGACTAACAGTATTAGATTGCACGAAATTTACGATTTGACTTGAATGAAAAAAAATTTGCAGCTTAAGATTCAACCTGACACATTCAGCTTTAAAAAGCCACCATTTCGACTCAACAAGGGTGTCTAAGCGGTAGAATGCCGACGAACCTTCAGCAAGTGATTTTTTTCTAAACGGGCTTGTTAAATAACCAGTTTAGAAAGAGGGCTGTGACTCCTTTGCTGCATCAAAATGTTCTGTGTTAGGCAGAACTGCAATCTGCAATTGATCAACAATGTATATTCTAACCTGGGATGGTTGCAGTTTTCACAATTAATCGTCAAGATTCTGTGAATTTAGCTTTTTTATGGCAAAATTGACTATCAATTGCTGTATACTCCGCTTGTTTTCCAACTTTTTCACCGATTGATCCCGTTTTCGAGGGGTTTAGAATGCCGATTTTGCATCCTGAGGACTGTTTCCGATTTTTTTACAAAGCTTTTCCATTATATTGAAAAGCGTTATCCCAAACCCAATCAATCACAGTTCTTGCTTGTTTTAAAGGGATAACGTGACAATATCCTTGTTGATCATAGGACAATAACGGCACTTCGGGTTGATTGGAATTATCTTCTATTTTGCCTTTAATTTCTTGCAAATTGTTTAACGGGCCGTGAATATCAAAGTTAATCCCAATTCCTAACTTTTCTTGCATCCAATTTTCGATTTTAGCATCCAATTGTTCTGGGTTCAAAGGATTTTGACTCGTTAACAGATGATAATAAACTAAAATAATTTCTTTGCATTCTTCTTCTTCGGCAATATCAATTAATCGCTGAAAGACACTATCATTATTGGCTAAGTTCTTAAAAAACAGCGTATCGGTGACATCTTTTTGAAATTGGATTTTCTTGCTTTTGTAATTATTATATTGTTTAAACGCAAAGCCTCCAAGAGCCATTCCTAAAGATAATGTAGCTACTAAAACCGGCATGATATCTTGAAGTTTATCTTGTTCAACATTTAAGGACTGAATTAAATCTCTAGCATTGAAAACCAGTAAAATTGCAGCAATCAGTAGTAAAATATTCGGTAAAGTTCTTAAGATTAGAGGAATTGCCGCACCCACTGCGGGAACTCCAAACAACAATCGATCTTTCCAGGTCATACTGGTTTTAATATTCGGAAACAGCAAGTCAAGATCGAACTTGGGAATATTTTTGTAAAAGTAAACATACATTTTTCCGGGCGTAAATTTCAATTCCTCCAATGCTTTGGGGTTGGATTCTTTGCGGCTAAAATATCCTTTTCCTTTAAATTTTATTAATAAAACAACCCGTTCAAAAATCTCAATGGTTTTTTCTTCCTCCCAAAAGAAGAACTTTTTAACTTTAGTTGTTGTCGTGGTATCGCCCCGATAATAGCAGAGAAATTGCTCGAAGTCATTAAAATCAACGTGAGTTTGTAAGTTGATCAAAGACTTTTGTCCCAAAGCTTTATCAACGATTGATTTTGACAGTCGAATATAATTAGCCCGTTCTAAAATATGGTTAAACGCCTCAACCACTTTAGATTGCATTTGGTTATATTGATCTAAATTGGGTTCTTCTAAGGGTTCAACATCAGCATTGGGGTTAAAAACGGCGTAATTCTCTTTTATAATTTCCAGGGTTTTATGAAAACGAAAGTGGTAAAAAGCCGATAGAATTTGACAAAACTCTTTAAAGGTTTGAGTATCTTCCCGGCTTAATTTGCCATCTTTGAGACAGAGTTCGATAATATCGCTGCGACGATAGGGAATATAGGCTTCTAGTTTGGTGTTATCAGTCATAATTTTGTCAGAGAATTATCCCAAAAACAGTTGATAAGCGGGATTTTGATTTTCATCCCAATAGCGATAACCGAGAGTATCAAGAAACGCTTGCCATTGTTCCATTTCTTGGGGAGGAACTTGCATTCCCACTACAATTCTGCCATAGTCTGAACCATTATTTCGGTAGTGAAATAAGCTAATATTCCAGTTGGGACTCATGGAAGCGACAAACTTCATTAAAGCGCCGGGACGTTCGGGAAATTCAAAACGATATAATAATTCATGGTGAGCTAATGGGGAACGTCCGCCAACCATGTGACGCAAATGTAATTTGACCAATTCATTATCGGTTAAGTCTAAAGTTTTTAAACCCTGCGCTTCAAAACTTTCCATTAATTGAACCGCATCGGCACGGTTTTCAATTTGAACTCCGACAAAAATATGCGCTTCTTTTTCCTCAGCAATTCGATAGTTAAATTCGGTTAAACTGCGCTTTCCCAAACAATCACAAAACTTGCGAAGACTACCGGGTTTTTCGGGAATTGTGACTGCAAAAATGGCTTCTCGACGTTCTCCGAGTTCAGCACGTTCGGCAACAAACCGCAAACGGTCAAAATTCATATTCGCACCGCAGGCGACTGCAACTAATGTTTTATCTTTAATTTTTTCCCGTTCAACATATGCTTTTGCTCCCGCAATTGCCAAGGCACCGGCGGGTTCTAAAATCGAACGAGTATCTTCAAAAACATCTTTAATTGCGGCACAAGTATCATCGGTTCCCACGAGAATAATTTCATCGAGATACTGTTGACAAAGGCGAAACGTTTCGTCCCCAACTTCCCGCACGGCAACCCCATCGGCAAACAGTCCGACTTGGGATAATTTAACCCGATGTCCGGCTTTTAATGACTGCGACATCGCATCCGCATCCACAGGTTCAACGCCAATTATTTTAATTTCTGGACGCAATCGTTTGACATAAGCGGCAATTCCAGAAATTAATCCACCGCCACCAATTGCCACAAAAATAGCATGAATCGGTTGTTGATACTGCCGCAAAATTTCCATGCCAATTGTTCCCTGTCCGGCAATCACATCGGGGTCATTAAAAGGATGAATAAAAGTTAACCCTTTTTCTATTTCTAATTGGCGGGCATAGTCATAAGCTTCATCAAAGGTTTCTCCGTGTAAAACCACCTCGCCACCTCTGGCTTTAACGGCATCAATTTTAACTTGGGGAGTGGTCACAGGCATAACAATAATCGCTTTTGTTCCCAAACGACGGGCGGCCAAAGCAACACCTTGAGCGTGATTTCCCGCCGATGCCGCTATCACCCCAACTGCCAGTAAATCTGGGGGAAGTTGTGCCATTTTGTTGTAGGCTCCCCGCAATTTAAAGGAGAAAACAGACTGCATATCTTCCCGTTTGAGGAGGAGTTTATTATTCAATCGTTTCGAGAGGTTGGGAGCGGGTTCTAAGGGCGTTTCTTGGGCGACATCGTAAACGCGAGCGGTGAGAATTCGTTCGAGGTAGTTGCAGTTCATGGGGTTGAGTGAGTCAGAATAACAGATGGGGTAATTTTACAGGATTTTTGTAACTTTTCTGTCAGTCAGATTAAAGGTTAATCGTTTTACAGATTGATGTTATAATGATAAAACAGATTGAATCGGGTTATACTTTAAATAAAATTTACAATTTCCTCAAGCGATCGTTTAAAATGTATTGTAGAGAAAAATAGGATCTCAATGCAGCCTATATTCAATCTTTTGAAGCGATAGTTTTCTCTCAATTTCGCCCTGAGGGGTTCAACGTCTGCTCGCGATTCGGGAGGAAAACAGAGTTGTCTTTTGAGAGAGAAAACTTGGCTGTCATCGCCTCATCTGGGTGAAAACTTAGTAATTTTTAGAACGTTTTTTTGGAGGAATGACTCATGGATAAATCCATTATTCAGTTAGCTGACGCGCTTCCCACCGATAATATTACGGTCAAAGTGTTAAAGGCGCTTGATTATATCATGCCCGGTCAGTGGAATAATTTAGTCGGATTTGATAATAGTATTCGCAGCATTACTGGAGAAACAGATAGTCAACGGATTCAAAGAATTCGCGATCGCGCAATCGCATTATACCACGATCCGCAACAGGGTTATCAAACGGCGATCAAACTTTATCAAACCATCGATACAGCCGATACAGTCATGGCGACCGCAGCCTTGGCGAATAAAATAGGTGAAAAAATTAGTTTTCTCTCCTTTTTAAGCAATTTTACCCCGAAAGCGGATTTAACCCAAACCATTGATTTATTGCTCAAAATTACCGTTGAAATTATCGCCTTTTGTAAGTTAAACGGCATTCCCCAACCGAACCCGCAAGTTTTTGCAACGGTGTTAGCCAATAACTATCAAGATGCGGCGTTAATGCGGATGGAAGCCTTAGTTTGTATTGATGCAATTTTACCGTTAGGCCCCGATTTTATTGGTAAAATTCACGGAATGATTGATGGCGCTGATAGTAGTGTTATCGCTCAAAATCAAGTCTTCAATTCCGTGAGTGGCGCCATTCCCGGTAATAATGCTTCGGATAAATTTGGGTTTATCAAACAAGGGTTCAACGCCATACAAGGCTGGATGAATAATTTAGTTCAAAAAACCGGGGTAACGCCTCAGTCTGTTCTCGACCAGGTGGGAACTTTTATTCAAATTGCCGATGATAACTTAGACTTGGTGGCGGCATTGCTTGACCAAACGACCAACTATTATGAACATACCGGAATCCAAACCGTAACCCGGAAACTCATTCTCGATGCTTATGCTTCTATTCAAGCCGAACTTCCCGCAGCTTCAGGTAATTTTACTCCCAGTTTTTCACCCGCAGCAACGGCGAGTAACAGTCGGTTTTCCGTCGGTCAAACGGTAGAAGTTTGGGATAAAAACGAAGGCGAATGGTATGAAGCCACCATTCAAAATATCAAAGTCAAAAATGAGAAAACCAAATATTTCGTGCATTATAGTGGCTATGATTCCGATGAGGATGAATGGGTGAAAGAAAAAAACATTCGTTCTCGCTAACCCAAAGTTAACGGTTGAATAAGTTGCTGAGGAATAACTCTCGAATTTTTGACCGTTAATGGATATCTGGATGAATAGAACAGAATAATCAGAGGTCAAATTCCCAAAAAAGAGTGTATCTAAAGAAAATTTAACATCTTTTTAAGGAATTCTCTCACCTCAGTAGGAAGACTGGCTCTGATTTTTTCTCTAAAGTTAAACCATTCGGTTGAATTCATCCAGATATCTATGAACAGTTCCAAATTCAAGCGTCTTTTTCACGCTCAATACTGGAGACGGTTTACTCAGTTTCTCCTCTGTGCAGTAACAGCATTAATTCTGGTTTTATCCTATTCTAGTGTACTCGCAGCCATTCCTATCGCGCAAAATTCTCAAAATCAAGTTCCACTTTTATCACCAGAACCTCAGAAACCCACCCCAAAACCCCAAACGGTTCCTCCTGCTCTTAATAAGCTGACAAACCCCGAAGAAATCGCCAAATTTTTTGATGAACGCTTCAATGAACAAATGCAGGAACAACATATTCCTGGGGGCGTTGTTTCGTTGGTAAAAGATGGCTCAATTGTATTTGAAAAAGGCTACGGTTACGCCAACGTTGAAGAAGAAATTCCGGTACAAGCAGATACAACTTTATTTCGGGTTGCTTCCCTATCCAAACTGTTTACCGATACCGCAGTGATGCAACTTTATGAACGGGGTTCAGTTCAGTTAGATGTTGATGTTAATCAATACCTAAAAACGTTTCAAATCGACTCTAATTTTGAAGAACCCGTCACCCTATCAAATTTAATGACTCAAACGGATGGTACCAGCCAACGACTGCTAGGAATCGCCGCAAATACCCCCGAAAAAATGTTACCGCTAGAAGAATTTCTTCCCCAACGAATGCCTCCGTTTGTTTGGCCACCAGGAGAACTTTATACCTATTCTAATACGGGAATTTCTCTGGCGGGTTATATCGTCGAAAGTGTTTCAGGTGTTCCCTTTACAGAATATATTGATCAAAATATTCTGCAACCGCTATCGATGCAAAATAGCAGTTTTCAGCAACCTTTACCTTCAAACTTAGCCTCTAACTTAGCCGTCGGTTATCAATACAAAAAGGGAGAATTTCAACCCCTACCTTTTTTGTATCTTAATATCGCGCCAGCAGCAGCTTTGTCAGCAACAGCCAGTGATATGGCACATTTTATGATTACTCACCTGCAAAATGGCCGCTACGAAAACGCTCAAATTTTAGAGCCAGAAACCGTTGAGTTGATGCACGAGCAACACTTTACTCATCATCCCAAATTACCGGGAACTGGATACGGTTTTCATGAACGGGTCACTAATAATTTACGGGTAATTGGACACGCGGGAAATATGATTGGATATTCCAGTATGTTAAGTTTGATTCCCGAAAAAAATGTCGGTTTATTTATTGCCTTTAATAAATATTCTCCCGTCACACCCGGAAAAATTGTGGAACAATTTTTGCACCGTTATTTTCCCGAGTCCAACGCCTCAGTTAACCCGGAAAAAATAGATTTAGGAGATGATATTCAACGGTTTGCGGGAACCTATCAAGATGTTGAATATCCCCGTGATACCTTTGCAAAATTGACGGCACCCTTCGGACACGTTCATGTTAAAGTCAATGAAAATGGCACCTTAAGAATTGAAACACCCGGTTTATTTTTCCCCGGAAAGGTTTTAGCAAAAGAGTTAATTCCCGTTGAACCTTTACTCTTTAAACGAGCCGATACTGATGGATATTCGGCGTTTGCAGAAGATGAAGAGGGAAAAATTACTTACCTTTTTAATCCCGTTGGGACAAAAATTGGTGCATTTGAAAAAGTGTCTCCATCGGCTACAATTGTCTTTCAACTTTGGATGGCAGGAATTTGTGTATTAATCTTTTTCTCTGCGGTTTTAGTGGGACTGAGAACCGTAATTAAAGGGAATCTTTCAGCACCTTCTGGGTTAGCAATGGCGGTTTGTTTACTGTACATTATCTTTTTAGTTGGTTTCGGTTTGAGTTTTTGGTTAATTGCACCCTGGAAACTCGCTTACGGTAAACCCGTCATCATTAAAGCCTTGCTCTTTATCCCACCAATTTCAGCCATTTTATCGCTAGGTTTACCCTTTTTAACCCTCAAAGTTTGGCAAAATAAAAATTGGTCGAATTTCGGACGATTGCACTACACCTTAACTACTTTGGCGGCTTTGTTTTTTATTCCCATACTTTTGTACTGGAATGTGATGTCACCGATAAGTTTCTAGTCTTCAACTCAAACTAATTGTAGAGATGTCGGGGGCATCTCTATTTTTATGATTTACATAAAATTCCCCGTCAGTTATAATAGAATTGATTGCTTCCAATGGAACAGTTATGACTCAGCTAAAAACTCAATTATTAACCGATACTTGGATGAATGCAACCTGGGAAGAATACCTTTTCGCTATCGAAAACCCGGCTTATGAACAAGCCAGAGGTTATTATTTTAACGGACGTATGAGGTTAGAAATGTCTCCCCTTGGAAATCCCCATTCTCGCGACCATGCAGCAGTGATTGGCTTTCTTTATTTATATGCAAGTCTTCGAGGTTTAGACTTAGATGTTCACGATAACTGCACTTATCGCAAAGTCGGCTATGAAGAAGCACAACCCGATGTTTCTTTTTATGTCGGTTCCAAAGCTGAAATTGTGCCTTGGGAAGCAACAATTATCGATCTTAATACTTATCCTGCGCCGGATTTGGTGATAGAAGTTGCCTATTCTTCCCTGTCCGATGATAAAGGAGAAAAACGTTTACTTTATGAATCTTTGGGAGTCGGAGAATATTGGATTATTGATGTCAAAGCCGCTCAAATTATTGCCTTTAAAATTGAGAATCGAGGAAGTTATAGAATTGAACAGTCTCAAGTTTTTGCAGGTTTAGAAATTGCACTCTTAGAAGAAGCGTTACGCCGCAGTCGCCAAATGAATCACGGTAAAGTCAGCACTTGGCTGCTGTCTCAGTTCCAAGCTTGAGGCGAGGGGAGACAAATTTCTGAAAAGGTTGTAAACTTTTATTAAAGTATAACATTTAACGTTTAACAACCATGCCAACCAAACAAGGATTCGGAAAGACTCAACCGCAAGCCAAACCCTCCAAACGCGCCGTTGAACGCAGCAAAGCGGCCAAGGAATATGAGAAAATGAAGGCTGACGGTACCCCGGACTATGAGATTTACATTCGGGTTCAGGGACAGAAAAACTGGTATCCCGTCGGTGTAGTCGCCGTACAACGCTCAAATCAAATCAATCAAGCCATTTTCGGAAGTCAAGAAGACTTGTTACAAGGTGCGTTTCGACTGTTCCCCCGTTTGCGGAAACACCAAAATCAACTCGAATTTGGCTATCGTCTCAAAGAATTTAAAGATGAACCCATCCAAGTCGCCGTTCCGCCTCAATCTGGATCTAATGGTTTACAAACTGCGATCGCATCCCTGAAAAATCGGGTTTCTTCGCTGTTGAAAAAAGGTTAAATTTTCTGTAGGGGTGGGTCAGTTCCCACCTCTTTTTTGACCTAAAAAATAAGAAATAAAAGAATAGGAATTTAAGAATGGGACAGTTAGAACGGCTTGTATTAATGGCTGAGGATGAATTAACTCAGTATAGCACAGATGGTCGTAAAATTCAAAGACTGCGCCGCAAAATTGGGATATCTGTTTCCCTAGCAGAACAACAAAAAGTGAAGGCTGCACTGTTAGAAGAAATGCCAACAGATTGGATTAGTAAGTTAATTGAAGAACAGCGTCAAACCGTTGCGTTACCCTTTTGGGGAATTGCGGGACTTGGCTTATTATTTGGTATTTCTTTTATGCAACCGTTGGATTTAATTGCAACCGTTGTCGGGGGTTATGCGGCGATAAAAATTCAACAAATTGGCTGGAAATTGCAAGCCAAACGGTTAGTGATTCAAACCTTAGAAGCCATTGAACAGGACATTCAAAAACCCGCTTCCCCCGAAACCACTTCGGCTTAAAACAAAGGATTGGGTTGGCAAGTGTTAACCCAGTCTATAGTAAATGAGATCTTTTAGGCTATTAAATTTTATAAAGACTGAATCCTTTGCTTATTTTGATATCGGTATCAAATTTTAATCCGACCTCTGTTTCCGAGGTGATTTGCGCTTCATCTGTAGAAACATCATTAATTTTAATGCTCTCAATTTTTGCTAATTTACAGCATGAAGATACCTCATTGACTAGAAAAATATTATCTCCTACTGTCAAACTAATATCTTTAACTTTTGCAACTGCTGCTCTTGGCTTTTTAAACCATTCTGTGATTTTTCCGACTTCTTTGATCTGTCCTACCTTACTTTTTTCCTGAATGACTTGATAGGTCACTAACTCAGCTAAAGCTTTACACAAGGCTTCGACAAAATCACCTAAATTGAGAAGTTCATCAGTTCCTAAAATCTCATCAATCGTTCCGTGCGCTGCTTCATTTCGATAGTCAATCAGTTGTTTTAGTTCTCCTTCGGGTGTATTTTGATTTCCTCTAATTTCTTCTACAAAATACTTAATTTCTCTATGCTTAATTACCCATCTCCAGGTATTTTCTATACCCGCATCTGAAAATAATTTTTCTAGTATATCCTTGCGTAAGTTTTGCTCATGTAATAAAAAGGCTTCCGGGAGAAGTTCATACTTTCCAGTAGCCGTAATTCCAGAAAATAAGCCTTGAACGACTGTTTCCACCGAAAGATGCTGAAATCTATTTTTATTGATATCCAGTAGTAAACGTCCTATCCCTTCTCTATGAGTATTCTGGATTTTTTCACTTAACTGTGAATAACTTGACACTATCTCAGGTAAAACTCGCAGCCAATCAGTAATTAAATCCTCAACAAATCGTTCATAAATAGCATACAATCGTGTAACTACAGCACAATGATCATAAATTTGCCATTCAGTTTCGCTAGGAACAGCGTCAATTAAATCTGTTTTATCCTCCAATAGTTTTCTAATTTCATTTTCTTCTACAAAAAGGATACCTCTCAGTATATCATTACTTTTGATGATTGCACGCACCGTAGAAATTTCTTGACTTGCCCTGTTTATTAAGTCGTCAAACATTGCAAGCTATTCTCCTATAACTTGCAAAAGCATATTGTCAAATAGTTCGATTCTTTGTTTAATTTCCGCTTTTGTTTTTCCCAATCCAGTTAAGAGACGTGATTCTGGCTTGCTAAATAGCTTCTTCGTTTCTTCAATAACTATTGATTTCTTTTTAATAATAATTTCTGATTTTTCCAAATGCCGACTAAACCCAACCATCACAGCATCGTAATAGGCTTTGTAAGATTTATCTTTCCAAGTATCTTTTTTGGGATCAAAAGGTTTAAATAAATACTCTCCATAAATCTCATAACCCAGCCGAATCGTCTCTAAAAAAATAGTTTTCAGAATTTCTATATCTTCATCTGTAAAAGTAAAGCTTTTCATCATATAGAGGTCTAAAAAATTCTTCATTCCTCCAGTAAAATGTTCTACATTTCTGAGAGCAAAAAAGCGAAGAATTAACTCGGTATCTTCCATTTTTTTATAAAGATTATTTTTGTTAAGATTTGGGTCATCTTCGTCTATCGGAATTTCCCAGGCTTGAGTGAAGATAGGATTACGCGATAACTCTAGCAATAATTTATCCAATTCTCCATAATACAAGCAATGTCTAATTTCCTGATTGCTTAAATCCACTCCCCCAGTATTTAGACGTTCAAAGGTTTTTTGTTTTAGAAATAAAGCCTCTTCAGGATTGGAAGTTGATTCGGCGATGATAACGATAGATGATATCGAGCGCCTATCAATTCCTGCACGAACTTTTACAGGTAGTTGACTATAGGTGTGTCCATCAAGGTCTTTCCAGATTTCTAGTCCAGTTAGTTTGAGTTTATCTTCATAAAAATTTTGAATCGCAGTAATTCTTTGTTGACCATCCATTACTTCATAAGAGTTATAGTCTATTTCAAAAAGAATAATCGGCGGAATCGGAATATTAATCAAGAATGACTCAATTAATCGCGATTGCTTCTTTTCATCCCAACGAGGTCTTCTTTGAAAAAAGGGTCGTACATTTATATACCCAGGTTTTTTTAGTGACTCAGCAAAACTTGGAAGCTTTTCTCTATTAATTTCGGTTAATATCCTTTTATCATTTATATCACCATCAGCTTTTTCAGTTCCCAATTTTCCAAGAGATTTCTCCCACATTTTTTCTTCAACTGGTGCAAAAGGCATTCTGTCAATCCTCCGTGAGTCTACTTTTATACAAGAATTGTAGCCATCTTAATCTTCAAAGCAAAATCTACTTATACTCTGGCTTGGTTGTCTCATCTCTATTATTATAAATAGGGTTAACGCAAACAACAACATTGGTTTGAATATCCGATCGCCAAATCAACTCGACCTCAAAATTACTTCCGCTTTTTCTTCGCCGCCCTTGATTCTATCGTAAATTCTGGAATCTCCTGCAATTCAATTTCACTCAAATTATACTGCTCGCAAACTAAACTTAAACGGGTTCCAGTGGTTCTAACTGCATTAACAGAATGGGTGAGATTGCCCTGAAAAAAGAGTAAAGTATTAACTTGGGGTTTCACCTGTCCAACTTGTTTTTTGTCAGAACGTAAAACCAGTTCTCCCCCTTCTAAATTAACCGGAACTTGAACGTACAAAACGCTGACAACGACAGGAGGTTCAACGGTTTTACAATAAGAGCGTAAAGATCGATCAATATGCGGATCAACTCGCGAACCGGCTTTTAATACCAGAGGGTTAAGATAAAACGCATTACAAGAAGGATCTAACGCCTGTTCTAGATAGCTTTTAAAAAAAGGAAAACGCCGTTCAACTTCCGCCTGTTTCGAGCGTTTAAACACCACAGAAAAGCCTTTTGTATCGATAAAATCGCGGTTAAGGTTGTTAATCGCCAGATAAGGACAAGCCATAATTTCTCCCCGTAGAGAGTTAAGATAGGCGAGAGAGAAAACATCTCGGCGTTGAGAATAATAGTTCATTTTTAGAGCGAATCGTTTAGAATTTATGATAGTCAAATTAGGTGACTCTATGGCACTGTCAAATTTTAGCAAATTCCAACAGTCTAAGCCTTTGATTTCTGCATTATTTTGGTTGCTATCAGCTATCTACATCTATATTTTACTCCTTTCCCCGCCCCAACAACTCCTTCCCGGCGAACCCATTTGGGCGGTTCAACCGGAAACATTAAAAGAAATTGTCAACGAATCGATTAATTTCTTCTTTATTTTACCCTTTTTAAATGCGGTGGGCATTGAATCTATGCAAGCCCCAATTGTTCACCCTTGGATCGAGAGTTTGTTCAACTTCGCCGAAGCTTGGATTTTTATGTTTTTACCTTTATTGCTGCTTGATTCCAAAGGTCGAGAATTCCCGAAAATTATTATCTGGAGTTTGGCAATGTTTCTCACTAATACGTTCTTACTTCCTTATATGGCTTGGTGGTTTACCGTTCCCGATGGGGAAACCGAAGACAAACCAACCAAGGGTTTATTGTCGAAAATATTCGGTTTTATCGGTTTAATTATCGGAACATTTTCTATGGTTTGGGCGGTGGTTGGTCGTCCAGAATTTGGAGATATGGCGGCGAGAAGTACATTTTTTGTGGAGAATTTTATTAGTAACCGGGTAACAATTGCGTTTTGTGTTGATGTGGTTTTATTTTATCTTTTTCAAATCATACTGATGGGAAGTCTTGAAGTTGTTGGAAGTAAAAAACGACGGTTAAGATTTATTCCCTTTTGGGGTTTGGCGGTGTGGTTGATTTTGTAAAATTTTACGGATGAACCAATTAATTATACACTGTTAGAAAGACATCTACATCGAGTTAAAATGCAAACAAATCAAACACTTTCTTTACCCGAAATGGGTTGCGGAACATGGGCGTGGGGAAACCGACTGCTGTGGGGTTATGATGAAAGTATGGATAAAGAACTTCAGGAGGTTTTTAACCTGTGTGTTAGCAATGGAGTGACTTTATTTGATACGGGGGATTCTTACGGAACCGGAAAATTAAACGGACGCAGCGAGAGTCTTTTAGGACAATTTTCAAGTCAATATTCGGGTTTAAATTCCGATCAAATTTGTATCGCCACCAAACTGGCTGCTTACCCCGGTCGATTAACGCGAAATGCCATGATTTCCGCCTGTAAAGCCTCCGCCAAACGGTTAGGAAGAAATGTAGATTTAGTGCAGATGCACTGGTCAACGGCGAACTATTTCCCCTGGCAAGAGTGGCCGTTATTGGACGGTTTGGCTGACCTTTATCAGCAGGGAGAAGTTAAAGGGGTTGGTTTGTCAAATTATGGGCCGAAACGACTGAAAAAAGTTGATCAAAAATTTCGCGATCGCGGAGTTCCCATTACCACTTTACAAGTTCAATATTCTCTCCTTTCCACCTATCCTATCACAGAATTAGGCTTAAAAGACGTTTGTGATGAACTCGGAATTAAAATCATTGCTTACAGTCCCCTCGCCTTGGGAATTTTAACCGGAAAATATTCAGAAAAAGGCCCTTTTCCCAAAGGAATTCGAGGTTTAGTCTTTCGGCAAATTTTACCGGGAGTGAAACCGCTTTTATCCTGTTTAAAAGAGATCTCAGAATCTCGAAATAAAACGATGTCACAAGTCGCAATTAATTGGTGTATTTGTAAAGGAACCATTCCCATTCCTGGGGCGAAAAATTCCGAACAAGCTAAACAAAATATTGGGGCGTTGGGTTGGAAACTCGATTCCGGTGAAGTTGAAGAACTCGACAAAGCCGCAGCTAGCGTTGATAAAAAAATGGTGCAGAATATTTTTCAAACGAAGTAATCTAAAACCCAGTTATCTATTGAGGATGGGGAAAAACAACTTAATTCAAAATATATAGCGGCGTTGCTTCGGAGGTACATCCCAAAAACCCGGTTTATATTGAGAAACCGGGTTTTTAATTTTGAGGATGGGGAAAGACAACTTAATTTAAGATACAACTTACCCCTCTTCAATTTCTTTCAACTCCGATCCGGTCAATTCCGCAAAACAAAATAAAACTTTATTTTTGAGCATAATAACTGACATCAACCCCGTTTTCAAAAGCATTTGCTAACATAGAGATAGATGCAACTAACCGTTTTTTGTTAGACATCATAACCTCAACAATTGTTAGACAAGCAGAAGGATAATAACATGGGTTTAATTAGTGGTCTTCTCGGAAACGCCTCTGAAGTGAAAGCAGATGCAGCTAGACTCGATAAACTGTTTGGTGAGGTTTTAGTCGAGGGAGAAAGAATCGAAAAAGCCTATCAACTGATTCGGGATTTGTTTGTCTTTACTAACAAACGTTTAATTCTGGTGGATAAACAAGGTATGACGGGGAAAAAAATCGAATTCCTCTCAATTCCTTACTCAAAGATTACGAAATTTTCTAAAGAAAGTGCAGGTCATTTTGACCTTGATGCCGAGTTGAAAATTTGGGTGGGAAGTGAATCAGTTCCCATTTCTAAAGAGTTTAATCGTTCGGTGAATATCAACGAAGTCTATGCAGTTTTGAGCAAGTACGTTTTGAATTAAAAGATTAAGCCATTAATATCATGTCCGATTAATCAATTATGATTATGTAGGGGCGGGTTCTAGACCATCTCAGACACCCATTACTGAATTTAAAAAACCCGCCCCCAGAAAAAATTAATCAACCGCAGGACATGGTATAACAACCATTATTGCTGAAAACGAGATAGAATTCCAATGGGTAGCCGTTGGAAACTACCCATTAATTTCTTTTTCAGAAATTCTATTGGGCTGCTGTTAACTGTTGCAACTCAGCCGCAGAAATATCGGGCGGTAAAATCACTTCATCAATACCATGAATTACACCGTTGCTAGCCTGAATATCTGCCTCTACTACTGTAGCACCTTCTACTTCAACCATACCCCTAGCGACGTCAATATCAACTCCACTTCCTTCGGCGGTTTCAAAAAACCCTGAACTAATTACGCTGGAGTCGGCTTCACCTAAAACAACGTGATAGAGTAGAATTCGACGCAATGTTTCTTGGTTTTCAGGTTGTAATAGTGCTTCTAAAGTTCCGGGAGGTAAAGCTTCAAAAGCTTGATCGGTGGGTGCAAATACGGTGTATTCACCTGTATTTTGTAACGTATCTGCTAAACCCGCAGCTTCAACTGCACGGGCGAGGGTATTAAAAGATTCTCTATCAGAAAGTTCGCCAACAATGGTTTCATAATTAGAAGACATCATTTCTTGGCTCATTGAGCCACTTTCGCCCATATATTCATTAGCAACGGCTCTATTAACGTTACCAAAAGCAGAAACAGTCGCCAAACCTCCTAAACTAACGATAGTTGCGAGTAAAGCTTTGGGTAATTTGATGTTTAAAGATTTCATAATTGCTGTTATTTACATTTGTTTACAACTCTAATTTAGATCCTAACGGCTTGGTTCGCTATCCTTCGGATGAGGGAGATTGAAAATTTTATGCTTTTTAATTTTTGAGAATAGAGTTAAAAATATCTACAAAATCTCTATCAAAAGAGCGATCGCAAGCTGAAAGTAACTTTTTAAGTTAATATCTCAATACAGCGTAATTTGAGAAAAACTGCGTTGGCTCAAACTCACCCCCTGTATCCGTTTGAACAGATAAGTTTAGTTAAAAATCCGGTCAATGATACACCGATCCTTTATGATTGAAGCAGATATAATCAATAGTTAGAGCAATCTAACCCTTTCTCAAATTTTACGGATAAATCCATGAGTAACGGCCCCTCTCCCGATCAAAAATACCCACTTCCCGATCAAACCAGACTCGTCTATTTGAAGAATATCATCAAAAATCCTCACATTATTGTCGGAGATTATACTTACTACGATGATTTTGAGAATCCCGAAAACTTTGAAAAAAACGTTCTCTATCACTTCGATTTTGAAGGCGATAAACTGATTATCGGTAAATTTTGTTCTATCGCTTCTGATGTCAAATTTATTATGAATGGAGGAAATCACCGCACAGATTGGTTTACAAATTATCCCTTTCCAATTTTTGGATCGGGTTGGGAAGTTGCAATGCCGGATTCTTGGCCGAATAAAGGGGATACAATTATCGGTAATGATGTTTGGATTGGTTATGGTGCGACAATTATGCCCGGTGTTCATATCGGCGATGGTGCGATTATTGCCAGTCTATCTGTTGTCACTCGCCACGTTGAACCCTATGCTGTTGTTGGCGGAAATCCCGCTAAAGAAATTAGAAAACGCTTTGAAAATTCTATCATTCGAGAATTGTTAGATATTCGCTGGTGGGATTGGGAAATTGATAAAATTACTCGCAATGTTCAAGCGATTTGTGGTTCAAATCTTGATGCTTTACGAAACGCCAAGTAGTTTGATTTAATTATAGTTAAATACTAAAAAGTTTGTTGTTGGGCTTTAGCCCGAAATCTAGTGCGCGTGCATCGCAACAACTTTAATTTCAATCCATTAAAATCATATTATGTCTGGTTGATTAATTCTGTTATGGGTGCGGGGCGGGTTTATCTAAATGTTGGAGTAGTAGTAAAGATTTTGTAGAACACGCCCCTACAGAATCCTACAGAATGATGATTGATTAGTCGGACATTATCTCAGTAGTTTTTATTATCAAGTCTAAGCATAAAGTCTGGAAAAAATTATACTGCTTGAAAAATTTAAGGTAAAGAAACATCTTCATAAACAGCAGCAAGAGAACAAGAGAAATTAATGCTCGTTAACTCCAATTCTTGATCGCCTCGATAACTATAAAGTTCCCATCTCCCTTCTGTATTGCGTCGAAAACAATCAACACGCTGACGGTTTTGACTAATTAAGACATATTCTTGTAAAGTTTCCAATTCTTGATAATCAATAAATTTATCACCTCTATCAAAGCCTTCTGTAGAAGCAGAAAGAACTTCAATAATTAAACAAGGATAACGTTTAAAATAATCAAAACTTGCATCTCTAGGATCGCAAGTCACCATCAGATCGGGATAGTAGAAAATATTTAGCGTTTCAATGCGGGCTTTCATATCCGCAATATAAACCCGACATCCACTTCCGCGAACATGATTTCTTAATAAAGTCAGTAAATTTGCAATAATCGTAACGTGGGCATCACTCGCCCCCGCCATTGCATAAATTTTTCCTTGGATATATTCATGTTTGATCGGGCTACTTTTTTCAGTTTCTAAGTATTCTTCGGGTGAAAACTAGGGATGAGATTGGCTAAAATTCATAACAAATACCGTTAACGCTGAATCCCTTTAAACCGCTCTTTCGCTTCCTTAAACGCCTCATTCATCACCGACTGAATCTTCTGGGGATCGGGTTTTTTTCCACCCATTAAATCCCCAAAATAAACGCAAGCCCCTTCGCCCAACGCCCAAGTATAAGCCGCAGCCCAAGACGCCGCAATTACACTCCCAAAACCGGGTATAAATTTCACCAACTCCCGCCCCACCGCTTGGGCGAGAAAACCGCCTGCGATCGCACTGACAACGCCCCCCGCCTGGGAAGGGTTGAGGGTTTGCCCGTATAACTGCCCCAACAACCCCACCATCGACACTTGTAACGTCGTTAACACCGGCATCGTGGCAAAGGGGAGGGGAACCGCAGCCGCCGTCGCCGCCATCACCGTAAACGCCAAAATATAGCGCCGCCCGACATCCCGATAGAGGTTTCCAAGCTGTTGACTGGCTTGTTCATCGAGTAACTGATGAATGGTGCGGGCTTCGGCTTCGGGAAGTAAATCCGCCAAAGTATCCCTAAACGCTTCTAAGCCATAAAATACGGGATTATAACCATCTTCTTCTAGGGTAAAATCAATCATCACAGCCCGATTGTACAACCCTTTAAACCCCTCTTTAATCGCTGCAAAAGCCCGGTTAACCGCCTCAAAATCGGGGGGATAGTCTGGATGATCTTCTACATCGCTTGGGTAAACTTCATGCAGACAAGTTACCACTAACAAACAGGGAAGATTCGGATATTCTTGACGAAGTTTAGTTGCAATTTCTTTGAGGGTATCTGTGGCAAAATCATTAATTTTCACTGTCCAAATTATCACCCTCGCCCGATTATTATCTTGTTTTAAATCCCCGGCTAATTCTTCAATAATTTTCTCGGTTTCCTGGTTAACATCTCCCAAACCCACCGTATCGGTAAAAATCAATAACGGTAAATCCTCCGAGGGATAGGCGTAACGTTCGGTGTGTTGCGTATGGGGGCGAAATCCCTGCCCAATAATCTCTGCTGAAACGCCGGTTAATCCCCGAACAATTGAACTTTTTCCGGCTTGCGGCTTTCCAATTAATAATGCTTCAGTTGTGGGAAGTTCGGCGCGAACTTGTTCTAAAATTTTAGCAACTTCTTCTTCGGGAACCGTCAACCAACCAATCGCCGTTTTTCTAAGTTGTTCTAGTCCTATTGTTGCATTATTCCAAATATCCGCAATCGGATTTTTTTTAACATTCTTTTCCGCCTCAGTCATCTTTCCTTTGGGGGATTCACTAGACTGCTGAGAATTGGGAGATGGGGTGTTAGTATCCTGTGGCTCAGTCATGGGCAGCAAAATCGGTAAACCGTTAAAATTTACAATACACAGATCGCATTCAGAAAGTGAGATTTAGGAGACTGATTTATTATACAGCAGTTTAACTTGACTGGAAACTGCAATTCGGTTAACAACCCGTTTAATTTATCGTTGTTTTTGTATATTAATAGTAGAAACTAAGCCTAAAAAACCCGGTTTCTATCAGAAAACGGGTTTTTAATCCTAAGAAAAAGGCGATCGCATTTGATCGCCCCACCAAGCCTAATTTTGACTCATAGAGACAAACTTTTGAAAAACTTTAAACCTGCGCTTCTTCTTTGACTAACTTATCCCAACCCAAATCTTTTAGGTTATTATTGCGGCGTAAAGGACGAGTTACTAACTCCAGAATATCTCGCGCATTGGTAAAGCCGTGAATTTGAGCAAAAGTAAACTCAACCGACCATTTTGTATTAATTCCTCGCGCTTCTAACGGGTTCGCATGAGCCATTCCGGTAATCACTAAATCCGGTTTAATTTCATGGATGCGTTGCAGTTGGTTGTAATTATCCGGTTTTTCAATAATTCTCGGAACCGAAACCCCCATTTCATGGCAAGTTTTTTCTAAGAAATCCAACTCCGCTTTTTGATAGCGTTTATCCATGTAAGGAATGCCAATTTCAGGACAGGTCATTCCGCAACGAATGAGGAAACGAGCCAGAGAAATTTCTAACAAATTATCTCCCATAAAGAAGACAGACTTACCCCGAATAAGCTGAATATAATCTTCGAGATTTTGCCAAATTTGGGCTTCCCGTTCGTCTAAACCTTTCGGTTCAATTCCAAATACCGAGCAAATTTTTTCAATCCAAGCGCGAGTTCCATCGGGACCAATGGGGAACGGGGCGCCAATTAATTTACACTTGCGACGTCGCATTAAAGTAGTCGCGGTACGAGACAGAAAAGGATTAACCCCACTGACATAATATCCTTCTTCTAAAATCGGAAGTTCGGTATAGCGTTTAGCCGGTAGCCAACCCGATACTTGAATCCCTTGTTTTTTCAATTCTAGGGTTAAATTAGTCACCACCGGATCGGGGAGAGAACCAAATAAAACTAAAGGCGGATGATCGACAAATTCCGATTTTGTTTCAACCGTTTCCTCTTTTTTATGACCAAAACTGAGCAGTTTTTGAATAGCATTGCGTTCGTTTTTTTCAGCTTCAATAACTTTATCAGGACAGCGAGCCGCCATCGCAGCCAGTACCGTATCTTCCCCTTGAGTAAACGCATAATCTAAGCCATTCGCCCGGGCTACAACAATCGGAATACCGATTTCTGATTCTAATTTTGGTGCCAACCCTTCCAAATCCATTTTAATAATTTCGGTGGTACAGGTGCCGATCCAAACGATAACACTCGGGTTGCGATCGCGTTTAATTTGTAAGCATAACCGCTTTAATTCTTCATAGTCATTCAGTTGGGCGGAAATATCCCCTTCTTCCAATTCTGCCATTGCATAACGGGGTTCTGCAAAAATCATTACTCCCATCGCATTTTGCAGAAAATAACCGCAGGTTTTTGTACCAATCACTAAAAAGAAACTATCTTCGATTTTTTGGTACAACCAAGCCACACAACTGATCGGACAAAAGGTGTGATAATTTCCAGTTTCGCATTCAAACGTTAACCCTTCCGGTTGTTGAGTCGCAGTCATAATTTTCTCCTCTCAATTCTTATTATTTGTAGGGAATAGTCATCAGTGTAGGGGCGGGTTATGGCTAAGTTTATGTTTTCCGAGCAATAACTTACATAAACCTGCCCTTTATACCATCTCCGGTTGATTTTGTTCTGGGGGCGGGGCGGGTTTTTTTAATTTAGTAATGGGTGTCATAGATGGTTTAGAACCCGCCCCTACAGAATCATAATCCATTCATCGAACATGATATTACTCTCAGTTTGGCTGGAGGTAATTTGGCAAAAATAACCCCTCAATTTTGGACAGACTCGATCCAAAATCTCAAATTTTATTTCAATCGAAGAATTGGGTTTCTCGTAGAGACGCACCCGCAGTACATCCCTACATTTAGACTTTAGGGATTATTTGAAATCAGATAGAGCAATATCATCATCCTCATCGGACTCTGTTAACCCTTCGAGATCGAGATCGTCAAAATCTCCCTCGCCAGAAGTCACTTCTCCCAACTCATCCAAACTCAAATCATCCAAATCATCGGAGTCGGACAAACTGGCAAACTCATCATCATCGCCGAGATCGTCAAGTCCGAGATCATCGATGTCATCATCAACAGAAAAGTCACCCTCTTCTAACTCATTATCCGTTCCGAGATCCCCGAGATCGAGATCTCCCATGTCGTTAGAAGTATCGATACCCAGATTATCTTCTTCGAGATCAAGTCCGAGATCGCCCATATCGTCGTTTGACTCTAGGGAAACTTCTTCATCTAAACCGAGTCCGGCATCCATATCCATATCCAAACCCAGATCCTCATCGGTGGACAATTCGTTATTGGAGTCGAGATCCAAGTCCATATCTCCCATACCGAGTTCTTCGTCTGAGTCTAGACTAATATCGACCTCCTCCTCTAAACCGAGTCCTTCATCGGTTGCCAATTCATTATCCGACTCCAGATCCAAGTCCATGTCTCCCATGTCCATGTCGTCTTCGACGTCGAGACTGACATCCATCTCGTCATCTAACCCCAAATCTTCATCCGTCTCCAGATCCAGACTAATATCTTCATCGGTTCCCATATCCAAATTGAGTGCTTCGGAAGAACCGAGATCCTCAGCGGAGTCGAGATCGAGATCGAGATCCTCTGCAACGGCTTCTTCGTTATCATCCCAAGCGGATGCGATCGCCATTCCCGCACCCATCGCGGCGGCTGTACCTGCTGCGGCGGCAGCCATTCCCCCAAGATTGGGTTTAGACTCTTCTTCTGTCGGGGGAGGAGAAACCATTTCTGGGGGCGTGGTCGGGGCGCTCGTTGGCGGTTCGACCTCGGGCGGTGGATAGTATCCCGGCGCAGATTCTACCGGAGGTTGTTGATAACTCGGTGCTGCGGTTACGGGCGAAGGTTCCCCTGCGGGTTGGTCACTCAAACCCAAAGCCATATCGGGATCGAAATTTAACCCCAAAACTTGAATTAACTTTTCCGGATCGGGATTGAGTGTCGAAAAGGGTAGCATCAACTGAGATGCTTCGGGATCGAGGGCGTTAATTACTCCTAAGATGAGGCTAGAGGGAGGTCTTCGACCGCCATCTGGAGTTTTCACTGAACTCAGTTGCATTTGTAATAGGAGCCACTCTCTATTGGCTTGATAATAATGCAACCATTTATCTCGGAGATTAGCAGTAAAATCTTTAAAGAAAGCCATAACCTCTATTCCTCATCCTGAGCCGCTAGACATATTAAACCATCATCAGGTCTAGCTCTAATTCCTTATTTTGCACTGCGGGTTGGCTCGGATTCAGGTAAAAATCAGAAAGTAATGAAAATAATTCCCGATCGGGTGCGTCTTGCGGAACAACGCCTTCAGGTTGGGAAAGAATCTGATCGGCTATGTTGAGGTAATAATCGCACACGTAGTTTAGGGAGGGATCGGTTTCGGCCATTTCAAATAGGGTTTTTCCTTTAACCCGAGACACTCGAATATCTTCTATTAAAGGCAAAATTTCTAATACAGGCATGGGAACCGAGTCAATGTACTTATCAATGAGATCCCGTTTCGAGGTGCGATTACCGATTAATCCGGCTAGACGCAGAGGGTGAGTCCGTGCTTTTTCCCGTACAGAAGCCGCAATGCGGTTCGCTGCAAATAAGGCATCAAAGCCGTTATCTGTCACTATCATACAATAATCTGAATAGTTCAATGGGGCTGCAAAACCGCCACAAACCACGTCACCCAGTACGTCAAACAGAATTACGTCGTATTCGTCGAAGGCGTTCAGTTCTTTAAGAAGTTTAACAGTTTCTCCCACCACGTAACCGCCACAGCCTGCCCCGGCCGGTGGGCCTCCTGCTTCTACGCAGTCCACTCCGCCATAGCCTTTGTAGATTACATCTTCTGGCCAGATGTCTTCATAATGATAGTCCTTTTCTTGCAGGGTATCAATAATGGTCGGAATTAAAAATCCGGTCAGGGTAAAGGTGCTGTCGTGTTTGGGATCACAACCAATTTGCAATACTTTTTTTCCCCGTTTGGCAAGCGCTACTGAAATATTACAGCTTGTTGTTGATTTTCCAATTCCACCTTTTCCATATACTGACAGTTTCACGCTGGTTCTCCTTTATCAAGTGTTTATCAAAAATAATGGCGATCGCTTTTGGCGGCGATGGGGGATAAGTTCCCTTGAGTTCTTTTCCGTGATTGCAATCATTATTGTCTAACTCTTACACAAAAGAAAGGGCGGGCAAGGATGAATTCGGCTGTAATTTCATCTCACCGCTTTTATAAACTCCCCAAACCTTTCCCCTCGCCTCTCCTCGATTCCTAATCTTCTATTCCACTTTTTTAAAAAATTTATGTCTTTTTATAATAAAAAGAGTTACAATAAACAAAAATAGGGATTTTCACTCGATCCGAACCGATAAGCCAACCAACAGACCCACCGGTTTGTCAGTGATAACAATGCGATCGCAGGTTGTTAAACTCCCGGAAAATCAAGTATTGAGGATTCTTAGCCTCCCCAAATCAACATCTCGGACAATTTTGTTAACTTTAATGAATTTTCAGATTTCTATCCCAGGCGTCAGGTCTGTAGGGGCGGGTTCGGAATTAATCTATGTTTCCCACCAATAACTGATATAAACCCGCCCCCTCCTCTAGGATTGGGTTCGGAATTAATCTATGTTTCCCACCAATAACTGATATAAACCCGCCCGGAAGGTTATGTTTCGGGCGCTGCGTTAGGGCGCATTGCCATGCGCCCCTACAAAACTGATAATTGAAAAACTGTTATCACTGGTGACTGGTGACTGGTGACTGGTGACTGTTTAAGGTGTATAGGTAACGCTAAAATAAAACCCATCATCTTGGATATTATTGCCGCGATCTTGTAACTCAACCAAAGGCACCCCATAATCCAAACGTAAATTCAAACCCGGTAAAGGTTCCCACAACACCCCCATCCCAACTCCCACTAGAAACGTCCTCCCAAACAAGCGGTTGGGGTTTTCATCATTATTCCAAACCGTTCCCACATCCACAAACGGCGCCAGTTGCAACTTCGGTTGTTCGGCTTGATCGCGAATTAAAGTAAAGCGATCTTCAACCGAAAACCGAAAACCATTATCCCCCGATCGCACATTTTGACGATAACCCCGGACCGACAAACCGCCCCCGATCACAAACTGTTGGGCGGGAAACAACGCATCAGCCGAAAGTTGAACATCTCCCTGAAAAATCAATAAATGATCCTCCCCCACACGCTGTACCCGTTGCACCTGACCCAACCAACTGAGAAAATTAGAATTGGGTAAACTGTCGGTATTGGTCGCCCCAAATAACTCCGTACCGATGCTAAACTGCGATCGCATTGCCCAAGCCCCCTGGCGATCGCGGCGAATATAGTCTTGTCCCAACTTAAACACACTGGTCCGAGTCACCCCATCCTCTTCCGGGCCAAAACCAAAAGCGATCCCTTCGCCATCCTGAAAGGTTTGGCTGCGTTGATAGGCGTAACCCACCGAGAGGGCAAATTCTTGGATCGGCGTGCGAATTAACGGTTGACGGTAGCTAATTTCGTAGCGCTGAGAAAAGCCATCAATATTCAACTCATCAAAAGGTTCTTGAATGATAGTATTCCAGTAGGGCGGAATTCTGACTTGGATCGTCCCATTCATGGCATTAATGGGAAAGCTGTAGAGAAAATCCAAAATATCCGATTCTCCCTCGGTAATGAGGCGAGTCGTGTTGTAGGAGACAAAGATTAAATCTCCCTGTCCGGTCAGATTGAGATGGCGTAAATTCAAACCCAAGCGTTCGGAACCAATACTCGGGGGAGAATAGTTATCGGCGCTGACCCCGACTTGAAAGGGATTTGCTTCTGTGACCCGAACAATTAAAATACTTTGACCTTCTTGGGTGCCGGCGCGTAAACTGGCTTCAACGGTTTCAAATAGAGGATTTGCCCGTAATAAACGCAGTTGATCTTCTAAACGGGCGGTGCTGAGGGGTTTTTCGGCGCCCAATTCTACGCGATCGCGAATGTAGTCAGGATTGAGGCGTTCGGTGCCTTCGATGTCAATCCGTTCTAAAGTGCCTTCAATCACCTGAATTTGTACCACACCTTCACTAATGGTTTGTTCGGGAACGATCGCCCGAGAAGTGATATAGCCGCGTTCGAGATAGATTTCGGTAATTTTGTCTGCGGTATCTTGCAGTTGAGCCAGGGTGACAGAACGCCCTTCGAGAGGGGCGACAAGGGCGTTAATTTCCTCTGGGGTTAAAATCGTGCTTCCGGTGACTTCGATGCGGGTCAGGGGAATCGGAGGCGTTTCGGGAGTCGGTTGCGTATCGGTTGGGGTTTCCGGTTCGATCTCCGGTTGTTCGGGTTGTTCCGGTTGAGGGGATTCGGGAGAGGGCTGTAAAAAGCGATCGCGATTGGGATCGGGACGGGGATTGAGGGGACCTGAAGGTAAATTTTCGTTGGGGGTATCAACGGTTTGTGAGAGGACAGAAGGGCTTGGGATGTGTTGGTCAAAGGCGTCTGTGGGAAAACGGAAATCCCCGAGAACGGGCTGTTGGGGTGTGGAAAATTTTGAATTTTTTTGATGGAATTGGAAAGGTTCAAGTTCGGTACTCGCAGCCCTAGAAAGGAGGGAAAGTACCAGAAGGGTTGTATTTGTTAGAATCACCCCACACCGCAAAAATTCAACGGACACACACCGGGTCATCAAAAAACCTCCGACTGGGTACTCCTGTTTCTAGAGGGAGAGGAATTTCCTAGAACACCAGAAGGATTCCGAACCTATTGGACGATTCAACCTTGTTAACTTGGAGTTTTGAGGAAATTGACTCCCTCAAACGCCACCCAGAAGAAGCTTTTGGGTTGAGAGTCAGGTTAATCTGTGGAATGAGGGATTACGGAACTCCCAGAGAAAGCACTTAACGTTCTGGGCCATTATTCCCGTCAGAATAGATTAAGCCCGCACCCTCTCTATTCCTCAAACCCTTTAGTAAACACAGCCAATCAAGCGCGTGGAATTACTTTGCTTACTGACTAAGCTAGTCTAGCCCACAAGTTACCCCAATCTACAAGTTGATTAGAGAGTTCCTGAAGGCGGAGTCACGGAACACCTTAATTAGCAATAGGGAACAGGCAGAAGGCGCTTATGCACAAGTCAGGAGTTGGGAGTCGGAAGTCGAGTTTCTTCGGTGACGCCAGACACCGGACACCTATTTATTGTTGAGTCTTCCCCAACTCGCTCGAAAGCAGGGGTTGAGGAGCAATATTGCCTAAACCGACAGAGTTCAACAGTTCCGCCCAACGTTGCTGGATGACTGCATCATCGGGGTTAGACAGACGCAACTGAGCTAAAGTGTTGACGGTTTCATACCAGAGCGCTTCAGAGGCGTAGAGGTTGAGGCGTTCACTGGGGGGTTGGCTTTCTAACTGTTGAAGCTGAGTCGGACTGAGAGCAACTCGATTGATCCATCCATCAATGACAATATCACCCGATGGGTCAAAAGTATCAGGTTCACAACGAATCGTCAAATACCAATGATAGTTCTTATCAACTTCTAAACTGGGGGCGTCCTGGAATTCTGACAAATCTAGACCAATGACTCCGGCTTCTGTATCTTGATTTTCTAAGACTTTTTCATAAAGGGTGCGATCTTGTTCATCTAACAGTTCAAACTTTAAGGAAACAGCCTGTAAGGATGTGGGAATGTAATAGTAAATTGTGGGTTGTTCCGATGCGGTACGACCCAAGGTTGAGGCGGGGATCAAAGCTGTTATCCCTCCCGGACATCTTCCCCTTGTTCCTGCTCCTTCTCGTCTTCCGGGAACACCTCGACCGGTCGGTGGTGTAAAATTATTCCACTCGGTTTGCGAAAACTGATTTTCTGAAGTTTTCCCATTATCGGCTTGAAGCCATTCACCCGCCAACAGAAAATCCGTTGATTGTATCTGAAAATTCGCAGGATCTAATCGAACCGGATGAATGGAACGGGCTTGTGCTGGTAGCGTGAAGCTATGGGTCACGATTTCCAAGAACAAAGCTAGGGAAAACGTTGTAATAATATGTTGGGGAGAAGCCGATCCTACCATGATGAACTTACTTGCAGGTAAACCTAGCTAAGATGAATAACACTTCTATTGTATCTAATGTTTCTGTAAAACCTCCTAAAATCTGCTCTTAATTTATCTTAAGAGAAATCTGCTGCACGTCAATGGGATTAACAGACCGGATTTCGGTGGATTGTTCTCACCGCGTGCGATCGCAATTGTTTAATCCTTGGTTGATTTTTCATGTGAAAATTCACTTAATCTTGTTCTTAAGCTTATGACAGTTAGCCCTAATCTCGATTCACCTGCTCAAATCAAAAACCCTCGTTCTATCAGCCGAACAATCCGACCGATGGGAGTCTCTGCACTACATGGTCTGGCGTTTTTAGGAAATACTCTGTTTGCTATTGATAGTTTGCGGGGATTTTTGCTCAAAATTGACCCCAAAACCGATAATACAACGGTTGTTAATCCTTATTTGGTTTCTGAGTTTACCGATGTTACGGGTTTAGCCATTTGGGAAAATACCCTCTGGTATACCCGCGATAATCGGGTTTATTTTTGTCAAAATGCTCTCCAAGGTGACACAATTGTTAATCTGGCTCCCGAACTGTTTGCAACGCTTCCTTATGAGGCGAATGGCGTGGCGGTTTGGGAATCTACGGTTTATGTCACTTGTGAAAGAACGGGATATATTTTCGTTTTTAGCCGCGAAACCGGTCGAGAAATTACTCGCTTTCCCGCCCCCGGTATTGGCTTTGAAAATATTACGGTTCAAGATGAAGAACTTTGGGTTTGTGATAAAACAGAACAGACGGTTTACTGTTTAGAACGGGGTACGGGAAAGACTATTTTTAGTGTTTTAACGCCCTTTCAATCCCCGAGCGGATTGGCTTTTTATCCCGACCCCGAAACGGGCGAAAAAGTGCTTTATGTTGCCTACGCCGGAGATGAATTGTATATTTTGGATAATCCCAATTCTGAGGATCAGTATGAACTAGCTCGGCGCGATCGCACGTTTATTCATCCGCTCTATTATCACTATAACGAACAGGAACGCTATGCGACTTCTAATGGTTTTTTGATTGAGATGTCCTATGTCGAAGAACTTGAACCTTTAGATGAAGTGTTCCTCGAAGATGTGGAATGGCGAATTGCTTTACCTTCGGAAACCAAGCGACAAAAAATCAGAGAAATTACGGCGATAGGAATGCCGTTTACCATAGAAACTCAAGACGGAGAACGGGTTGCGGTTTTTAAGTTTAAGCCGTTTAATTCCAAAGAACGGCGTATTTTTGGCTGGAAAGCGTTGTTAGAAGTGCGGGCTATTAAATACCAGCTTCATCCTTTAGATGTGGAAAATGTTCAACCGCTTTCTCCCGATTTTAGAGCTAAATATTTGGTTGATAATGATAACTTGGCGATGGAGTCAGGAGTGGTGAAAGATGCGGCGGAAGCTGCGGTAGGAACGGAAACAAATATTCTGCGAAAATTACTCAATATTCGGAATTATGTTTACGATCAACTCTCCTACAGTCTCACCTCAAAAATAGAAACTCCCGATATTGTTTTACAACGGGGAATTGGTTCTTGTGGAGAATATGTTGGGGCTTTACTGGCGTTAGGGCGACTGAATGGAATTGCTTGTCGTACCGTTGGACGTTACAAATGTCCGGCTTTTCCCGAACAGAAAAATATTCCCCTACAAGCCGAGTATAATCATGTTTGGTTAGAGTTTTATATTCCCGGCTTTGGTTGGGTGCCGATGGAATCTAATCCCGATGATATTCAAGATTATGGCCCCTATCCCTTGCGGTTTTTTATGGGTTTGGCTTGGTATCATATTGAAATTGGAAAAGGGATTAAGTTTCAACAGCTTAGAAACAAAGGTTTACCCGTGAATAAGGAGGAGGTTTCTGTCGGAAATTTAGCCATTAACCACGTGCGGTTTATCATTCGAGAAGAATTACCCGCAGATTAGATTAAAATAAATGATGGCTTGGGTTTCATTGTTCTAAATCGGAGGAAATAATGGAATTTTCCCTCATTAATGTTTTGGCTGTTACTGCATCGGTTCTCATCTTAGTTGTCACCGGCGGAATTCTTTATCTAACCGCGATGGAATGGCGCGATCGCAGACGACAAGATCGAGAAAAAAAACAACAGCGTTAACAAGGTACACCCCAAAAACTGTAGGGGCGGGTTCCGTCGAGATGTATGTTTCTTAGAAATAACTTTAATAAACCCGCCCCCACCTAGATTTTTATTCCCAAAAAACTGTAGGGGCGGGTTCCGCCAAAATGTATGTTTCTTAGAAATAATCTTAATAAACCCGCCCCCACCTCGGTTTTTATTCAAAATTTTTGTGAACCGAATGATTATTGATAATATGATTCCCAAAAAAACTGTAGGGGCGGGTTCCGTCGAGATGTATGTTTCTTAGAAATAACTTTAATAAACCCGTCCCCACCTCGGTTTTTATTCTAATTTTTTCGGGTTTTTATATAATCTCGGGTTGATTAATAATTCTGTGATGAGATGGGGCGGGTTTAGCTAAATGTTGCAGTGGTAGTATAGATTTTCAGTGAACCCGCCCCTACAGAATGATTATTCACTAGAAAAACCCGGTTTCTCAAAGAAACCGGGTTTTTGGGATGACTTAGAAATAAGCGCTATCAGAAACCGGGTTTCTATCCTCTTTTCCGATATTGTCCTAATGCAATGGTAGCCGAACCCGCAACGACTAAAAAAGCCCCAAAAATCGCCACAAAAGTATGATGTTCGGGTGCAACTAACGCCGGAAACATAACAGAAAATACATCTACACAAACCAGCGTTACAATTGGAGTAATCGCTAAAACCGCACTAACTTTTGACGCTTCCCAATGTTCTAACGCCTCTGCAAAAGCCCCGTAAGCAATTAAAGTATTTAAGCCACAAAAGAGTAAAATTACCAATTCTAACGGATTAAGAGTTAAAACGGTTTTAGGGGTAGAAATGGGGGCAAATAATAGGGTTGAACCCGCATAGATTCCGAGCATAATATGAGCCGAGGAAAGTTGCAATAAAAGTTGCTTTTGTGCCAAAGCATAAATTGCCCAACACACCGCAGCCCAGAAAAGTAAAAAACTCCCAAATAAATATTGATTGGGGGAAGCGATCAACATTTTGAGTTGTTCATTAAAAAACAAAACAAAACCCAAGATTAAAATGCTTAAACCGAACCACTGGCGACGGGTATAACGCTCTTTAAAAATCACCATCGCACCCAAACCCATAAATACGGGTGCAATTTGAATTAACACTTCTGCTGTTGTCGCCGAGGTATTCGCCAAACCGGAAACAAATAATAGATAATTAGCCGCTAAAAATAAAGTCGCAATTCCCCAAAGTTTCCAAGAGACTTGTTTTAACTTTTGCCAGGAGGGAAGTTGACGTTTATAAGTCAAATAACTTCCCAATGCAGTAAAAGCAATCAAAAAACGAAATCCTGTTAATGTATAGACATCTAGAACGTTTAAAGTGACACTTAAAGCCAGGGGAAGAATACCCCAAAGCAAACAGGTTGTTAGGGAGAGGGCTAACCCTACACGCCATTTTCCAGAAACCGAATGTAGTTGCATTTTGAGTAAATTTTGAGTAGGATTAGTTGCAGATGTAGTATAATAATCTCAACCTTATTATAATATAATATCCGACCAATCAATAATCATTCTGTAGGGGCGGCTTGGTGCAATATCTTTACTACTACTCAGAGATTGAGATAAACCCGCCCCGCACCCATAACAGGCATTAATCAACCGGACATCATATAACAGAACATATTAATTTTTTTAGCTTTAACTTATCTTTTTTAAATTTTCTGCTATTTTCGGATAAATGCGAGTAAAATAATAACATCAATCCTCATTAACCTTCGAGCTAAAAAATTATGCGAATACTCATTTCACTGGCGGGAGTGGTTTTGGTGCTTCTCGGGGTGTATTTTCTCGGTCAAAATATTGTCTTTACCAGTCGTATTTTACGCTATTGGTGGCAAGATATTTCGGCTGCAAGTTCGGTAATTTTACTGATTTTGGGAATTGTTTCTTTGGTCTTCTTTCCTCGCGAAACGGGTAACTTCGGTTGGGTGTTTGTTGTGGCGGGAGTGGCTTTGGTTTTTATCAACAGCCGGGTTTTACTTCGACCCACCAGTTTGTGGTCTTTTTTCGTAGCTTTTGCATCAATGACAGCGGGGTTTAAACTCATTCGTACAGGTCGAATTTAATCAGAATTACAGTTTTTAGCAGCAGTTTGTAAACGTTGAACGCCCGTTTTTGTGGGGTCATAACCGACGAGCATCACATCACCATTTTCGGTTCTGATCCATCCTCTTGCGGGTACAATATTAAGGCTAGAAACGGGTTGCTCGAGTTGTGTGGAACTATTTCTCCCACCCGAATGATTTTGACTAGAAGTTACCGCAGGATTAATTAATTCGACCTCAATTTTATAGGCGTTTAACGGGTCGTTTGGAGTTGCGGCAATCCCCCCGCGTCCGGTGAGAATAAACTGGCTTTCTCGACCTTTTAGACAGGGATCTTGAGCAATTAAAGCCGCCGGATCTACAACAGTTTGGGGAAATTCCACCAACCCTTGACTCGGATCAATTTCACTGTTAAGCTCAACAGTACCGCTAAATTGGGGACCTAATTCGGATGTGGCTGTGATATCGCTGGCTGAGGTTTGAACAGTGCGAAATTGAGTCCCAAAAACGGCGTTAGCATTAATTATAACTCGTCCGCCATTCGCTGAAAATACCGCTAAAACTTCCATCGCTTCCTGCGCCTCCCAAACTAATATTATCCCTCGCATTAACAATAATATTACCTCCCGTTCCTATCCCCTGTTTGCTGCTATTTAACCGACCTCCGTTGCTCAGATTTAGCGATCGCGTAGTGATAACAATATCTCCCGCAGTTCCCCGCGAACGAATCCCCAATCTATTGTTTATTTGGCTATTTTCTGCTAGAATAATAGTACCTGTGGCGTCGAGTTCAATATTGCCGCCCTGGGGATTAACTGCGTCCGAGTCGGGGGCAATTCCCGCTTCTAAAATACTGTCTTGAAACAAACTGATATTGTTAGCGTTAACGGCAATAGTTCCGCGACCATCTGTAGTAACAACATCAACTTTTGCAGCGTTGCTGAAAGTAATATCGCCTCTAATTGTATTGTTTGGATAGATTAAATTTAACGGAAAATTAGGATTAATTTCAACGGTTCCCTCGCCGGATATCGCCCCCAGTTCAACCCGTCCTCCGGGTGCGGTAATGATTCCGCCTTCTAGGTTTATTTTATTTCCAATAAAAGCCAAAGTATTCCCCGGTTGAATTTGTAATCCGACGGGATTTTCTTCCCCATCAACCGCAACAGATTGATTAATAATTGCACCGGAATTATTTCTAAAGTTTAAACCAATGGGAATATTAATAGTTAACAAAGGCGGAGTTTGGGGATTCGTTGAACTGTAGTTAAACCCATTTTCAAACCGCAAACTCTCAGCAGTGGTGGCAAAAAAAGAACCCCCTACATCCAACCTCGCATTCGCCCCGAAAACAATACCGTTGGGATTAATTAAAAATAAGTTAGCATTTCCTAAAACGCCTAAGGTTCCCAAAATTTGAGAGAGATTTTCACCCGTTACCCGAGTCAGAATATTTACAATTCCATCGGGATTAGAAAAGTAAACACCCCGTTCAACTTCAACATTAAATTCTTGAAAACTATGAAATAAGTTATTTCCTCGCACCGCTCCCCCGTCAATTTGGTCGCTATTTAGCCCTCGAATATTAACGTTAGGACTAACAACAGAACTTTCATTTCCCAAGCTGCTATCGGGTATAATTTGAGCGATAACCGCAGGAGTTATAATTGTCCAAACGGTAACAATACTAATCGTAATGGGTAGTAAAGTCGAGAGGGAAATCGGCATAAATTTTGAGCGGTTATCCTTTGAGGAAACATTTAAAAATAACGCGAGATGAACAGTGTCTCTCGCGTCAGTTTTAGATTAAAAAATAGCAGCTTTAGGGGTTTATACAGCCGCCGCGACTTTTTCTCCGCTTCCGACCAAGCGCTCGTAGGTGGCTCGCATTTTCAAGCCCACCAACACTTGGAATAATCCGCTACCATCGTTAGAACCGGGATAATCCTGATGTTCGCGCATCATGTGAGTCAATTCACCGTAATACTTGGTTGAAATATTGCTCAGGTGTCCCTCAACGTAGATCATCTCATCCAAGTTATCAAACTTACCATCAACTTCTAGAATCGAGACTTCGTTTCCGTAGTAAGCATCCGGTCCGTAGTACATTTTGATACCGGGATAGGAACAGGTGAGTTTACGTCCGCAGGGAGTCCAGTAAATGGTTGACCCTTCATCAAACAGATAGGCGGGTTCAAATCCTTCAATTCCCTCACGCTGAACTAAGCGAATTCTTAAGACTTTCCGCTCTTTATCATCGGGAATCAGTTGAGTGGGTAGAATTTGGATAACAACGTTGGCGTATTGTTTTTGAGGATCGATGTAGGCTTCAAAGTCAGGGCGACGGGCGTTAATTGAAGCTAACACGTCTTCATAACGATGGCCCCGTTCAGCCATATCGCGCTGGATCTTCCAAGCGATTTTCACCTCATCGCTAATGTCTAGATAGACGCTAAAATCGAGGAGTTCGCGAACCCGCTCGTCAAACAGGGGGTGCAACCCTTCAATTACAACAATATGATTGGGGTCAATGCGCTCGGGAGGGTCAATCTCGCCAGTTTCGTGGTTATAAATTGGCTTCATAATTGACTGACCGCTTTTGAGCGCCTTCATCTGTTCAGCCATCAGATCAAAGTTGTTGGCTCTGGGGTCAAGGGCTGTAATTCCAGTTTCTTTACGCTGTTTGCGATCTAAACTGTGATAGTCATCCAAACAGATGACGGTGACAAAATCTTCTCCAAAGATATCTGTTATACGACGCAAAAATGTAGATTTTCCGCATCCGGAATCTCCTGCAACGCCAATCATTACTACACGATCCGGCTTACTTACCATAGGTTCCCTCTAAGCATCAAAAACTGTTTACAAACTCAACCGCTCAATTATGAGCATATGAAATCGGACCAACGTCAGGACAGTTGATTCTTCGCCTGGGCCGAAAGTGGAGCAAAAAGCAACACAAGGCTGTTGGCTGACTCCTGACTGACAGATGGCCTCAAGAAGTAGCAAGCTAGGTATTTTATACTAACTTTTGCTTTAGATTTTACCAGAAGGGGATCATCCCCACAAGACTTAATCGTGCCAAGTTTCACAGAAAAAAATGAAAAACGGATGATTGTACTCCGGCAGCGATGCAACCGCATCGAACTATACATTTATTTTTCGGTAGTGTAACATTTTAGCATTAACACAACACCTCCCTCAAGATAGAGCGGAAAATTCATCGCCGGCTCGTCTGAGGGAGGTGGGATTTACAGTCACCAGTCACCAGTCACCAGTCACCAGTGAATACAGTTATCAGTCACCAGTCTTTACAGTCACCACCGAACCAGTGAATACAGTTATCAGTCACCAGTCTTTACAGTCACCACCGAACCCGTCACCACCGAACCCGTGAATACAGTTATCAGTCACCAGTCTTTACAGTCACCACCGAACCCGTGAATACAGTTATTAATGATCAGTGTTTTCAGTAATCGCTTGTAACCTGCACGGTACTTGGTTACTGTTTAAACCGCCCCGCAAGGATAACTATGGCTTTCTGGATGGGTTGCCTACTTAGCGGGAGTGCGTTGGGGTTGTCCTGAAGTCGGAGACTGGGAACGAGCCGCTATGAACTCTCCGTAATACAGGCTAAACTGCCAAAATTGACCGAAAAATCCTCTCAACTTCTCAGATATTTTAGTCGCTTGACTGCGGTGCCGAGAATCAACAGACTGGGTTGGGTTTGGGGAATTGAAATTAGATGTTGTCCGCATAGCTAAACCTCGAAGTTAATCAAGTAAAGTTAATCAAGTCAAACAATAGAAATTCTTAGAAATTATCGGCGGTAACGTTGCTCTAACCAGACTCGCAATTCCGACTCGGTGGCTTGTTCGAGAACATGATTGGAAATGGGATCGTAAGCGTTCCAGTAAGTATTACCTAAGCGATGATCCGAACAACTCCAAATTTTAATCCGATCTTCTGCGGTTAAACTTGTGATTAACCAAGAAAAAGCTTGGCGAATTCGTTTGATAACGTTATCGGAAATTTTTAAGGATTTGGGCGGTTGATGCCAGAGGTTTTCTAAACGTTCTCGATCCGAAAGATTTACACTGGCCATAATCAATCCTCCCCCTCAAATCGCCTTTTTTGTCTGGACTTTTGCTGATATATTTACTGTATCTTTCAGCCGGATTGATCATCAACGGATGTTATCTATGACATTTATCGATAAAATCGATAGATACCCATCAAATTTTTGAACATCGGGAGCTACTGCTATGAATTCTCAACGGTTAAAACTCTCCCAACTTCGGGCTTTAGTCGCGATCGCCGACACCAAAAACTTTAGCGAGGCAGCACTTGAGTTAAATCTATCTCAGTCTACCGTCAGCCACGCGATCGCCACCCTAGAAGAAGAATTGGGGGTAATTCTCCTGCAACGGGGAAGATACGGCGCCTCTTTAACTCCCGTCGGCGAACGAATTGTTTCCCAAGCCCGTCAAATTCAACATTTATTAGACAATATTGTTACCGAAGCCAACCGAGAAAAAGGACTCAAAGGCGGAAAAGTTCGCATCGCTTGTTTTCGCAGTATTGCCACTCATATTTTACCGACAGTGATTGCAGAATTTCGCCGTCATTTCCCAGAAATTACCGTAACATTAACCGAAATGGACGATACTGTTAATATGGAACAAGCCGTGCGAGAAGGGCGGGCGGATATTGGGTTTACCTATCTGCCGGCGAGTGATGAGTTTGAAACCTGGGAAATTATTCGCGATCAATATATTGCTTTAGTCCCGCCCAACTATCCCCTAAAAACCTCGAAATTGACTTGGGAACAGTTGGCATCCTATCCGTTAATTATGACAGGAATTACCTGTTGCGCTCAGTTAATTTCGGCTTATCTGAAAAAGTCAAAATATCCGATGAATATTGCTTATGAAGTTCGGGAAGATTCAACAATTGTCAGTATGGTGATGCAAGGTTTGGCTGTGGGAATTCTGCCCCGTCTGGCTGCCGAACCCCTTCCCCATCAAATCCAAGTCTGTGAGTTACCTTCTTCTTTAGAACGAATTATTGGGGTAGCCGTTTTAAAAAATGCCTTACATTCTCCCGCAATTTATGCTTTTTTAGATGCACTCAGACACCAAGGGCAGTTCGTCGAAAAAACTGCCGTTTAACATTTACATTCTGCACAGGGATGGCTTGGCTTTCGATGCCGAGTAAAATTAGAATTGTTCAGGTAAAAAGAGGGAGAATTTTCCAGACGCTCTTGAGGAAATTTAATCAAGAATGTAGTGTGATTTGTAAAACTTTCGAGTTCAATAGAAGCGTCTAAAAGTTCTACCAATTTCTGCACCAGTGTTAATCCCAATCCCGTGCCGCCATGTTGCCAAGGATCGTGATGGGGAATGCGGTAAAATTGGTCAAAAACTCGCGGTTGTTCTTCGGGAGGAATTTCAATTCCTGAATTGCTGACACTCAAGACAATAGTTTCATCTGTTCCCTGCACGGACACGGTAATTTGTTCGCCTGATGGGGTATATTTACAAGCATTATCGAGCAATTCTCGGACGATCCGCTCCAGCATGGAAACATCGGATTTCAGCAAGGGAAGTTGAGGGCAGATTTCCACATTTAACTGTTGGTTTTGAGGCTCAACTCGTTCTATAAAGGGCTGAACGATTTCTGGTAGCCAACTGTTTAAATCCACCCATTCAAACACCAACGTTTCCGCTTTGGCTTCTAAGTAACACAAACTAATTAAATCATCAACCAGTTGATTGTGTCGTTTGCAGGCTTGCCGAAAAATATCTAAAACTTTGCTAAAGGTAGACGATTTTTGAGCAACTGACTCGCCTTCGAGAAACTTTTCTAGGGTTTGAGTGGCGAGTTTAATACTGCTCATCGGGGTTCGCAGTTCGTGAGAAATGGTTTTGAGAAATTCATCTTTAATTCGGTTCAGTTTCTCCAACTCTTGAACTTGCTTTTGGGCGGCTTTATAAAGTCTGGCTTGACGAAGGGTAATCGCGCACTGACTCGCCACCTTTTGGGCGAGATCAACTTCCAAATCTTCAAAGATTTCGTGACAGGGTTTGAGTAACCGTAAATTACCAATTGTACCGATCACTTTTTGATTTTCAAAAATCGGACAAGCCAAACAAGTCTGGGGAGATTGTTGAGCATTTGATAACGAAATTTCCTCGACAAACTGCAAAGAAATATTTTGCTGTAATTGTTGATACAGTTCGGGAAACTCATCAACCCGTCGCGTCATCCCCTCATATTTGGGTAAGGCGTCGCTATATTCGTAGGCGATAGTCGCTTGGCTTTGAGTGGGGTTGTACAGTTCGATTTGACAGCGATTTATTCCCAACACTTTGGCTAATTCTGCGGTAACGGTTTGTAGAATTTCTTCTTCATCCAAGCTATCGCGAATTTTTTCGGTAATTTCTTCAACCACCGCTTTGAAGTTGAGGGCTTGTTCTAACTCATAGGTGCGCTGTTCAAGCTGATGTTCGACTTGCAGACGAGATTTAATTTCTCGTTGTAGGCTGCGGTTCCCGATGGCTAGATTCTGGTGCATTTGCTGAAGCGTCAGATGGGTGCGAACCCGAGTTAAAAGTTCATGTTCATCAATGGGTTTGTTGAGGTAATCAACGCCACCCACTTGAAACCCTTCCGCTTTATTAATCCTTTCAGAAAGAGATGTCAAGAAAATCACCGGAATCTCTCGGAGCGAGGGTTTAGCTTTGAGATGATAACAGGTTTCAAACCCATTCATCACAGGCATGAAAACGTCCATTAAGATCAGATGAGGATGAATACACTCTGCAATCTGGAGTGCTTTTTCTCCATTTTGAGCAATTACAACACTGAAACCGACTTTTTCTAAAGTCGTCCACAACACCTGTAGGTCGCTTGGGGTGTCATCTACAATTAAAATCACATCGGACTCAAGAGGTTCACGGTACATTTTCCCGATTTGACTGTTTTGACAACTATTCTTATAATCTTAACGTTAGCGATCGCGCTTTTTCCGCCTTCTTGATGGTGTTTTAAGCTTTCAATGGTTAAGAGATTCTGTATTTTTATCTGCAAAACGAATTTAATACTTTTTTAAAGTCATTGAGATATTTTTTAATACTAAATCCATATTTTTGTTACAGCAATCTATCCATACATTTTTTTTAGTTATGTTGAAAAACTATAAAATTTGTTCGATGAAAAATCTACAAAATTTCCCCCGTCGGGGCGCATGGCAAGGTGTCCAGAATTGCGCCCAGAATTGCTCTCAAATCCCCCCAAATTCCGCCTAAAATCTATTCCGAGTCAAAAATAATGCGATCGCACGCCCCCCAAATTCCCGCCCCCTCAATCTTCCTATTCGCCCCCTAAATCCCCTCCTCGCGCGTTCCCTAGCGCCCGCAGGTGGCGCGGGGTCGCTCGTCAATTCTGGGGGACTTTGATCGGTTTTTCAGTTAGGGGGATGAACGATTAACTCGAATTAACTGATTTGATAAGATTTCAAATTGAGAAATAGTTCGATGAATTCGGGTTGCAAAACCCTCCCGATCTGAATCATCTTTACAGACAACAATTCCGGCATGATTGGGTCCAGGGATTAAAATCCCCGTCTAATAAATAATCAAAGTCCTATGCGCGAGGACTGGGTTTTAGAGGTGATTTTCAGTCCGTTTTAACGGACTTTTGTTATTAGACCGGAAATGAATTTCCGGGCGGGTTTTTGGGTTTAAACCGACTGGGGTTATCAGCCTTGAAATTGATTTCCGGGTGCATTTCTCAACAGAAACCGCTATTTGTTGGGTTTCGCGTTGCTTAACCCAACCTACGAACTACGAACTATTTGTTGGGTTTCGCGTTGCTTAACCCAACCTACGAACTACGAACTATTTGTTGGGTTTCGCGTTGCTTAACCCAACCTACGAAGTGTTTTTAACCGATCGCATCTTTAATTGCATTTTGAGTCATCGCCGCGATCGCCTGTTCGGTAGCTTTGGGTAAATGATAATATTTCCCACCTGCGGTTTTTGCCAACTCTTTAGCAAACCCGGTCGAAACAAACTTATTCTCGGTATCTACGACTAAAAGTTGAATTCCCAACGCCCGAATTTTTGCGGCAATTTCCAACAATTCCTGCTTAATATTGGGCTTTTCTCCGTCTAAAATCGGTTCACCCAACGATCGCGCTAAGGGTACATTTCCCCGCCCGTCGGTTATCGCCACAATCACCACCTGACCGATATCGCCCGACTGCTTGGCATTCATCCCCACCCTGACCGCTTGGGTTAACCCGTGCGCCAACGGCGAACCGCCCCCACAGGGTAAACGTTCCAACCGGCGTCGCGCCGCAGAAATCGATCGCGTGGGCGGTAACAGCACCTCCGCCTGTTCTCCGCGAAAGGGAATCAGCGCCACCTGATCGCGACCTTGATAAGCTTCCGTCAACAATTGCATCACGGCACCCTTTGCCGACTGCATCCGGTTGAGCGCCATCGAACCCGAAGCATCCACCAAAAACACCACCAACGCCCCGGACTTCCGGGCTAAGAGTTTAGCGCGAATATCCCCAGACTCAACAATAACTCGCCGATCCGGTTGGCGCAGACGCCGGGCTTTTTGGTAAGGAGCCGCCGATCGCAATGTGGCATCTACGGCGATGCGCTGAACTTTTCCTCTGGGTAAAATCGGTTTAATGTAGCGTCCGCGATCGTCGGAAAAGATTAAGCTGCGACTGCCCGATTGACCCTGACGGTTTGCGGTATTTGCAAAGGATAACACAGTTGGGTCCATAATCACACCCTCGGGATCGAAAATAAATTCTTCCGGGATGCTGTTCGGTTCTTCTTCGGGGGGTTCGGGGTTTTCTTGGTCTTCGTCGTTGTCTTCGGCTTCGGCTTCGTCTTGATCTTGCTCTTGTTCGGACTGCTGTTGAGGGGGCGGAGGGGGCGGCGGTTGCTGCTGTTGTTCTTCCGGTGGGGTTTGGATAACGGTTGCACGGGGAACGATCACCAATTCTACCGCCCGTCGCAAGTCATCGGCAAAGACTTCGGTTTGACCTTCAAAGGCGGCTGAGGCTTGGGCAACCCGCACGGCAAACAGTTCGGCCCGATGTCCCTGTACTCCGCCCCTGAGCGCTTCTTCGACCAGATAAAGGATTTGTTCGGGTTTAATACTAACGTCTTTTAACCATTCTCGGGCTAAAAGAATTTGAGTTTTTAAGTTATCAATGTCTTCGCTATATTGGTTTAAAAAAGCTTCGGGAGAACTGGCATAACTTGTTACTCGATCTACGGCTGCAACCCGCTGATCTAAACTTAGGGCGCCGTCTGCCGATAGGGAAATGGCAATTCGATCGAGTAAATGTTCTCTTAACGGTCCTTCTTCGGGGTTATATGTGGCAATAAATAGCGGTCTACAGGGATGCTCAATACTCAACCCTTCCCGTTCGATCCGGTTGCAACCTTCAGTGAGAACGGTTAATAAAAGGTTGCTAATATTATCATCAAGTAAATTTATTTCATCAACATAAAGTACACCCCGATGAGCGGCGGCTAACAGTCCGGGTTGAAAGACGGTTTCTCCCTGTTTAACGGATTTTTCGACATCAACAGAACCCAATAACCGATCTTCGGTGACGCCGAGGGGTATTTGTACAAAGGGTGCGGGGATAACTTGGGTTTCTTGGCTGGGGTTGTCGGGTCGTGGTTCGAGGTTGGCTATTTCGCCTTTGACGACTTCGATGGGCGGTAACAGGGCGTGAAGGGCGCGGGCCATCACTGATTTTGCCGTTCCCCGACGTCCGGCGATCGCCACGCCTCCGAGTCCCGGATCGACGGCGGCCAGAAGCAGGGCGAGTTTGATCGCTTCTTGTGCAACGACGGCACTCAACGGAAAGCTGATCGGTGTGGGGGCGGTTGCCGCAGGCATGACTTTAGTATTTTTTTTAGGTACAGCCTTTCATTTTACCAATAAAGGGGTCTTTTCACCCGTTTTCTGCTGACAGCTTTGGGATTGTCTGGGGGTTTTTAGTGATTCCTGATACCAAAGTTGGGTTAAAAAAGTGACGAATATCACTTCCGAGATTTTCCGGAGGATTGAATAGTTGATAGTGAAAGACTATTGGATCAATTAGTTTTTCTGAGGAAAATCCCCCAGGCGATCGCAGGGTATTTTTTCGAGCAAAAAATTTTGAAAAATTGTTGACAAATTAAAAATTAGAAAGATAGAATGGATACAGAAAAACAAAACAAACAGTCAGCCTAATCCGGCAGAAACAAAGCACTCGTTGGGACTCCTAATTTTTTTAAATTAGTGAAATCAAGAATATTTAAGTGCTGCTGGAACGGAGGAACCAAATTTTGGGGCTAATCTCGCAAAGATCGTCTCTGGACACAGAGTGACCGAAGACGAAGAGAAGATCATCTCTCAGATCTCGCCCGTCAGCTAACTTCGTAGGCATTGAGAGGAGGCTGAAGCGTCAACCTTCTAATAAATACAATTAGATAGATTGTCAATTCAGTTTCCTTGGTTGGTATAGGTCTGATTTGTAGTACCCACCCTAGAACCTGAACGGTTTACCATGACACCCCGAATTCCATTATCATTGATCGCGCTTTCAGAGAAAGCCGCGTGGGTTCCTTTCCTGTGCCTAAAGACGAGCGATATTATCCTAATTCCCGTTCTTGGAAGTGTAGGAATGCTAATAATTTGGTCGGTCATCCATTCTTTTTTGGTGACGACCATGCCAACTCCAACATTACCCATGCTGGTTAACTCCAGTTTAACGTTTGCCAAACTTTTTAAGAACTATTTGGAGGTGATGACCTTAGTTGGAAAATCGATTAACGTTGCTGTCGGCTAATTTGACACATGATTTTTGAAGCACAGTCGATTAAAAAACCCGGTTTCTTAAAGTTACCGGGTTTTTGGGTTGGTTTGTCGGGGCTAATATAAAAGATAATTTTTGAGGCACAGTCGATTAAAAAAACCAGTGCGCCTAAGAGTTCTATCAAATCCGGTTGTATATTCAACCAATAACAGACACCTGACCCGTAATCAGTTATCACCTGACCAGTTATCACCTGACCAGAATCAGTTATCAGTTTTTCGACCATATCAGCTATCACCTGACCGGTGATATGGCTTCGGTTCAACCGCGCTACTGCGAACACCGAATAGCCAGAGCATTGACTATTGATCAGCCGATCATTTATAATATTATTATATAGTTTTTAAACTATTGCGATTCCCAAATAGTCCCCAAAAATTCCAATGGTTTTAGGTACTACAGAAGCAGCCCAAATTTTAGAAATCTCTACCGCTCGACTGCGAGTTCTCCTGAGCGAAGGCCGAGTCCGAGGTGCTTATAAGAGCGGGAAAATGTGGCTAATTCCCCTCTTTAACGGCAAACCCTTCATTGAGCGAGGCACAAGAGGGCCGGCTCCCCGTTGGTGCAATCCAAGATTGCCTGCAACAACGATTATTCACGTTAATTCTCATAGAATTCGACAAAATCAAAAACACCAGGAACAACTTCCAGTAATTACGGTTAAGAAGGGAAAGACCAATACTTATGGGGATACTATAGAAATACCGGGAGGATGTCGTGTTGTCTATCGTCCCGATAAACCTCTCGGTTGTGGTGCGAGGGTTTGGATTGAAACCCTAAATAAAGTGATGATCGTCGGTTAGTCAAAATCTCTTGATCTCCCCACACTTTTATGATGGGTATTCAACCGGACTTGAGATTACCGGGTTTTTGGGTTTGTTTTTGGGTTGGTCATCGAAATTGTAGTTGGTCGAAATTGTAGTTGGTCGAAATTTTCGAGCCGCAAAGCAAGAGCGCCCCTGCGTCAAATACAACCCCCTTTAGAAATAAATTTATCGGTTTTTTTCTCCCCCCCCCCAACAAAAAAACTATTCGCCTAAACCTCCGGTATAAGCGGAATTAGGGATCTATTAAGTAAGATTATTGTCTTAATAAAATCAGGGAAGAATAATTTCAAAATGCCGCCTCAATAGAGGTCAAAAAATAGTCTTCTTAAACAGTTGATGTTTTTTAAATTAACCTGTAAGATGGTCGGAAAGCTTCCCATTAAATAAAAGTAATGGAAAAGTAACCCTGACCCGATAAAATCCCATGTCCAATTCATCCGATCAAGACGAAAGGTTTTATATCGTCGCTATCGGCGCCTCCGCGGGGGGAATTCAAGCGCTGGAGACGTTTTTCGCCAACCTGCCCAACAACCCTAATGCCGCCTTTGTCGTTATTTTGCACCAATCCCCCGACACCGGACACCGACTGGCGGAAATCTTGCAGCGCCAAACCTCCCTGGACGCGGCGGTGATCCGGGACGGCATGGAAGTCAGCAACGATACTATATATATACAGCCGCCCCATACCTACCTCGATATCCAAAATTATCATTTCCACCTGAACGATTATCCCGAAAGTAGCCTCGCCCATCCGATCACCCACTTTTTTCAGTCCCTCGCCCGAGAATGCAACGAAAAGGCGATCGCGATCGTCCTGTCGGGTGCGGGAAGCGACGGCACCGAAGGCCTGAGAAACATCAGTCGGGCGGGAGGGATCGCCCTGGTGCAATCTCCCGAAACCGCCCAATTTCAGGGGATGCCGAGTAGCGCCATTCCCTCGGGTTTGGTCGATGAAATCCTCTCGCCCGTTGAGTTGGCTCAGGTGGTTTACGATATTATTCACCTGGCGGGACAGCGGCGAATTTATCCCCAACCCGCAAACGTGATCAGCCCGGAACAGTTGGGGCAGATTTTGGACATCCTTGCCAAAAAACAGCAAACCAATTTTTCTCAGTACAAAACCACCACCCTCAACCGTCGCATCGGCCACCGGTTCGCCCTCACCCGCCTGGGAAGCATAGAAAGTTATATTCGGTATTTAAAAAATAATTCCGAAGAACAGAAAAAACTCTGTCAGGATATTCTGATCGGGGCGACCCGCTTTTTTCGAGATCACCAGGCTTGGGAAGTGATCGGCGGAGACGTTCTACCCCGACTGATCAACCGACTCGGCGAGGAAGATCAGCTAAGAATTTGGATTTCCGCCTGCGCGACGGGGGAAGAAGCCTACACGATGGCAATGTTGGTCGATGAAGCGATCCGCCACCGAACCAAAACCGTCAACTACAAAATCTTTGCCACCGATCTCGATAGCGAAGCTTTGGAAGTCGCCTCCAACGGAGTCTACCCGGAAACTATCGCCAACGATGTATCTCCCGAACGTTTGGATCGTTATTTTGTCTACGATAACGGCTGTTATCGGGTGAAGCGGGCGCTGCGGGAAATGTTGATTTTCGCCCCCCACGATTTAACCAACAATCCCGGCTTTTCTCGGATGACCTTAGTTACCTGTCGCAACGTGTTGATATATATGCAGCCCCAGTTGCAGCAGCGAGTGTTGCGGTTGCTGCATTTTTCGTTGATACCCCAGGGGGTTTTATTTCTCGGGGATACCGAATCCCTCGGAGAATTATCCTCAGAATTTTTGACCATCAATAACCAGTGGAAAATCTACAGCAAGCGCCGGGATGCGAAAGTTTCGATCGCCAGCGCCGTCACCAATCAACCTGCGGTGATTTCCGCCCCCGTCGGTTCGCTGCTCTCCTCGACGAATGTCAATCTATCCCAGTTTAGCGAATTGATCGCCGAAATTTTTAAACAGAGTTTTAATTCCCGCGAGTTAACCTGTTTAATTGTCAACCGGGAAAATCGGCTGGTCAACGTTTTATACAATACCGCACAACTCCTCGATTTTCCCCTGGGCGAGGTGAATTTGGATGTGACTCAAAATATATTGCCCGAGTTAAAATTGCCCCTGGCGACGGCGTTGAACCGGGCGAAGCGCACCCAAGAATCGGTGATGTATGCGGGGGTGAAAATTAGTCGCAACGGTCGGGAAGAAAGCCTAACATTGAAGGTGGGTTATAATCCCAATACCAAGAGTTTGGAAGATTATTTTGTTGTGATTATCGAAGTCGATAATCCGAGCAATATCCTGACGCCGATTGCGACCAACTACGAAATCGAATCGGAAGCGGCTCAACGAATTGTGGAGTTGGAACACGAACTGCAACAAACCCGAGAAAATTTGCAGGCGGTGGTTGAAGAATTGGAAACGTTTAATGAAGAACAACAGGCGACCAACGAAGAACTTTTAGCCTCCAACGAAGAACTGCAAAGTACCAACGAAGAATTACAATCGGCCAATGAAGAACTCTACACGGTTAATGCCGAATATCAGTCAAAAATTGAGCAGTTAACCCGCCTGACGGATGATGTTGATAATTTGTTGAGAAGTACGGATATTGGGGTTTTATTTCTGGATTTGGATCTCAATATTCGCCGCTTTACTCCCGCAGCCACCGCAGCGATTAATATTAAACCCACCGATATGAATCGCCAGCTTTCGGATTTAACCAATAATCTCGACTGTCCGAATTTGATCGAACTGTTGCGGGGGGTTCTGATCAGCGAAGAATCCATAGAACGGGAAGTTACCCTGTTGACCAGCGGGGAGCATTTATTAATGCGAATTAACCGCTACCTGCGGGAGGACGGAAGCTGCGACGGGGTGGTGGTGACGTTTGTTAATGTTAGCGATCTCAAAACGATTCAGCGCCGCCTGGAAAATACGAATACTCTCCTAGAACGGCTCTACGATAGCAGTCCGGTGGGTTTGTTTCTCATCGATGAAGAGTTCCGATTTCTGCGGGTCAATTCGGTGATGGCGGCGATTAATAATTTGCCCGTTGAGGAACATTTGGGGAAAACGGTTTCGGAGGTGGTTCCCGATTTTGCCGAACAGTTGATGCCGATTTATCGGCAAGTTCTGGAGACGGAAACCCCGGTTAAAAATGTGGAAATTGAGGGGCGAAAACCCTCCGATCCCGAGTCCACCGGCAACTGGATCGGAACGTTTTATCCGATACAAAGAGGCGAGAATAAGCAAGCCTTGGGCGGGATTATTGTTGATATTAGCGACTTAAAACAAGCGCAAAAAGAACTGGAAGAAAGCCGCAATTTGGTCTAACAAATTACCGAATCGAGTCCGGGAATTATTTTTATTTTCGATCTGGAAACGGAAACGATTTCTTATGTGAACCATTGCGTGCTGGAACTTTTGGGCTACCATCCCGACGAGGTGAAAGATCAAGGGATTGAGTTCTTCGAGGAGGTCGTTCACCCGGAGGATATAGAAAGGGTGAAACAGCATTATCGGGACTTTGAAAATATCGACGAAAATCTTGGCGATCGCCAACTGATAGAATTAGAATATCGGATGCGACACCAAGATGGAAGTTGGCGCTGGTTTCTGTCTCGGGAGGTGGTTTTTCGGCGCACCGAAGCGGGTCAAGCGAAGGATGTATTGGGAATCAACACCGATATTACCGCCCGAAAACAGGCGGAGTTGGAACTCGAACAGCTTAATGAAACTTTAGAACAAAGGGTAAGCGATCGTACACAAGAACTCGAAGAAGCCAAGCAAGAAGCCGAAGAAGCTAACGCCTCCAAAAGCCAGTTTCTCAACCGGGTAACTCACGAATTGCGATCGCCCCTGAATGTGATTTTGGGCTTTGCTCAACTGTTGGGACGATCTGAAAATTTAAACTCTCAGCAACAGCAACATCTTAATCTGATTTTGACTAACGGTCAGCAACTCCTGCGACTGATTAATGATCTGTTGGATCTCGGAAAAATAGAGTCAAATCGGATGGAGTTGCATTCGGATTGGTTCGACCTTTATCACTTGATGAATTCCGTTGAGGAAATGTTTCAACTGGAGACTCAACGCAAAGCTTTAGAGTTGTCGGTGGAGATCGATCCGGGAGTTCCCCAACAGATTAAAACCGATGAACAAAAACTGCGTCAGGTTTTGGTGAATTTGATTACCAATGCGATTAAATTTACCGATACGGGTGGGATTAAGGTCCGGGTAAATGTGGAGTCAACTTCATCGAGTGATACCGCACAAACTCAGACTTTGAGGTTTGAAGTCGAAGATACGGGTCGGGGAATTTCACCCGATGAATTAGAAGATCTTTTTGAGGCGTTTGTTCAGGGAGAAGCCGGACGCAATTCCCGTCAGGGGACGGGTTTGGGTTTGGCGATCGCGAGGTATTTTGTTAAGATTATGGGCGGTGACATTGGGGTTGACAGTACGGTTGGCTCGGGAACGACGTTTGATTTCACTATCCCGATTGATTTCCCCGTTGAAGTTGTTTCTAGCACTCAACCGGACCAACAAATTATCGGTTTGGCTCCCGACAGCCCTCAGTATAGAATTTTGATTGTTGACGATCTGGTTGATAATCGTCAACTTTTGAGGTTTATGTTGACATCTTTGGGGTTTGAAATCTGCGAAGCGGAGAATGGTTCGGATGCAATTACTCAGTTTGAACAGTATCAACCCCAATTAATTTTAATGGATATTCAAATGCCGATTATGAATGGGTTAGAAGCGATAGAACGCATTAAAACTACCCCTCAAGGTGAGGCGACGGTGATTTTGGCGATATCGGCTTACAGTTTGAACGACGAGCAAACAGAAACGATTCACCGTTACTGCGATGATATCATTTCTAAACCGATCGCACAAGATATTTTGCTCGATAAAATTGCTCAATGTTTGGGGGTTCGCTATGTTTATGCTTCCGAGGAGTCTACAGAATTTCCAGAGGATAATGCCGAACAAAGGTTGAGAATTGTACAAGAGCTTAATCAGATGTCGGATGAATGGCGATCGCAACTTTATGATGCCGCAATTGCTTGTGATTTACAACGGGTTTTACAATTGTTGGAGGAGATTCCCGAAGAAAGATTACAAATCAAAGAATCGTTAAATCAATTGGCTAATGAGTATCAGTATGATGCGATCGCCGAATTCGTTAATCCTGATTTATCCCAGAGTTGAACTCACACCGGATAAGCAGTTAAAAAAAACCCGAATGCGATCCCTTCCTTGGTTTTTGGCTTGATAAAGAGCGTGATCTGCGGTTTGAATGAGTTGGGTAAAATTCTCGGAGGTGGGAATTTTAACGCTAATTCCGATACTCAGGGTGATCCAGGAACTGATCGGGGATTGATCGTGAGGAAGTTTGAGATCGTGAATGGCGTTTTGAATGGTATTGGCGACGGTTTGCGCCCCTTCGGTTTCGGTGTTGGGAAGAATCACCGCAAATTCTTCGCCGCCATAACGGGCGACAAAATCCGACGGACGTTTCACCGCTTGGCGAATGGTTTGGGCGACGGTATACAAACAGCGATCGCCGGCTTCGTGTCCGTAATGGTCATTATAGCGCTTAAAGTAGTCAATATCAATCATAATTAAAGCCAGGGGAAGTTCTTCCCGTCTGGCCCGTTTCCATTCCTGTTCAAGATAGACATCAAAAGCCCGTCTATTGGAAATTTTGGTTAAGTTATCGGTGACGGCTTGTTGATATAAAACGTTATTGGTTTGATGGAGGATGAGTTCGCATTCTTTACGTTCGGTAATATCCCGCACGATGATCAGTATTCCTTCGTTGTAGGGAATGGCTCGAACTGAATACCAAGCCTTTTTTTCTAATGTTTCGTAGTAAAAGTCTCGTTCAAAAGAAAGTTGGTTGTCGATCACTTCCCTAAACTGATGAAATAAACTTGGAGCAAAACGATCTAAAGAACTGTTGAATATTTTTTGATTGATAAAATCTTCTGGGGTTAGACCGAGAAAATCCGCCATCACCGCATTGACAAAAGTACAGTGAAAATAGGCGGGTTTTTTTTTGCGACTCGGTTTGTATTTTAAAACGGCGATCCCATCCGGGCAACTCTCAAGAATATGGGCTAGAATTTGATGGGATTCTACCAACTTTTTTTCTATTTCTTGGCGATGTTTCAGTTCTTGTTTGAGCTTCTTTTTTTGCCAGGTTAAAATTAGGTGTTTTTCAACCCGAGCCACAACTTCTTCGATAAAAAATGGCTTGGTAATATAATCTTCTCCGCCCAGTTTAAACGCTTTAACTTTCTCCATCGGGTCGCTAAAAGCACTGATAAAAATTATGGGTATCTCTTGGGTTTTGGGATTGGCTTTAAGCCGTTTACAAACATCATACCCATCAATTCCCGGCATTTGAATATCCAGTAAAATCAAATCGGGTAGGGTTCCATCTAAGGCTGTCAAAGCTTCTTCTCCGCTATTAGCTTGTTGAACCTGATATCCTAAATCGTTTAAAATGATTTGCAAGAGTAGCAGATTATCCAAGCAATCATCAACGATTAATATCTTGGTTTCAGGCTTTTTTTTGAAAACATCCATATCTTTTCTGTTCTAACGGTTTAGTAAACATTCGGAGAATTGTAATTCAATTACAGTTTAGCCAAGAGCCAGATCCTTTATCGGACCGAATCAATTTCAATAACAATCTCATCACAAACAACAAAACGGAATCGCCAATTTAACAAAAATTAATATTTTGTATTATTTGTACAATGCTCGTTGCCATCTCTCCAAAAATATATTATATACTTTGCTCAAAATTATAACCCTTAGAGAAAACCTTTAAAAATAGATAGATGCCAATATTGATGATAGTAGCATATCGATGACCAATAAACAGACAGTGCGATTCTATCCAATGTTAAAACAAATTTCTCCGAAAAAGTATCAAAGTTAACCTTTTCTGACTCAAAAGTTGATTGATTATTCTCATCGATTAAAGTCTATCTTAAGATAGTTGTTTCTCCTTAAGTGATGACCAAGACATCAAGAAATCGCCTGGTGTTAAGAACGATGACCAAGGACTGAAAGCTTTTTCTGTTCGCCGATTTATCGTTCCGGTGTTCGCTCTGTTCTCCGGGTGAAGCCTATCACTCCAAAGGGGTTAAATCCAGCATCAATAAGCTGTACATTGCTCTATTGTCTAACTTGACAGTTGAGTTAAATTTGATCGGATTAGTTATTTAAGATTGTAATTGAGATGTTTTCCAAATATAATCAATCTAAAATTAGATTTTTAGATCAAGTTTTTCTATCAAAAGAGGTAGAGCCATAAAATAGATTTGAGTGTATGGGGAGCAAATTGGCTGTCAATTTCGTCATGGTTTCTCGTCTGTTTAGGGGATAAGAGCAATGGCAAGTGCGATCGCATCTGGAGAAGGAAAAATGGGCGACAGGAGAGGTGGCGATGGCGATTTTTTCCGATTTTGGCTGATTCGGTCAACAGATCGCTCAGTTTGATCTGATAAGATAAATCATCATAATTTCCCCAAACAATTCAACAGGAGAACGAAATGAAATCGGTTGAAATTTTGATAGGTTTACTGGTTTTTACCGGATTAACCGTTCCGGCGAGTGCGGAATTGCAAGCGGATATGAGGCGACTACTCGACACCAAACGTTGTCAGCAATGCGATCTCAGCGAAGCCGATCTCAGCGAAGCCGAACTCAGCGGCGCCGATTTATTGGGGGCGAATTTACAAAAAACCATCCTCAGAAACGCCAAATTAAGAGGTGCTGATCTCAGTTCCGCGAATTTAATTGAAGCCGATCTTTCCGGGGCGGATTTGCGAGATGCCAAGTTACACAGTACCACTTTAAGAAAAGCTAATTTAAGCGCTGCTAATCTCACCTGGGCAGATTTGTATCGAGCCTTTTTAGAGGAGGCAAAATTTAATGATGCGAATCTAGAAAATGCCAACCTTAATGATGCCAAATTGGAAGGAACAAACTTTTGTGGTGCAATCATGCCGGACGGTACAAAAGGCCCTTGTTAGTGCATTCTAGACAGTTCATCAACCACTTTAATTCGACCTCGACAGACCGCCCGTAACAATCTATCTACACAGCGTCTTTCTTCTTCGGTGAGGGAATCATCGAGGATTGCAGCCATCAAACCGTAGCGATCTGCAAGAGTCAGGCAACCTGTAGCATTGGCTTCTGCAAACAGATCGCCTAATGCAGATTGAAGGAGTTGAACAGGAGGTTGCATAGGACTTAAAACCTACTCTCTATAAATGTATTCTGAAACATTTATTCAGTATAACCCGTGATGATACAGGGTTGATTGTCGTGATTTTCTTAACTAAAATCAGTGATTTCTAGCAAAGGGAACTCGTGATCTCAAACAGGGGTAATGTGTTAGATGGGTCACACCCAGCGGGGATAAAAGCTTTCTCATCAATTGATACAAAATATGTTATAATATACAGTCAAAAAATTAATCCCATGACTCATCCTCTAATTTCCCACTTTCAAATGCTTGCTGAGTACAACTTCCTGGCTAATCAGAAATTGTATGCGGCTTGCGCTCTTTTAAGCGAAGATGAACGCCAACAGATTAGACCTGCTTTTTTTAAAAGTATTCACGCCACTCTCAATCATATTATGGTTGGCGATCGCATTTGGATGACCCGCTTTCAAGGTTTAGAAATTCCCTCATCGGGGTTGAATGCAATTCTGTATGAGAACTTCTTAGAATTGCGTCAAGTTCGAGAAGCAGAAGATCGAAAAATCAAAGCTTTTTTTGCCAATTTAGATGAGAATTTTCTTACCCAAACCCTTCAATATCGTAATAATGCGGGAAATATTCATAACGATCCCGTTGAACTTTTAATCACTCATTTTTTTAATCATCAAACCCACCACCGAGGACAAATCCATGATATGCTGACTCAAACTTCCGTTAAACCTCCGAGTCTGGATATGCACCGAATTTTAAGACCCGATCCGCTTTAAAAACCCCCGTTAAGTTGACCTCAACTCAGCATTAACATGAGTTCTATTCCATCGAGTTATTCCTATCGAGTCGCCCGAGAACACGCCGAATTTTCTCCCAAAGGCTTGGGAAGTGTTGAGTTAATTTCTCCGGTGGATTATCCCCCAGAAATCTCCGAAAATTATACCTTTTGGATGTATATTGACCGTCAAAACTCAACTTCAGCGTCTAAAAAATTGGCAACGGTTTATTATCCCCTGAATTCCGGTTTACCCGTTTTGGTTATCTGTTCAAATAACAAAATTATAGAAATTAATTGGGAGTCGGGAGACAAAGGACTAACCCAAGAAATTTTGCTACAATTATATCATGTCCGACTAATTAATAATCCCAAACGTAGGGGCGGGTTCGACCGCGATGTTTACGACCACTCCGAGATTGACATAAACCCGCCCCATAACAGGCATTAATCAAACGGATATGATATTAGAACAAAGTTCAGTCTAAAAGCAATTCAATAATTCAATTAAAAAAATGTCTCCGCCCCCTCTCAGTCAACAAATTACCTTTCTCTATACCGAAAATTTAGAAAAATCGGCGCAGTTTTACGAAAGTCAGTTAAACTTAAAATTGTGGCTGGATCAGGGAACTTGTCGCATTTATCACGTTTGCGGAGAAGCCTATGTCGGTCTGTGTCAAACCAGTCAAACCCAGAAGGTTCAAGGCCAGCAACCCAATGTTATTTTTACCCTGGTGACTCAACAGGTTGATGAATGGTATCTGTATCTTCAAAAACAAGGTGTAGAATTTGATAAACCCCCGACCTACAATGAAAAATATAAAATTTATCACTGTTTTCTACGCGACCCCAACGGCTATTTAATAGAAATTCAACGCTTTGATTTTGGATGAATTAAAATGAATTAATCCACCCAAAACCTTTAATTGATATGATATCCGACCAATCAATGATCGTTGTAGGGGCGGGTTCAGCATTGATTTTGACGACCACTCCGAGATTGAGTTAAACCCGTCCCGCACCCCATAAAAGCCATTAATCAACCCGATATCATATGAGTTTAATCTAACCGAAATATTCCGGTTCGGAACCCGGATGCCATTTAATATTACATCCTATACTCGGTTTCTGCTCCATACTAACAGGTTGATGATCTAAAACCGCATCCAACGCCGCCCGTAAATCTTCACCCGTTACGGGTTTATCATTACTCGGACGACTCTCATCAAGTTGACCCCGATAAACCAATTGGCGACCGCCATTAAATACAAAAAAATCGGGCGTACAAGCGGCTGTATATTTCTTCGCTACCTCCTGAGTTTCATCGTAGCAATAGGGAAAATTAAAGCCCAATTCTTGCGCCATTTCCTTTAATTGATCCGGCGCATCGTCGGGGTGAGTTTGTACAGAATTAGAACTGATCGCCACAATTCCCAAACCTTTGGGAACGTAATCTTTGCCAATTTTTGCCAGTTCATTTTGAACGTGTTTGACAAAGGGACAGTGACGACAAATAAACATCACCAACAAAGCTTTTTTATCCGCAAAAGTTTCTAAAGAGATGGTTTCGCCGGTGGTCACATCCGGAAGTTGAAAATCCGGTGCGGGGGTGGACAGCGCCAACATGGTAGAAGCCGTTAAAGCCATTGTTAAACTTTCCTTAATTACAATCTACAACAAACAGACTTATTGTTATTATCAGGTAGGAGGGAAAAACTTTCAAACCGATAAAATAATTATGGGGTTGGAGGGGTAGCCAAACGGACTGCTACACTAGAATTTGCCTTATTTCAGTTAATATCAACATTCATGGACAGGCTGTTTACAGGTTCACTTCAGGTAGAATACTTGACTTTGGCAATTGCCAATCTTCCCGCTTCACTAGACGGAATTCGACTGGTTCAGTTGAGCGATTTGCATTATGATGGGTTTAAACTATCTGATCGCTTATTAGCAGAGGCGATCGCCGAAACCAATCAAGCCGATCCGCATTTAATTTTGCTGACAGGCGACTACGTTACCGATGACCCCAAACCCATTCATCGCCTCGTTTGGCATCTAAAACTGTTGCGGAGTCGGGCGGGAATTTATGCGGTGTTGGGAAACCATGATTACTATTATCCTTACTCCCAAGGAATCGTTACAGAAGCATTGACAAAAATAGGCATTCAAGTCTTATCGAATCAAGTTGTTTATCCCTTAGGAACGGAGTTGGCAATCGTTGGATTACCGGATATTTATTCGGGTCACTTTAACCCAAATTCGGTAATGGATTCGGTCGCTCAAATGATACCCAGAATTGTATTATCTCACAGCCCAGATACCGCCGAATTGTTGAAAAAATGGCGGGTTGATTTACAATTATCTGGTCACACTCACGGCGGTCAAATTGTGTTACCCGGAGTCGGGCCGTTACCGGGTTGGATGCGAGAAGTTCAATCTCAACTCCCCCCCAGTTTGCGGTTTTTAGTGCCGTTAAAATCGAATTGCAAGAAGATGTTTAAACATTGGGAATGGGCTTCAGGTTTGCATCAGGTGGGGTCAAATTTGTTGTATGTGAATAGAGGTTTAGGAACCTATCCACCGGGAAGATTCAACTGTCCGCCCGAAGTTACTATTATAACTTTAAAAAGCTCTTAGTTGTTGGGCTACTCTACGAGAAGGCGAAGCGCCTACAGCCCTAATTTTCTGCGCTAAAGCGCAACAACGAACTCTCAGTTAAATTAGGTCAATTTGAAAATTACTTAACACAATGGAAGAACTACTTACTCTTAAAGAACTCCTACATCAAGGCAATATAACAGAAGCCCTGTTAATTGTAGAAGAATTAGAAGAAATGAGCAAATCAGATAAACTGAATAAAATATTTAGTTATGGTATTATTTTGCTTTTGCACCTGATTAAGCAATCTGCTGAAAGCCGCACCACCAGGTCTTGGAATCTTTCGATTCGCAATTGGGTTAAGCAAATTCAACGCATTAATTCTCGCCAAAAAGCAAAAGGAACTTATATGACCGAAGAAGAATTAGCAGCAACCCTAGAGGATGCTTATGATTTAGCATTGGAAAAAGCGGCGATAGAAGCTTTTGAAGGAAAATATGAAGCTGAAGAATTAAGTCAATTTGTCCAACGGGAGGAGATAATAAAAAAGGCAATGAATTTAATCTGGGAACGAGAAATATAGAACTTGTAGGACTAAATATGAAAAGAACCGATGAAGTTTGGAAAACCGCCCAACTCGCCCAAACCTTTTTAGAAGGGGTTCGGGGTGCCATTCCCCTCGCGAATGAACAGTTACAAATGATATTAAGAATTGTTCAAATGGCTCGGTCTGAAGTTAACAGCGTGTTAGACTTGGGCTGTGGCGATGGTATACTCGGGCGGACGATTTTAACTCAGTATCCGAATGCAAAAATTGTGTTTTTAGACTTCTCAGAGTCCATGATTTCTGCGGTTAAAGATAAGCTGCAAACCCCCGAAAATAACATTGAGTTTGTCTTGGAAGATTTTGGTCAAAAAAGTTGGGTGAATTCCGTTCAAGATTTCGGTAAATTTGATGTAATTGTTTCGGGTTTTGCCATTCATCACCAACCGGATTCTCGGAAAAAAGAAATTTATCAAGAGATTTATAATTTATTAACACCCGCAGGGGTTTTTCTGAATTTAGAACACGTTCAATCTGCTTCTAATTTGGGTGAATCTGTTTTTAATGAGATGTTTATTGATTCACTTTACCGTTATCATCATCAACGGGGAAATTCTCAATCTAGAGAAGAAATCGCCCAACAGTATTATAACAGACCCGATAAAGCCGCGAATATTTTAGCGCCCGTTGAACTGCAATGTCAGTGGTTAACAGACATCGGTTTTCTTGATGTTGATTGTTTTTTGAAAGTGTTAGAATTGGCGTTATTTGGAGGGATAAAACCCGCAGAATAGATAACTGAATCTCCGATTTTCTATTCTCCAAACCGATAACCTTTTCGGTAAACAGAATGAATCAATTGTCGCTCGTTAGGGTCTTCAATTTTGCGCCTGAGGAGTCGAATTTGAGCCGCCAAAACGTTACTACTGGGTTGATCGGAATCCGCCCACAAATGTTGATAAATTTGTTGGTGGGTGAGTAACTGACCGGAATGGCGCATAAAATATTCCAGCAGTTTACTTTCTTTTTCCGACAACTCAATAATGCGTCCGTTGCGATAAGCCAGTTGATTTTCAATATCTAATTCTAAATCAAAAACTTGCAGTCGAGAAGTAGACGCCGGAGATTCTAAAGTCGGAGGGCGGCGCAATAAAGCCCGGACTCTTGCTAATAATTCCCGCAGTTCAAAAGGTTTGATCAGATAATCATCCGCCCCGGCGTCGAGTCCTTCTACACGGTCATTTAATGTGTCTTTTGCAGTTAGAAATAAAATCGGAATTTGGTTGTTTTGGGAGCGCAATTGTTGACACATTTCAATCCCCGAATGATGGGGTAACATCCAATCCAAAATTAATAAATCATACTGAGATTGAGCGGCTAAATCATACCCGGTCGCCCCGTCATCAGCCACATCAACCGCATACCCTTCTCGGGTTAAAGCCCGACTCAAAGGAAGGGTGAGTTCAACTTCATCATCAACAAGAAGAATTCGCATCTTTCTGATTAGTAATTCCTGGCTAACTCCCACTCAAATTATATTTTAAAATGTTAATTTGAAATGTTGTTTTCAAATTAATTTTGTGAATGGGGAAGTCGATATAAATATTCAGACTCTAACGCCGCCGAATTTACCCATTCATTCATCGCAGGTAAAGACCAGATTGCATCAGCATAAGCTTGTTCGACTGCTCCCAATTTTACATCATAAGTAATAAACCGAGAAACCACCGGAGCAAACATCGCATCGGCAATGCTAAATTCCCCAAAAAGAAGATCGCCATTTTGACCGTATTTCTGACGACATTCTCGCCAAATTGTACAGACGCGATCAATATCGCCTTGCACTTCTGGCTTCATTCCCTCGCCGGGATAACGACCCCGACAATCCATCGGCATTTGATAGCGTAAATTGAAAAAGTTAGCGTGCATTTCGTGACTGACTGAACGAGCAACAGCCCTCGCTTTTTTATCTTCCGGCCACAAATAGGGGGCAAAATTATCCGCAATATATTCACAAATTGACAGGGATTCCCAAACTGTTAAATCATCATCCAGCAATACCGGAACTTGTCCTGATGGAGAATATCGGCGAATATCTCGGTGAGAGTTTGGCGTATCGAGAGGAATCCGAATTTCCGCAAATTCTAGTCCGGCTTGTTTCATCGTTAACCAAGCCCGCAACGACCAAGAAGAATAATTTTTGTTCCCGATAACCAGAGTAAGTTTGCTCATAATCTGGTACATATTATGTAGGTGGTTGTGAGTTGTTGTTCGTCATGTTTGATCGGACTCTAATGGTTGATAACACAGATATTCAGCTTTGATATCTCTATCTTGCGAATTCTGGAAAAACATCCATCGATCACCTGTAAATTACACCCAAACTGATATGATTACCGTAGCACTTCCCAAAGGCGCCTTGTTAGAAGACAGTATTCAACTTTTACAAGAAGTTGGATTAGATTTTAGCGCCTTTCTCGATTCAAGTAACCGACAATTACAAATTGATGACCCCACACACACCGCCAAAGGTTTGTTGGTACGGGCGCAGGATGTTCCCGTTTATGTCGAATATGGTCAAGCCCAGTTGGGAATTGTTGGTTATGATGTTTTGCGGGAGAAAAAACCGCAAGTTGCTTGTTTAGTTGACCTCAAATTTGGCAAGTGTCGGATGTCGGTTGCTGTCAAAGAATCGAGTCCTTTTCGCAGTCCGGTTGAGTTACCGCTTCATAGTCGAGTTGCGTCTAAGTTTGTTCATTGTGCGAGTGAATATTTTGAGAGTTTAGACCTTCCTGTAGAGATTATACCGCTTTATGGTTCAGTTGAACTCGGGCCGATTACGGGAATGTCGGAAGCTATTGTTGATTTGGTTTCAACGGGTCGCACGTTAAAGCAAAATGGTTTAATTGAAATTGAGGTTTTGTTTGAAAGTACCGCCCAGTTAATTGTTCATCCCTTGAGTTATCGCGTCAATACGGGAGGGTTAAAAACGGTCGTTGAAAAAGTGCGATCGCAAATTTTAGCAGCCGTTTAATATCTCACTTTACCATTTTTTTTGCTTGTCAATTAATACTTTGGTTGAGGCTCAACTCATTAATTATTAACGAGTTGAGATATTTTTTATAAAATCAGATCATGTCCGACTAATTAATAATCCTAAACGTAGGGGCGGGTTCTGCATTGATGTTGATGACTACTCTGAGATTGAGATAAACCCGCCCCACCCCATAACACGCATTAATCAACCGGATATCATATCATTTCACAAACCCATTTCCTCAACTTTTAGTTTGAATTTAATTTTCATCCGGATCAAACAACAAAATTATTTTTAAAATTTTACAAATCACTTATTATCTTATCATCCATTCTCGCTAAAAATCAACCTCAAACCTATAAATTTAACAAACATCTCTCCCTTTACAGAGAAATTTTCAGCTAAAAATGCTACATTAAGAACGTTTAACCTGTTCCACACTCAGCACAGATCCGATATCTTTGAATGACTAGCCTATTTTCTCAACGCAAAACTCGCCAAAATCAACCCGGTCGTGAAACCGACTGGAAACTCATAGCCCGTTTAGGAGGATACGCCAAACGCAGCCGGGGAATCCTCGTGATTTCCATGATACTATTAATTCCTCTGTCTCTCTCTGGAGCGATTCAACCGATTCTGATCGGACAGACAATTTCCCTAATTCGAGGTGAACCCACTTATGAATTTTTGGGGGGAATGTCGCAGTCTGAGGGGTTAAATCTTCTGGCTTGGTTGTTGTTACTAACTATCATTATACGCTTTATTGTACAAGCCGGACAGGGGTTTTTAGTTCAAAAAGTCGGGCAAAAAATTACCGCAGATATTCGCAATGATTTATTCCATCATGTGACCTCATTAGCCGTCCGTTTTTTTGACCGAACTCCTGTTGGAAAATTAATTACTCGTCTGACCAGCGATATTGATGCGTTGGGGGATGTGTTTTCAACGGGCGCGATTGGTATTATTAGCGATTTATTTTCCATTGGAGTCATCGCCGTGACCATGTTTACCCTGCAATGGAAACTCGCTTTAATGCTGGTTTTATCTATTTTCCCGGTGACGGCGGTGATTGTTTATTTTCAACAACAATATCGAGTCGCCAACTACAAAGCCCGAGAAGAACTCTCAAATCTGAACTCAAAACTGCAAGAAAACCTCACCGGAATTAACGTCGTTCAACTCTTTCGTCGGGAAGAATTTAATGCCGATTTGTTTCGTTCCAACAACAATCGTTATATCAAAGCCGTCGATAAAACTATCTTTTATGACTCGGCCGTATCTGCGACCTTAGAATGGATTGCTTTGGTGGCTATTGGTGCGGTTTTATGGTTTGGAGGTCAGCAAGTTGTGGGAGGAACTCTCAGCTTTGGGGTGCTTTCTTCGTTTATCCTTTTTGCTCAACGTTTGTTCGATCCGCTGCGACAATTTGCTGATAAATTTACAGCCATTCAAGCCGGATTAACTGCAATTGAACGGATCAATAATCTCCTCAGTGAATCCGTAGAAATTCGCGACCCCGAAGAACATCACCGTCAATATTTTACCCCCCAGAAAACTCAATCAACCGGAGAAATTAGATTTGAAAATATTTATTTTGCCTACAAACAAGGTGAGAATGTTTTAAAAGATCTCAATTTTACGATTCATCCCGGAGAAAAAGTTGCCTTAGTTGGGCCGACGGGTGCCGGAAAAAGTTCGGTGATTCGTTTACTTTGTCGCTTGTACGAACCCAACCAAGGCCGAATTTTAGTCGATGGAATTGATATTCGAGATTTAGCCCAAGCCGAACTTCGCCGTCATATTGGAGTGATTTTGCAAGACGGTTTTATCTTCGCCGGAGATGTTAAAAGTAACATTTCTTTGGGTGAAACCTACACAATGGATGAAATTAGAATCGTCGCAGAAAAAACCAATATTGCATCTTTCATTGAAAAATTACCCCAAGGTTATGACACCGAACTCCGAGAACGAGGAACCAACCTTTCGAGTGGTCAAAAACAGTTACTCGCCTTTGCTAGAGTCGCCATTCGCAACCCGAAAATATTGGTTCTCGATGAAGCCACAGCCAATTTAGACGTAATTACCGAAGCGTTAATTCAAGAAGCATTAGAACGGCTTTTAGAAGAACGCACCGCTATTATTATCGCTCACCGCCTTTCAACCATTAAAAATGTAGATAAAATTTTGGTGTTAAAAGGGGGCGAATTGGTCGAATTTGGCAGTCACGAAGAATTAATCGAACGTCAGGGGGTTTATGCTCGTTTGTACAAGTTACAAATGTTAGGAAGTTAAGAGTAAACTTGCTATAATTTCCCCCATGCCTGATAATAATAGTGTTGACTTCAAAAAATCCCATGAGAGGACTTTGGCTCGAAAATCAGCAACTCCAATTTCGCGATAATCTTCCCGTTCCCGAACCTCCAAACGGTGAGGTGAGAGTGCGGGTTTTACAAGCGGGAATTTGCAATACAGACTTAGAATTAATTCGCGGATACTACCCTTACACGGGAATTTTGGGTCACGAATTTGTGGGGATAATTGAACGGGGGCCTGAAGAATTCATCAATCAACGAGTCGTCGGCGAAATTAACGCCAGTTGTGGAGAATGTTGGTTTTGTCGCACCGGACAACCAACCCACTGTGAAAATCGCACGGTTTTAGGAATTGTTAACCGCAATGGTGCCTTTGCGGACTATCTCACCTTACCCTTAAAAAACCTGCATTTAGTCCCCGAAAATGTTCCCACAGATGCGGCGACTTTTACCGAACCTATCGCCGCAGCGTTGGAAATTCAGCAACAAATTTCTATCCAACCCACTCAAAAAGTTTTAGTAGTTGGAGATGGTAAACTCGGTCAATTAATTGCCCAAACTTTGGCATTAACCGGGTGCGATTTATTGGCGGTCGGTCGTCATCGGGAGAAGTTAGAAAACTTAGAAAAACGGGGAATAAAAACGGGTTTTGCAGACGCAGTTAAACTCAAAAGTTTCGATGTGGCGGTTGAATGTACGGGAAACCCAAGCGGCTTTGAACTCGCCCATCAAGCTTTGCGTCCTCGGGGAATTTTGGTGTTAAAAAGTACCTACGCGGGAAAATTAACCTTTGATGCGTCGGCGTTGGTTGTTGATGAAATTACCTTAATTGGTTCCCGTTGTGGCCCCTTTGCGCCGGCTTTGGAATTATTAGCTGAAAATAAAATAGATGTCGGGTCGCTCATTCAAGCCCGTTATCCCCTGAGTGAAGGTTTACAAGCGTTTAAACACGCTCAACAAAAAGGCGTAATGAAGGTATTATTAGAGATGAGTTAATCAAATCAGTGAATCTTGTATTTCGCTCTCAATTGAACTTTGAATCGGTAGAGTAATGATAAATTCGGTTCCTTCGCCTTGAGATGAATTCACCTGAATATTACCTTGATGTTTTTCAATAATTTTGTAAGATATCGCCAAACCGAGTCCGGTACCTTTCCCGACGGGTTTAGTGGTAAAAAATGGGTCGAACAGTTTCCCTAAAAGTTCTGGGGGAATTCCTCCCGCATTATCTTTGATACGAATATTAACTTGTTCATCTTGAGTTTCTGTGGTAATTATAATTTTTTGCAGGGATTGGTTTTCTTGTTCCAGTAACGCATCAATTGCATTGCTGAGAATATTCATAAACACTTGGTTAATTTGAGCGGGATGACAGTCAACCGGCGGAATATTACCATAGTTTTTAATGACGTGAACTTTAGACTGGAGGCGGTGATTTAACAGCAACAATGTACTTTCTATTCCTTCGTGTAAATCACAAGCTTTGACCTGGGCTTCATCCAAACGGGAAAAATTTCGCAACGACAGAACAATCTCACAAATTCGGTCGGTTCCCATTTGCATTGATTGTAAGATTTTGGGAAAATCTTTGCTAATAAAATCGATGTCGCTTTCTTCAATAATTTCAATCATTTCTGGCGATAATTTTTCACCATTTTTTTGAAAAAATGCAACCAAATTTAAAAGTTCTTTTGCGTAGGATTCCAGATGATTCAAGTTCCCGTGAATAAAACTAATTGGATTGTTAATTTCGTGGGCGATTCCCGCCACCATTTGACCCAAACTCGACATTTTTTCAGTTTGAATCAGTTGGGTTTGAGTTTCATTTAATTCGCAAGTATATTGTTCAACCCATTCGATTAATTGATTAATTGAAATCGCCAATACACCCACCTCGTCGGTACTGTTCACCGGAACTCGTAAATCAAAATCTTCAGTACCCGTTACCGTTTGGGCGACTTCGGTCACTTTTTGAATGGGACGAGCAATACTTCGAGCGGTATAATAGGCTAAAATTGTTGCAATTAGAATTGACAGTAATAAACTTCCTAAAATTACCCCCGTTCTAAACTTTTCTGCTTTTACTAAGTCTTTTTCAGCCTGTTCAATTTGCTTTTCTGAAGATTCAATTAAAATCTTAAGTTCGTCGGTATAACGGTTAAAATTCACCGCAGGAGAACTATTTAAAAATCGGTTAATTTGTCTTTCTGTACGCAATAAATACGCTTCTTCTTCCCGGTCTTTGGGGAGTAACTTCAAAATCATTCGCTGACGTTGAGCATAGTCCTCTAACACCTGTTCATAAACTTCTAAAAAAGGTTGCATTGGAGTGAGCTTATTTAAAGATGTTGTGGCTTGTAGTTCATTCAGTATCTCTTTCATTTCCACAACTCTATCTTCAAAATCGACTTCAGCTTGACGAAATAAAACCTTATCTTTTAACACGGGAATAAATTCTTGCTCGGGTCGAAAATTAACCGCTACCAATTGCAATTTCCCCAAGAGTGAACCTTGAGTGCGAGCGAGTTTGAGTTGTTCTTTGGCGGTTTGATGATAGTGATTTCCAAACACCAAACCCATCAATACTCCGAAAACAGCAATACCGAGAGAAATCGTATATCCCCCGTAAATTTTATGAACAATACTGGTTTGTTTAAATTGACAAAAAAATCCTTTGCTGTGATCCCCTTCTGAAAACGCTATCTTATTCATAGATTACAACACTTTATATTCGGCTGGGAAGACGGTCGATTTTGGATCTATTATAATTAATTAACAGCCAATTTACCCGAGTTTCAAGCTTGGAAAAATCGGTGCTATATTTCAAATTTTGTTGTTAATTTATGCGCCTACAGAACTCCTATGCGTGTCAAGTTCAACCCCGAGCAAGAATTGCGGAGATGCTTCTTTGGCGAACCCTGACCCTAAGAACAGATGCTCGGTTGTCATGTCAAGATGATGGTCTATTGAGATTGGAGGGTTTCTTAAACCGTGAGGTTAAAAGAAAAAGAAAGGTGAGGAGCGAATGAAAACGAGAAAAAATCTCTAACAATATGGACGAAAACGATAGAGCAGAACTTGAAATCTTAGTTCAAGAAAACCGAACCCGTTCCCGTAATATTCAGGGATTTGGTATCGAGAAAGAAACTTCCCGTCGGTTGAAAACGAACTTCTAAAACCCCCGGTTCAACGGCTTCGGGAACAACCAATAACAATCCGCCATCCTGACGCCGATAAGTTAAATTGAGCGGAATCGGTAATCCTTGCAATTCTACCTGAGAATTCGCCCCTAAAGTTCGTTCTCCGGTTCCTTCGATGACTTGATAAGTGATCTCCCCATTGGTCGTATTCACCAACCTGATATTCACCGACTGACGACCATTCAATGAAAGAATAGCACTCGGTTCGGGAAAGCGAGGGGGGGGTTCGGAACTTTGGGGTCGTTGTTGATCATCGCGCAGACGTTGTACCGGAGTGGTCGTCGGCGCCTGTGGAGTCGCTTGTTCCTCCATTTCCTCGTCGTCGGTTTCCTCGTCGGTTTCTTCTTCCTCCTGCGGTTCAACAATAGCCGGTTTTCCCTGTTGAGGTGGCGGACCTCCTGCGATCGCGATCGCACTGAACCCCATCAAAAGACTACCACAGAGCAAACCCCACAATCGGACGGAACTTTGAGACAATAGATTGAATCGAATCATCTAGATCTACTCCCCTACTCATTGGAATCAAGAAACATTTCTCGATCAGATGTTATCCAGTGTAATGGACGTAGCTTCAACCGAGCGGTTCAAATTCATTTTTTGAGTTTGTTCTACTCAGGCTCCTGAGAAGCTATCCTGGGAAAAGAAAACCAATTAATAAACACATCAGACTCTTATCTGGTTTATGAAACTCCTAAAACTCCCCCGCATCTTGGCTTTGACATTAACGGTAATTTTGACTTCTGTTGTGGCGATCGCCCAGATGGTGCTAGGTTTACAACAGACTCCCCGTTTAATCGCTCAACTCCTCCCGACTTCTCACTCCAACCCGGTTGAACAGCAAAACACCACCCCGGTTGTCAGTCTCAACCAAATGTCTGCTGAGTTGAGTCAACAGTGGATCGCCTCTACAGCTTCGACAAACAACCCCTTAGTCGCTCAAACGGACTCCTCTCAACACAACAATACCTACTCGGGTTGTAACTGTCCTCAGTGTCAAGGCGTTAGCGTTTGATTTCTTTTAACAGAAATTTCCCCGAAGCCAATCAGCAATCATCAAATCTGAAGCGGGTTTTGATTGATTCGTAGCTGAGGATGAATAAATCCGGCTTCTACCAAGATAGACGGAGTTTCCATCACCAACCCCAGGAGGTGAGGAAACTTCCCCTTACCGTTTTGAACCCTATTGAATCGCTATAAAGTTAACCGCACTTAACGTCGTGGCATCAAAATTCACAAAGCGGGTTAGAATCTCATCACCTACGGAAATATTACCCGTATTGAGGGTCAACTCACTGAATTGCAAACCGTTTGCTAATCCAATCACATCTTCTTCAATCCGAAAATCTCGAATAAAATCATTTCCCGTTCCTACACCAATCACAAACGTATCATTTCCCTCTCCTCCTATCAAAAAATCGTCACCTGCTCCTCCAATTAAATTATCATTACCATCGCCACCTGATAATGAGTCCTCACCATCTCCACCGTCTAGTTGGTCGTTACCCAGATCTCCACGAATGTTATCACCACCTGCTCCTCCAATTAAATTATCCGCACCTTTGCCCCCAAATAGAAAATCATTGCCATCCTCACCTGCCAAGGCATCATCACCTTGATTCCCCAAGATAGTATCATCTTCCAAGCCACCTGCGATCGTGTCGCTATTTACATTTCCAATCAGTACATCTTGATCGTCCCCACCCATCAACGATTGAGGAGGGGTATTGAATAACAAGGAGAAGTCATCTCCGTCGAAGTTGACTGATGCTAAATCAATCAAGCCGTTGCCATCAAAATCACCCGCAGTAATCGCTCTAGGAGCAAAACCCGTCGAAATATCCAAACGATTCCCAAAGCGACCATTGCCTTCTCCGAGTAAAACGCTAACATCCTCACTCAGGAAGTTCGCTGATGCTAGATCTAAGATGCCGTCCCCATTCAAATCTGTTGCGACTAAGCCAGCAGGGAGATCACCGACCGCAAAATCGCTACGTTCACCAAAGCTTCCTGTTCCCGTTCCTAACAGAATTGAAATGGACTTATTGTCAGCATTGCCGACCGCCAAATCAATCGTACCATTTTGATCAAAATCTCCCGTTGTCATTGTATCAGGGCGATCGCCAACTACTAAATCGGTACGTTCCCCAAACCCACCTACTCCATCGGCTAAGAATATGGAAACCGTGTCGCTTAGAGCATTAGCAACGGCTAAGTCCGAGAACCCATCAAGATTAAAGTCAGCCGCAGCAATCGCAAAAGGACCTTCTTGAACGCCCAAATCCAAACGATTCCCAAAGTTACCGTTGCCATCATTTAACGATACAGAAGCCGTATTGTCCCCAAAGTTAGCCGTTGCTAAATCGAGGCTACCATCTCCATTAAAGTCGCCCACTGTCATTGCGATGGGAAATGCACCGACCTCAGCAACCAGGGGGTCTCCAAAGTCTCCCAAACCATCACCCAACATGATCAGAAGGCTATTCGCATCAGCAAGAGCAAGAGCAGCAATATCTAGCACTCCATCACTGTTAAAATCCTCAATTGCCACTGATGAGGTATTACTACCAACAATCATGTCATTGCGATTATCAAATCTACCCTGACCATCGCCAAACAGTACGCTAATGAATTCACTATCGATATTAGCAACAGCGAGATCTAAAGCACCATCACCATTGATGTCTCCCGAATCGATAAAAAGAGGACTGCTACCAACGCCTACAAATTCGACAGCGAACGCGATGGTTGATGGGGTCAGGGTTTCCTCAAATGGGGTAAAGACATCATGGAGAAAAGTGTTATCCATAGGTGTGATTTTTTACACAAGCTCAAGACGGCGAAGCGATATTATCACCCTCAAGTCCAGACTTCAAACGACAGTCCGTCAAATGTGAGCTTTCATCCAATCAAAAGATCGTGGCTGTATTTCGCTTGTTTCACACGACCTACTATGGAAAACTTTAGTGGAATCGGGGTTATTTTCCTGATTCTCCCCGATGAACGGGTAAAATAACGGTAATCGTTGTTCCTTTATTCAGTTGACTCTCAACTCGAATTTGACCTTGATGGTTTTGAACAATGGCTTGGGCGATCGCCAGTCCCAGTCCGGTTCCTTCCCGACGCCGATGAGATCGAGACGGATCGACCCGATAAAAGCGATCGAAAATTTGCGGTAAAGCTTCGGTCGGAATTCCAATTCCGGTATCTTTCACTAAAACTTGCAGTTGTTCAAATTGAAAATTCTGTTTGTCTCCAGAATCGCTTCCTTTGGTTAACCAGAGGCGTTTTCCTTTCGGTATCCACTGCAATTGTACCGTTACTTCGCCGCCCGTTGGAGTGTGTTGTACCGCATTATCGACTAAATTCGTAAACAAACGCACCAATTGATCCCAATCGCCTGTTAGGGTAAAATAATCTTCCAAAGCGATTTGGGCATTTGCAGTTTCTTCCGTTGGGGTTTCCGTTTGTACAACCTGAGGATCGATAATATCGAGATTTAGGCGAATTCCTTTGGATGCGGCGATCGCATTTTGTTCTTCGACCACTTCCATTAATACCGCATCCAAAGGAACCAAAACAAACTGAAACTGCACAATTCCGCTATCATTGCGGGCGAGAAACAGCAAATCATCGACTAAACGCCCCAAACGGCGGGTTAAACGTTCGATCACTTGCAGTTGTTGGCGTTCGCAGGGATTGAGATCCGGTTCGGCTAAAGCAACCTGAACGTTGGTTTGAATGGTCGCGACCGGACTCCGCAATTCGTGGGACGCATCTGCGGTAAACTGTTTTAAGCGTTGATAGGATTCCCGTACCGGAGCGATCGCCAAACCCGAGAGAAACCAACCGATCGCCCCCACCGAAATCACCGCCGCAGTCGCCCCCAAAGTGAGATCGATCATCAACTGACGGGTCGGTTTTGTGACTTCAAACCAGGGGTGAGAAATACGAAGATAGCCCAAGACTTGACGGCCAACTTGAATGCGATCGCTGACTTGTCGGAGTAGAATAGTCTCAGTTTGATTCGACTTGGAAATGCGAACCGTTTCCCCGTTGCGGTTGAGATGAAAAGGAATATTCAACGGTTCGGAAAAAGTAGACCACAACAACTCCCCCGTCGGACTAAACCATTCGATCTCAATGCGATCGTCATCTGTGGCGTTGGTGTTGTTGCGAAAACTCGCTTCTACATTCACCTGAAACTGGCCGTTTACTGAAATCGTCCCCTCTTTGGAGAATACCGACTCGATCACCAAACTTCGTTCGACCACTTCCACCACATGATTGAGTGTATCATCAATTCGTTCAATCAGAGTATTGCGAAAATAGAGAAAAAACGCACAAACAAATAATACTAACAAAACAGCGGTAACACTGGTGTACCAAATTGCCAAACGCCGACGAGTTGCTTGAAACATTTATCTCCGCTAATCTCTTGGAATATGCCCGAATGATTGACAGATAATCACAGAGGAAATAAGATTTTACAGACGTTTTAAGGCAACGTTGAACTAATATTTCCGGATTTGGCAAAAAAAGCCACGATCAGACATAATATGAATGCTCGATCGATCATCTTATCCTAAAACTCTCACCTCCAATGACTCTGAACCCTGGCGATCTGGCTCCTGAGTTTACGTTAAGCGATACCGAAGGAAATTCGGTGAGTTTGAGTGATTTTCGCGGACAACCTGTGGTGTTGTATTTTTACCCACGCGATAACACTCCTGGCTGTACAAAAGAAGCTTGTGGGTTTCGGGATCTCTACGCACAATACCTCGCTGAAAATATTGCGGTGTTGGGTGTCAGTACAGATGATGCCAAATCTCATACAAAATTTGTCAGTAAATATCAGCTTCCCTTTCCCTTATTGTGTGACGAAGGCGGAAAAATTGCCAGTCTTTATGGCAGTTATGGGTTAAAAAAATTTATGGGTCGAGAGTTTATGGGAGTTTACCGTCATACGTTTATCATTGATGGAGAGGGTAAAATTGTTAAGATCTATCGTAAAGTCAAGCCCGCCGATCATGGGGCTGAAGTTCTCAAACTGTTTACCGAACAATAGAGGTTTAAAACATTGCTAAAATCTGTCAAACGGTTATGGCAGTTCGCTCAAACGGTGTTGGGAATTATCTTCCGTCATCCCGTTACAGGCGTTAGTGTTGTCCCCATTTTACCGGACGGTCAAATTATTTTAGTTCGACGTCGCGATAATGGCAAATGGGCTTTACCCGGAGGTATGGTAGATTGGGGCGAAGATATACCAACCGCCATGCGACGGGAACTTTTAGAAGAAACCGGACTGGAATTGGTTAAGATGGGTCGTTTAGTTGGGGTTTATTCGGCACCCGATCGCGATTCGAGAATTCATTCGATTTGTATTTTAGTCGAAGCCGAGGTTCAAGGCACGGTTAAAATTCAGGATGAACTGGAAATTAGCGAAGTTAAAGCGTTTAGTCGGGAGTCCATTCCCAGTAAAGATAACCTCAGCCATGACTACGCCCGCCAAATTCAAGATTATTTAGAAGGTCGCACTACATTAGCTTAAAAACCCGATAACAGCTTAAATTCAGTTAATATTAGCTGAATTGACATCAATTTTAAAATTGGCTAAAAAGGAACAAACCACTTTCACAGGTTAGCCATGAACAACAGTTAGACGTCACAGACCCGTTTTGCTCATGTTCTTCTGGGTGTTTAACCGCTCTAGCATCTTAAGATTTTTTCTGTTATAAACACCCCCCAGACTGATTTTCAGTCTTAACTTATTCAACCCCTTAAATAAAATTGTAACGATGTTTGAACAGATTCATCATTCTCGCGTCAAATTGTCTCAGGGTCAAATTTTCTGGCGTGAAGTCGGTCAATCCGACCTCAATCTCGTCTTCTTACATGGAGATTGGCACAGTAGCAGTCAGTGGTTGCCTATTTTTCAGCATTTGTGTGGGGAATATCGTTGCTTTGCGCCGGATTTATTAGGATGTGGAGAATCCGACTCTCCCAACATTCATTACTCGATTGATTTAATGGTCGATCTTTTAGCAGAATATCTGAACCTATTAAAGTTAGAAGAAGTTTGTTTGGTGGGTCATTCTTTAGGAGGATGGATCGCCGCAAGTTTTGCCCTAAAATATCCCGAACGAGTGCGACGTTTAGTTTTAATTTCTCCAGAAGGTGTCAAGGCGAGCCACCAAGAAGGACGTTGGCGTTGGCGACGGTGGTTAGCTCATCCGCCCGCCCCATTACATTTAATTTTAAAGCTCTTTTATCCCTTTTCCCCTTTATTTCGACAACGAAAAAAAGTCAAACAAACGCTACAACACAGACAACAAATGCTCAATTATATCGGCGCTTCTCGACTGCTGTTTAAACGGCGGTGGGCAGAATATCGTTCGGAATTATTAGATGAACGTTTATCGGTTCTCAGAGCGCCTGTACTGATTTTACAAGGAACTCACGACCAACCCATCGCCTTATCAATGAGTGAATCTTATTCGGTTCTCGCACCGATGGCTGATTTACAATTTGTTAAACCCGGTGGCGAGAATTTACCCGAAGAACTTCCCGATGTCGTCGCTCAATATATCCGAGAATTTATAGCCGGTTATCTGAAATTAGTTTAATCAACAAATTCGCTAGTCAGAGGGTTAATTTGTAGGGGCGGGTTCTAAATTAATTGATCAACTCCTTGCCGAAAACTGATATAAACTCGCCCCGGAGTTGAGAGTTGGGAATAAACTGTTTATTGTTCCCTGTAAACTGTAAAGACTGGTCAAAATTGAGGTGTAAATTTCCGGTTGCGTCTCAAGCCGAAAAAACTCGGTTTCGCCCCAAAGCTTTTGCTTGGTAAAGAGCCGTATCTGCTATCCGTAGAACCGCTTCTAACGTTTTTCCATGTTGGGGGAAACAAGCCACACCAAAAGAAGCAGTAATTGAGCCTAAAGATTGATCGCCATGATTTAATTTTAAACGCTCAATACTATGACGAATTTCTTCGGCTCTGGTTTGGGTATCATCCAGAGAAGCCTCCGGTAAAATCAACGTTAATTCTTCCCCTCCGTAACGACAAGCAACATCAGAACCCCTTATATTATTTTTAAGTAACTGAGCAACGGTTTTGAGAACTTCATCACCCGCATCATGTCCGAAATCATCGTTAAACTGTTTAAAATGATCGATATCCAGCATAATAATTCCTACAGAATAGTTTTTTCGTCTGGCCCGGTGAATTTCTCGCTCTAAAGATTCTTCTAAATAACGACGGTTGAACAGTCCCGTGAGCGAATCTTGTATACTTTGGGTTTTCAAGGTTTCTTGTAGTTTAACATTCGCCAAAGCAACCGCTAAATGTTCGGCAACAGTACGGGCCAGTTGTCGTTTAGCCGGGGTCAATTGTCCCGAAGTTAAAGCCGCAATATGAAGCAGTCCTAACGTATTTCCTTGAGCCATCATCGGTACACATAATGACTCTGCGGGTAAACCATTCTCCGAAGAAGTATGTTGACAAAATAAATGGGGAGAATTAGCATCTACCCAATGAATACTTCCCCGTCGCAACGCCCAACATTCATCGAGTCGAAAGACAGTTTTTGTCTTCAAATCTTCCCCCCAAGTGGCGATCGCCGTCAGAGAATTTTCCGACTCCGTTAACAGAAAAACCCCTCCCCCACAGTGAGGAAATAAAGGTTTGAGCAAATCCGCCAACATCTGATAAGCTTCTTGTAAGGAACTAGAAGCTTGCAAAAAACTATTCATCTCGCCCAACAAAACCATCTCTTGATGGCGCTGTTCTAAAGCATTAATACCATCCCTTAACTGCTCGTTAATTTGGCGCAACTGTTCGCGGGTTTTTTTACTATCGGTAATATCAACGCAGGAACCAATATAACCTGAAAATTCACGATTTTTCGTCCATTGCGGTATTCCCGTATCTAACAACCACCGATATTCCCCATCGGCACGTTTTAAGCGATATTCTATCGAAAACTGTTCCCGAATTTGAAATTTCCGCCGATAAACTTGTAAAAACCCTTCTTGATCTTCGGGATGAATATTTTCAATCCAACCATTCCCCACTTCTTCTTCTAAAGTTCCTCCGGTAAAAGATAACCAACTTTGATTAAAAAAGTAACGCAGCCCATCATTTCCCGCAATCCAAATTAACACCGGAGCATAATCAGCCATCAATCGAAATCGTTCTTCACTCTCCCGCAATGCTTCCTCTATTTCTTTGCGTTTGGTAATATTAGTAACCATCGCAAAAGCACCAATATATTGATCAAAACTATCAAAAATCGGTGCGGTAGAAACAGATGTCCAAACAATTTCCCCGGTTTTACGGTGAAACTTAAAATCATGTTGTTCACAAATTCCCAAACGCCGACGTTCAAAACTAGCCGCCGCAATTTGCCAGTGTTCGGGATCGATAAATTCAAACATCGATTTTCCCATCATTTCTTCTACCCGACAGCCAAGCATCCCCGCCATTTGTTCATTAACAAAGGTGGTTTTATTCGCCGCATCAATCACCCAAACGCCATCAATTGTCGTTTCAATGAAACGACGATAGCGTTCTTCACTTTCCCGTAAAGCTTGTTCTATCCGTTTTTGTTCGCTAATATCACGATTGCTCACCCGTCGTCCTAAGCAACGTCCATCACTACTATAAACCGATTGACATTGATGAGAAATCCAGCGTGTTTCTCCTGTACGGGTAATAATCCGAAAATCTATAAAATAAGGTTTATTCTCCTGTAAACCCTCCTGCAAATATTCTAAAATTCTTGGTCGATCTTCAAGATGAGCAATGGCGATTAATAATTGCGGGTTGCGGATAAATTCTTCGGGAGAATATCCGGTAATTCGTTCGCAAGAAGGAGAAACATACAAAAAGTTTCCCAGAGGATCGATCCAATATTCCCAATCATAGGTGAAGTTAGCAACCGTGCGAAACCGTTCTTCACTCTCGCGAATTTCTACTTCTGCTTGTTTGCGTTGGGTAATATCTCGCGCCACAGCATAAATCCGATTTTGTTCGACAACCGGCGTCGCCGTCCACAACAACCAGCGATAAGTACCGTCTTTACACCGATAACGATTTTCAAATTCTAAGGAGTTAATTCCCGTTTTTAATCGTTCCAGTTCCGCTTTCGTGCGATCGCGATCTTCGGGGTGAACAAACTCAATAAAAGCTTGTTTTTTTAGGTGTTCTTCTGTATAACCGAGCGCGAGTTTCCAAGCGGGATTTACCCGCACAAAATACCCCTCAAAATTGGCAACGCAGAGCAAATCACAAGATAAATTAAAAAAACAGTCTCGCTCTTGTTGGGCTTGAATTCGTTCGCTAATATCGGTTTGAATACTCACATAATGGGTCAGTCGCCCTTCGGAATCTCGCACCGGGGAAATTGTGACTTCTTTCCAAAATAACGTTCCGTCTTTGCGATAATTTCGGACAATCACGGAACAACTTCTTTCTTCTCTTAATGCGGTTTCTATTTCTTGTAAACCCGGTTGATTAATATCATCCCGATACAAAAAACGGTGATTTTTTCCAATCACTTCCGCCGCGCAATAACCGGTCATCTCTTCAAAGCCAGAATTTACATAAATAATTGGGTTTTCGGTTTGGGTCGGATCGCTCATCATAATTCCATTGGGGCTAGATGCGATCGCACGTTCTAACAATCTGAGTCGAATTTCTCGCTGTTGTCGCTCCCAAATTTCTCGCTGTAAACGCAAGTTTGTCTGTTCTAAAGCGAGGGTTCGCTCTCGAACTTTCACTTCTAAATTTATTTTAGCCGTTCGCAGATCGAGTTCGGCTTTTTCTCGTTCAACTAATTCGTTTTGTAGGCGATTTCCCAAATAACTTTGTTGAATTGCAATCGAAATTTGAATCGCCAATTGTTGTAAAAATTCGATTTCCCAATTGTACCAATGTCTCGGTTTTGAGCAGTTTTGAGCGATTAATAATCCCCACAATTTATTGGGCGATGGAGCGCGAGAACCGGTTACGGATCTGTCGGTCAGTAAAATCGGTACAACTAAATTCGCCCGCACTTCTAACTGGGCTAAAAATTCGGCGTAGCAGGGGATTAAATTGGCTTTTTCTCGATCTTCAAATACATGAAAACTCTCGGGACGCTCAAATAGTTCTTTTCGATTCGCAAAGCAGGGATCTTGTACCGGTTTCCCCTGTAACGACCATCTCCGTGTTTCTACGGATTCTACCCACACTTCTCCCCCGCTCTCCCCTTGAAAATGGTAGATGATCACCCGTTCGTTTTTGAAAAAATGTCGCACTTCATCCACGGTTGTCTGCAAGTTTTCACGGAGATTTAATGATTGACGAATCCGTAAAGATACGGAAGATAATAGATGATTCCGCTGAGATTGTAACTGAAGTGTCACCATATATTCTTGCAGTTGCCGTTCTAGATTTAAGGCCAAACAATCCAGAAGTTTTTCTTTCTCAGATCGTAGCTTTTCTACCTCGTCACTCAGCTTAGAGACCTGATTTTCCAATTTTTTTGTTTGATTCCCTGAATACATCGTATCCTCTCTTTTAAAATTTTTTTATCTAAATTCTCTTATTCAAAGATATTAAAAAAAAAATCAAATTATACCAATTTTAACAAACTTTCACACAAGCTAGAGTTAATCTGCCAGAAATCATTGTTTTTCCGGCTCTCCAACCTTGAGTTTTAAAAAGCTCAAAAAAGTCAGGCGATCCTTTTTTAAAAGAAGAAATAAGCGATTTTAATCCTAAATTATAGTCAAGTTATGTCAGAAAAAGTTCAGAAAAAGTCAGGATAAGCCGTTGGAGATTTCAACTCGATTCGGTCGGGGGCCGTCCGGCGATCGGTGTCCGCTGTGAGAAATTTGTGATAATATAACCTAGATGCGTAACAGTTATCATATAAACCGATCACGACTAGCTTAGAGATGTTAACTTTCAGCCTCCGATGTCGGCAGTTCAACATGACCCTTGAGCAAGTATCATAAAATTTAGACTTGTTTTAGAATCAGACTGAATGACAATCGCGATTGATTTTGGTACAAGCAATACCGTTGTATCCCGTTGGAATCCGGCCACACAACAGCCCGAAACCCTAAAACTTCCGGGACTTAGCTGGATCTCCCCTCAAAACCCTCCGCTCATTCCCAGTTTAGTCTATGTCCAAGACGCCACCACCGATCGAGTCGTTTTGGGTCAGCAAGTACGCGATCAAGGCTATGATGTAAGTAGCGATCGCCGCTTTTTTCGCAATTTTAAACGGGGAATTGGTAGCGACATTCAGGGGTTTCTCCCCGAACTTGATGGTCAAGCGATCACCTTTGAACGGGTCGGAGAATGGTTTCTCACCCAAGTCGTCGAAGCGGTGCGAGAGGTTCCCCTTCCGGTGGACTCTCTGGTGTTTACGGTGCCGGTGGACAGTTTTGAAGCTTACCGCCACTGGTTGGGGTCGGTGTGTCAGTCTCTCAATGTCGAACAGGTGCGAATGTTGGATGAACCGACGGCTGCGGCTTTGGGCTACGGACTGACGGAACAAGATCTGTTATTGGTGATTGATTTTGGCGGCGGAACTCTGGATTTATCTTTGGTTCGACTCGATAATACGGTACAAAAAAAACCCCTCGGATTTGTTCTCAAATGGGGGCAAAAATCCTTTGCCGAATCTTCCGGACAAAAGCCAAAAACGGCGCGAGTTTTGGCAAAAGCGGGTCAAAATTTGGGCGGTTCAGATATTGATAATTGGTTGATGGATTATTTCGCCGAAACTCAGGGATTGGTTAAAAATCCTCTGACCGCCCGTTTGGTTGAACGGTTGAAAATTCAGCTTTCCTTACAAACTCAAGCGAGCGAAGTGTATTTTAATGATGAAACCTTCGACAGTTATGAATTAGACTTGACCCGCGATCGCTTTGAGGAAATTCTCAGTCAACATCAGTTTTTTGAAAGTCTAGATCGCTCCCTCAACCAAGTCTTACAGCAAGCCCGACGTCAGGGGGTTGAAAAAGATAATATTAGCGGGGTTTTATTAGTCGGGGGAACCACACAAATTCCCGCCGTTCAAACCTGGATTCAACAATATTTTGAACCCGCAAAGATTCGCTCGAATAAGCCGTTTGAAGCGATTTCTCAGGGGGCTTTACAGTTGAGTCTGGGAACAAAAATTGAAGATTTCCTCTACCATAGTTATGGCGTTCGCTATTGGAATCGTCGGGAAAGTTGTCACGCTTGGCATTCGATTATTAAGTCCGGTCAACCTTATCCGATGAGCGAACCTATAGAATTGGTTTTGGGCGCTTCTTTGGAAAATCAGCCCAGTATTGAATTGGTCATCGGAGAATTGGGCGCCGATACGGGAGGGACGGAAGTCTTTTTTGATGGCGATCGCTTAGTTACCCGCAGTTTAGCGGCCGGAAAAACCGCCGTACAGCCCTTAAATGATACCTCTGAAGGTCGGAGTATTGCCCGATTAAATCCCCCCGGATATCCGGGAAATGATCGAATTAAAGTGTTATTTCAAGTCGATGAAAAGCGCTTTTTGCGAATCACCGTTGAAGATTTACTCACCAATGAAACTTTACTGAATAATCAGGCGGTGGTACAATTAAGTTAGGTTAATCTTCGAGGGTTCCGAGCAACCGTAAAATCATTTCAACATCGTTTAATTCTCCGACAATACGCCGGATCGGTTTCGGCCAGACTTTAATTAAAGTGGGAGTCGCAGAAATTTGATCCGCTTCAGCCTGTTCGGGATGTTTTAAAACATCAATCACTTTCAGCGTGTAAGGATGATTAACCGATCGCTCTAACAGTTGATGAAGGGTGGCGAGGGTTCGTTCCGTCGCCAAACTGTGACCGGAAACAAACAAACGCAGAACATATCCGGCGGTTTCCGGCGAGTTCGGTTCTAGAGACTGATCGAAACCTAAACTTTGCGATCGCAATGTCGAAGTGACTTGTCGTCTATCAGCATCAAGTTGAGTATCCATTTGTTGAAACTGTACAACCAGGTCGTGATTTTCCCACAGTTGCGGAAATTGTGGATAATAAGTAGAAATAACGAGGGGATTGCATAATTCTTCCGGTTCTCGGGTGGGTTGCCAAACTAAATTATCGGTCCCAAAAACGGCATTGAGTAAAGTTTGATAACGCAAGACCGGAGGATAGGCTTCGGCGGACTGTTTGACGGCTTGGGTATTGGGATCAAGCCATTGGTCAAGAGTCGCCGTATAACAAGGAACCAAAAAGTGAGGCGGTTCTGAGAGTCCCAGAATTTCTTGTAAAGCCGAACACAAATGTAGATGCCACCGACGCCGTTTTGTGGGGTCGATACAGTAAATTAAATCTCCCCCTGGTGTAAAAAGAGCAATTCCTTTGAACAACGGGGGTGTGTTAGGTTCAGCAAAGTTCAAGGATACTAATTTAGGAACCAAAGAAATTGTATATTTTCACAAATCTATTTTATGTAGAAGTGTGAACTGCGATCGCCCCATTTAGCGAGTAGAATCCCTCACAATTCACACTGTACCTCAAAGTTGAGATCGAGAGGTTAAAACTTCAGACTTTTCTAAGACTTAAGGTTAAACGCGACCTCGGAGCATTTGACCCATCTCGTTTGGATAGGGCGACATTTCCAGACAGGTTTCTTCGGTAATTCGACCTTCTTGATAAAGTGTGTAAAGAGATTTGTTCATCGTGGTCATGCCTTCGTAAGTATCTTTGAGCATGATTTGGTTAATTTCTTCGTACTGATCCTTGACGATGTATTCTTTAATAACATCGGTATTAATCAAGATATCGTGAAAGGCGGCTCGCTTGCCATCGGTCGTTTTGCACAATAACTGAGCAATAATCGCCACCAAAGTTTCAGAAATCGAGACTTTAATTGACTGCTGTTCTTCGGCCGAGAACATATCCAAAATCCGAGTTAAAGTTTTAATGGCGCTATTGGTGTGTAACGTTCCGGCGACCAAGTGACCCGTTGATGCGGCTTTTAGGGCGATTTGCATGGTTTCTTTATCCCGAATTTCCCCGACCAGCATCATATCCGGGTCTTGACGCAAAGCCCCTTTTAAGGCGTTAAAAAACTTCAAAGTATGACGTCCGACTTCCCGGTGTTTAATCAAAGCTTTTCTACTTTCGTGAACAAATTCTACCGGGTCTTCAATGGTAATAATATGATAAGGAAAACTCTTGTTCATGTAGTCAATCATCGCCGCCAGGGTGGTAGATTTACCGGAACCCGTCGGGCCTGTGATTAACATTAGTCCTTTATGATAGTGACAAATTTTCTTAAAGACTTCCGGCAGATTAAGCTGCTCCATCGTCAGAATTTTAGCAGCAATCAACCGCAACACCATCGAAGGGCCTCTTAACGTATCAAAAGCGCTGATCCGCACCCGGACAAACCCAAAGTCAAAAGCCCCGTCAAAGTCCAAATTTTGTTGAAAATATTCGATTTCATCATCGCTCATACATTCGCGCAACCAACTCATAAACGTGTTCAAGTCGGTGACGGGATAGCCGGCGGCGGTGATATCGCCCCGTTTGCGGAAGCGAGGTTCTTCATTGACCCCCAAGTGAATATCAGAAATGCCCTCTTCGTTGGCCCGTATAACAATTTCTCTGAGGGTGGGATGTCCCTCTGTCGGGCCTGCACCTCGCGGAGAACCGGCCGCACCCGAAGCGATCGGTTGAGCCATTTGAGGAACAACAGGTGCGGTTTGGGGGACGGTTGGGGAGGCGGTGGGAACGGCGACTTCACCGGAAACCCCGGGAGGACGGCCAACTTTTGGCGGTGCGGGCGGACGGGGGGGAACTTTGGGCGGCGGGGGAACGGGAGGACGGGATGCTTGTGTCATAATTACACGACCTTACTTTAGTGATGAGAGGATGAACCGAGGTAGAAATTTAATTTCAGTCTAGCCTTGAATTCTTTGAGATCGCAAAGAGACTCAAGAAAGTATTGGTCTTGTTTGAATAGATGTAAAAGCTCAGGGTGTAAGTCTATCGTACCGGGGTAATTTGTCCATTTGTCAAACTCTAAAATTACCGATTTGACCGACAAGACCTTCCCTATACTCAAGTATTCCCAAATCAGAGAAGAAAATAAACTTTTTGAGGAAAAATCCTCAAGATTGAGGACAATCAGGTTGGACCCGTAAACTGTTCTAGATCTAACATGAATTTAGATGATCTCGTCTTTAGTTCAGCATTGGAGCAAGCTCAACTCATCCGCGACCAACAACTCTCACCGGTGGAATTAGTTGAAGCTTATCTCAAACGGATTGAATTATTAAATCCTCAACTCGGCTGCTATTTTACCGTCATGGCCGACAGCGCCCTGGCGATCGCTCAAAGCCAAACCGAACAACTGGCAACCGCAGATCGGGGAGAATTACCGCCCTTTTTTGGAGTTCCGATCTCGGTCAAAGATCTCAATCCGGTCGCCGGAGTTCGCTGTACTTATGGTTCTCGCGTGTTAATGAACCAAGAAGCTACTTACGATGATGCCGTTGTCACCCGCATTCGTCAAGCCGGATTTATTATTATCGGCAAAACCGCAACCTCAGAAGTGGGTTCCTTGCCCTATACCGAACCGGAAGGCTTTCCGCCCGCTCGCAATCCTTGGAATTTAGAATATACTCCGGGAGGGTCTTCCGGGGGCGCTGCGGCTTCTGTGGCGGCCGGACTCTGCGCGATCGCTCACGGTTCCGATGGCGGGGGTTCTGTGCGGGGGCCTGCTTTTTGTTGTGGGTTGGTCGGACTCAAACCCTCTCGGGGTCGGGTGTCTAATGCGCCGGTCGGCGACTATCAAAATGGCATTTCCACCAACGGGGCGATCGCGCGGACAGTGGCAGATGCGGCGGCTTTGCTGGATGTCATGTCCGGTTATGTGACCGGAGATCCCTATTGGTTGAGCGATCCGGAAATCTCATTTTTCCAGGCGACTCAACAACCCATCGGATCTTTGCGAATTGCTTTTTCCACCAAAATTTCTCCCGTCGGTGAAGCATCGGAAGCCTGCCAAGACGCGGTGAAGGAAACCGTGCAACTGTTAGAAGACATGGGGCATCATGTCGAACGGGGAATACCTGATTTTACCGATTTGATCGAACCGTTTAAAGTCGTTTGGCGAGCGGGAGTGGGCGCATCCGGTATTCCCAAAGATTTGCTCACTCCCATGAACCAATGGTTATTAGAACAAAGCGGATCGGCCGGAGATTATTTGCAGGCGGTCAGTCAATTACAAGTGGTGGCCCGTCGGATTGTCGGCTTTTTCGATCAGTTTGATGTCTTGCTGACTCCGACTTATATGCACTCGGCGATTCGCGTGGGAGAATATGAAAATCTCTCGGGTGAAGAAACTCTCGAACAGATTATTAAGTGGATTGCACCCTGTCCGCCGTTTAATGCCACCGGTCAACCCGCGATCGCCATCCCCACCGGTTTAACCCCAGAAGGATTACCCGTCGGGGTGCAATTGGTCGGCAAACCGGCCGGCGAAACCACACTGATCGCATTAGCCGCCCAATTGGAAGCCGCCAGACCCAGGTCTTTTCGTCCCCCGGAGATTAACGCTTAGAAGCGAGGGGCTGCACTAAGGGTTGAAACAGGGAAACCCACTTTTTTTGACTGACGACCAGCATCGGAATTGAGCGATCGCCGTAGTTTTTGCCCGGTTCGAGGGGAAAAATCGGGTCGGGGTTTAATGGGGTCCAGACGGCACCTGCGGCCTGAATAATCGGCCAAACCGCAGCGAGATCCCAAACTTTGGGTGTGGCTTCTACTCCGCCAATGGCAACACCCGAAGCCACCATCAGGAAGTTATAGGCCGCCATTCCCAAAAGTCGAATTTTGCAGGGAATATCGGGAATAATCGGGGTACTGCGAGAGCAAACGTTAAAAAAATGATGGGAACTCGGATCGTCTAAACTGGCGCGAATCGGGTGCTGGTTGCTAAAGGCACCGTTCGGACCGGTTAAACCCGAATTTTGCAGCCAGAAGCCATGAAAAGATTGATTGAGGGGGGGGAGATAAACGTATCCAAACACCGGGCTTCCTCGGTACAGCAACCCCATGAGAATCCCCCAAATGGGCAACCCCCGAGTGTAGTTGGTCGTACCATCGACCGGATCGATAATCCAACACCAGTCGGTCTCGGGGAAAAGATGGTCTCCTTCTTCGGAAAGGATACCGTGATCGCCAAAGGTGCGACCGATGCGGGTGCGAATTTCTTGGTCAGCCCAATGATCGGACTGGGTAACTAAGCTTCCATCGGACTTTTCCGAGGCTTGGACTGAACCCCAATTGATCATTAACTGTTGTCCGACTTCAGTTGTCGTGGTTTGGGCAAAATTAAGGACGGTTTCCCAAAAGTTAGTCATTGGATCGGGATAATCTAAGTAGCTGACAATAACCTCGTTTACAATTAAAGTGCAAAGATCACCATTAATGAATTGCAGACGCTATGTTGCTCAAATCAACAACTCGACATATTCAGATTTACACCGCTGAAATTCAAAACGATGAACTGGTTGAAAACGACCAGCTTTTAACGATAGATGTCGATCCGGATAACGAGTTTAACTGGACTGAGGCGGCGCTGAAAAAGGTTTATCAGAAATTCGATGAATTGGTCGAAGCCGCCAACGGAGAAGACTTGACCGAGTATAACCTGCGTCGCATTGGCTCGGATCTTGAACACTTTCTGCGAAGCCTTTTACAATCAGGAGAGATTAGCTACAATCTCAACAGTCGAGTTCTCAATTACAGTATGGGATTGCCTCGCGTTGCCGCAGAATAAGTTGAGGGATTGATTGGCTTTTGACAACGAGCAGCCCGATCAAAAACGCTCTGGGTCTCCCCCTTTTGGCTATGGGGCTGCTTGGCTGGCTTGGTGCTGGGGTTTGAGGTTGGCAATTGAGCGATCGATGATTTAAACCCGATCGAAGCCAACGGAAAACTCACAAAAAACAGATAAATCAAAAGTGCAAGTGGGAATAGAGGAAAAAGCGAGTGCGTGATTGTAGGTGATTGTGTGAGGAAATTGATTTCAAGATTGACCCGAGGGAGTTGGGTTTGTCCCGAGTGAGGCGGTCGTTGCTCACGGATGCCAACTCAACAGGAAACGCTACAATGATTCAGATCGACTCTTGCCGATCAACTGATTTTCGGAAACCCTTCGCTTCTAAATGTTTATATCTGCTGACTTGCGGATCTAAATTTGGGGGTAAGCCCAATGATAGATCAAGATAGCTGAAAGCGGAAATCTCGATCGTTTATCCTGTAGCATGGAAAGGAAACTTCGTGCCGGATCGGTAGGGAGGATCTCAGCCCAACCTGACCTGAAGTCAATCAGCACTCAAGAAAACCATCTCAATTCTCAACTTAAAAATTGAGCGGCAACAGAGGCGTGAGGAACCTCTATGCAAAATCATATGCCAAAACACTATTTGTTGGCGGTAGGTGAAGGGATTGATACTTTACCTGCGGGAACGCTAATAGCGGATCGCTATTTATTGAGACAAAATTCCATTGTCATCGATACTCGACCGGAACAGTTTCCTGAAATTCCGGAAGACATTTGCGATGAAATTGCTCCCTATCTGCGGCTATTTCCTTATCGACTCCATGTTCCCCTGGTTTATGGATCGATCCGACCCGATCAAAATCCACTGGGGAGGACGATTTGGCTTTTTGAACAGGGGCCAATTGACCCGGGCCGGGAAGCTTTAATGCCCGATTTATTGGACTTGTGGGCGGGTACATCGGCTTTACGCCAGTTGAACTGGTTATGGCAAATTGCTCAACTGTGGAAACCCTTCCAACATCAACAGGTGGCGTCTAGTTTGTTGAATCCCCAATTGTTACGCATCCAAGGGCCGTTGGTGCGATTGGCCCGGTTGCAGCTTGACTGGAAAAAGTCAACTCTGGCTCAATTGGGCCAGCTTTGGCAACAGTGGATTCAGGAGGCTAACCCCAAAATTCGTTCATTTCTGGTTCAGCTAACGGACCAAATGATCGCCAAAGAAATCCGCAAGCCGGAACAATTGATCTATCAATTGGATCAAGCAATGGCCCTCGGCGGGCGATCGCTGACCCGTCGGATTGAAATGATTACGGGAACCGATACCGGGCCGAGTCGTTCTCAAAATGAAGATGCTTGCTATCCCGATCGCGATACCTTGATTCAAGTGCCGGGGAATTCTCAGGCTTTGAGTATTGTTTGCGATGGAATTGGCGGACAAGAAGGGGGGGAAGTCGCCTCACAATTGGCGATTGGGGTTTTACGCCAACAACTGGAAAATATGGGGTCTCATCCGGCGAATTGGGATTCGGCTTCGCTGATGAATCAGTTAAAACGGGCGACAAATCTTGCTAATGATGTCATCTGTCAGCGCAACGATAGCGAACGTCGTCAGGGACGCGAACGCATGGGAACAACGGTGGTGATGGCCCTGACTCGCGAACATGAAGTTTATATTACCCATGTCGGAGATAGTCGCGCCTATTGGATTACTCGCAGCGGTTGTCATCAGGTGACTCTCGATGATGATGTTGCTTCTCGGGAGGTTCGTCTGGGTTATGCGTTTTATCGAGATGCGATTGGACCCCCTTCTTCGGGCGCTTTGATTCAGGCTTTGGGAATTACGTCTTCGACGACCCTTTATCCGACGGTGCAGCGTTTCCCGATTGATGAAGATTGTATCTTTCTGTTGTGTTCGGATGGTTTGAGCGATAAAGATCGCATCGAGTCTTATTGGAAAAGCGAAATTTTGCCAATTCTCGACGGGGAAACGGATCTGATCTCTGCCAAAAATCGATTAATTGAAATTGCAAATACTCTCAATGGTCACGATAATGTAACGATTTCGCTCCTGCATTTTCGGGTCTCTAGTAAGTCGGGAATTCACTCTCTACCGGAGATTAAAGTTTCGCCTGTTATTCCGAATTTCAACGGCGATTCGGAGGGGGATTCTGATTTTTCTCAGGCGGATGATTCCGAACCGTTTAATACCGATATTGTTGAAACCCCCCCTTCAACGAAACTTCCTCAAATTTGGCTGTTATCTCTGGGGATTGCCTTTTTATTGGGTTTGGCGGGTGTCTTAGTTTATCTGTTTTCGGGTGTTTTTAATCCAGAAGAACCCAATCAGGGCAACTTCCCCACTGCTTCGCAGACCGACACACCCACCCCGACAACTGTTCCTGAATTGCCGGTAACTCCCAATCCCACAATCAGTTTAAAATCTCTGATTCAATTGGGGGAAAATAACGCTGTTGAAGGTGAAGTTTCGCCCGCTTCTATTGCGTTATTAAAAGAATTTGGTAAACCTTGGATTAAGGGGGAAGTTCCCGAAGGAACGGTCGTGCAGGTGATCGAAAAACAATCCACTCCTCAAGCGGGGACTTGGTTGGAGTTGAAAGTCTGTTATTTGCCAAATTCCGAGGGGAGTTTAGTGTTGAAAAAGGCTCCGAAGGATGAGGATTTGGTTTCAGAAAATCCCGAGTTTTTTGAGCGATTAGACACCCCGGATCTCACGGAAGAAATCGGGGAAGATCAAGTCGGAGATTCTCAAATTCAACTACAAGAAAATTTAGAAGAAGACTCGCCATTGATTTTACCTTTACAACCGGGCGATACGGGGTGGATGCGATCGGATGATGTTTCTGTGTTGAGGGTCAATACTTCTTTCTTTAAGCCCCAAGAAAAAGGGGTTTGTCAAGAGGTTCCCTGATGGACTTGCCCAAAACAAATATTAATCGTTTTTTTCTTTAAAATTGGGTGTTAATCTGTTACTATAATCGTCAAAATTTGAGGACTGTGAGGATGATCAAAAATCAACGTAAAGTTTGGGCGGTGGCTGTTTCGATCGCCGCCATCGCGATCGGTGTTTTCCCCAACCCCGCGAAAGCCGATGGTTGTGTTGGCGACTGTCAGATCAACCGTCAACCTCATCCGAAACCTTCCTGCGAAGTGACTAATGACTGCAAATCTTCTCAGCCGGGATCATTATATGACGAAATTTATTCCAAACACAGACCCTATTGTGGTTATTTGCGGAAACATCGTTATCACTCCCGTCATTGGAGCGATAATTATCATTCAGAGGAAAGTTTAAAGCATTCTTACTCAAAAGAAACAGCCGGAGACTGGGACGCAAACATCAGAGAGGATTTAATTGCTTCGAGGGACGGTTACTCGGATGTTACTGGTTCTAGTCGATATTCGGGTAGCGATACGATGGGTGGAGAAAATGCTTTGGCTTTATTTGTGGTAATTTTATTGTGGTTTGGATTCCGTTTTCCAGGGGGAAAAAAAGATTCCAAATAATCGTGATGTCTCGTAAAATTTTTCTAGAATTTTGGGAAGTTTTACCCCAGAGAACGCCGGATTTTTTACCGCTCTGATGGCTTGATTATGTTTAAATGCCCGGTCTGTCAACAGGAATATTTGGAGTCTGTTCCTGAGTTTTGTTCGGTTTGTCACTGGAATTTACAATCGGGATTATCGGAGGAAATCGAAGTCGATCTGGAATCGGTTAGGCTTCAATGGGCGCGAGAAAAATGGCAAGAGTTAAATGTTCTCAAACAAGAGCTTGAAAGAATGCGTTTTCCGGGTCAAAATTCTTCTTTAAATTCTTTAAATTCTTTCAGCGATTTATCCCGACGATTGGAAACAATAGAAGCCCAACTTCAACAAGCAACCGTAGAACGAACCAACCTCAACAATCAACTGGAATGGGTTTTACATTATCTGGAATTGCTCGACCCCGAACGTGTTTCTAATACTATTTCTCGCCTAGAAAATTGGCTGGAAGGTGGCGTAGAAGAAACGCCTTTGATGTCTGAAGTTGGGATGGATTATCAACCCCTCAGCGAGTTGTTGGCGGCGGGAGATTGGAAAACTTCCGATCAATATACTTGGCAAATTTTGCTGTATTTGGCCGGACGAGAAGCCGAAGGATGGCTGAGAATAGAAGATATTGAAAATTTTCCCGGTGCGGACTTAAAAACGATAGATTATCTCTGGAATTATTATAGCAATGGTTTGTTTGGTTTGGGCGTTCAACAGCAAATTTTCGACGGTTTGGCGGGGGATTATCCGGCCTTTTGCGATGCGGTGGGATGGCGAGAAGGGGAAAATTGGAGATATTACGATGAACTCATATTCAACCCCAAAGCGCCCCCCGGACATCTCCCGGTGATTGTTTGGCGAAAACGGGCCTGTTACGGGATGGGTTCGGGGACGGCGGCGGAAAATATTTCTTTATTTTTGAATCGTTTTATTTCTTGTCAGAATAGTTGACGAATTTTATAATTTGTTGTACGGTCTATTTGATGTAAATTTTGTCTGTAAATACCAAGTTAACGGTACAATAAAAATACATAAACAATCAATAATCGAGGGCGATTAGACTGCGTTGGAGTCTGCGATAATTGTTTGTTGAATCGGGCTGAGATCCCCGGCAATATCGATAAATATACAAATCAAGCAATTCAAACCCGAGTTTTTCATCGAATTAATTTCATGGCAAACCTAAACTTACAGACACCGCCCAAATTTGAGAGCGTAGAAGAAGAACGTCTTCACTACAAACAGCGTTTGGCGGCGGCATTTCGCCTATTCGCTCGGTACGGGTTTGATGAAGGCGTCGCCGGACACATTACCGTTCGCGACCCGGAATTTCCCGATTGTTTTTGGGTTAACCCCTTTGGGATGTATTTCGGTCACATTCGAGTCTCAGACCTGTTGCTGGTCAACAGCAAAGGCGAAGTGGTCCAAGGCAACAGACCCGTGAATGGGGCCGCTTTTGCCATCCATTCCCGCATTCACCAGGCCCGCCCCGACGTCAAGGCCGCCGCCCACGCTCACTCGCTTTATGGCAAAGCTTGGTCAACTCTCGGACGCCTGCTTGACCCCCTAACTCAAGATGCTTGTGCGTTTTACGAAGATCACGCTTTATTTGACGACTACACAGGCGTGGTTCTGACCACCGAAGAAGGCGATCGCATTGCGGCCACTCTCGGGGAAAAAAAGGCGGTTATCCTGCGGAATCACGGTTTGCTAACCGTCGGTCATTCGGTGGATGAGGCGGCGTGGTGGTTTGTCACGATGGATCGTTCCTGTCACGCCCAGCTTTTGGCGGAAGCGGCGGGAAAACCGAGGCTGGTCGATCCGGAAACGGCCCGTTTAACCTACGGTCAGATCGGCTCTCACCTGGCCGGGTGGTTTATTTTTCAGCCTTTATATGATATGATTGTCCGCCAGGAACCGGATTTACTGGACTGAGGTTTCTGTTACTAGAAATTCTGCACAAAACGCAAGAAAACCCGGATATTTTAAAACGGGATATCAATCTTTTCTGAAGGGTAATTTGAGCCTGTTTTCTAGTCAAAAACTCGGGGAAATCTCAAGATGAAAACTATTACAGAACTTCGTACAGAACCCCTGCCCGAAAATGTTGGCTCAATCATTATTAATGCCAACAACGGCAGTATTTTCGATTTGGATAAAGAATCAATTATTAATTGGTATCGGCATCAGGGAGCGCTGTTATTTCGGGGGTTTGAAGCCGATGTGGAGACGTTTACCCAATTTAGCAACGGGTTGAGTACCGATTTCATCGACTATACCGGAGGGGTGTTCAACCGTCAGGTTATTAACGGCGATTCAACGGTTTTGACTGTCAACGATTTCAAAAATGAAATTAAATTGCACGGGGAAATGTATTATCAGAAAAACATTCCTTTGATGCTGTGGTTTTTCTGTGCCGAACCCCCGTTACAAGATAGGGAAACTATTCTCTGCGATGGGAAGCGTTTTTTTGATGAGCTTAGTGATTCCCTCAAAGATTTGTTCGGCCGAAAACGGCTAAAATATCGGGGTTACTTAAATAAGGAGGGCTGGAAAAAGCGCTACAAAACTGATGACTTAAATGAGGTGAAAGAGATCTGTAAGAGCAACGATACTGAAGTGGAAGTAAACGTTGATGAGTCAATTAATCTCTCTTATATTTGTCCGGCTATCTATCCCAGTCGAACGGGTGAATTTAAGGTATTTATTAGTAGTTTACTGCCGGCGATGGCTATTAGTCCGGATGTCGTCTGCTTCGATGATGGGACAAAGATTGATGCCGATATCCTATCCGAGCTTAACGAAATTGCCGACAAAATAACGGCAGAAATTAAGTGGCAAAAAGGCGATATATTAATGGTAGATAATACCCGAATTCTGCACGGTCGAAGGGCCTTTGCGGACGAAGAACGCGAGATCTATATCCGTCTGTGTTCTCCGGCATTTTCTGATTAGTTAAAAAGGCTGCAAGCTGTTAATTTCGGGTGGGGCGTTTGTTTTGGATCAGGTTTTGAATCTTGAGTAAGTAGGAGCATTTACTATGACTCATTTTGGTATAGTTTGTCCGAATTCCACAGGTCATCTGAATACGATGTTTCCCTTGGGTCAAGAACTTCAACGTCGGGGTCATCGTGTTACCTTATTTGGGAAGTTGGATATAGAAGCCAAAGTAATAGCGGCGGGATTGGAATTCAGAGCAATTGGAGAATCGGAATTTCCCCGAGGATCGGTAGCCAAGTCGTTTGGCGAGTTGGGGAAACTCAGCGGTCGCGAAGCCTTGAGTTATACCGTCAACCTCGTCAGAAAGAATGCAGAGGTGTTGTTGCGCGATGCTCCCAAGTTAATGAAAGAAGCGGGTGTAGAGGCTTTGCTGGTCGATCAAGTTTCGCCGGAAGGAGGCGCCGTTGCGGATTATTTAGGCATTCCTTTTGTTACGATTTGCAGTGCGGTAGTTCTCAACCGAGAAGAGAGTGTTCCCCCTTTTTCTACAAACTGGAACTACAATCCAAATCTGTTGGGTCGCCTGCGAAATCGATTGGGTTATCAGGTGTTGAAACGGGTCACAAAACCGGTCACAAAAGTAATTAATGACTATCGCCAGGAGTGGAAATTACCCGCCCAATCTAATCCCAATCAACGTTATTCTCAACTGGCTCAAATTAGCCAACAGCCGGCCGAATTAGAATTTCCCCGAGAAGAATTGCCCGAGTGCTTTCATTTTACAGGTCCCTATCACTATTCGAGTCGCCGAGAACCGATTGCTTTTCCTTGGGAAAAATTAACTGATAAACCGCTGATTTATGCGTCGATGGGAACGTTGCAAAATCGCCTGGTTGAGGTTTTTCAAACTATTGCTTCCGCTTGTGAAGGATTAGAGGCTCAACTGGTGATTTCTTTGGGGGGTTCGGCGTCGCCAGAGTCTCTGCCAAAGTTGCCCGGAAATCCCCTCGTTGTTGAGTATGCACCCCAGTTAGAACTGCTGCAAAAAGCCAGTTTAACTATTACTCACGCCGGTCTAAATACGACTTTGGAATCGTTAAATAATGGGGTTCCAATGGTTGCCATTCCGGTTGCAAATGATCAGCCGGGAGTCGCCGCAAGAATCGCTTGGACGGGAGCGGGGGAAGCCGTCCCGTTGAAAAAGTTAAATGTTTCTAAACTGCGGGTGGCGGTTGAGAAGGTGTTCAAAGAAGATTCCTACAAACAAAATGCTTTGAGGCTACAAGAGGCAATTAAACGGGCGGGAGGCGTTCAACGGGCGGCCGATATTATTGAACAGGCGGTTTCTACGGGTAAGCCGGTTTTAGCTTAAATAAATCAATCCGGTAAAGAGGAAATATGCACTTTACAAATAATACTTTCACTGCGGTTTGAATAACTCCCTTGATCCGCAAGAACTTATTTGGAGACTCTACCAGTTGATTTTCTGTCCCCTAACATCAGAGAAAAGAACTAATTTTATGCCACAGTAGCCAGTAAATAGATTTTATTGGCTTTTTCCATGATCGTTTCACAACTACCCAAGTCCGAACAAGTTGGCCAAGCTTTAGCAGAAATTACCGCCTTTGAACAGTCGAAAGTTCCGGGTGTTTGGCCTGGGCTGGATAAAAATCAACTGATTGCACAATTGCGATCGCGTATTAATAATCCTCTCACATTAAATCAAGGAAGTCAACCCTTTTGTGGCCCCGCGACGATTATTTTTGAACTGATTCGCCACAATCCTTTATCTTATGTAAGAATCTGTCGAAATCTGTTTCAAATCGGCGGATTTCATAGTCAGACTCAGCGGTGGATTTCTGCGTCGGAAAACCTGCGAAATGCCGAGGGTAATTATAGAATGCCTCAGGTGGATTGGATGATTTTATCTACCTTAAGAGAGTCTGCAAATTTAATTGTTCCGATTCATCCGAATTCATCGGATATTGTTCGCAATATTGGCGGAATGACAAAATCCTGGGAAATAGCGGGATGGGTTCAAGAAATTTTAGGTTATCAGAAAGTTCAATATAAAAATACTTACTTGTTTGGTGATTTGCAAGCGATGAAAGAGGTTTCTGATGTCTTAAATCAAGGTGGTGTTGCTTTGGCTTTGATTAACGACGGAGGATTACTCAGAAATCAACCGCCCCGGATTCCTTATCCGAGTCATTGGGTATCAATTTTAGGGAAGATTTCGCTCAACTCTAAATCCGTACAATTTGAGGTTTACACTTGGGCGAAAACCATGCAAGTTCAGGTGGATGAATTGACGTTTAAAACCCATTTTTGGGGTGTGGTATTGGGACAAAATGAGTAGACTTTGTAGGGGCGCTCTTGTTTGCGCCCCGAATTGTTGTATTTTCTTAGTTTGAGACGGGTTTAATAAAAAACAAGAGATACTTAACTTAGTTGAGGATGACATTTGTAAATCCTTCACTTTATTGAGGATAATGTTCCGGAAAGTTTAATGTAGCTCAAATGAAGTAACACAAATTGGTGAAACCTAAAAAAGCGACTTTTCATTCTTTCTGCAAACTCGTTAAAGTGGGAACCAAGAACAAGATATTATCACTGTTCAATTTTAATTGGCAGATAAAAATATCTTAGTTTAGCTCATCCAACACAAAGTTTTAAGGAATTATATGCTCGTTTCAACCTTTGAGTTGTTGTTAAAACCCATCACGCCTGTTGAGGGAAATGTTCCCGGATCAGCCCGTACAGTTTTACAAGGTTATTTTCTAACCATTGCGAACCCGAATGATACTCCTTTGCGGTTGAGACTGCAATTTTCTGCGACAACACCTAACCTGAATGTAGCGGATACAATTACCATTCGAGATGTCGTCGGTAATAATATTTTTGGTGATTTAGTTCCCACTAGCGATCCGCGCAAATTTAACTATAATTTGTCACTTCCCGCTCACGATACCGCTTTAGTCATTTTACAACCCGACATTACCCGACTCAACCCCAACAGCGATCAATTAGAAATTCGTGGCTATGTCGAAATCTTTTTAGAACAACGAGGTTTGCGACCTATTAATGTATTGCTCACTCCCGAACATCGGGGTACCTTTGTCAACAAAGGTATAATGAATTTATCGGAGTTCGATCAATTGGTTTATAGCCTTCCGACAGCAACCGGAAGCAGCTTGTTTCAGCTAGTTAGCCCTCCGAAAGATCTAAAAGAAATCAAACCTGAAATCAAAGAAATCAAAGAATTTAAGGAATTTAAAGAAATTCCCGATGACATCAAAGTTCGGGAAATTCCAGACATTAACAAACCCAATCCCGATAATATTATGATTCCGAATCCCGACATTCAACAGGCGCTCGGTTTAATGGCTCAAACCATTGACAATATTCAACAGCGCCTCGAACAAAATGGGGAAGCTTTTATCTCCTCTGAGGAACGTCCGGCGGTCGGCGAACAAGCGTTAAACGAAGGCTAAAAAGGAGGCGAGTAGTGCTGATCGTATTAGCAAGTTCTTACGATGAGGCTGCTCGCTTTTGGGTGGAAAATTGGACCGATGGGGATGTGGCGCTACTCACTCCAAAAGACTTATCAAAAATTGGGTGGCGTCACTATCTCGGAAGCCTTGAAGACTCAACCGCAGTCATCAAAGATGAAGTGATTTCGGTTGAAAAAATAACCGGGGTTTTAACTCGTTTACCTTGTGTATTTGAACAAGAACTTCTGAGTATTGTTGAGAAAGATCGCCCCTATGTGGCGGCGGAAATGACCGCTTTTTTAGGGTCTTGGTTAACTCATCTTTCCTGTCCAATATTGAACCGACCAACACCAATTTGTTTAATGGGTACGAATTGGCGACCTCAACAGTGGATTTATGCAGCTTCTCAAGCGGGAATGTCTGTAGAAACTCACCACCAATTGATTAGTTTAAAAGCCGAACCTGAACCTGTAAAAATTCCCTCCGAGCGAGTTAGTGTAACGGTAATTGGCGATCGCTATATTGGTGAAGTCGATCCAATTTTAGGACATCAAGCGAAAAAACTTGCTAAACTTGCAGGTGTTGAGTTGTTAGTTGTTCATTATAATCGCCCAGAAGCCGGCGCCTACTTTATCGGTGCAGATTTATGGCTGGATCTGAAAAGTTTAGAGATTACAACAGCCATTTTAGAATACTTTAGCGGGAAGTAATTCATGTTAACTCTACTGTGGGGATTACCCGGAGATTCACCCTTATATACGGTTTATCAAGAGTTGAATAATCTGGGTTTTCCAACGGTTTTTTTAGACCAACGTGAGATTTCAGAGATTGAAATTTCTCTGTCTGTTGGTCGCGCAATTGCGGGGGAAATTTGCACGCCGAAGTTTAAAATTGATCTCAATACCGTTACAGGTGTTTATTTGCGTCCCTACGACTCTCGCCGCCTTCCAATCGTGGCAAAAGCCGGTTCTAACAGTCGAATTTGGCAACACGCCGCAGCAGTTGATGAGGCGTTATTGTCTTGGGTAGAAATGACGTCGGCGTTGGTTTTAAACCGTCCGAGTGCAATGGCTTCTAATAATTCTAAACCCTACCAATTGCAGAAAATTCGGCAAGCCGGTTTTCTCGTTCCCGATACTTTAATTTCCACCGATCCGGATGCGGTTTATGGGTTTTGGGAACGGCATGAAAATGTTATTTATAAGTCGATTAGTTCGACTCGGAGTAAAGTGTCTCGTTTGAGTCCTGAACATCACAAACGTCTGGCAAATGTTGCTTGGTGTCCGACTCAATTTCAACAATATATTCCCGGACAAGATTATCGGGTTCATGTGGTGGGTGAGGCGGTTTTTGCCTGTGCGATCGCATCAACTGCGGATGATTATCGCTACCCCGGTGAGACAACGGATTATCCTCAATTAAAAAGTGATATTTTACCCCTAGAAATTGAACAGCGATGCCGACAACTCGCTGCCACCCTGAAACTTCCTCTAGCGGGTATTGATTTGAGACAAACTGATGATGGCGAATGGTATTGTTTTGAGGTTAATCCGTCGCCGGGATATACATTTTATCAGCAAGAAACTCATCAACCGATCAGTTTAGCGATCGCACAGTTACTCACTCAACAACAGCTAAAAACGTTAGGAAAGGTAAACAGTATAATCGGTTAACCTCACCCCGTTTTAGGCAACAGAACTTTTTATTGGGGTGCATCTTGTTAGGGTTGAGGAGGTTTCTTGGGTGTTGTTAAACCCGCCATTGACCAGGAGAGGTAGACCATCAATCCTTTTGCTATTGCATTGATATCTTGGGTTTCCTCATTTAAGTTTTCTTTGGGTTTAGATGTCTCTTTTTTGTTTTCTTTATCTTGCATAATTGAACTCTCTCAGCTTTGAACTCGATGTTTATCTTTATTTAGTATTATCAATTACAATCGCTAACTTTGCCGTGATAAGCACTGTTAGTTTTCGTGATTGATATCACTTTATAACCCTTCAATCAATTTTACTTTGATTCCGGAAATGCGGTGAGTTTTTTCAGGAGTTGAGGCGGTTCGGTTTTCCGATCTTTGTCCATTTTAGCCTAATTCAAGTCCGACGATCAACCCTTTTTAAAACATGAGAAATGTCTCATTTTTCCTAGATCCAGCTTGGAAACCACATTCTGATTTGCCATTGTTCGGGAGAAAGGGGAAGGCCCAAAAAAATCGGCATCCAAAAGACAAAACCAAGTAAAATTAAACTGACTGTGGTCGCCCCAATTAAGCGTAAATGAAACAGATTACTTTGCAGCCACCGATCCACCCACCAGGCGAGTATTAGTGCGGCGAAAACAAATGCACTCATATAATGATAAAGGAAAACGCAGCGTGTGACAGTTATCCAAGGTGTCCAATTTGCCAACCAATTAACGAGTAAATAGAGTAATAGCCATAACTCGATTTTTGGGGGAAAATGGGTATAAGCATGAACTGAAGTTGTAGGTAAAATTGATCGGTTGTTCTTTATTTTAACCCAAGTCATCATCCGTTCCCATAATACCCAAATTGTTAAAATAATGGCCAGAACAGAAAACCACCACAGGGGAGGATTTCCCATTGCATGAACATCATAAATAACGGGGGTAAAATTAGGGGGAGGAACGGACGGATCGAGTTCGGTTAACCGATCAATTTTTGTATAAAAATAAGCTAAAGGTCGCAGCGTTAACGGCCAAGTATACCAGGGCGCACAATAGGGATGAATATCTGGCCCGCTCCCCAAGGTTTTGTGATAGTTGAGAATCGTCGTTTGCAGTTCCCAAAGTCCGGGTTCGGGACTAATTTGTAAGTGGGGAATCCAAGCAATAAAGTAAAATAAAATCGGAATTACGATTAAACTTAAAGCCAGTTTTAGGATTGATAATTCAGTTAAGTTTTCCAGGGGAGATTGACGGGAGGGGATGGGGCTAAGATTTTGATTATAATTGTTGACAAATTTAAAAATCCAAGCTAAAATTAAAAGGATAAACAGTCCTAAAATAAATCCCAAACCATTCCATTTAACCGCTACACTTGCACCTAAACCAATCCCCGAACCGACTAACATTAGCCATTGCTTTCTTTTTTGGCTTTTCAGAGCAAGAATAAACAGCAGTTGACCCAATAAACCAAAAATGACAATATAAATATTATTGAGTGCGTAGCGAGATTCAACTAAAAAAAAGCCATCGGTTGCGATTAACAGGGTGGCGAGTAAGGTGTAAGTTCGCCGAGAAGTGAGTTGATAAATAATCGCCCCACAAACCATCGGAATAAATGCACCGGTGAGGGCGTTCATCCAGCGATAACTCCAAGTTGACAGGGTTGAACCCGCCAGATCATTAACAGTATCTTGACCAAAAGGTAAATGAGAACCGATCCAAATTCCAACGGCGATAATATATTGGCTTAAAGGCGGATGAGCGTTAAAAAAAGGAGTCTTCGTCAGGTAATTATTCGCGAATTGAGCGTAATAAACTTCATCAAAAACTAACGTATTAAATCGGCTTAATCCCCAAAATCGCAACAGCAAGGAGACGAGGAAAATCGCGGTCATTCCCAGTCTAAACCCGAACTTTGAGGAGTTAAAACGTTTTTGATACTCGGTGATCATATCAATTCGCCGTGTCCGAAGACAAGTGAGTTTTTAAAAGTCCTTGAAATCCCAAATCCGATTCAAGCTTTAACGCAAGTCAACTAAAATCCGACCTTGAATGTTACCTTGCAAAATTTCTGATATTTTTTCGGGTAACTGTTCGAGGGAAATTGTTGTTACCAATTCATCTAAATAAGTCGGTTTCCAAGCCGCAGCCAGTTTTGACCAAATTAACAAGCGTTTATCCATCGAACATTGTACCGAATCTATTCCAATTAAACGCACACCCCGCAAAATAAACGGATAAACTGTTGTTGTTAAATTCGCCCCCGCAACCAACCCACAAGCCGTTACACAACCGCCATATTGAGTTGATTTAATCGCCGTTGCTAATAGATTTCCGCCCACCGTATCAATCACCCCCGCCCAACGTTCTTTTAACAGCGGTTTACCCGTTTGTTCGTCTATTTCCGAGCGATTAATAATCAATTTTGCACCCAATTTTTTCAGAAAATCATGGCTTTTTGATTTCCCCGTTACGGCGACAACAGAATAGCCCAATTTTGCTAAAATTGAAACCGCCAAACTCCCCACACCACCCGTTGAACCCGTGACTAAAACCTCACCCAAACTCGGTGTTATTTCCTGTTGAATTAACCCGTTAACACTCAAAGCCGCAGTTAACCCCGCAGTTCCTAAAATCATGCTTTCTTGTAAGGTTAAATCTGACGGAAGCGGTACAACCCACTCAGCCGGAACCCGAATATATTCGGCAAAACCGCCCCAAGTATTCATCCCCAAATCATAACCCGTAACCATCACTAAATCATTCGGTTTAAATTGGGGTACGTTGCTATTAACAACAATTCCTGCGGCGTCAATTCCAGGAATATGAGGAAATTGACGAGTAACGCCCCGGTTTCCGGTTGCGGAAAGAGCATCTTTGTAATTTAAACTGGAATAATGCACCCGAATCAAAACATCTCCGGGGGGCAATTTATCCAAGCCGATGTTAACAACTTCTTGGGTAAATTGTTGTTCTGGGGTTTGAGTAACCTGTAAGGCTTTAAAGGTTGCCGACATAATTTTATTCCCCTAAATCACCATCCGATGGATTCTCACCCAAATCGAATAAAATAAGAATTTATCCATTAACTTTCTTGTCGAATATTATCTGGGATTTTCACCGGAGAAAGTTTGGCAATTACCCGCAAATTTTGAGAGCGAACTAACTCTAAAAAAGTCAAACTGGTACGCCCTTCTATTTCGGCAACTCGTTCGATAGTTTGTAACAAAGCCCGAGCCGCTTCCGCTTCAGTATAACCCCGACGTTGGGCGACGCGAATAGCCATTTCATCGGCTTCTAATTCCACTTGAGAACTGCGGTTTGATTTCCAAATTTGAGTTAAACCCAGACCGGCTAAACTCCCCGCTAACATGACTCCAACCGGGTCTTGATTAGCAATTTCAATCGCCGTTCCGACCACTCCCGCCAAAGCTACACCCTGATTAATATTCACTTTAATCCAGCGAATATTACACACCCAACTCACCGTTCTCAACAGCAACAAATCTCGCTGCGGTCGGGCTAAATTTTGCCACAGTTCAAAATTGATAGAAATTTTCCGCATGGGTTTCCAGGGAAGCGGAAAAGGGCAGTCAATCACTGTTTTTTGTTGGGGTTTACTCACCAACTGAGTCATCATACGACCGGAAGCGGGCATCAAGTCTAACAAGTGATAAATTTCAGCATCTTGATTCATGGCTCATCTCAATTTTTAGTTTGAAGTTTGGAAAGAAAGGGGCGAGTTTGTTCCCATATTTATCTGTACTAAATTCTAAACGTTTTTTGAACTTTTGCCTAACTTTCGGGTTGAGTTGAGGACGGTTCAATCGGTTTTAAGTTGTCGGATAAAGCCGCAATTGCCGCATCAATTTCTGAGGTTTTTTCTTCGGTAGCCGAGACTAACAATAGAAAAATATTATTGTTAATCTGACGGGCTAAAATTGAGCCTTGAATCGGTTGAACTTTTGAACCGATTCTCACAGTTCCCGTCCAAGGAACTCTCACCGAAGCTGTTCCCAATTCTTGATAGGAACCCGGTGTAAATCCTTCGCCCCGTTCAAAGGTTTCAATGGCAATTTGTGCTAAACTCGCATTGGGAATTTGTCGGCTACTTTCTCGGGGTTTGACAACAACAGTATAGGCTAAATTCCCTTCAGGAGATTCAATTAAGGGAAAATTCCCCACAAACCCAACATTATATCCGTCCAAAATCCCCACCTGAAATCGACCTTGAGGATCTTTATAATTATTGTTACTCAAGGGTAACGGTTCGACTTGGGGAGTCGGAGGAGGAGTCGGCGTCGGTTGGGGAGAAGGACTCGGTTGGGGTGCCGGAGAAGCCGCAGGAGTTGGCGTTGGTTTGGGGGTGGGCGTGGCTTGTTGGGCTTGAGTCGGCAAACCGATTTTTACCCCGGAAAGGGAAGGATTAATCATCGTTGACGGTTGACCGATGATGATTAAAATTATAGTGGTAATTGCGGCGATCGCGATCCACCTGAGCTTGTTTTTTTTCATGGTTGAATTTTTGAGGAAATTGTGAGTTTACTTGCCAAAAATCATCGGATTTCCAAAGTCAAAAACACCCGCAATACACCCGGTCATTAATGTTGCTAACGTTCCCGCCCAAAGCGCTTTTAAACCCAAAGCAGAAACTTCTGAACTCCGGGAAGGAATCAAAGAAGATAAACCCCCAACAAAGATACCGTAGGAGGCAAAATGGGTAAAACCGCACAGGGCATAACTAACAATTAGCATAGCGCGATCACTAATTTCTCCTGTTGTATTCAGTTGGGCTAAAGCTTGATAAGGGGGAATATTGGTTTCGAGTAAACGTCTACCAATTAATACCGAAGCTTGCCATAATTCCGACCATTCAAGAGAAACGCCCGTCATAAAAGTTAACGGTAAAAATAAAGCACCCAGAATATTTTGTAGCGTAATCACCTGAAAAACACTGCCCAGGGGTTGCAAAATGACCCATTCACTATTAGAAAGGCTTGCTAAAGAAGAAAAGAGCAAATTAATCAAAGCAACCATTCCCAAAATAGCAATTAATGCAGCAGCAATTCCCACCGCCATTTTGACCCCATCTAACGCCCCTCCAATTAAACTATCCATCGGGTTCGGACGCTTTTCTAAATCTTCTTCTGGATCTTTGGGAACTCCGCCCATTGTTTTCGGATCTCCGGTTTCGGGAACCAACAGTTTTGATAAGACAAAACAGGCGGGAATTGTGAGAATAGAAGCGGAAACTAAATGTCCGGTAATCGTTGGAAAAGTTGGGCGTAAAAACCCCGCATACAGTGCTAAAACCGATGAGGCAATCGAACCAAAACAACTGGTTAAAATTGCACAAAGTTCGCTGCGGGTCATATCGAGCAGGTAAGGTTTGACTGCAATTGCTGATTCAATCCCCACAAAAATATTAGCCGCACCCGCTAAAGATTCTGCTCCACTAATTCCCATTGTTTTCTGAAAAATTCGGGCAAAAACCTGCACAACCGGCTGGATAATATTTAACCGATAAAGCAAGCTGATCAAACCCGCAAAGAAAATCACCTGCGGTAAAGCCCGAAAAGCCAAAACATAGGTAAATCCGGGGTTAATATTGTCCGGGCCAATGCGATCGCCGGGAACCGCAACATAGGGCGTACCCACAGCCCGAGCAATCCAGCGACCGGCAGGCCCTGGGCCGGCGGCAAAATTGGGATCGCTCACCAACATCGAACTCGGACCGCCAAACAGAAACCTCGCCCCCGCCTCAGACGCATCTAAAACGGCGTTGAGTAGGCTGCTGAGTCCTTCGACGAGTTGGGGACCAAACACAAAAACCACCAGCCCCACAGCCAATTGCAAGCCAATTCCCCAAGTGATGACTTGCCAGCGAATGACTTGTCTATTTTCCGAGCCGAGCCAGGCAATTGTACATAAGCCTGCAATTCCTAACAGAGATATCAAGTTCAACAGTGGGTTCATATCCTACAACCTCTCCCGCTAGGGGCATATTGCCTTATAAATGCTCCAATGACAAGCATCTTAGCGATAAATGGACAGCAATGGATCACGATTGTCCAGTTTGAGTCGGGTTGTCGGCTAAACCCCAGGAAGGCGGAGGAACCGACTTTCCAAGCAGCAGATAGAAGAAAATCGAAAATTCCAAATCCTCGGTTCTTGGGTCAAAAATGCAAAATTCTATTGATTTATTCCCAATTTTCTCAAATAGGCACACAATAGAAACAGTGTTTCTTCCGTGAGCTAATTTTTGACTAATGGATGCTTTTCAGCCGACTCCGCCTGACTGGACTGCTAACGCCATTCATGCTTTTGAATTTTGCTGTCCCAATTGTTCTGCAAGTTCTTTAGAAGCGCAGCAGGTCTGGATTAATCGTCGTTCTCCTGTCTATGGTGACAATCATCGTCGGAAATGGCAAGAATTTTATAAGTGTCAATGCGGTTGTGTTTGGTGGGCTTGGAGCAGCGATCGCCCGCCTTCTAATCTTAAACCTCGCGATGAGGATTTGCCGATGGAAGATTAAGATTTACAAAAATTTATCTATAAGAGGCGATAAAATTCCGGTTTGACCAACAGAAGCCCGAGTTTATCGTCTGTTATTATTCTAAAATTGAGAGAAATTCGGTTTGGGTAGTTTACCCCGTATCAATATCAAACGGATTGAGCAAATTCAGTTGAGGAATCCAACGAAAATCATCTACATTTCTGGTAATTAATGTTAACTCGTACATTAATGCAGTCCCCGCGATAATCGCATCTCCCAAAGTCATTCGTCTCTGTTGTCGCAGAGCTACAGTTGAGTCAAAACATCTTCCGATATCGCTAAAACTTCAGCAACCTGAAAAAACTCCTCAAAATATTGACGCTGCGGTTCAGTTAGTTGGTGATAGCCCAAGACCTCCAGATAACTGAGGGCGGATACCGCAGGCGAATACTCGGCAATTAATTCTCTCAACTGAGAATATTCCGGCCGTGCAGAATAAATAATGATATTGCTGTCAAGAAGCACGTTTTATCGTCCCGGTAATGAACGGTCTTGCCGAGTTTCTTGTTGCCACAGCACCGGATCAACATCATCTAATACTTGAGTTGCGGCAAGCTTTGCTAAGATTTCAGCCATTTTTTGTCCGCGTGTTTTCGAGTCTGTTACCTGTTTTTCATCAAGGAATGTGACGTGAACCTGGAGCATTTTTTCTCCCAAATCCGGCTCATCGTCAATCCACTCTAAACGGCATCCTTTTAACCAAGCCCTGTAGGTTTTTAGCATTGTTATCTCCGCTAATCTTCGGCAACTCGAGCGCAAGATTGATTTGATACAATCACTTCTTTAACTCCGATCTAGATTCTCCCCATGCTAATTTTTAGACTGTTACAATGCGCGTGCATCACAACAACGTTTTAAATATCGACGGGCAAATCTTTGCGGGGTTTAAACGCTTCAACTTGGCGCAATTTTTCATAGAGTTCTCGCTCTTGAGGACTCGGATCTTGAGGAACAACTATTTTTAATTCCACCAATTGATCGCCCCGTTTTCCCGTTCCCGTCGGATAACCTTTATTCGCCAAACGCAACCGTTTACCCGAGGTTACACCGGGCGGAATCTTCATTTTCACCCAACCATCTAACGTCGGAACTTCGATTTCACCACCCAACACCGCTTCACTCGGCGTAATCGGAACCTCACAAAAAATATCCGAGCGTTCTAGTGTAAAATAGGGATGAGGTACAACATTAATTTTCAGATATAAATCCCCGCCTCCTATGCCTTGATTTCTCAAACGAATACGCTGACCCGTGATCATCGCCGCCGGCATATTCACTTCTAAACTGCGCCCATCCTCTAAACGAATGCGTTCCATTCCGCCCGTATAAGCCTTTTCTAACGGTAAAGTTAATCGCGCTTCAATATCCCGTTTGGCTTCGCGAGAATCGGCTTTATAAACCGCTTTTGTGCGGGGAGAACGGTAGGGATCGGAAGACTCCACTCGGGGCGCGTCAGCCCGAACCGTTCTCACTTCTCGCCGTCGCCCCAACAATTGATCGACAAACGTATTAAAATCGGCATATTCTCCAAAATCAACCTCTTGAGTTTGGGTGCGACCATTGGTTGATTTGCTCGCCCAAGTTTTCAAGCCCGAAAAAGGAGAACTTTTGCGACCTTGAAAGCCTTTTTGTTTCCAGAATTGACTGTATTCGTCGTATTGCGCCCGTTTTTCCGGGTCCGAAAGAATGTGATAGGCTTCCCCAATATCTTTAAACTTTTCTTCGGCCTCTTTATCGCCGGGATTGAGATCGGGGTGATATTGTCTGGCTAGTCGGCGATAAACTCTTTTGATTTCTTCTAAAGTTGCGTCTTTAGGAACGCCTAAAATTTGATAATAATTCCGAAAGTTTTGCATCATTGGGTTTAGGAGTGGTGAATTTTAAGTTGAGAGTATCGACCGAATTTATTGCTGTGAAAACTGTTTAGAGCCAATCATCATCTTGTTCATCCCAGTCATCACTTTGGTAATAGCGTCTGGTAGTCCGTCCCGTGTCTAAAGGTTCTGAACGAGGGGGATAGTCGCGATAGTCATAACGTTCTTCCCGACGGCGCTCGTTCGTAGCCGAAAAGGTACGACGGATCGAACCAAACAAATCATCTTCGTCCTCAGCACCCAAAGCAGACACTTCTCGGTTAAGTTCGTAGAGGGCATCTTGTAAATCGGCCCCAATTTGATCGATTCCGCGATCGTCGTCTCGTTCCAGGCTATCACGCAAAGCCCGAATTAGGGTTTCAATCCGTCCTCGCTGACGTTGGGCAAATTGCATCCCGTAGTCGAGGGCGACTTCTCGCAGTTGTCGTTCCGCCTGATAGGTTAAAGCTTGGGCGCGATTGCGTTTTTCGACCCGTTCACGCTGTAAACGGTCTTGATCGGCAAATCGTTCGGCGTCTTGGATCATGCGGTTGACTTCTTCTTGAGAGAGGGTAGATGCGCCCTGAATGGTGACGCTTTGTTCCCGTCCGGTGGTTTTATCGAGGGCGGTCACGAGTAAGATCCCGTTGGCGTCGATATCAAAAGAAACCTGCACCTGAGGAACACCCCGAGGCGCCGGCGGAATTCCCGTTAGTTTAAATTTACCCAAAGATTTGTTATCGCTGACTAATTCTCGTTCCCCTTGTAAGATGTGAATTTCCACCAAAGTTTGATTATTTTCGGAAGTCGAGAAAATATCGGAACGTCGCACGGGAATAGTCGTATTGCGAGGGATGAGTTTTTTCATTACCCCGCCAATGGTTTCCAAACCGATAGACAGAGGCGTGACATCTAATAACAAAATATCTCGCACTTCTCCGGCTAAAATCCCCGCTTGAATCGCCGCCCCCACCGCCACAACTTCATCGGGGTTAACGCCTTGATTGGGTTCGCGGTCAATCAGGCTATAAACCACCTGTTGCACCATCGGCATTCGGGTTGAACCGCCGACTAAGACCACTTCATCTATTTGATCGGGACGAAGATTGGCATCAATTAAAGCCTGTTTGATCGGCCGACGCAAGCGTTGAACCAAATCGGCACACAGTCCTTCAAATTCGCCTCGGGTGAGTCGATAATCGAGGTGTTTCGGCCCTTCTTCGGTGGCGGTAATAAACGGCAGGTTAATTTCTGTTACCCCCAGGCCAGACAGTTCAATTTTGGCTTTTTCGGCGGCCTCAGTCAACCGTTGTAGGGATTGGCGGTTGCGTCGAAGATCGACTCCTTCCTGTTCAAGAAATTGATCGGCCAACCAATCAACGATTTTTTGATCAAAATCATTCCCCCCCAGTTGAGTATCGCCGCTAGTCGCTTTGACTTCAAACACACCATCTCCGACTTCGAGAATGGAAACGTCAAAGGTGCCACCGCCCAAGTCAAACACCAGAATGGTTTCATATTCGCGTTTTTCCAGTCCGTAAGCCAGAGACGCGGCGGTGGGTTCGTTGAGGATGCGTTTGACATCGAGTCCGGCGATGCGTCCGGCGTCGCGGGTGGCTTGGCGTTGGGAGTCGTTAAAATAGGCGGGAACGGTAATCACGGCGCCGGTGACTTCTTCGCCGAGAAAACGGCCGGCTTCATCGGCCAATTTCCGCAAGACCATTGCTGAGATTTCTTCCGGGGCGAAGTCTTTTTTCAAGCGGGGACAGCGTATTTTGACGTTTCCGACATCATCCCGGCGAATGGTGTAGGGGACTCGTTTTGAGGCGGGAGTGAGGTCAGCGTATTTATTGCCTATTAACCGCTTGACTCCAAAATAGGTATTTTGTGGATCTAAAATTGCCTGTCGTCTGGCCATCTGTCCGACGATGCGTTCCCCTTCTCGGGTAAAACCAACGACGGAGGGGGTTGTCCGCATTCCTTCAGAATTGGCGATCACGACAGGCTTTCCGCCCTCCATGACAGCGACCACAGAGTTAGTTGTCCCCAGGTCAATGCCGACTACTCTACCCATGCGTTGGTTTTCTCCTTATGTGCTTCGATTTGGCTTGATTCTCCGATTATCTATTTTATCGTGTCAAGTCAGGCAATTATCACCTCACCAGTCTTTACAGTCACTCATTACCCTTCGGGAACGTCCGTTGCTTCTCGACTATTCCGCCAAGTCAGCACTGCCTCACCAGTCACCAGTCACCAGTTATGAGTAGCCAGTTTTCAGTAACCAGTTCTAACTGACTTCTGACGACTGACATCACGACTTCTGACTTCTCTCCATCCTTCTTTAACAAATCTTGGACTTGTATGTAACAAGATGTAAAGTATAATGAGAACGAAATCCAAACAAGTAGACTAAAGGTTATCAATGCGAGTTGCGATCGCCGGAGCAGGTTTAGCAGGTTTATCTTGTGCCAAATATCTCACGGATTTGGGTCATACGCCCATCGTTTTAGAACGCCGAGATGTATTGGGAGGCAAGGTGGCCGCATGGAAAGACGAAGACGGGGACTGGTACGAAACCGGTTTGCACATTTTTTTCGGTGCTTACCCGAATATGTTGCAGCTTTTTAAAGAACTCGGGATCGAGGAACGGCTGCAATGGAAAGAACACACGATGATTTTTAACCAGCCGGAAAAGCCGGGTACCTATTCTCGGTTTGATTTTCCCGACCTGCCCGCTCCAGTTAATGGAGTGATAGCGATCCTGCGTAATAATGATATGCTGACTTGGCCGGAAAAGATCCGATTTGGTTTGGGGTTAATTCCGGCGATGGTTCAGGGGCAGAAGTACGTTGAGGAGATGGATCAATACTCCTTTTCCGAGTGGCTAAAACGGCAAAATGTTCCGCCTCGGGTGGAAAAGGAAGTGTTTATTGCCATGTCAAAAGCGCTCAACTTTATTGACCCAGATGAGATTTCGGCAACGATTATTTTGACGGCGCTCAACCGCTTTCTACAAGAGAAAAATGGCTCGAAGATGGCGTTTTTGGACGGTTCGCCGACAGAACGTCTTTGTCAGCCGATGGTCGATTATATCACCGAGCGAGGGGGCGAAGTTCGACTCAACTCACCGATTAGAAAGTTTTTATTGAATGCCGATGGCAGTGTCAATGGCTTTCAGGTGGGCGGATCGGATGAAGCGTTAACGGCTGATGCTTATGTTTCGGCGATGCCTGTCGATCCTTTGAAATTGATGTTACCCGAACCCTGGCAAAAATTGGATTATTTTAAAAAGCTAGACGGTTTACAGGGCGTTCCGGTGATTAACGTGCATTTGTGGTTCGATCGCAAGCTGACCGATATCGATCATCTGTTATTTTCGCGATCGCCGCTTTTGAGCGTGTATGCGGACATGAGCAACACCTGTGAGGCTTATTCTAACCCGGATCGTTCGATGTTAGAGTTGGTTTTAGCGCCGGCCAAAGACTGGATCGGCAAGTCCGATGAGGAAATTGTTGCCGCTACAATGGCCGAATTGGAAAAATTATTTCCCCAACAAATTCCCCATCAGGCGAAGTTGTTGAAGTCTCATGTGGTGAAAACGCCTTGTTCGGTTTATAAGGCGGTTCCGGGCGCTCAGGCTTGTCGTCCTTCTCAAGTTACACCGATTCCCAATTTCTTTTTAACTGGGGATTATACGATGCAACGATACCTGGGTAGTATGGAAGGTGCTGTACTTTCTGGTAAACTAACAGCGCAAGCTATTAGTCAGCACTCAGCCTCAATTGACAAGCACGCCCAGGCGGCTCAGGTTGATTCTGCCTTTAATGGCAATTCGGCCGGTGTCAATTCTCCCACCCGCACCCCTGTTACACAATAACCAACCGATTTACGGCTGATAGCGACAGAGCAGAAAAACGACGAATGCTACAACTGTCTAAGTCCCCCCGGATGAGAACTCTGGCTTCCTTGGAAGACTCCTACGAACTCTGTCGTCAGATTACTGCGGAGTATTCCAAAACTTTCTATATGGGAACTCAGCTTATGCCATTCGCCAAGCGTCGGGCGATCTGGGCGATTTATGTCTGGTGTCGCCGTACCGATGAACTGGTTGATGGGCCAATGGCGAGTTCAACAACGGCTGAAACTTTGGATCATTGGGAACAACACCTCGAATCGATTTTCGCAGGAGATCCCATTGATGATGAAGATGTGGCGTTAGTGGATACTCTCAAGCAGTATCCTCTCGATATTCAGCCGTTTCGAGATATGATTGCGGGTCAACGGATGGATCTGTACCGCAGTCGATATGAAACGTTTGATGAGTTGAAACTGTACTGCTATCGGGTGGCGGGTACAGTTGGGTTGATGTCTATGGCGGTGATGGGTGTTGCCCAATCTGACCAAAAGGCTCCCTGGGATCAACAACAAGGCTCTTATATCCCGACCGAAGAAGCGATCGCCCTCGGAATTGCCAATCAATTAACGAACATTCTCCGAGATGTCGGTGAGGATGCTCGCCGAGGTCGCATTTATCTTCCCCTAGAAGAGTTGGCCTTGTTCAATTATACGCAAGCGGATTTGTTGAATGGAGTTGTTGACGATCGCTGGCGAGAACTGATGCGCTTTCAAATTCAGCGGGCGCGTAAGTATTACACTCTCGCCGAGCGAGGAATTCGCGCTTTGAGTCCTGATATTCGCTGGCCGGTTTGGTCGGCGTTGCTGCTGTACAGCAAGATTCTCGATGAAATTGAGCGCAACCAGTACGATGTTTTTAGCAAACGAGCCTATGTTCCGACACGGCGCAAGTTAGTTTGTTTACCTGTGGCCCTTTTGAGATCAAAGGTGTTGTAGTTGACCACCTGTTGATCCAACTCCTGATTCCATTCAAAAACCCGCCCTGAATCAACTCAGGCGGGTTTTATTGTCGCAGCCGATGAAATTTTAATTTTGCTGCTGATGTTGATTTCGGGGTCTTAATTGGTGGTTTGAGCCGAAAGCATTTCTTTGAGTTTCTCTAGCTGATCGGCCCAACGGGGATCGGGTTGAACGGAGTCGCTAGAACTTGATGAACTGCTCGAAGAACTCGAAGAGGAGCCACCGCCACCTTTTGATTTCTTCTTCTTGGCCCCACCGGCACTTTTGGCGGTCGGACGAGATTCTTCTTCCGATCCACCCTCTCCTTTTTCGCTCTTACCTTTTTTGCGGGGTAAGGCTTTTTCGATTTTTAAGGGGTTTTCCTTGAACATGAAGCCATTGTATTTTTCAACAATTTGATCGGCTATTTCATCGGTTTGTACGGTCACAAAACCAAAACCCCGACATTTTCCCGTCTTGCGATCGGTGATCACTTTGGCGGAGACATTATCTCCTTCCTCTGCAAACACGTCCTGCAATTCTTTGCGATCTAGTTCTTTGGGAAGATTTCCAACATAAAGACGAACTGGCATGGGTTAAACCTCCAAATATCAACTAAAATGAGCTAGCTAAACAACCCGACGACATGGACTGCTATCCTCTGAATAAAAAACCTCTGCTGTTCAAAAATACTCTCCTTTTGAAGAGTCTTTTTGCTTTCGGTAGACAAAAAATTGACGACTTTTTCTCTGTCTATCCCAAGCCAACGGGTGACTTGGATATTCCTTCTCCACCTGTATTTGCTGATGCAGAAACCTATAATTTGTTTGCCTGTTTTGTAAACTTGCGGTCATCTCTCAATTACTTACTGCCGTATACGCTTTTAATTCCTTTGGGTGTCATTTGAAACACTTGTAACCCAGACTATAAAACAAATATCAATGGATGTCAGCTTCCTGTCGATGTAACGCCTACTCAAGTTTAGTACACCCTCGGGTACAAAATGGAACATTTGGAGAAAAAGTCGCTCGATCAGAATACCTGTTCGGTCAAAAACAGCAACACTTAATAAAACTCTGCTCTCTATTATTCCTAACGGATAATTTAAAGCCATTTTCTAAGATATCATAGCTGTCAGCAGAATTCTAGCAATTTGTTCAAATTTTTTTTGACTGCAACAGGATTGTCTTCGGCAATCTTTGATTTAATTGATTTCCGTCTTCCTCCGATCTACCCGACAGGTTAGACAAGTATTAAAGGTTTGTAAACAAATGTAACATTGACTGCTGCAAAATGCAAATCCCATCTTCTTAAAACTCACAAAAACTTAAAATCCTCCTTGAGAAATCATGTAAGCTCCCCAAACGGCAAGCGCACAAGCTAAGATTGTAGACCAAATTGGATGCCCTGCTGTCAAATTCACTTGACGATCTTGAGTCGCAATCGTTTCTACATCGATCCAGGTTGTCGCCCCCCGCCGATACCATCCGGTTACGGTGATAGACTTGCCAATTAAATCAACTGGATGAGTTGACGGTCTAAAATTTGCTAATGGAGTCAACACCGGAATATAATGCAGTTTGATCGCTCCGGTGGCGGTTTGTAAAATTAAATCCTGTCCCATTAAATTACTCAACCCCTGTCTACCCAAGAGTTTCCCCTCCAGACGTAGCGGTTGACTGTCAATTGGCAAAGCGTTAGGGTTGGCTAACAAATTCACCAAATTCGGATTTTGCAAGGCCTTGGCGGGTTGAAAATCTGGAAAAAATGAGTTGATGCGAATAAATATCCCGACACTGCAAGCCAGGGGAATACAACCGGCTAAAATCCAAAAATCCCCAAACAGCCATTCTAACTGCCAAATCCCCACAGTTGCCAAAATTCCGCCCAATAACCAAATTAGACTTCCCAGCATCAACCCGGCAGGAAATCCAAAATAAGGCGCCCCCTGAAGAAGCAAACGGCGGGATTGCTTAAACAGAGGTGATGGTGATCGGGTATTTTCCTGAGATAAATCTAACTCGGTGTTCAATTTCCAGAAACTTGCATAATGAGATAAGATCGACAAGCGATCGCCAAGGACTGGATGCGTGTTATTAATTTCTAACCACTTGCGATCCTGATTGGTTAAATCCCAACTTAGCCGAAATTCTATCTTACCACAATCTGCTACACCGCTAAAGATCGTCGCCTGTTTGTAACTGACGGGCATCAACAGATCAAACCCTTCTAACAAGCTGCTTGTCCCCCGTTGCTGGATTTCGCTTGCCATTCCCATCGCGATTTTCACCAGCGCCCGAGTCAGCCCGTTAGGATTTCCCGTCAGGTTGCAAGCGGTGCGATCATGATAATACACCCGTCGGCGAGACACCCAATAGGTCGGTAAACGCAAAATTCGATACAACCCATAACTCAAAGGTGAAACAATTGTGAAAATTATGTTGAGAAGTCTGATCGTCAATAATAAAATTGACCGGACAAAATTCGGGATAAACTCGGGGAGTCTGTTCATCAAATCTAAAGATTGTTCAACCCATTGTGCAGATTGCCAATAAATTTGATAGGGAATTTGTACAATCATTATCAGCCAAGACATGACTAAAAAATCCCACTGACCCACTGAAGCAATTTCTCGGGCATATATAACGGCAATTTCATCTTCCGAGAGTTGATCGAGTAATCCCTGACTAACGACAATTCTAGCAAATCTCGGCCAACAACCGTAGGTCATCGCGATGGGTGCATTTGTTGGTAATATTCTCAAGGCGGGGATTTTCCAATTGCGTTGTTGACAATAATTTCTTAAGATTCGGTTGGCTTCCGGACTGTGGTTAAATAATGTTGTCATGGCTAAAGGTTGCATTCCATAAGCGAGTTTGAGCAACCCATCCAACAGCCAAGGGGATAGAATAAATAATCCCGCCAAACTGATATAAACAAATTCTGTCGGATCGCGATAAAACAGTTGTAAGGTATCAACCAACGGCAACCACAATAACAGTTTATTGGCGGTTTCCATCAAAAACTCGATCAACCGGGGAAGAAACCAAAGAAGTGCAAAAACGGTTAGGGCTTGTTCGAGATAAAATCGATTTAATTTTAAAGCTTTTAAACGCCGCCATTGGGTCGCTCTCTCGGCTTGTTTCCAGGCGAAGGGATGAACTTCTGTTGGCTGTGGATTTTCGAGTATTTCTTCTGTTTGGACGCTGTTTTCTGTTGAAAACGGACTGGAATTTATTGGTAAATTTGATATTTTTTCTGGTTGAGGTTGTTGTTGATTTTCCTTTTGTTGTTGAACGGAACTTAGATGATTTTGGGGTTTTTCTAAACGGTAATAATTAAGTTCGGCATCAACGGATGGCTTTTTTTGTGGGGGTTCAAAAGCGACAAAACCCGCATCTTTTGAAGGTTGTGAAGGTTGAACGTTTGGCGGTTGTAAGGTGGGTTCAAAGGGAACAAAACCCGGTTCTTTTGATGGGGATGTGGTATTTTTAGGGTTGGCTTCGGCTTCGGTTTCTAACGGATAACGGTTTTTTAAGTCTTCTAAGGTGTTTTTCGCCCAAGTTTGAACTTTTGCTTTCGGATGTTGTGTTAGGCTTTGACAGATGGCGATCGCTTTTTGAGGGTTGCCAGTTCGTTCGCAGGCGACAACTAACCCCATTTGTGCTTTAATTCCGGCGCTTCGGTGGCTTTGAGACTCGGCGATCGCTTCGAGATGGGCGATCGCGGTTTGATATTGTTTTTGTTTCAGCGCCGCTAACCCCGTTTCCAGAGAGGGGTTTTCTTCCGGGAAGTTTTCCGAACCCGACGCCGGAGGACGAGGAGTAGATGACATGGCGGTTCCTCCACTGGGACTTTTTTTAAGATAGCCCAGGGTTGGGGTATTGTGAATATTTTATCAGATTGTTACAAAATTTTTCTAACTTCTGGCGGATTTGTGGAGATTTTTTAATCAGAGGGCTGGTGCAGAAGTGTTAGGGATTAGAATTAATTGTCGTGGATTAATAAATTAAGAAATAGACGGTAAAACCTCGTGCAGATAGTAATTAATTAAAGGGTCGATCCGGTAGTAACGTTGATCTGCTTCCAATGTATTTTCAATCAGCGATCGCTTTTCTAACGAACTTAAAATATTAATGAGTTCCGAACAGTCGCAGGGTTGAAAATCGTCAGAAATTTGAGTTAAAGTCAGGGCAGTTTTTGAATTGGCGATCTTGTAGAGAACCATTTTTTCGGTTTTAGAAAGTCGCCGAAACTGACGGTCTAGGCGATCGCCAAACTCCCCAAAAAAGGCGGGATAGTTGATAAACCCGGTTGTATCACCTGCAAATACGGTTTGAATCGTTTTTCCAACGGTTTGTAAAGCCAGGGGATTTCCTTTATATTCACTGACTAGCTGTTCCAGATTTTCTTCCTCGACTATTCCTTCATGTTTGAGGATTTTTTGTGCATTTTGGGGTTTTAAACCCTTAAGTTTGAAGCAACGAACGGCTTGATTTTTACCCGTGAATCTGTCAATATTTCTCGGGGTTTCACTGCTGGTCATCAGCAAACAGCTTTGGTGGAGAAGTTGACCTATTTTGTTGAGAAACTCTCCGTAGGGTTGATATCCTTCTTTGTAGTGACCGACTAAAGTCTTGGGTTGAAATAGGGATTCCCAATGATCTAAAATGATTAAGCAGCGATGTTTTTGGAGAAACGTGATTAGAGTTCGTATCCCGTCAGCAATAATAACAGATTGGTTAAAGTTTGAGGTCGAGACTCTAGATTGAACTAATTTCTTAAATAATTGACTGATTAAATATTCCTCTGGCTGATCTGGAGTAGAAGATTCACTAAAAAATTGAATAAAATCCGTGAGAAGATGAGTAAAGGGCGGAGTATGATCGAGATTTCGCCAGATAATATATTCAAAATCTTCTTGTACTTGTCCCGCCAATTTAGAAGCAAGTGAAGTTTTTCCCACCCCTTGTATTCCCGAAATTGCTACAACCCGACAGCGATCTTCTATTATCCAATGTTTGAGTGCCGTTAGTTCAGTTTCCCGTCCGTAAAATGTCGAGACATCTATCGCTTCTATCGAGTCAATTTTTTTGGGTTTAGCAGGTGAAGGAGTTGTGAGGGGAGTTGAAGTTGAGATGGGTTGTTCGGGATGATTTTCGGCTATTTTTTTGGCGATATTTACGGCTTCAGATGTCAGAATTTCTTCGTTATTAAGATGGATTTCTAGTTGATATCCTGCCGCTTCGAGAAATACAGAAACATCTTTCCAATGATGTAGGGATTTTTTCGTGATAACTTCCACATAGCGATACAATCCCCTCGATAAATCCACCCTTAAACCAGAACAATTTCGATGAAGTTCTGTTGCAATTTCCGAGGGACTCAAACCACACAGAAGTCCCCGCAGGATAATCTTTTCTGTTTTGGTTAGTTTTTGTTTCTCACTATTTTTATGGAATTGTTTGGCGGTGGTGAGGTCTGAGTAGAGTTGTTCAAGGTTCCAGTTGTCCTCCGCTTCAAGAAACTTCTGGCCCAGTGAATGGTTTGATTGACTGGTTGAAGTTGCCATTACATTTTCTAGGATAAAGGGTTCTGATCGCCCTGTAAAGCTTATTTGTATTCTTCTCAGAACTCTGTTAATCCATTTAACTTATTTCAATTGGATTATAAGTGTTCGCTAGCAAAAAGTAAAGCTTTAAATCTTTAGTAGTCAGTTTGTAAGGCGTAACGATATTAGCCATAGATGCAACACCGCTAACGTTACGCTTTGCGATCGCATAACCTCTCAAGCTTCACCAATTCCGAGTTAAGTATTCAACACTCACTATTAATGGAAAAAAACATGAAATCCAAAAAATTTGTAGGATTAATGAGTTCTAGTCTATTACTTGTCGGTTGCTTGGGCAGTGTTTTAGCTTTACCAGCGATTGCAGGCATTATAAATCTAGGTACTCCTCTACATCGAGGAACTGAAATAGATGGCACCCCTTGGGAGTGGGATGGCATTAATTGATCTGAAAGAGAAGCAAAACAACAAGGGGCTGACTTGGCTTGTCAATCTCAAGGATACGAATATGCTACCAGTTTCACGACCAATAAAGGTCAACAAGCAGGGACTTGGCGTTTTTATACTAACGGACGCCTAGAATGGTGTGACTTTTGTCAGTGGTATATCACCAACTTGAAATGTTATGAAAAAAGAAGATAGCTTTGAGTTACGCTTCCCTTTAACGTTATATTACACCTCGCGATCGCATAACACCTAAAATCTAAAAGCAAAGGGTAGAGATAGTCTCTATCCTTTTTTGTTGTTCAAAGTGGGTTGGATTGAACCGCAGTCAAACTCAATCTTTAATTTTATACAGTTAAAAATGCGATCGCCAGGTGTTCGTTACTTACCTTTACCAAGCTGACGGATAGAACTTGAACTTATCGTTGTCTGGGCTGCTATAATTTAAAAGTAAAGTCAAAAGTTAAAGAAACAGCGATGAGCTTGGTCATTTCAGATGAGATTATCAAAGCAAGCGGTTTATCAGAATCCGAATTATTATTGGAAATCGTACTCATGCTTTTCCAACAGGAGAAAATTAGTTTGGGGAAAGCAAGCGAGTTGATGGGAGTGCATCGGATGCAGTTTCAAAACCTACTTGCAGATCGAGATATTTGCGTTCACTATGATGTAGCTGAATTTCAAGAAGACCTCAAAATTCTAGAGGAAACGGATCGGTAATGATCATTGTTAGTAACACTTCTCTTCGTCTAATTACAAATTTTCCCACTCATCTTGTGAAATCCCTGCTTGCATTAAAATTCGTTTGAGTAAACCTTTGCTAATATCTCCTTGATGGGGATTTGGAATCCGCAGTCGTAAACTATCCCGCACCATAAACTGATGTTTTCCACCCGAATAGGGGCCTGAAAAACCCGCAGCTTTTAATGCTAAAATTAACTGACGACGGGATATAGGACCGAAAGGTGGCATTAAGCAATAGGCTCCACTTTCAAACTGACTCCATCAAACTCTGGCAATTTGTGACCCTGAGCAACACCAATTAATATCCATTCTTCTAGAACTTCTAATAGTTCATTACGGCATTCTTCTAAAGTGTTTCCAGTTGCCCAGACTCCTGTAGCGCCCGGAATTGAACCGTAAAAACCTTCATTATCTTCGAGTATTTCATACTGCGCTGTCTGCATTGCTTTTTGAATATATTCTTGAATCATTTTTCCAGTTTCATGTCTCGGTTGAACAATTGATGGGTTAACGACAATATAGCAGTGTGAAATAATTCGGAAAAATCCTACCCGTTTACAGCCCCCATTATTGGGGGTTTGGGGGCTAAACAATTTTCAAATGATTAAAGAATTGCTATATAACCCATCTTATACTTAAACTATTTTTTTTACAATTCGTCGGGATTTACTCCCAATTCCCGCAACCGTTCTGCGAATTTTTCCGCACGTTGTCGTTCGATTTCAGCACGTTCTTCTCCGGTTAACAACAAATTCCCTTCGCTATCCCACCAACGCAACCAGGGTAATTCCATATTCCCATAGCGTCCTTGCCAAATTCCCAACTCAACGTTTAAAGGTGAAATTGGATAATGTCCTCGTTCGTTTGCCGGGACAGGTTGATAGCAATTGTCTACTAAATGATACAATTCAACCGAGGCTTTTTTGACTTCATAAATTCCATAATAGGGAACTCTAATCGCCTGTTCATAGACCCAAAATTTACCCACTTTTCCATCGCCATTAACTGAAGATGCGGGTGGGGTTTGATCTCGTTCTTCTGAACCAGAACCCGAAACAAATTCTAATACAATTAAAGGGGCAATATATTCTTGCCACAACACATAGGAACGTCTGACCTCTCCATTGACTAACGGCTTAACATTGGGAACATAAAACCAGTCGGGGGCTTCTGCACCTCGTTCGGGGGGTTCTGTTAGACGCCAATAAATTCCGCAGTCTTGACCGATGGCATATCGTCCGTCTGGATGTAGTTTATCGAGGGTGGATTTAATAGAATCGGTCAGTAGAATACTTTGAGGATGTTCTTGAAAGTTTTTCACAAATGTACCATCGGATTCGGGAAGTTGAGTGTGATCCGGAAGTGAGGTAATACCGAGTTCAGATTGTACCATAATAGCTCCTATTGGCTCAACTTGTTTGTATTTTGTATTGGTCTTTTATCAGTGAAAAAATTGATAGGTTAACAATAATATAGCAGTGTGAAATCATTCGGAAAAATCCTACCTGTTTACAGCCCCCATTATTGGGGGTTTGGGGGCTAAACAATTTTCCAATAATTAAAGAATTGCTATATAACCCATCTTATCCTTGAACTAATAATTTTACAACTCGTCTGGATTAATGCCTTGCGATCGCAATATTTCTGCTAATCGTTCAGCCCGTTGGCGTTGTTGTTCTAATTCAAGTTCTGCGCGTTCAGCGCGTTGTCGTTCATTTTCAGCGCGTTGTCGTTCATTTTCAGCCCGTTGATATTCTTGTTGTCGCAATTGATCGAGTTCTACTGGAGTTAAAAACTTTTGTCCATCCGGTCGATAAATTTCCAGTCCGGTTTCTGTTAATTCAAACCGAATTTCTAAGCGAGGACTCACCCAACCGTTCATTTGTTCGATGGGTTCTAACCAATTATCTGGGCGTTGTAATCCGGTTAATTCTTGTCGCTTTGGATCGTAAAGATAATATTCTTCAACGCCATATCGTTGATAAAATAACAACTTTTCTGCCATTTGTTTGGCTCGATTTCCGGGAGAAATAATCTCAAATACAACCTGGGGTGCAATATTGTTTTCTTCCCATTGTTGATAAGAACCCCTGTCACCTTTGGGGCGACCAAAAACAACCATAACATCGGGGGCTTGACGAATTTTGTTGTTTCCTTCAACCGGATACCAAAGCAAATCACCCGCAACAAACACATCTGCAACGGATGAAAATAGAATTTCTAGATTTTCTTTAATCGTAACAATCCAGCGAAATTGTTGGGTATTGTCTGCCATCGGTTGACCGTCACTTTCCGGGTAGATAATGGGAGTTTCAGTTTCCGGTGTAAATTGTTGTACCATAATCGCTCCTGTTTGCCGAACCTAACTGATGTTTTTTATAGCTGTTTTTTGGGTTAAAAAATACATGGGTTAACAACAGTGTAACCTTTAGTTGTAAAATATAGGTTGCCAATGCAACGGCTTCACATTCATCATGCACAGTTCTGATTTGCTGCTAGCGTTTCAATTTACGTCCCCCGGCCCGATCATGTTGCGGTTGGGACCGATCGCGATTCGCTGGTATGGTTTTTTAATAGCATCTGCGGTGTTAATTGGCGTAACCCTTTCTCAGTACCTCGCCAAACGTCGTCAGGTTGATCCGGATTTGATCGGAGATTTAGCCATATGGTTGGTGATTGGGGCCATCCCCTGTGCCAGACTTTACTATGTTGCCTTTGAGTGGGAAAATTATGCTAACGATCCGGGAAGTATCATCGCGATCTGGCGGGGAGGAATTGCCATTCACGGGGCAATTATTGGGGGAATTATTGCGGCTTTAATCTTTGCTAAAATCCAGCGAGTTCCGTTTTGGCAATTGGCGGATTTAGTCGCCCCTTCACTAATTTTAGGTCAGGCGATCGGACGCTGGGGAAATTTCTTTAATTCCGAAGCTTTTGGCGGTCCAACGGATTTACCCTGGAAACTTTATATTCCTCCCGAAAATCGTCCGATTGCCTATGCAAACTCAGAATATTTTCATCCGACTTTTCTCTACGAGTCGCTGTGGAACCTTTTAGTTTTTATCTTGCTAATGGTGTTATTTTTTAGAGGGTTAAAAGGAAAACCTCCGTTAAAATTGGGAACGATATTTTTAGTGTATTTTGCCGCTTATAGTTCGGGTCGAATTTGGATAGAAGGGTTAAGAACAGACAGTTTAATGTTCGGGCCGTTGCGAGTTGCTCAACTGGTGAGTTTGAGTGGTATTATATTCGGATTAGCAGGTTTAGCGTGGCTTTATTTGCTGAATCGTTCTTTACCCGATGTAGTTTCAACGAAGCCAAAACGCAATGAATCTTAAAGAAAAATCCCTAGATCGGATGATCTAGGGTTCCAACCAGGGTGCATCTACTATTGCTTTTATCTAGAAAACTTGGCTAATATCCGGAATAAAAACATAGATTAAAAAATGCCCCAGATTTGGAAATCTGGAGCCTCAACCAGGGTGCATCTACCATTATTACTATCTAGATAATTGTGGTTCTATCCGGAATTAACAGGTAATTTTGACAAAAAAAATGCCCCGGATGTTTAGTCCGGAGCTTCAACCAGGGTGCATCTACCATTATTTCTATCTAGATAACTTTGCCAAGATCCGGAACAATAAAAAAGCAGACAAAAAAAATGCCCCGGATGTTTAGTCCGGAGCTTCAACCAGGGTGCATCTACCATTCTCTTTATCTAGATGAGCTTGGTAACATCCGGAACAGTTCGGGAAATTGATTAATTTTTGAGCAGTTTTAAATATGAACAGACAAGCGACAAACTCACTACAACCTGCGGTTTACATTGTGGGGGCGGGACCTGGCGATCCTGAATTGCTGACGATAAAAGCTCAACGCCTACTCGCCCAAGCTGATACGATTTTGTATGCGGATTCGTTGGTACCCAAACAAATTTTACAGGATGTGCGTTCTGATGCAGAATTAATCGCCACAGCCAATAAAACCCTAGAAGATATCATTCCGATGATGATCGAACGGGTGCGACAAGGGCGTTCTGTCGTGCGTTTGCATTCGGGCGATCCAAGTTTGTATAGTGCCATCCACGAACAAATTCATCAGTTAGCCGAGGCGGAAATTGCGGTTGAGGTGGTTCCCGGAATTAGTGCTTATCAGGACGCCGCCGCGAAATTGCAGGTTGAGTTGACGGTACCGGAGTTGGTGCAGACGATTATATTAACTCGATTTAGTGGGCGGGCGACTTCCGTTCCCCCTCGCGAGGCGTTGGCGGGTTTGGCGGCGCACCGGGCGAGTTTGTGTTTGTATTTGAGTGCGCGTCATGTCGAACAAGCCCAGCAAGAATTATTGGAACATTATCCGCCTTCAACTTCTGTGGCAATTTGTTATCGTTTGGGATGGCCGGATGAAAAAATTAGAATTGTGCCGTTGACGGAAATGGCAAAAGTGACTGAAGAAGAAAAGTTGATTAGAACAACGCTTTATGTGATTAGTCCGGCGTTGGGAAATCAGAAAACAACTGCGCGATCGCAATTATATCACCCTCAGCATTCCCATTTGTTTCGCCCAAATTCTCACACAGGTAGGGTGCATCAAAATGATTGCTCGGGTTAAATTGAGTCAAATGGGGATGATTTGATGCACCCCAATTTGATTGAGTTGGTGCATCAAAATGATTGCTCGGGTTAAATTGAGTCAAATGGGGATGATTTGATGCACCCCAATTTGATTGAGTTGGTGCATCAAAATGATTGCTCGGGTTAAATTGAGTCAAATGGGGATGATTTGATGCACCCCAATTTGATTGAGTTGGTGCATCAAAATGATTGCTCGGGTTAAATTGAGTCAAATGGGGATGATTTGATGCACCCTACTTTTAATTTTAGGGGTGAATTACAAAAGATGAATTTTAATCAAAAACACGCAATTATTACGGGCGGTTCGAGTGGTATTGGTAAAGCAACGGCAAAGTTGTTGGCCGCATCGGGGGCGAATATAACAATTATTGCCCGTTCTGCGGAGAAATTAGAAACGGCAAAAGCGGAAATTGAAGCGGTTAAATTGCAGTCTGAACAGCGAGTTTTTACCGCAGTTGCCGATGTTTCTGATCGCCTAATTCTAGAAAATGTTATCGAAAATTCTGTTGAGGAATTGGGCGATCCCGATATTTTAATAACATCGGCAGGAATTTCGGTTCCGGGTTATTTTCAAGACTTGCCCATCGAAGTTTTTGAAGAAACAATGGCGATTAATTATTTTGGTTCTTTGTATGCGGTTCGGGCGGTTTTGCCTTATATCGAACGGCAAAAAAAGGGTAATATTGTGCTGATTTCTTCGGGGGCGGGATTGATTGGAATTTACGGTTATACGCCCTACTGTCCGTCAAAATTTGCTTTGCGAGGGTTGGCGGAATCTTTGCGGGGAGAGTTGAAACCGTTGGGAATTCGCGTGTCAATTGTTTATCCGCCCGATACGGATACACCCCAATTAGAAACAGAAAATAAGACCAAACCGTTAGAAACAAAACAGATTACCGAAACGGCTAAAATGTGGCAACCTGAAGATATTGCTCAAGAAATTATTGGCGGAATTAAAAATAATAAATTTGCCATTACACCGGGAATTGAAATGACATTGTTGAGTCGGTTGCATAGTTTGTTGGCTCCGGGACTAAATTGGTATTTTGATAGAATTGTTACTCAAACTCGAACCGAAATATGATATAATGCGAATAAACCTTGCAGTTTAGAGAGTTTCTTGATTATGGTTGATCTTCAAGAACAAAATTGGATTAATCTCTTTGGAAAGTATGAGTCAGATAGTCCGGGTTGGTTTGGAACTTGGACAACTTATTCACCGGAAAAAGAGGTTTTAAAAACGTTTCAAGGGGTGCGTTGTTTTCAAGCAAATTCCGATAAAACCGTTGTGACTCATAGCAATAATTATACATTTTCTGATGGTAGCACTTCCTCAAAAAGTTGGACGCTAGAAAAAGAATCTTGCAGTCAACCGGATGGGTTAATACATCCCGCACTTCCAAGCATGAGAGCGATTTATTTAAGTCCAGATGCAACGGCTGTTGTCAGTCAAAAACGAGAAAGCGATCAATCTTTAGGGACTGAACTCTTTTTTTATTACGAAGATCGGCGTACCAGTATCGTTCAGCTTTACAATGAACAAGGTCAACTGGAAAAGATTGTTCAAATCAGTGAAAAATGGGGTCAGTTTCCCGAAGATAAACCGACAGAACCCCTCACTCAACTGTCAGGAAATTGGAAAGGAGAAAAGCGAACAATCACACCTGATTTAAAATCCTCTGAACCGGAGAAAATAGAAGATTTTAGCTTCGATAAAACTTCAGATAAAAATCAATTAGTGTCACTACCCGATGGTTTCTTTTGTTATCCTCAAAAATCGATAAAACTGGGAGAAGCATTTCAAATTAAAGCGGGTCAACTTGTATCCGAACGGGAATACAGACAAATTACCGTTGAATACGATAGTTCGGGAAATTTTGTGGCTTTGAGCTTTGAAGTTTTACATCGCCAAAATTAATTAATATTTTTGCAGGAGTTAGGGTTTATAAACAAGGCTTAAATATTCTCGGTAACTGCAAATTTTATCGTCTCGAACATCAAAGGAAATGGCGACTTGATTTTTATAAGGGTTTCCGAACATTAAGCCTTCTGACGTTCCCTCAAAAACAACGGTATTTTCATTAAATGTTGTTCGTTCGAGAGTGAAAAATAAGCCCTGACTAAACACTTTTTCAGACACATAAGCTAAAAATTCAGCCATGCGTTCTTTTCCTTCATTTAACCCTTGATAGGGGCCTGCGGGAAATGAGAATGTAAAGTCATCACTCAACATAGCGATGAAATTTTCCCATTTCCCCGTCGCCAAACCATGACGAAAATGTTCAAAGGCTTGTTGGGCAGTTTCGAGCGTTTGTTGTGTTCCGGTCATCGATAAAAACTAGAGAGAATTGCTGTAATTATACCCTCCTTTATTACTAGAGTCCATCAATTTCTTCTTCCAGTATTCGCAAGAGTCGAGAAATGTATTCTGTTCGCCACTGTTCTCGCTGTTCGGACGTTTTTTCATCGGGTTGATAGGTTTCTATTTCCGCAGGTGATAAAATTCCTTTTGTTTCTAACAGTTTTTCTAGGGTATCAAGACGTTCGCGGAGTACAGAAACTTCACCCGCCAAGGCGAGAATTATTCCTAACAATTTATCCTGTTGAGGATCGTTGAGGTAAACGGGGCGTTGTCCTTTTGCTGTTTGTACCATTGGATTTTTTTTAATACTTATTTTTGGGCAGTGATCGCAAACCAAGTCGGACGGGTGCTAACGGGGGGTGTTTTAGAGTTATATTTGCGAATAAAGTTTTCACTCACTTTTTCAGAGTTAAAACCCGCTGTTTTAACAATAGCAGTTAAATCTAACTCTCGCATTTCCCCCCAAAACGGTTCGTTATTGTTAATGGTTTGCCAGTCGGAAATAAAGGCGGTATAAGCATCCATATGGCGGTATAAAGGCGCATCCAGATGAACCATAATCCCACCGGGCGATAGCAACCGATAGCATTCTCGCATGACGTTTTTAATGGCAGAAGCGGGTATTTCATGCAACAAAATATGAGAGACAATTAAATCAAATGTTCCGTCTGGGAAGTTTGTTTTTTCGGCATTTTGTTGAGATAAATGAACTCGTTTCTTTAAGGCTTCTGCCCGGGCGTGACCGTAGTGTAACATCGGTGAACCAATATCGATTCCATGAATTTCTGCTTGGGGATAAGCATCAACATAGGGAAGGGTACTGTGTCCGACTGCACATCCCATATCAAGAATTTTTTTAGGTTGAAAATGAGGATAATTTGGTTGGAGATAATTTTGAATAATGGAATGACCCATGTTATCATTGAGTGTTCCCAACCAACCCAAACCATAAACATAAACACCCCGATCATAAATGGCGCCGGCTGCGAGATCCTGTTCTTTATTTTCAGTATGATATCCTCCGGGCATACAGTGAATATCAACTTCGGTCATATAACCGGGGGTTTGAAAGTTTGGATCGAGAATTAAAGACCCGAGTTGATTTTGTATGTTTTTAGCTTTTTTAATTAGATCGGGAAGTTGACGTTCAACACTTGAACCCACTGACTCCCACATCATTTCCTGTTGAAATCGCTTTAAAATACTCCACCAATGATAATAGGATTGAGTTTGCATTTCTTGTAAAATTTCATGGCGATTTTCGGGAACACGTTGATGTTTTTCTTCAAATTTTGGCTTGACATTTTTTTCATAAACTGTCTTAATTCCCGATCCCATTTGACGATTAACATAAAGAGATAGGCTTTGCATGAAGTTTTGACGGGCTAACTCATCATGCGTTGTTTGGGGAAGCATTGCGTGTTGAAATTGTGCATTCATGGTTTAGGTGGTGTCAAGAAAAAAACAAGGTTCTATGGTCATAATTCCCCCAATATTGGGAGTTTGTGAGTTCGATCAAAGGCTGACAGTTAGAAAAGTTTGAGGTTAAAATTGGGTATTGAGACTCATGCTGTCTCGAACTCTAATTGAGATTGATTGGCTATTTAGATCTTCTTAAAGATTGGCTATGGTTTGCTGTATGGATTGATACTGTATTTTTGTAGGGAATTCGGTAAAATTTAGATATTCCCAAATTCTTTTTCAAGGTTAAATTCAGAATAACTGGAAAATTTACTGTTGGGGTTGTGATTAATCAGATGAAACAAGTAGAGTTTTTTTGAAAAATGACAAAACGCGAAGTTATTATCCCCCAAGGAATGGAAATTCTCTATGAAAAATTTCACTACTGTCCCGGAATAAAAGTCGGAAACACATTATATATTTCCGGTCAAGTGGGCCGCGATAAAAACTTACAAGTTGTTGAAGAAATAGAAGCCCAATTTATTCAAGCCTTTGAAAATGTTAAGGCTGTTCTTAATGCTGCTGGAGGAAGTTTTGATGATGTTTTCGAGATGATTACTTATCATGTAACCGGAACTCCGCCAACGACTCCCGAAGAACAAAAACAGTTTAAAATTCCGAATTTACAACTTTTTATACAGGTGAAAGACCGCTATTTTGTTAACCAGTATCCAACTTGGACAGGGGTAGGAATCACAGCATTATCTACACCGGGTTTGTTAGTTGAAATTAAGTGTACTGCTATTTTAGGATAAGCCAAATCTCAACTAAAATTGAACGACAACTTTTCCACAGTTTTTCCCTCCGAGTAAGTAATCAACCGCAGAGGGAATAGATTCAATTCCTTTAAATTCGGCTGAATCAATTGCAACTTGAATTTGACCGGATTCGAGTAAATCAAATAAACGATGTCTGGCTTCTAAACTGTATTCTTGATACAGTGGCATTAAAAAACCCCTAATTGAAGCCCCTTTCCAAAATATTTTTTCATAAATTCTGGGTTGATTTACCACTTCTAATTGTTCCGCATATTCCGAGATAAAACCAACGACAATTAAGCGACCTCGAACCGCTAAATTATTGACACAATTATCAAACATTTTGCGACCAATACATTCAAAAATTAAGTTAATTCCTTGAGGATATTCTCGCTGAAGCACCTCGTTAATATCTTCTGTTCGATAGTTAATTACCCGGTCACAACCCAATTTTTTGAGTAGGTTTGCTTTGGCTTCTGAACCGCAAGTTCCGATTACATGATTTCCCGCCAATTTTGCCAGTTGAACGGCTATGTGTCCGGTTCCTCCTGCTGCTGCGGTGACTAATATTGTCTCTTGAGTTGTCATTTCTCCCACCTGTTCTAAGGCGACTAAAGCAGAAATTCCGGTGGGAATTAATGTTAAAATTTCTGGGGTTGCTTGGGGAACTTTGATGGCGAGGTTTGCATCAATTACCTGATATTCGCTATAGCCACCTCCTCGAATTGTTGTGGCGACAGCATCCCCTATTTTAAAGGTGGTGATATTTTGACCAACCGCTACGACTTCCCCCACCGCTTCAACGCCCAATTCAAAGGGCGGAGTGGGTTTAAAATAAGGAATCTTTCCTTGAGATAATAAAGTATCAAAACCGGCATTAACTCCAGCAAATTTATTTTGAATGATAATTTCACTATCTCTGGGTTCAGGTAAGGGAACTGTAATGATTTCAATAGCTGATTTAAAGTCGCTACTAATTTGATTTGCAACTAATTTTTTGTACGTTTTTGGGTTCATTTAATTGGGCATCTAATCTAAAAAGTTAATTACGGCTTCAGCAACTTCTTGATAAACTTGATTCATCATACAAATTGTACCGCTAGCAATTTCAACAACTGTGTTATTCGGGATAACTTGAGAAACAAAATGACGATTTTCGGCTGCGGCTAAACCCAAACGTTCAAATTCATAAACATCATCTAAACCCCATAAAATCAGGGTTGGACATTGAATTAAACGAAATCGTTCTTCCGCTTCTAAACAATAATTTTGAACCGCCCAAACTGCATACAAAGGATGACCAAAACATTTTAAATCATCCAATACCCAACGATGATTTAGTTCGGCAGAACCCACGTAACGAGAACGGGCTAACCAACGTTTCATTAAATGTGAACCATCGGCTTGAATTTGAAATCCCACGTCATAAAGTTCAGAGAGTTTTGCTTGTCCTGCTTCTCCAAAACCCGCGACATTTCCTAAGATTAATTTCTTGACTCTGTTGGGATAAGTGGCTGCAATTTCTCCCGAGACAAAAGCCCCGGTATGATTTCCTAAAATGCAAGCTGTTTCGATTTTGAGTTCATCTAAAAGAGCAATTGCTGTTTTAGCATAGTCAGAAATTGTGTACATTCTCGGGGGTTTATCGGAGTCTCCAAACCCAATGAAATCCATTGCAATGACTTGTCTTTTTTGGGCTAAAATCGGCATTAATTCCCGATATTCGTCACCACTGCGAGGATTCATGTGTAACAACAGTAAAGGTTCTCCCTCTCCCGCAATTCGGTAATGGATTTGACCGTCTTCCGTGTCTAAAAAAGCTCGTTTTACTTTAATATTCATGTTTTTTTATAAACTAAATCTAGGTATTTTACAAGAATTTATCAATCAAGTTTGCGATGGCTTCATACTGTTGATTCATCATCCAAAGCGTACCATTTTTGATCATAATCTCTTGACTTTGAGGAATAGACTTATATAGCCAAGTTTGATTTTCTGCCTTTGCTAAACCCGCTTTTTCTAACGGTTCTAACGCTTTATATCCGGTTAAAACTAGAGTTGGAGATTGAATCTGTTTAAATCTTTCTTTTGCGGTAAGACAATATTTTCCGACAGCAACACCCGGATAAACGGGAGAACCAAAACATTTTAAATCATCAATTACACAGCGATGATTTAACTCTCCATTTCCCACATAATTAAGACGAGAAAGCCAGCGTTCCCTTAAATGAGAGCCATCTTCTTTTATGTTAAATCCTATTGAATATCTCTGCACAATTTTTTCCTGTTCTTCAGCATCAAATCCATGCACATTACAGAGAATTAATTTATTGACTCTTTCGGGATAACTCGCCGCAAGTTCTCCCGCAATATAACCGCCCGTTACACTTCCAAGAACGCTGCTTTTTTCTATCCCCAACTTATCCCAAAGTGTAATAATATTTTGAACATAATCAGCAACAGAATATTCTCTGGGCGGTTTGTCCGAATCTCCCAACCCCATTAAATCCATTGCAATCACTTGTTTACTTTCGGCTAAAATCGGGATAATTTCTCTAAATTCATCGCTACTTCGAGGAACCATATGTAACAGTAAAATCGGTTCTCCTTCGCCAGCAATACGGTAAAGAATTTGTCCGTCTTCTGTGTCTAAATATGCTCTTTTAACTTGCTGTTTCATTATCTTAATTTGTCTTTAACAAAAATTAAATTACCAATTTTATTGCATTCGTTCTTCTTGAATTAACGTGCGTTGAAAAATTTGATTATTTTTGAACCATTGCCAAGTGCGGGCGCGATAATTGTTGCAGGGGCTAATTTGAATCATCTCATAAATATAAGCATCCGGTACGCCTTTGTAAGCCAACCATAAAATGAGTGTAGATTCATCGGCTTCCCAAGCTTTTCCGGTAATGCGTTCGGTATCGAAAATCAGTTTGTTATCCTGATAGGTAGCGGGGAATTGATGTTCTTCTTGTTTCCCATTTTCCCAATGATAACGGTTGATTTGAAAATAGGGATAATCCCCCGTTTCTGGAAATTGACAGGTTAAATGAGATTGATGTTGATCAATAATTTTACCTTCCGTATTAACGAGGGTATAGGTTCCCGTCCAGTCTCCTTCATGGCGGGCTAAAACGGGCATTTGTTCGCGCAGATTAGACATAATTAATACTCCTCTTTTAAATTGATAATTGTACTTTGAGGATATCTGATTTTAACAGAAGAATAAGATTTTTTTTCATTGTTTATGAACTTTTTAGTTTTGTCAATACCACCAGGGGTCTACAACGGGTTGTGTTTTGGTTAACAGGGCTTTTTTGCGGAAAAATCGGCCTATTGAAGCCGCCCCCATTCGCGAACCTCCCAAGCCCGAACATTTAAACGAATTTTTTTCACCTTCATTAATTAAAGCGGTTAAGGCTGCATCATTAATACTAATTGCCCCGGCTTCTATCTGTTGAGCGACTTCTAAAGCTTCTGTTTGTGAACCCGCAAAAACGGCCGCACTCAACCCATAAACGCTATCATTGGCGAGTTTAATTGCTTCTTGTTTATAGGAAAATTTCATTACCGGCATCACGGGACCAAAAGTTTCTTCGGTCATTATTTTCATGTGATGATTGACCTCAGTTAATACTGTTGGACGACACCAAAATCCTCCGTTTAATTCTTCGACTCGACCTCCACAATTAATAATTGCTCCTTTTTCGGTCGCATCTAACAAATGTTCGGCAATAATAGTTGCTTGTTTGGCGGAAATAATCGGCCCAATTTCACCTTGTTTGATATCGGTATCATTGAGAGATAACTGACTGGCTTTGTCAACGAGTTTATTAACAAAATTATTGTGAATTGATTCGGCTACATAAATCCGTTCTATGGATAAACAAGACTGTCCGGCGTTAATCACAGAACCCCATAAAATCCCCGAGGTTGCTTGTTCTAAATCTGCTGATTCTAAGACAATAACCGGGTCTTTACCTCCCAATTCTAAAAAAGCTGGAATTAACATTTTTGCGGCTAATTCTGCAACTTTTTTACCCGTTGAGACACTTCCGGTAAAACAAACAGCATCAACGTTTTTAATAATAGTTTCTCCGGTTTCACCCGCCCCTTGAATAAAAGATAAAACCCGATTTAACTCGGGAACAGATTCAATGGTTTTAGCCAAAGGCTGAATAAATCGGGGAGTAATTTCACTGGGTTTAATGATAACTGCACAGCCAGCCAATAACGCCGGAATTGCATCAATTAGAGAAAGTAACAGGGGAAAATTCCAAGGACTAATTACCCCAACTAATGAATAGGGAACCCGTTGAGATTTAATTTGAATAAAAGGAATAGCTGTATTTTTTTCTTCGGTTAAACAGAGTTCGGGCGCGAGTTTACACCATCGTTCTAAACTGGAAATAACCCCATCAATTTCCATCACTGACTCTCGAATTCTTCCCGTATCTTCAACTAAAGCTTGAATCAAAGAATCCTTTTCAGAAATAATCTTTTGTTTCCACTGCTGTATAACTTCTATTCTATGATTAATATCTACCTGCCAGTTAATTTGAGCTTGTCGTAAATTCTGACAGCGTTCGGTAATTTCTGCCCCGGTGGGAGGAGTAATAAAATAATCAATGGCTCCAGTTCTGGAATTGCGAACTTTAATTTTATTTTCCATGTTTAAATAATTTCCTTTTCAATTAAGTTATTAATCGTTTCTTGCTGAGTTTTAATAAAATGTTGCCGTTCTATCTCTCCTTCTAACATAGTGTTTGCTGGATAAAAATGAGGTTGTTGATAGGTTTCAGTATACAACCCCGAACGATGACGTGCCAATAAATTTTGAATTCCGGGGCGTTTGCGGTTGCGTCGGAGTGCCGTTAAATCAATTTCTGCAAAAGCAGCCATGCTTTCTCCGGCGCCCGTTTCTGCCAAAAGAATTCCCCGATAATCGATAATTTTTGAACCGCCATCAACCGAAGAACTGGGAAGCGGAGTGTTAACAATTCCGGCGGTATTTGCAGAGATAACATAAGCCATATTTTCCACAGCCCGAGAAACTTTTGCGGCTTCTTTTGGCAGTCTCGCATGACCATAAATTTCTGAAGTTGGATGTAAGAAAATTTCGGCACCTCGGGTGGCAAAGGTTCGCGCTAATTCGGGGAATAATATCTCATCTGAGGCGATAGTTGCTAAATTGCCAATTTCGGTTTTTGCCACCGGAAAAATTCCTTCTAAACCATAACAATCTAGATATTTATCCCAAACATCGTGAGGGGTGGGTGTGTACATCGAATTTAACCGTCTATATCGCAAAATCATCGAGCCAGACGGATTAAAAATAAAACAGTTTTGAAAATATAAATTCGGAAAATGGGGGTCGATTTCATAGGCGTTTCCCGCTAAAAATATTTTAAACTTTTGGGCGATTTCTGCTAAGATTTCATAAATAGAATCGTCCATTTCTAAACAGGCTTTTTTTGCCCAAATTCCCAAGGGTTCGCCCATCGGAAAACCTGTTAACCAGTATTCGGGAAGTACCACCAAACGACAATCCGAACCAATAAATGCTAAACTTGTGGCAATTTTTCCCTCCAAACTCTCGACAGCTTTTGTCATTATACTTCGGGCTTCAGAAGGGCTACTCGCACAATTAACCGCCTGACAAGTTAACTGAAGTGCTAGCGCTCGGAAGGATTGAATTGGCTCTGAGTTTGCTGTCATCGACATAACGCTTTACTAATGTTCCTTGTGAGAAAATATTACATCATTTTGATCCAACTGAACTATTTTTACTATTTTGCTATCTGAATATATTCATGTCAAGTAATTTATGTAAATACTACTCATAATATTATTTAAAATCTTTCCCAAAGTAATCAATAAAAAAGTTAGCGTTAATCGCTAACTTGTGGTAAAATATTATCAATAAGGTTGGGATGATAGACTTATAAATCCAACCCTATTTTAAATGTCAAGTTTTAAACTTTAAAGTTGATCGCGCTTACTCTTGATTAAGTTGGCGTTCAACAGTTTCTATCGCCGCATTCAGTCCAGCCAGTCGAGTTTCAAGGTCATCTCGCATCCACTTCAAAAATTGCAGTTTGCGCTCTTGATAGGCTTTGCGAGAATTCGATGGGCTGTCCCAATTCCAGCAGGGATTGAAAAAAGGAAACATAGAGATACCTCTTAAATGACTCCTTCTATATTTTGAAGCAAAAATCAAATAATGGGTTGTCAGAAGTTTAAATTTGTTGTTGAACTTGTTCGACGCTGAGGTTGAGCGCTTCCGCCACCTGTTCAACGCTTAAACCCATTCCCAACAACCGAGGAATGGCATTTTTGCGCTCTTGTTCGGCTCGTTCGGCGCGTTCATCTCCTATTAACAACAAATTGCCTTCATTATCCCACCATCTTAACCACAATTGGTCTTGATTTTGATAGCGACCTTGCCACAATCCCAACTCTATTCCTAAAGGTGAAATCGGATAATGTTCGCGCTCATTGGGAGACATTTTTTGATAATAGCCGTTTTGATGAGTGTAAACTTCTAACTTGCTACTATTGATTTCATAAATGCCGTAATAGGGAATGCGAATAATTTGCTCATAGACCCAGAATTTACCCGGTTTGGTCTTTTCTCCCATTCGAGATAACGGTGTATTATCCCGTTCTTCGTCACCGTTTCCGCTAGCAAATTCTAAGGCAATTAAAGGAGCCATAAATTCCCGCCACAAAACATAAGAACGACGAATTTGACCGTCAAGTTTGGGCGGAACATTCGGAACATAAAACCAGTCCGGTGCTTCCGCTCCTTTTTCGGGCGGGTCAGTTTCTCGCCAATAAATCCCGCAATCTTGACCGATGGCATATTGTCCGTCTGGATGAATTTTTTGTAAGATTGGGCCGATAGAATCTGTGAGTAAAATACTCTGGGGATGCTCCTGAAAATTTTTCACAAATGTACCATCCGACTCGGGGAGTTGAGTATGGTCTGGGAAAGGGGGTGGAAGTTCGATTTTTGAGGTTATCTCAGTCATAGAAATGCGACTGAACAAATTAAACTTGGCTCTATTTTAGCATAAAAATTTATTTTTTCATCAAAGAACGTATAACTTCCGTAAAATTACGGAGACTTGAGAAATAAGGCGAATTATCAATATCAGTAATTTCTCTAATTGACGATTATCAATTACAGGTTTAAATTAGAAACAGTCACTCACAAGCATTAACTACGATAAAACATCGCTAAAATTTTGATAGAGGTCTATTTAGTATTTGACAAGGTTCATCGCGAAATTCAATAGATTTTCCGAAAAAACGATATTTAGTAATTTACTTGGAGACTAATAAGATGTCTAAAGTTGAAAAACTTAATTGTCTTGGTTTTGCCTCTAGTTTATCGAATAACTTAATTATCATTATTGCTTTAATTATCATTATTGCTTTAATTGTCATATTACTTAGATACATACATAATATAAAAAAAGAAAAATCAAATTTGGAAACAGAAAAATCAAATTTAAATATCAAACTAACCGACCTAAAAAAACAATTAGAAGAATATGAAAGCTGTAGAAATGAACTTTTTGATATGATCCAAAATAGCTCTATGGTTAACAATACTTTTATGACGTGTTCATGGCAATTTATCGTAATTAAAATCAAACATATTATAAACATTTATGAAAACAGTTCCTTGCCAAGTTTGGAAAAAGAAATAAGTAGATTATCAAAATTAAATAGTGATTTAGATAAAAAAAATCAAGAACATCATCAACAAGAAACAAGGCTAAAAAACGAGATTAAGTCGTTACACAAGAAAAACGAAAACTTTGAAAATTCAGGAAAAAATGATCAGCTTAAACACAAGGAACTTGAGAGAGAAATAGAAACACAGAGAAAGATTATCTCTAATTTAAAAGATAACAATTCTCGTTTAGAACAAGAACTTCAAAAATTATTTGAAGAAATAGAAAATTTAGAACAACATATTAAAAATTTAAAAGCAGAGAACGTAGATAAAGACAAAGAGATTGAAGCAAAAGAAAAATTAATTCAAACTCTTAATAGAGAAAGAGAGGAAATAGAAAAACAGCTTAGTGATTCAAAAAATCGAGAACAAATAAAACCTATTCTTTCGGTTCATATAGCTAAAGAAAAATCACAACCATTACAACCAACTAGAGAGAGAGAATTCTCTGAAAATAAGAAATTGAAACGGCAAATTGATCGTCATTTAAGAAAACTAAAAAAAATTCTAATTGAACTAGAAGATCAATATATTTTTCCCGATAGTTTTGATTTTCTAGCCCAAGATCTTGATGCCGAGATATGGTGTAAGGATGAATATGGTGAGTAATAACGTAAAATTTCAAAATAATTTTACATAGGTTTAATGATAGATATTTTATGGTTTCCATAGGGTCGTTTTAAATAACGTCCTTGAGGCGAACCGAGAATTTCTCCGTTGTGATAAATTAAATTTCCGCGAAGAAATGTACTTTTAACTCGTCCGGTTAATTCCATACCTTCAAAGGGAGTATAACCTTGCTGAGAGGGTGATTTATCCGCCCGAACGGTAAACGTTTCATTGGGATCAACTAACACCAAATCCGCATCGTAACCAACAGCAATATCCCCTTTTTCTAACAGCCCAAATCGCTGTGCAGGATTCCAAGATAATAATTTAGACATTTGATTATAAGTCATTCCCCGTTTATTTCCTTCGCTAAAAACCCCGGATAATAAATATTCAGTCCCGCCAAAACCCGACTTCGCTAACCAAATATTTTCGGGGTTTTGTTGAGAAACTTTTTGTTCGGCTGAACAACAAGCGTGATCGCTAACAACCCAATCAATTTGACCGTTTAAAACCGCTTGCCATAAAAATTCTACATCCTCTCGCGGACGAATGGGAGGATTAACTTTTGCCCATTTTCCTGTCGGTGCATCCACATCTAAAAGCAAATGTCCGACGGTGACTTCTCGACGGAAATTAATATGAGGAAATGTGGCTTGCATCATCAAAGCGGCTTCAATGGCTTTGCGGGAACTTAAGTGGAGTAAATTGATATTAATACAGTTGGTTTCATGGGCGAGATAGGACGCAATACAAATCGCCAAACCTTCCGAATGGGGAGGACGAGCCGCACTATAAGCTTTCAGTCCGGTTAGGGTATTATCCTGTTGAACAATTTTGGTATAGGCGCTCAATATTTCCGCAATTTCACAGTGTAAACTCAGGCTGAGATAATCTTGATAATCGGGATATTTTTCGCGCATTTGAGTTAAACTTCGCATGATAAACTCAAAGTGAGCCACGTCGTAGCGTTCTTCTTTATTTATCATTAAAAATAAATTTTGCTGGTCGGAGAGTCCGTGCAACCCATAACCGCCATAAAACATAAAAATTTTAAACGAAGATACTCCAAATTCCTCAAAAAGTTGGGGCATTTCTTGGAGATGTTCGGCGGCTATTGGGGCGACATGATAACCGTAATCAACATAAAAATTACCCTCAGACAGTGCTAACACTTTCGGAAAAAACTGATGGTAACTTCCGCCTTGATTGAGATAATATTGACCCGTGCGAATATAGTTTAAACTGGTCGTTACACCTCCCATTGCTGCGGCTTTACTCTCGGTAACAGCATCTTGGTTTAGCGGTTGATAAATTCCAACGTGCATATGAGCATCCACCACACCCGGAAAGGCTAAAAGCTGATTTCCATCGAAGGTTTGTTGAGCCTGTTCGGGGTTGAGATTGGGTTCTATTTGAACGAATTTTCCATCCTTAATCCCAATATCTAACGTTTCTACAGTAGGCTGATGAGGACGAACAACCCGAACATTTTTAATGAGTCTATCAAAGAGAAATGCTTCAGACATCGTTGTAAATTACACAAGTTTAAACCCATGATAGCTGAATTATTTTCACAAATCAATCCGAGTTTATCTTTTTAAACATTGTTAGGAGTTATACATCTTTTTCGTCCTGTTTCCTGACAAAAGCCGTTAACCAGGGAGCCAACAAAAGAATCATTAACATTCGGGTTAATTGCATTGCTAAAACCAAACTTGTATCGCCGCCAAGCTGCACAACTGTTGCTATCATCGCTTCAAATCCTCCGGGTGTTAATCCTAAAATAGCGGTGACAATATCAACTTCTGCAATTTGATGAAATCCATATCCAATTGCCAAACAACAAAAAATCAGAGAAATGACTAATCCCGCCTCAATTAACACCGCTTTAAACAGTTGGCGAACGGTTTGAACATTAAATTTTAATCCGATAGAAAGTCCGACAAATAATAATCCCGTTTGAAAGAGCCATTGAGGAACTTGGATGTACTCGGGAAACGTCCAAAATAAAACTAAACCGACAATAAATGTGCCGAGAAATCCAGACGCAGGTAAATTAAATTTCTGTCCTAACCAAATCCCCAAACCCGAACAAATTCCCAAGATAAACAAATTAGAAACTAAAGGAATTGAAGATTCCTCTGTTGTCAAACTTGGAACTGTATTTACACTCTCAGGATTGGCTGGAAACAAGAAAGTTGCCAAAGTCGGAACAATGAGAATAACTAACAATAAACGCAAGTATTGAAACAAAGCAATTGCCACCGCATCCGCTCCCATTTCTTCGCCAATTGCCACAATACTCGACGCCAAACCGGGAATAAAAGCTAACAATCCTGTAACGCGATCAATTCCTGAAAAACGAGCTAATAAATAACCGTGAAATAAGCTCATAATTCCCGTAACTGCAATACAAAGTAAGAGAGGAATGGCATAATTAGCAGCAAGAATTAGAGTATCTGGAGAAAAACGCACTGCTGTTGCCAACCCCAAAAAAGCCTTCCCCAATGTCATAAAAATGCTAGGTAAGGGTTGAGGATAACCTAAAACTGTAGCAGACAAAATTCCAACAATCATTGGCCCGAGTAGCCAACCGACCGGAATATTCAGCCAGTAGAATAAAAAGCCGACTGCTATTGCAAAGATAAACTGCTGAATGATTTTTTGAGGTGTCATCGGCTTGTAAAAATTTATAGGATTAACGACAGAAATCGGTGTATCCTAAATTATAGAGGTTTAACATTGCCCTATGTCTTTTGGAAATCAACTCAGAACCCGACTCGAACAATCAGAAATTTTGGTCATTCCCGGTATTTATGACTGTTTGAGCGCTAAAATTGCCGAACAGTTAGGCTTTGAAGTCGTCGCCACCAGCGGGTTTGGTATCGCCGCATCCAGCCTTGGTTTACCCGACTACGGCTTTCTCACGGCGACAGAAATGTTTTATAGTATTGGTCGAATTGTTCGGTCGATTAATATTCCGTTAATTGCAGATTTGGATACGGGTTATGGTAACGTTTTAAATGTAATTCGCACGGTGAAAGATGCGGTGAATTTGGGGGTTTCTGGAATTCTTTTGGAAGACCAAGAATGGCCGAAAAAATGCGGTCACTTTGAAGGAAAACGGGTGATTTCCACGAGCGAACACATTGCTAAAATTAAAGCCGCAGTTGAGGCGAGAGGCGAGAGTAATTTAGTGATTATTGGGCGGACAGATGCTCGCGCTTCTTTGGGTTTAGATGAAGCGATTAACCGGGGAAATGCTTATTTTGAAGCGGGGGCGGATGCGATTTTTATCGAAGCGCCCCAGTCTCAAGAAGAACTGGTTAAAATTGCTGAGGCTTTGCCGAATATTCCTTTAGTTGCGAATATCATATAAGGGGGAAAAACGCCCCAGTTATCGGCGCAAGAATTGCAACAGTTGGGTTTTAAAATCGTCTTTTTTCCGTTATCGGGTTTATTTACAGTGACTAAAGCGATGACGGATTGTTTGCGTCAATTAAAAGAAACCGGAAGTACAGCAAATCTAGAAAATTTGGTCAGTTTTCAGGAATTTGAACAATTAATTGATGTTCCGAAATATCGTCAGATTGAACAGCAATTTTATAATAAAACCTCTAATGGAATAGACAACAAATAGCCAGTTTATTATGGATGTGACCACATACTTAAATCGAATTAACTATTCACGTTCTCTTGAACCTAATCTTGAGACGCTTCATCAACTGCATTACTGTCACTTACTTGCGGTTCCCTTTGAAAATCTCAGCATCCATCTCAACCAACCCATTCATCTCAATTTAGAAGCGTTATACCATAAAATTGTTCGACAGCATCGAGGGGGATTCTGTTATGAACTCAATTCTTTATTTTCTTGGCTGCTTCAACAACTGGGTTTTAAGGTGACTCTACTTTCCGCTCAAGTGGCGCGAGAAGATGGTAATTTTGGGCGAGAATTTGGTCATTTAACCCTATTGGTAAAAGATACAGAGTCTTGGTTGGTTGATGTGGGTTTTGGAGATTCTTTTCTTTATCCTTTAAAACTGGAAAATTCAACAGAACAAATCCAAAAGAGAGAACATTACAAACTGATAAATAATGATGAGACTTGGATATTTTACTATAAAAAAGAGGGAGATTATAAACCTCAATATTGTTTTACATTAACCCCGAGAAATTTAACCGATTTTCAAACAACCTGCGAATACAATCAAACCTCTCCCCAATCAATATTTACTCGGAGTCGTATCTGTACCAAAGCCACGCCGACAGGTCGAGTCACATTAAGCGATAATCGATTAATTATCACCCAAAACGGTCAACGAGAGGAACATACTCTTAACACAGAAGCGGAGTATAACAAAACTTTACAAGATTATTTTAATATTAATCTGGGATATTGATCTAGTCTTTTCATTTAAACATAAGTTTTCTTTAAGTTAAAAAGCCATAAAATTTCTCAAAATATATCTGTTTATAGATGTCAAACCTTAAAATGTGAGATGTTTCTTTACTCATTTTATTTCAAAAGGTAGATGAATAATTTATTTTTGTTGAGATGAGACTCACTCGGGGTTAAGAAGATTTAGAATTGGGGTTAAGAATAGGTGATCCATCCCATCCTACTTGTGTAATCTGAAAAATATAGTGTTAAAATCGGGTGTGATTCAGTTAGAAGCGTTTTAACTGTTGTATAAAAACTCAAGCTCACTAAATTGTATCACTGTGTACCATTTATTGGGAATTGATTAGACCCAAAACCCATCAATTTACAGGAGGATTTATGTTTGAGGGATTGTTTAATGTACATCCTGATGTAGAAAACTTAAAAAGTAAAATTAAACCCCGTAAAGGTGTGATTTTGGGAGCGGGTCAAGTGGGAATGGCTTGCGCCTATTCTATCTTAATTCAAGATTGTTTTGATGAACTCATCTTACAAGATATCGCCGCCGAAAAAGTCGAAGGGGAAGTCATGGACTTGTTACATGGCGTTCCTTTTATCTCTCCAACTCGCATCAAAGCGGGAACGGTTGCAGATGTTGGAAAAGATGCAGATGTTGTCATTGTAACAGCAGGTTCTAGTCAAAAAGAAGGCGAAACTCGTCTGGATTTATTGCACCGCAATGTCAAAATTTTTCGGGGTTTAATTGGAGATATAGCCAAACATTGTCCGAATGCAATTTTACTTATTGTCGCCAACCCGGTTGACATTATGACCTATGTTAGTTTGAAGCTTTCAGGTTTTCCCAGTTCCCGAGTTTTTGGGTCAGGAACTATATTAGATACCGCTCGTTTTCGGGCTTTACTTTCTCACCGACTCGATATTGACCCCCGCAGCGTTCACGCTTATATTATCGGAGAACATGGTGATAGTGAAGTTCCCGTTTGGAGTAAAGCAAATGTGGCGGGAATGAAAATCTGTGATGGAGACTGGGAAGGAAGTCCAGCCTGTAATATTGCCGAATTAAATGATATTTTTGAACAGGTCAAAAACGCCGCCTATGAGATTATCAAACGCAAAGGATATACTTCTTATGCTATTGGTTTAGCCGTCACCGATATTGTGAAAGCTATTCTTCGGAATCAAAACCGAATTATGACCGTCAGTACCTATGTGGATGGAATGTACGGACTCCCCGAAATTTGTATTAGTTTACCTTCCATTGTCAACCGGGAAGGCGTTATGAAAGTGATGAATTTTTCCCTGGCTGAAAATGAAGAAAAACTCCTACAGAAGTCCGCTCAAACTTTAAGAGAATATATCGATAAACTCGAACTCTAGAAACGGCAAATTTTCCCCTTTTCCCAAATCATTAGAAAATCTGTTGTTTTTTACGGATTTATCTGATTTTGTTCTTTATCGACTGAAAAGAAAATCAAATCTTCCCAAACCGGGAACTTTTAATCAACCTCTAAGTGCTAACAGATTCAACTTATGCAAACGCTAACTCACCGAACCAAAATTGTAGCCACGATTGGTCCTGCTAGTCAAGACCCCAACATCCTCAAACAAATGGCGTTAGCGGGTATGAATGTCGCCCGATTGAATTTTTCTCATGGTAGCTACGAAGATCATGCCAAAACCGTTAAAATGTTACGGGATGTTTCTCTAGAATTAGAGACTCCAATTACCCTATTACAAGATTTACAAGGGCCGAAAATTCGTGTGGGTCAATTACCCGATGGTGCGGTAGAATTAATCACGGGTGAATACCTGACTTTAGTTCCGGTTGATGAGTATGACAATCAACCCAATACTGTTTCTATTGATTATCCCTATTTAGCAGAAGAAGCCGAATTGGGAGCGCAAATTTTACTGGATGATGGACTGTTAGAATTAAAAATTGAAGACATTTCCGGCAAAGCGGTAAAATGTAAAGTGATTGAAGGGGGCTTATTAAAAAGTCGCAAAGGTGTAAATTTACCCAGTTTAATTTTGCAACTGCCTTCGATGACGGAAAAGGATATGCAAGATTTAGAATTTGGTTTATCTCAAGGAATTGATTGGGTTTCTCTCAGTTTTGTTCGTCGGGCTGAAGACGTTCAAAATTTAAAAGCATTTCTCAAAAAACACGGGTCTGAACATATTCCCGTGATGGCAAAAATTGAGAAACCGCAAGCCGTTGCCAACCTCGAAGCTATTATGAATGAGTGCGATGGTTTGATGGTCGCCCGAGGGGATTTGGGAGTAGAAATGAGTCCCGAAAGAGTGCCTTTGTTGCAAAAACAAATTATTAAACTCTGCAATCAAAAAGGAATTCCGGTGATTACTGCAACCCAAATGTTGGAAAGTATGATTAACAATCCCCGTCCAACTCGTGCAGAAGCTTCCGATGTTGCCAATGCAATTATTGATGGTACGGATGCGGTGATGTTGTCGGGAGAATCAGCCGTTGGTCATTTTCCGGTTAAAGCGGTAGAAATGCTTTGCAAAATTGCCTCCGATGTCGAACCGGAATTGAAATTTATTAACTATCCTCCCGCCGAATCTGACGAAACTCATGCGTTGAGTGAAGCCTTAAATACCATCGATAAAATTCTCCCCCTCAAGTGTATTGTCGCTTATACCAGCACGGGTTATACTGCTGAATTAGCCGCCGCCGAACGCCCGAAAGCGCCTGTTATTGCCTTTACACCCGATGAGATTACTTACCACCGTTTAAACTTAGTTTGGGGTGTACAACCGATTTTGCTCGCTCACGAAGTTGCTTCTTTTGAAGGGTTAATTGACCAAGCCCAAACCTTGCTTTTAGACCGCAAATTAGTTAATATCGATGATCAAATTTTGATTGTTGCCGGCATTCCCACAAAACACGCACGAGGAACCAATTTCTTGAAAATTCACCGCATCGAAAAGTAGAATTTCAAAGCGGAGGAATTCGTCAACTTTGGAAATTCTTCCGCTCCTCTATCTATTTCTATCTTTTTCTGGTTTTTCTATAAATTTTGTGATAGACTATTGATTGAAATACTTATTCTTCGTTTTCTTCCGGCTTAAGCTGCCGTACCGTCTCCAAAACCGAACCCACTGCAAACCCCATCGCCGCTCCCGCCATTGCGTATTTACCTGGCTCTTTTAACTGAGAATAACCCACATCACTGCTGCCAATAATATAATCGCAGCACTGATATCGGTCCTGGTGCAGTTTAGAAACCGCCAAGCCAAACACAGAACCCAGAACAGCCATAACTATCCCCGAAAACAAAATCAGCCTTGTATTCATTGGATTTTCCCCCCGATCTCACTTCTATTGAGATTTTTTGTTAAATCCCTATTTCCGTTTTAGCAAAGGTTTGAGAAATTACAAAGTCAATTTTACGAAAATTCAAACAGTAGGATAAAATCTCATAAACGCTTTTTAACCAAAACTTAAGAGACTGTGATTTAACGGTCGGGGGCGGAAATCAAGGATAATTTATATAAATTTCAAGCCAAATTTCAACCCACTTAAGCGAAAAAGAAAGAAGCCAGCAACAGTAAAACGGTCACGCCAAATAAAATATGATTAATCCAATCATCCGCAGACCAATCTTTAAACATTTTCTGTGTCCTCTGCTACAAGCGATACATTAGACGTGACATCACAGCGCATCAGTCGCGCTAGAAAATAAACCGCCATCTTCGCACCATAAGCCGAACGCCACCAGTTAGACGGATGACAACCCAACGGCGCCGATAAACTAAAATCTAACTGATCGTAAGCTAACCATTTATTATTATCCCGCCATCCCAGGCGATCGCCAACCTTTTCTAAAACCTTCAAATCAATATTAGAAATATCATCGGTTCCCCCTTCACTCACATAAATCTGTTGTTGTCGGCTAAACCCAAAATGATCGTTGCTGTACTTGCACCAAAGTCTATCGATCAAGCGCAAACCACTACAAGGAAACAACATCAAATCATCGGGAGTAATATTATCGTGATTACTCTGTCCGGCAATTTCCAACATCACCTTTGTCGTTTCCAGATCCGCTTCTTTCCACTGCTGCGCTGCCAACAAATCCCGCAACTTTTCATAGCGATAAATATCACTCAACAACAACAGCGCATTACTCAACTGTTGCTCTAACTGTTCAACCCGCTGAGACAACTTAGACAGTGCTAACTCGGTCGTTGAAGACTCATTTGACCCCGAAAGCATATCCGCTTTATCTCCCTCAACATCGGGACTTTTCGGCTGTTTTTCTTCCTCAGTCATAGCATCAATTCATCATTCAATAAACAGCAAACCTAAACCCCTTCCCCAGTCGGATCGGAAGGTTGATGATTTATCCGTAACGCTTGATTGGGAGCCGCCTCTGCCGGTTGAGAACTACCATTAGACTCAGACTCTGCGCTACCATTGCGACCATTTCTTCTTAATAAACCCCCATCCCCATTAGAATCATCATCCCCATCGCTTTTATCCAATTTTTCCCCTTTCAACACACGAGCCTCCAAAGTTTTCACCGCAATAAAAAGATTCGGCGTAATCAACAAACTTAACACCGTACCCACCAACATCCCGCCAAAAATTGCCGTTCCCAAAGACCAACGACTCGAAGCACCCGCACCCGACGCCACCACCAACGGCCAAAAGCCAATTAAAGAAGAAATCGCCGTCATTTGAATCGGTCTAAACCGTTGTTCGGCCGCTTGTACCGCCGCCTTTTTAATACTCAATCCTTTATCGCGCAATTGGTTAGCAAACTCCACAATTAAAATCGAGTTTTTAGACGCCAAACCAATCAACATCACCAGCGCCACCTGACAGTAAACATCATTGGTCACCACCGGCCAAAGACCCCCCGCCATCAACACATTAGAGCGGAACCAAATCGCCGACAGCGCCCCCAAAACCGCCAGCGGTACCGATAACATAATAATCAAAGGATCAATATAACTTTCGTACTGCGCCGACAGCACCAAAAACACCATCACAAACCCCAAACCAAAAATAATCGGCGCCGCACCCCCCGAAGATTTTTCTTCCAGGGCGCTTCCCTGCCAAGCAAAGCCAAAACCGGGGTCAAGCACCTGGGCGGCAGCCTGTTCCATCGCGGCGATCGCCTGTCCGCTACTGTAGCCGGGGGCGGGATTTCCTTGAATCAACATCGAGCGGAAAATATTAAAGTGAGTAATCGTTTCCGGGCCGACAAAATCGGTCACTTTAATCAAACTGCTCAACGGAATCATCTCATTATTAGCCGATCGCACGTAGAGTTTTTCAATATCCTGGGGGTCGGTGCGGGCGTCGGCTTCGGCTTGAATGTAAACGCGATATTGTCGCTGTCCGAGAACAAAATCGCTCACGTAAGCCGAACCAAAATAAGTTTGTAAAGTTCTAAAAATCTCGCTAATATTGACATTGAGAGCGTTGGCGCGATCGCGAATCACTTCAATTTCTTTCTGAGCCTTATTCGCCGTAAATTGACTAAAAGCCGCCCCCACCGCCGGATATTGATCGGAATTCACCGCCCCAATTAAGCGATATCCATTTTCCAGCAAAGCCGAAATCGGCAAAGTTCCGGTGCGATCTTGAAGTTGAAATTCAAACCCCCCCGTACTGCTCAACCCCTGGACGGGCGGCGCATTCACCGCAAAGGCTCGCACTTGGGTAATACTCTGCAAAGAACCGTTAATCCGGCCTAAAATACTATAAACCGATTGGTCGGGGTTGGGACGTTCTGACCAGGGTTTAAGCGGAACAAACATAATCCCTTGACTGGGATTTGTTCCGTTAAAACTAAATCCAGCAATGCCAAAAGTCCCTCGAACTTCTGGAATTTCTAACACCCGATCGGTAATTTCTTGGGTTGCTTCTGCCGTATAGTTGAGAGAAACCCCTTCTGGCGCTTGAAACAGAATAATAAAATAGCCCTGGTCTTCTTCCGGTACAAATCCCGAAGGCACCCATTGATACATAAAAAAGGTCAAAACCAAACCCCCGGCAAAAATTCCCATCACCAGAGTATTAATCCGAACCAAAAAATGAATCAGTTTGGCATACTGATTTTGAACCCAACCAAACCCCTGATTAAACTCTCTAAACAACCATCCCAAAGGCCCTTTCGTTGGCTCTTTTGGACGCAACAATACCCCGGACATACTGGGCGAAAACGTCAGGGCGTTAAAGGTCGAACAGGCAACCGCAAAGGCAATCGTTAAGGCAAATTGTTTAAAGATAATTCCTGTCGTTCCTGGAAAGAAAGATACCGGAATAAACACCGCCATCAACACCAAAGACGTGGCAATCGTGGCACCGGTGAGTTCTTGCATCGCATCGAGAGCGGCTTGACGGGGTTTCATTCCCTGTTCAATTTTCAGAGAAACCGCCTCAACAATTACAATCGCATCATCTACAACTAAACCAGTTGCCAGAGTACAAGCAAATAGGGTTAGGGTATTGAGTTCAAATCCCATCACTTTTAACCCCGCCATCGCCCCAATTAACGCCACCGGAATGGCAACCGCAGGAATTAAAGTCGTTCGCCAATCTTGTAGGAAAATAAAGATCACTAAGATCACCAAACCAATGGCTTGAGTTAAAGTGACCACCACTTCATTTAAAGAAGCCGAAATAAATAATGTGGTGTCGTAGGGAATTTCATAATTAATTCCCGGTGGAAAACTCTTGCTCAACTCAGCCATTGTTGCTTTGACTTTGTTGGCAACTTCTAACGCATTACTTCCGGGAAGTTGATAAATCCCAATTCCGACGGTGGGTTGACCTCGGAAGGTGGCTACGGTATCATAACTTTCCGCCCCCAGTTCGGCTCGACCCACATCTCGCAGTTGAACAAGCGTTCCATCTTCCCCAACTTTCAGCACCAATTCTTCAAATTCTTCAACCCCTTGTAAACGACTGGTTGCTTGTAGGGGAATTTCAAACCGTTGATCCTCGGGAGTGGGACTCTGACCCAGTTTTCCCGCACCGACTTGAATATTTTGTTGCTGTAGCGCATTCGTCACGTCTTGAGTCGTCAGTCCCCGAGCCGCCATCCGTTGGGGATCGAGCCAAATTCGCATCGCATACTGTCGTTCCCCGAAAATCGTCGCCTGACCTACCCCTTGAACTCGCCTGATCTGGTCGATCACGTTGAGATCGAGGTAATTACTCATAAAGATATCATCGTAGAGATATCTGCCGTTATCGTTCGTGTCGGAGTAAAAGGCGATCACCAACAGAATGCTCGGGGAAGACGCCGTTACCGATATTCCCGTTTGGCGCACCGTATCCGGTAACGTGGGTTCGGCTTGGGAGACTCGGTTTTGAACGTTCACCTGAGCGATGTCTCGATCCACATCCGTGGGGAAAGCAACGGAAATATTAGAAACGCCGTTATTTCCGGTATTTGAGGAAATATATCTCATATCCTCTACCCCGTTAATTTCGCGCTCTAACAGGGTGGTAACGGTGGTTTCTGTTGTATTAGCATCGGCACCAATATTGACCGCCGTTACGTTAATTTGAGTGTTCGCCAGTTGGGGTAATTGGGTAATGGGTAACAGGGGAATACAAACCGCCCCAACCAAAATCACAATAATCGTGCAAACCGTTGTTAGAACGGGTCTTTTAATAAAGGTGCTAACGAATAACAGCATATATAAAAAAAATGGGGTAGATGAGTTTCGGGTATCAGTACCGATTGTTAGCTAAACTCGGACTCGATTTTTTCCTTGTCTTTCTAGTAGAATGTATGGGTTTTAACCTATTAATCTTTGAAAATACCACTTCTGTTAAAAAATTTAATCTTTTTTACCTCCCAATTGCAACATTCAAGTCCCATTCAACTCGATCCGAATCTCTATCTTTTGATAGATGAATTTTGTTAACGGAGTCTTGACTAAAATTGTCTGACGTGCATAAAAAGCCTTCTCTAAAGTTATTCAATTTCTGGGGTTTGAAGCCATTATCTCCCACAGAGGTTGGGTTGGGAATACCCCGCCGCCGATCTCCAAGACTCACATCGCCGAAGGAGAACCGGATGTTTGATCTTGTTGTTGATTTGGCTCCGTCACCGGTGTACCATCCCGCAGTTTTACTACCCCTTCGGTCACAATGCGATCGCCCGCTTTTAGTCCAGAAATCACCTCATAACTTTGACCTTGAATGCTTCCTAACTCCACAGGTTTTTGTTTGGCAATTAGCATTTGCTGACCGTCTTGATTTTGCTCCTCGACCACAAACACAAAGCTTTGAGCGCCAATGCGGTTGATCGCCGTTGTGGGTACTGTAATTCCCGGTTGTTGTTCCCAAATCACTCGGGCGCGAATTATTTGGTCAGTTCGCAATTGATTTTCTTGATTGTTATAAATTGCTTTGACTAAAATCGTTTGAGTGTCCGTTCCCGCACTCGGAGAAATATAAGAAACTCGACTGGTACCAATCACTTCACCGGTTTCTTGACTAATCACTTCCACAGGTGTCCCGACTCGAATCTCAGATAATCGTTGAACCGGAATATCGATATTCACTTCTAAGCGATCATTTTGTCGAATACTGGTTAAAGTCGTTTGACTATCAACAAAGTCTCCCACTTTTACCGGCAAATTACCCACCACTCCCGAAATCGGAGCTTCGACATCGTAATATTCAAGCTCAACTTGTTCGGCTGTCGCTTCGGCTTGAGCTTGTTGAATTTCCCGTTCTAAACGATTAACCTCCGCTTGTTGAGCATCAATTACCTTTTCCTGGCTGGCAATTTGAGCCTTGAGAGTTTCGACTTGGCGTTCAAACGCCTGTCCTGCACTGTCAACCCTGGCCCGGGCGGCTTCGATTCGGTTCTGTTGAGTTTTAATCTGAGCTTGTAGCGTGCTTGTCCGACGTTCGAGATCCTGTTGGGCGGCGACCACCTGGGCTTTTGCCGATCGCACCGCATCTTCTTGTTGAGCCAGACTCGCTTCTGCTTCTCGAATTTCCCGCAAACGCTGATCGTAAGCTTCCGAAGAAACTACCCCTTCTTCCCACAGCTTTTCATATCTCTCAAAAGCCCTTTCCCGTTCTTCTTTGACCACCGCCCGCCGTTCCCGCTCCCGACGAGCCGCTTCTAATTGTTCTTGAGCATCTCTCAAATTCGCCCCTTCCGAAAGAAACTCAAGTTCATATTGAATGCGCTGTTTTTCTTGGATTTCTGCTTCTAAAGTTTGTTGAGCATCTCTTAAATTGGCTTCTTGGGATTGATAACTTAACTCCGCTTGTAATCTCCTTAATTCTGCCCGTTGAGAGTCTAAATTTGCCTTCGCACTTTCGAGTTGAGCGCGTCTTGATTCGACTGCGGCGAGTCGGCTTTCTAGATTCGCTTGCTGTTGGGATGAATCAATCAACATCAGTCGATCGCCGGCCGAAACGCGATCGCCCAATCTCACATACACCTGTTTAATCCACCCGCTCGCCCGGGGTCGAATGGTCGCATTTTCCACCCCTTCCACTCGCGCTACAAATTCTGTACTTTCTTGGACTTGAGTTGACTCCACCCGATCAATTCCGACGACAACCGGCGGTGGAGAGGCGGCTTGGGGTTGAGCCGCACAGGAACCGATCAGTAAAGTTCCCACTAACAAAAAGGTTTGATTCCACTGTCTTTTGCTATCCATATCTGATTGTTTCCCACTGAGATTAATCGATTTTTAGTTAAAGGATCATCCAACTCACCCGTCAAATTCACAGCCGGCTAGTTGGTGATTCAATCGGCCCGATCTGCTCTAAATTGATAAATGAACTGTCTCATAAACTTCTACTTTTAAATTAAAATTTCAATTCTTAGCAAGACGTTGATCTCAAACAGAGCGATCTTGCTCGCCGACTCCCAATTTTATTAATTTTGTCGATCGCCTTTTCAATCAAACTACATAGTCTAGTATAGTGAAATCCATCAAAAATTGCTGTCAGATCGATAGGCCCGATCAAGTTTGGGGCTGTTGCGGTGTGGCTTCGCTTTCATCGGGGGCTGGAGTTAAAGGCGATCGCACGCAGAGATAGAATAAAGGTCCGACTAGGGGAAGTAAAGCCACAACCCAAAATAAAATAGAATTCTGATTCATTCCCCGCCGTGCGAGATCGTCGCCGAGTAAAGCCGGAAACAGCAGACACAGCAGACAAAAATCCAAACTCATCACATGAATAAAGCGACTGGTTTGCCATTGTTGAGCAAAATCCGACCAATCTCCGCCATTTAAACCGTAAGCGATCAGGGTAACGGCACCGAGAGTTAAAGCAATGCCCGTAATTCGAGAATCGAGAATTTTTAAAAATAAATTGGGAGAACCGGAATAATTAGGGTTGGGTTGACGTAAAGCCAGATAAGGTAATAAAGCAAACGCACCGACTCCGAAAGAAGCGATCGCAAACGGCCAAGCGGGTATATTTTGACCCCGGCCATCAAAAAACAATAAACTGCTGTAAATTAGCGGCCAGACTCCCATTATATTAAAAAGGGCAACGATCAGAGGATTAATTCCCTGCCAGTTGCCCGTTGATAAATCTTTAATCAAAATTAAGGTATCAGGCCGATCGGGAGGTGCCAAGACAAAGGCGTAAACGACGAACCCAATCCATAACAATCCAAAGAAAATTTTCCTAAGCATAAATCTAGCACTAAGCTTAAGGGATAAATCGATCCAAAGCAGATTTTAACTGCTCAATTTCATCTTCGATGTTACCTTCTTTTGCCGCTCTTGCCACACATTCGCTTAAGTGTTCGTCTAGAATAATCCGGGCCACCCGGTCCAAAGCCCCCCGAATTGCCGCAATCTGGACTAAAACATCGGGACAAGGCTCACTTTCGGCGACCATTCTTTTCACCCCCCGAATATGCCCCTCAATCCGAGACAAGCGGTTCACAATGCGCCGCAGCGATTCTTCACTATGAACATGAGGATGTGCGTGATGTTCATGGTCGTTGTGAATGTGTTCGGGTTTTGGAGTGTGTTCTTCTAACTGGGGGTCTGATCCGATCATGCGTTATTTTGAGTTATTCTTAATCTTGATTTTAACTTATAGCGTTACATTCCGCGATCGCTCGAACAGGTTTGAGAAAAGATCGAAAAACCCGATTCCTAAATAGAAACCGGGTTTTTAATCACTAAAAATTGAAAAGCGCTATAGATTTGGGTTGAAGGTGTCCCTACAAATTGTTTTCAATTTTAATGCAATTGTGGGGAGGGGGCGGGTTAATCTAAATTTTGGCAAAGAAAACATCGATTTGGACAGAATCCGCCCCTAGAGAATTGTGATTAATTAATCTGAAAATTGGGCGGGTGGGCGACAGTAAAAACTGGTTACTATAAACTGTAAACTGTCTTGAACCCGCCCCAAATACAATTAACTAATCTTCCTCATAGCCATCATCGATGAGTTCATCATCAAGAAACAGAGAATTATTATCCTTGAGGAACTCATCGGAATCTTGATCGTTGTCGAGATCGCCGCGATCCATCTTGCGGGCGGTGCGATCGTCAAGAACAACATCCTGCAATTCCATTTCCTCATCTTCGAGGTAATTCATGCCATTATCGGTCAGGCTAAAATCACCAACACCGAGTTCTTCATAGGCATTAAATCCACTACCTGCGGGAATCAAACGACCGATAATCACGTTTTCTTTCAAACCGCGCAACCAGTCTGATTTTCCTTCAATCGCCGCTTCTGTTAACACGCGAGTCGTTTCTTGGAAACTCGCCGCCGAGATGAAACTATCGGTATTCAAGGATGCCTTGGTAATCCCCAACAACACCGGAGTATAACGAGCGGGAGCGCCCCCGGTAATGGACATCGCTTCATTGACCTGTTCAACCTGGCGCAGTTCAACCAACTCACCCGGTAACATCGTCGTATCGCCCCCATCATCAATCCGCACCTTCGAGGTCATTTGGCGAACAATCACCTCAATGTGTTTGTCAGAAATATCAATCCCCTGAGACTGATAAACCGACTGAACTTCATTCACCAAGAAAGTTTGGCACTTTTGGAACGAAAGCAACGCCGCCTCATAAATCCCATCTCGGGCTTGATGATAATTAAAGAAGACTTCCAAGATTTCGTGAGGATTGGCAGGCCCATCGGTTAACGGTTGACCCACTTCAACGGTTTGTCCGTCGGAAACTATCACCGTTTGTCCCGGTAACAAGGGATAATCGGTAATCGTGCCATCATTTTCGATCACCCGCAATTCGACAATTTCATCGGTAACAGTTACTTGAGCAGTTCCCGGATGTTTGGCAAGAATACAAGCTTCTTTCGGTTTGCGGGCTTCTAGAAGTTCCTCAATCCGAGGTAAACCCTGAATAATATCCCCAGTTTTCGCCCGTTCAAACACCAACAACACCAAGTTATCGCCCCGTTGTACCAAATCTCCATCGCTCAGGTGTAGAATCGCCCCGGAAGACACGCGATAAGGACGACCCAGACGCAGGACGACTTGTGTTGACTCGCCAACCGTTGTCGCCAATTGAGATTCCCCATCAGCAGCAGGTTCGGCTTCCGTCTGGGCAGATTTCGCTTTGGGTTTGTGAATCGCGATAATTTCGCCAGAATCCGGTAAAGTGACTTCAGGCGCAAGAGCGCTACCTTCAACCACCAACTGACCCGATTTCACACTCGGCGTCACCCCTGCGGGAAGGTCAATTTTCATTTGGTCGGCATCGCGCACCACCAAAATCCGTCGGAGAATTTCCGCCCCGGAACGAATCCCGCGAACAATACCGCCTTCTTTACAGAGAATTTCGGTACGGCTGACGACGGCGCCGGGTTCAATTTCGTCCCCATCTTTAACCAACAAACGGGTGCGGGTGCTACCTTGAGTCGTATCGGCGACGATATCCCGGCGGATGACCAAAGACTCTAAAATCACCAATTGCAGGCGCATCAATTCCGGGTCTTCTTCGTGGGGAATCAACTCAATATCGGCCGCCAATTGGGGGGCTTCGGTGCCGATATTAATCACCAGTTGAGTCCGCAACAGTTCGACGCCCTCGACCGAACGCACCCGTTCACCGTCTTTGTAAGTTAAGCGTTGTACCGCTTGCAGCGAAATCGATTCGTTTAAAGACTCTTGAGACGGAATCGGGGGAGTTTCCGGTACCGCAAACTCAGTCACCGGTCGCAGCAATAAAGCCGGACCTTCGGGTGTTTCCACATACTCAACGTAGTGTAATTCTTGAGCGACGATACCGGGAATTACTTCCTGTCCGGGGTTGACAATCTGACCATCAATCGCCATGACCATTTCCGGGTCATCAACCAAATGCAGTTCACCCGGTTTGATCACAATCTCCCGCAAAATGTCATTTTTCTGAGTCACTTCAATCACGCCGTTGGACTGACAGAAAATGTCTTTCACCACTTCGGTACCGGCTTCGACATATTGACCATCTTCGACCAACAACAGCGAAATATCTTTATTGACTTCGTGACATTCTTCGGGTATCCAGAGCAGAGTACCGCCTTTGATCACCTCGTAGCCGAGTTTGGCTTTACTGCGTTTGGCAACTTCAACCCCGGCATATTTGATAATACCTCCGGTCGCCGTCCGGTAGCTATCATCCATCAACTCGGCGATCACTTCGTGGTTTTCCACCTTGCTTCCAGGCGTAACTTTCAGCAAGAAGCGATTGTTATTCGTGGTTTCGATAACATATTGTTCCCGACCCTGGAGTTGCTGTATCCGCACCAACGCCTGATCCAACAACACCGAAGCGGTGATAATTTCAATCTCACGGGGAAGTTCCGATAACGGGGCGGTTGTGGGAGTAACAGCCGTCATCGTCGGTTCACTCAAAGCGGTGTCAATACTATCGGTAGGCTGTGAAAGCCGATTTTCCGAACTCGCGATCCGAACAATTCCCCCATGTTCGGAGACTAAGCGGGTTTGAGCGAGTACACTGCCATGTTCCACGCGATCGCCATTTTTAACAATCGGTTCAGCCCCCGGAGGTAAGTTGTACACTTCACCAGACAAAATCCAAATCAAACCGCCCCGGGCGGCGATGCGGGTCATATTCCCCTGACGGTCCGTTTTTTCTTCGGCGATGACATCGGCAAATTTCACCTCACCCGCCAAGTCTGTAGCCACGTCTTTGGTGGCTTTTTCGGTGGTTTTCCGGGCTGTACGACCGCCTGCGGGAATCTCCACTAACACCTGTTCGGCAACAACAGATTGTCCATTTTGAACAATCAGGGTGCTTCCTTGAGAGACGTTTAACGATTGGGTGCGATCGCCATTTTCGATACTTATTTGACCGTTATTTTCAATGTAGAAAGCATCATCCCCGTGACGGGTGCGGAAAGCCCGCAAACGCAGCTTCTTCGGAAAACGAACCACCCCATCAAAGGGCGCTTTAATAATTTCGGCCGCTTCTGCGGTGAAAACCCCTCCCGTGTGGAACGTCCGCATGGTAAGCTGGGTTCCGGGTTCACCAATCGATTGTGCGGCAATAATCCCGATCGCCTCTCCCAAGTCTACCATCGACCCGTGAGCCAAACTCCAGCCGTAGCAATGCTGACAAACCGAGCGGGTGGCTTCGCAGGTGAGCGGACTGCGGACATTGACTTCTTTGACCCCAGATTCGGCGATCGCAATCGCTAAATCGGCACAAATGGGTTGGTTGCGAACGGCTTGTTTCCCTTCAAAGCTGACGATTTCCCCGGTTTCGGGATGGGTGACATCGGTCGCCAGCACCCGTCCGAATAACCGATCTTGCAAAGGAATCAGGGTGCGTTCCCCATCGGTCATGCTTCGCAGGACAATCCCCTGTTCGGTTCCGCAGTCAAATTCCCGCAAAATCACATCTTGGGCGACGTCTACCAGACGGCGGGTTAAATATCCCGAGTCAGCCGTCCGCAGCGCCGTATCAACCAGACCTTTACGCGCCCCGTAGGAGGAGATAATATATTCGGTAACGGTTAATCCTTCGCGGAAGTTGGTTTTAATCGGCAAGTCGATAATTTCCCCTTGGGGGTTTGCCATCAGTCCCCGCATTCCGACTAGCTGGCGCACCTGAGAGATGTTGCCTCTTGCGCCGCTAAATGCCATCATGTAAACGGAGTTGAGGGGATTGGTGGATTTAAAGTTGCGAACCACTTCATCTTTGAGGGCTTCTGAGGTGCCGTTCCAGGTATCAACCACCTTCTGAAAGCGCTCTACTTCGGTGATTTCCCCTTTGGTATAGCGGCGTTCTGTCCGACGAATTTCTTCTTGGGCTTCATCGAGAAGACCCCGTTTAGAAGGAGGAACTTGCAAGTCTTCGACACTGATAGAGACTCCGGCGCGTGTGGCATAATGGAATCCCATATCTTTTAATTCGTCGGCAATTTGAGCGGTACGGGCGGTACCGTGATGGGTAAATGCCCAAGAAATCAGTTTCTTGAGTTGTTTTTTATCAATAATTTGATTGCGGAAGATTTTTTTGTTGTCAGTCATGGGGTTTTAAGAGTTATCAGTTATCAGTTATCAGTGTTGTCAACGGAGGAGTTAAGGGTCGGGCGATCGACGTTAACGCGATCAAAACGGATCAAGAACAGCCAACAGGTGTCGGGTTTCAGGTTTGAGGTCTCACCAAACGAGTATCAGGACTCTCCGGGGCGGGTGCGTGGCGAAAAGGTAACAAAACGCTTCCCGCCTTCAGTCTGTAAACCCGCCCCACCCGTTAACTCGCGGCGATTACACTAAAACGTCTTGAACGGTTTTATTGAAGATCACCCGTCCGGGAGTGGTGCGTACATATTGGGATAAAATATTTCCATCTTTATCCTCGCGCACCCGACGGGTGGGTTGTCCGCTTTTTGCTCCGACATAGATTTTGGTCACGACTCCATCGTTACTTTCTTCGGAGTCCAGTCGCTCACCTTCGCCCTGCATCACTTCGCCTTCAAAACGCACCCAGATGTAAGCGTGCAAGTCTACGAGTTTTTGTTCGTAGGCGGTAATCACGTCGGTTAAACTGGCAAAATAGCGATTCGCTCCTTTGGTGGCGGCGGGGTTTTCTGCGGTCAGGTAGTAACAGCCCAAAACCATATCTTGGCTAGGCGTTACAATCGGAGAACCGGTAGCCGGGGAGAGAATATTGTTAGAAGCCAGCATCAACAGTCGCGCTTCGGCTTGGGATTCGATCGATAGGGGAACGTGAACGGCCATTTGGTCGCCGTCAAAGTCGGCGTTAAAGGCCGGACAGACGAGGGGATGTAATTGAATGGCTCGTCCTTCGACCAGCATCGGTTCAAAGGCTTGTATCCCCAAGCGGTGCAATGTTGGCGCCCGGTTGAGTAGGACGGGATGACCGGAAATGACTTCTTCTAAGACATCCCAAACGCTGGCATCGTTGCGCTGAATTAATTTCTTGGCGGCTTTGATATTGTTGACTAATCCCTGACGAATTAACCGGTGAATGACAAAGGGTTGAAACAGTTCTATTGCCATTTCTCGGGGTAAGCCGCACTGGTGCATTTTCAGTTTGGGACCGACCACAATCACCGAACGTCCCGAGTAGTCTACCCGTTTTCCGAGTAAGTTTTGACGAAAACGGCCTTGTTTTCCTTCGATAATATCGGAGAGGGATTTTAACGGACGGTTATTCGCGCCGACCACGGTTCGTCCCCGCCGACCGTTATCAATTAACGCATCGACGGCTTCTTGTAACATCCGTTTTTCGTTGCGGATAATGATTTCCGGAGCGAGAATTTCCTGTAAACGGGCTAGCCTGTTATTGCGGTTAATCACCCGACGGTAGAGATCGTTTAAGTCACTGGTAGCAAAACGTCCCCCGTCTAACTGCACCATTGGACGCAGGTCGGGCGGAATGACGGGAATGACATTTAACACCATCCACTCGGGTTTGGAACCGGTGGCGATGAAGTTATCAATCACCCGCAGGCGTTTAATCAGTTTGGCGCGTTTTTGTCCTTTGGCTTGGGCAATTTCTTCTCGCAGTCCTTCTGCTGCTTCTTCGAGGGGAATATCGGCCAACAGTTGGGCGATCGCCTCGGCCCCGATGCCGACTTCAACGCCGGTGAGGGTGGTATCCTCACTATACATTTGATCTTCGATTTCCAGCCATTGTTCTTCCATCAATAGCTGTTTGTAGGAGAGGTTTTCGGCGTTACCAGGGTTAAGAACGACGTAGGCGTTGAAGTAAACGACTTGTTCGACATCCCGCAAAGGCATATCCAGCAAAATCGCCATGTAGCTGGGAATTCCTTTGAGATACCAAACGTGGGTGACGGGGGCGGCCAGTTTGATGTAACCCATGCGGTGGCGGCGGACTCTGGACTCGGTAACTTCGACGCCGCAGCGTTCGCAGACAATACCCCGGTGTCTGACGCGCTTGTATTTACCACAATGACATTCCCAATCTTTGGCCGGCCCAAAAATTCGCTCGCAGAATAAGCCATCCATTTCTGGCTTCAGGGTGCGATAGTTGATGGTTTCGGGTTTGGTGACTTCTCCAACAACTTGGCCGTTGGGTAAAGTTCGTTCTCCCCAAGTCCGAATTCGTTCGGGGGACGCTAACCCAATTTTAACGTAATCAAAACGCTGTTCTAATTTAGGCATAGTAATGGTAACGCAATTGTCAACGGATGAGTTAACGGTGGAATATCGGGGTTAACGCTATGGAAACGGATAGGTTAACGGATGAGTTTCGGTTGTAGATTCACCAGACACCAAGTTGAAAAGTTTTGATGGAACTGAGAACTGGCGGGCGTGAAAACTCTTCACTGGTAACTGGTGACTGGTGAGCCAGCGCGGTCTTGGGGGTTTCCCCCATGAGTGACTGGTGAGCCAGCGCGGTCTTGGGGGTTTCCCCCATGAGCGACTGGCGAACCCGAAGGGTGACTGGTGACTGTTTACGAGTCGCTATCGTCTTCATCAACGGAGGCAAACTCGTAGGTGGGTTTAGAAGGAGTGCGTCCCCGACTGGGTTCGTCTGCCATCAGGTCCACTTCTAAATCTCGGCCGACCCCATCATCGCCGGTTTCGACTTTGTGAACGGCAATATCCAAACACAAAGACTGTAATTCCCGCATCAACACTTTAAAGGATTCTGGCGTTCCGGGCCGGGGGATTGCCTTACCCTTAACAATGGCGTTGAGGGCTTCGTTACGGCCTTGCATATCATCGGACTTGACGGTGAGCAATTCCTGTAAGGTATAAGCGGCACCGAAGGCTTCGAGCGCCCAAACTTCCATTTCTCCAAACCGCTGTCCGCCTTGTTGGGCTTTCCCGCCGAGGGGCTGTTGGGTAACGAGGGAGTAGGGGCCGGTTGAACGGGCGTGAATTTTATCATCAACCAAGTGAACCAGTTTCAGCATATAAGCCACACCGACGGTAACGGGTTGATCGAAAGGTTCGCCTGTGCGACCATCGTAGAGCATCACTTTACCGGGGTTATCCGGGTTAAACAGCCAATCTTTGTTCTGTTTTTCTCGGGCGAGTTGCAATTCTCCGTGAACGGTTTCCCGCGACTTCTCCAGTCCGTGCATTTCGTCAAAGGGAATCACTTTATACCGCATTTTCAGGTTTTCCCCCGCCCATCCGAGCAAACATTCAAAGATTTGACCTACATTCATCCGGGACGGTACACCCAAGGGATTTAAAACAATATCCACCGGTCGTCCATCGGGTAAATAGGGCATATCCTCGATGGGGAGAATGCGGGAAACAATCCCTTTATTTCCGTGCCGTCCGGCCATTTTGTCGCCCACTTGGATTTTCCGTTTTTGAGCCACATAGACCCGCACAACCATATTGGCACCGGGGGGGAGTTCGTCGCCTTGTTCCCGTGTAAAGACCCGTACATCGACAACCCGCCCTTTTTCGCCGTTGGGTACCCGCAGGGAGTTATCCCGAACATCCCGGGCTTTTTCTCCAAAAATCGCCCGCAGTAATTTTTCTTCGGGAGGTTGGTCTGATTCTCCTTTGGGGGTGACTTTACCGACGAGGATATCTCCGGCTTCTACCCAAGCCCCAACTCGAATAATGCCATTGGCGTCGAGTTGTCGCAGAGAGTCTTCCCCGACGTTGGGAATTTCTCGGGTAATTTCTTCGGGTCCCAGCTTCGTCTGTCTAGCTTCAATTTCGTATTTTTCAATGTGAATGGAGGTGTAAATATCCTCATAAACCAGACGTTCGCTAATAAGAATCGCGTCTTCGTAGTTGTAACCTTCCCAGGGCATATAGGTGACGACGACGTTGTGACCCAAAGCCAGTTCTGCCCCTTCGGTGGAGGAACCATCGGCCAACACTTGTCCGACAACCACTTGGTCGCCTTCGTAGACGAGGGGACGTTGATTTAAGCAGGTGTCTTGGTTGGAACGGTTGTATTTTTGTAACTCGTATTCGACTTCTAAGCCGTCGGGTGATGCGACCCGAATTCGCGCCCCATCGACGTAGGAAACTTCTCCATCGATTTGAGAAACAATCACCATCCCCGAATCTCGGGCTGCCTGGGCTTCCAAACCCGTACCCACAAGGGGCCGTTCGGGTCGCAGCAGAGGAACGGCTTGGCGCTGCATATTGGACCCCATCAAGGCTCGGTTGGCGTCATCGTGTTCGAGGAAGGGAATCAATGAGGTGGCAACCGAGATGATTTGAACCGGAGAAACGGCCACATAGTCCACTTGGTCGGGGGTGGTTTCGGTGAAGTCCTGACGATAACGGACGGGTACGACTTCCCCTAAAATGTTGCCTTCGGCATCGGTGGGAACGTCTCCCGGTGCAACCCGCAAATCGTCTTCTTCGTCGGCGGTCATGTAGACCGGAGGCGCATCCCGGCGCACCCGACCGTTTTCGGCGGGATAGTAGGGGGTGGCAATAAATCCGTAGGGATTGACTCGCGCATGGGTGGCCAAAGAGCCGATCAAACCGGCGTTGGGACCTTCTGGGGTTTCAATCGGACAAATTCGCCCGTAGTGGGAGGGGTGGATATCTCGGACGGCAAATCCGGCCCGCTCTCGGGTTAGACCGCCGGGACCCAATGCGGACAGACGCCGTTTATGGGTCAATTCCGCCAGGGGATTGGTTTGATCCATAAATTGCGACAATTGAGAACTTCCGAAGAATTCTTTAATCGCGGCGACTAGGGGTTTGGGGTTGACCAAGGAAGCGGGGGTCAAGGAGTCGGAGTCGCTGACGGTCATCCGTTCGCGGATAATCCGTTCTAGGCGGTTTAAACCCACGCGGACCTGGTTTTGCAGCAGTTCCCCGACTGAACGCACCCGACGGTTCCCCAAGTGGTCGATGTCGTCGGTTTCGCCGATGTCGTATTCGAGGTTAATCAGGTAATCGATGGCGGCTAAGATATCGTTGGGGGTTAGGACTCGCACGGTGTCGGGTATGCTCAGGCGCAGTTTGCGGTTGAGTTTGTACCGTCCGACTCGACCCAAATCGTAGCGTTTGGCATCGAAGAAGCGGTTGTTGAGGAGTTGTTCTCCTCCGGCGACGGTGGGGGGTTCTCCGGGGCGCAGTTTCCGGTAGAGTTCCATCAGGGCGTCTTCTTCGGAAAATTCCCCTTCTCGGTCGATGGTTTTTTGGAAGTAGTCGGGGTGACGCAGGGCGTCGAAGATTTCGTTGTTGGACAGTCCCAGGGCTTTTAACAGCACTTGGGCGGAGAGTTTCCGGGTTTTATCGATTCTGACCCAAACTAAATCGTTTTTGTCGGTTTCAAATTTTAACCAGGCGCCTCGGTTGGGAATGAGGGAGGCGCTGTAGGTTCGGCGTTGGTTTTTATCGATTTCTGATTTATAGTAGACGCCGGGACTGCGAACGATTTGGTTCACGATTACCCGTTCGGCACCGTTGATGATGAATGTACCCCGTTCGGTCATTAACGGTAAATCGCCGATGAAGACTTCTTGTTCTTTGATTTCCCCGGTTTCTTTGTTGATTAAACGGGTGGGAACGTACATTTGGACGGCGTAGGTGCTGTCCCGCCGTTTGGCTTCTTCTACGTCGTATTTGGGCTGTTTGAGTCTATAGTTTTGAGCCAGGAAGTGCAGTTCTAGTTTTCCGGTGTAGTCGGTGATCGGCGAGAAGCTTTCTAGTTCTTCGATGAGTCCGGTTTCTAAGAACCACCGAAAGCTTGAACGCTGGATGTCGATCAAGTCGGGGAGTAGAAACATCGATTCTTCTGGGGTGGGATTCGTCATGGGTTGGTTTGTGGTAATTAGTGAGTTTTGGGTTAAGGGTTTGGGGTCGATTGAGTTCTATTTTCCGATGGGTTTTCAGCGTTTATTTTGTTTGTTGCTCGGAAGTTGGGGAACTTGATCGCGCTTGATTTTTAGTTAAAAAGAGTTTAACGGGTTTTTGGATGCCGATGGGTGTTGAACGATGGGCTTGGTCGGATGAACTGAATGGGTGATGATCGGCTGCATGATTGTTTTTTCCTCACAAGTTATAGATTTTTGATTGCCAACGGAGGCCCGATCGCGCTTGAATAGATCAGGTTTGATGTTGACTTCTTACTAATTGGTTGTTGTCTTCGACTTCCTCGGGTCTGGGTAAGCCGAATAACTGACAGGCGTTTTCGGTGGTTTGTTGGGCGAGTATTTCTAGGGGAATGTCTCGCAGTTGAGCCACTTTTTCGGCGACATAACGAACATAGGCGGGTTCGTTTCGTTTTCCCCGACGGGGAACCGGGGCGAGAAAGGGACAGTCGGTTTCGATCAGCAGGTGTTTACTATCGACTTGGCGGGCTGATTCTTGGATTTGAGTGGCGTTTTTAAAGGTGACAGTTCCGCTGAAGCTGATGTAAAATCCGAGATCGAGGAATGATTGGGTTTCTTCGGGTGTTCCTCCCCAACAGTGCATTACCCCTCGCACCGGGCCGACTCGCTGCCAGAAGTTTCGCAACACTTTAATCATCGCTTCGGCTGCATCCCGACAATGGATAATAACGGGTTTGTTTAGGTGGTAAGCGATTTCGAGTTGCTCCTCAAAAACTTGCTTTTGGAAGTCGGGGTTATCGGCTTTGTAAAAGTCCAATCCCATTTCACCTAAAGCAACCACACGGGGATCGGATTGCGCCAGTTTGATGATTTGTTCTGAGGTGGCGCTTGTCCATTTTTCGGTATCTAATGGATGCAACCCGACTGAAAAATAGAGGTTTTCGACTCGATTGGCGATCGCTTGGATTTGAGTAAATTCCCCAGGATGGACGCAGGAATGAACCAAACGCACCACTCCTGAAGCTTTCCATCGGTCTTGAATCGCTTCTAAGTCTGATGAGAGGACATCAAAGTTAAGATGAACGTGAGTATCAACAAGCTGCATTAGAATTGAGTAGATTCGCGTTTCGGGAGAGCCTTGGGAAACACCAGTTGCAACTGCATTTTAACGTTTCTCGCGGGGATCTTGGGCGGCTCGGGTCTGCCATCGAGACCCACTCAACTGACCGACGACTTTTTTCAACCTTTGGGGTGATAAACATTCCCGTTGAGTCTGATCGCCTGTCTTGATTTTCCTCAAATGCAGGGGGTCCGGGTTTTGATTCCCTTGGTCTGCGCTTGACGGGGGAGTTGAGACTGTTTACCGCCTGGTAAAAATCGCCTTTGTGTCTGCTTGGCAATCGGTCACGGGTTATTAACCCACTTGCAACTTTTGACTTAATCTAAGAATCACTTTTATATCTAATTGTTTAGAACTCTAGAATACAATACAGAGGAGATTGTTTACCCAACTGTCGGGAATTGAATTTTCGAGTTTTCGAGTCCGAATCCTTTCAATGTCAATTGGGAGAAGAGCTAACTCATCTCCCCTCCCTTGTTAATGATAACAAATCAGCCTTACCTCTGTTTGTCGAGTGCCATTCAGAATTCCTTAGGACGCGGACTCCTGAGCGGTGGGAGCGGAAACGTAAGGTTTGAGTGCTTTCGCGAGTCGAGCTTTCTTGCGAGCGCCATTGTTGGGATGCAGGACGTTGTTTTTCACCGCTTTGTCAATTTTGCTGTAAGCTGATGACATCCGAGTCTGGACTTCTGTTAAGTTTTCCGGACTGGGATCGGAGGCATATTTGTCAACCGCAGCGAAATAGTTTTTCATTAGGGTTTTCACTGCGGACTTATAGGATTTGTTTCGGAGCCGATTGCGTTCTGCAATTTCAATTCGTTTGATGGCAGACTTAATATTAGCCATAGGTTCGCGTTTTTACCAGATGCGGGTCTTTAGAACTTCTAGATACACAAGTTACAGAAATACTACTATAACATCTTTTCTGCAAAAATAGTAACAAACTTGATCGGATTTTAGGGAATAGGCAATTTTCAGTCACCAGTCACCAGTCACCAGTCACCAGTGAAGAGGCAATAGGCAAAGGGCAACAGGCAACAGGGGAAAGGCAATCTTGCAAGAGGGAATGGGTAATAGGGAATTCTTTCCTCGGTCCTCGGTGAGTTGGTGAGTTGGTGAGTTGGTGAGTTGGTGAGTTGGTGACTTCTTTCCTCAATCTGGGACGGGCAAGGGTAGGATACGTTAAACTATTACAAGAAGTTCGGGAACACTATTACGTTTGTAATGGATGAAAGGTTATGGAAAACGCGGAAATCGAGATAGACAAGGGCAAAAGGGAAATTTCGGATCGCTCATTCGGAGTGGCTCACTGTCTGTACTGTCGGCTCAATTTTGCTGCGAATTCCCAATTCCGTCTTCTAGCCGATAACTCTTCAGGTTGGCACTTCTAATCACCATGCTGCGAATTATCACTCAGTGGGTTGAAGCACAATCAGAACTACGACGGATCGCCAGTCGTACCCATGATGACATGATCCTTCACAAAGAGGCAACGGTGCGGGAAGTGCTGCAAACCGTCAAACGACAAGGCGACAAAGCTCTACTGCACTATACTCAAGAATTTGACCACCAGACGTTAACGCCGGAACAGTTGCGGGTCAGTGGTTCGGAGTTGGATGCGGCCTACCAGCAAGTCTCTAAAGAACTTCTCGATGCGATCCGGTTTGCGGCCAAACAAATCGAAGCCTTTCACCGACAGCGGGTTCCCAAATCTTGGGTACAGTTTCAAGACGATGATGTCGTTTTAGGTAAACGCTACACTCCGGTCGATCGGGCGGGTTTGTATGTCCCCGGAGGTCGAGCCGCTTACCCGAGTACGGTATTAATGAATGCGATTCCGGCTAAAGTGGCGAAAGTCCCTCGGATTGTGATGATTACCCCTCCCGGGCCGGAAGGTAAGGTGAATCCGGCGGTCTTGGTTGCCGCTCAAGAGGCGGGAGTTCAAGAAATTTATCGGGTCGGTGGAGCGCAGGCGGTGGCGGCTCTGGCTTACGGTACGGAAACGGTCCCGGCGGTTGATGTGATCACCGGACCTGGAAATATTTATGTTACCCTAGCCAAAAAGTTAGTCTATGGAACGGTCGGCATTGACTCCCTCGCCGGACCCTCAGAAGTTTTGGTGATTGCTGATAGTAAGGCGAACCCGGTTCATGTGGCGGTTGATCTGTTGGCCCAAGCCGAACACGATCCGATTGCGGCGGCGATTTTACTGACAACGGACTCGGCTTTAGCCCGTCGGGTGGTGGCCGAGGTAGAACGTCAACTGGCCGATCATCCCCGGCGCACCTTAACGGAAAAAGCGATCGCCCATTACGGTTTGGTGGTCGTGGTTGACTCGTTGGAGGCTGCGGCTAAACTCTCGAACGAATTTGCTCCGGAACATTTAGAACTCGAAGTCGAAGATCCTTGGGCGTTGGTGGAAAAAATTCGCCATGCGGGGGCTATTTTTCTCGGCTGTTCGACTCCTGAGGCGGTGGGGGATTATCTGGCAGGCCCCAATCATACTTTACCCACTTCGGGGGCGGCTCGCTATGCTTCGGCTTTGGGAGTGGAAACTTTCTTAAAGCACTCCAGTTTGATCCAATATTCTCCCACGGCTTTGCAAAAAGTTTCGGATGCGGTTAACGTGCTGGCCTTGGCTGAAGGTTTACCCTCTCACGCGGATTCTGTGCGTTTGCGAACCGAAAATCCCCAGGGTGAAGCGGATCTCGATCGCGATGGTCAGTTGTAGCGGAAGATTTGCGGGAAACTGTTCTCAATTCGAGGGGTTTAAGGGGCAGATCTTGGTATGATTGAAAGTCACGAACAATCGTGACTTGTCGTCTGGGAGGATAATTCTTCTGTGCTGAAAACAATTTTGGTTGCTGTTGATGGTTCACCATCGATGGAGTTAGTGATTCAAGCTCTAGAACAATTTCAATTACAACCGACCACAAATATTATCTTTTCCCATGTCATTTCTGCCCAGGAGTCGGATAGTGAAACCCTCGCCGATCGCCCTCATCTGGACTCGGGAGAATATCTCCAAGAGAAACTCCGCCTCTATCAAGACAAGTTAGATCTTCGCAGTGAACTGGAAATCGTTCATGGCGATCCGGCCGAAGAAATTATTCGCCTGGCGAACATCTACAAAGCAGATTTAATTATCATCGGCAGTCGGGGTTTAACGGGATTAAATCGCATTTTACAGGGGTCTGTTAGCGCTCAAGTGGTGGCGGAGGCTCACTGTTCGGTGCTAGTAGTTAAAGATAACGGACAATAACAATAAAACTGACCCATCAGCCCGGTTTCAAGCCTGGAGTTTGGTGTCGGTCAAGGACTGTCCGGTGGGTCGGGTCAGAAGAATTGTTAACCCAAAAAACTGTTCGTTGTTTACGGGGAATTCAAACAAATTTAACAAATCTAAAATAAAATCTGTATTTTATCTTAAGAAAATCTGCTATTAATCAATTTCGGTTTATTTATTTGAGGTAAATTTACTACTCTTTTAGGAGTTAGTTAAAATGCCAATTACAAAACGGTGTTTAGCAGAATTGATCGGGACTTTTTGGTTGGTTTTCGGGGGTTGTGGAAGTGCAGTTTTGGCGGCTTCATTTCCCAATGGTGATGTTGCGAATCCTCTCGGAATTGGATTAGTGGGGGTTTCTTTAGCGTTTGGATTAACGGTTTTAACGATGGCTTATGCCATTGGCCATATTTCCGGCTGTCATCTCAATCCGGCTGTTTCTTTTGGACTGTGGGCGTGCAAACGGTTTCCGAGTTCCGAACTCCTCCCCTATATTGTAGCTCAAGTTCTGGGGGCAATTTTCGGGGCTGCTGTGCTTTTTTTAATTGCCAGTGGTAGCCCGAATTTTAGCTTGAGTGGAGGCTTTGCTTCTAATGGCTTTGGCGAACATTCTCCGGGCGGCTATTCGATGATAGCGGCTTTTGTGGCCGAGTTCGTTTTAACATTCATGTTTTTGATGGTAATTTTGGGTGCAACCGATCGCCGTGCGCCCCAAGGTTTAGCACCGGTAGCCATTGGTTTGGCTTTAACTCTAATTCATTTAATCAGTATTCCAGTCACAAATACTTCTGTCAATCCCGCCCGCAGTACCGCCCCCGCTTTGTTTGTGGGAGGATGGGCGGTTGCTCAACTGTGGATGTTTTGGCTTGCTCCCATTTTAGGGGGAGTTGCGGCGGGTTTTGCCTATTATTTTATGTTTGAACCTTCCGCACGGGAACAACAACTCAAGCCTGATTTTGAGGGCTAAATTTAAACAAATTAGCTCCTTCAAACAGTTAACAGTTAGGTGATGAGCGGGGCGGGTTTATGTAACTTATTTGCAGGGAAAACAGAGATTGGCTCGGAACCCGCCCCTACAGAACCCAACAATTTTTGGGGCGGGTTTATGTAACTTATTTGCAGGGAAAACAGAGATTGGCTCGGAACCCGCCCCTACAGAACCCGCCCCTACAGAACCCAATATTAGATTGATTCGGGTTCTTGACCGGAAACAACAGGCGCGACACTGTTAAGTTGTAATTCTCGATGATCGGCTTGAACCTGTTGATAATTCCATTCATTTTTAAACAGCAAAACCGGTCGCCCCCAACTATCTTTAACGGTAACAGTATTAAATAACCGCCCGACTTTTTCTAAGGCTTCCCAACCGCCATGAACCCAACGCGCCACGCTGTAGGGGAGCATTTCCACACGAGTTTCGACGCCGTATTCCTGCTCCAAACGGAACTGTACCACTTCAAATTGCAGTTGGCCGACTGCGGCTAAAATGGGATCGCGTTTGGCATCATCGACGGAGTACATAATTTGTACAGCACCTTCTTCGCGCAACTCGGAGACGCCTTTGCGGAACTGTTTAAACTTGGAGGGGTTGGGATTTCTCAGATAGGCAAATAGTTCGGGTGAAAAGCAGGGAATCCCTTCATATTCGAGTCTTTGACCGTTGTATATCGTGTCTCCAATGGCAAAGACTCCGGGATTATTTAAACCGATGACATCGCCCGGATAGGCGTTTTCGATCGATTCTCGATCTTGAGCAAACAGTTTTTGAGGGCGAGACAGACGGACGGTTTTTCCGGTACGGGCGTGGTTGACGGTCATATCTTTTTCAAATTTTCCCGTACAAACCCGCACGAAGGCAATGCGATCGCGGTGTTTGGGGTCCATGTTGGCTTGGAGTTTAAACACAAACCCGGTAAAATCGGGATATTCGGGGGGAATGTCGCCCTGGGTGCTGCGATGAACGCCCGGTTTTAAGCCATATTCGAGAAAGGCTTCGAGAAAGAGTTTCACCCCGAAGTTGGTCATGGCGCTTCCGAAAAACACGGGGGTCATTTTGCCTTGGTGGACTTGTTCTAGGTCGAGATCCGATCCGAGTTCTTGGAGGAGTTCGAGGTCTTCTTTGAGTTGGTAGTAGAGATCTTGCTCTAAGAGGTCTTCGATGCGGGGATCGCCGAGAGAAATGGCGGTTTCTACGGCTTCTCGGCTTCCGTGATGCGATCGCTGAAATAGATAGATTTTTTGGGTACGGCGGTCAAATACGCCTTTAAAGCTGTCTCCCATGCCGATCGGCCAGTTAACGGCGTAGGGTTTTAAGCCCAATTCTTGTTCGATTTCATCGAGGAGTTCTAGGGGATCGCGTCCGGGGCCGGTCCATTTTGTTGATAAAGGTAAAAATGGGAAGGCTCCGCATTTTGCAAACTTCAAACAGCTTGCGGGTTTGGGGTTCCAAACCTTTAGCCGCATCTTCGAGCATTACGGCGTTGTCGGCGGCGGCTAGGGTGCGATAGGTGTCTTCGCTAAAGTCTTGGTGTCCGGGGGTGTCGAGGAGGTTGATTTGATACCCACTGTACTCAAACTGGAGGACGGTGGAGGTGATGGAAATTCCCCGCTGCTGTTCCATTGCCATCCAGTCGGAAGTTGCATGACGTTGGGCTTTGCGAACTTTGACGGCCCCGGCTTCGTGGATGGCGCCTCCGTAGAGGAGGAGTTTTTCGGTCAGGGTGGTTTTCCCGGCGTCGGGGTGAGAGATAATCGCAAAGTTGCGTCTTCGTTCTACTTCGACTTGGAGTTCGGTTTGAGTTTCTGTGGACATTACAAAGCCTTGTTGAAAACAGAAAGAGTTATTGATTTGGGTGAGTTGGGTTTTGAAGTTAATCGGTTCACGGGTATATGCTTATTTTAGGATACCACTGAAACTGTTGTTTGAGCGTTGAATCGGTTGAGGGTCTTTTAGTGCGGATAGATATAAAAAAAATTAGTTGCTTTTATTTGAAGTTTAATTAAATTTAATCTTTTTCTCAAGTCTTAGGTGAGTACGGATCGGGTCAGGATCTCCCTACTCTCAAGATCGGTTTGATCAAAAGTTCCTTTGGCTGTGGGGTTCAGCCCAGTGATGCTGCTGTCAGGGATTGGCTGTTTTCGAGTCGAAGTTAATGTTGAGTTGAAAGCATTCATCTCCGTCTATGGATGAATTCCGTTTTCGAGGTTAATATAGATTTATCTTAACTGATGAGTGAGAGATTCTTTTTGAAAATAAATTACAGTTTTTTACCCTCCCGTCCTTTCATCAATTTTTTATTGTTGTAATAAAGAAAAAAATCTCCGGGCATACTCAAGATTACAAAAGATTGGAATAAGCTTTTATGCGGTTACAATTTCAAGGTAAGTTCTTCGCTGGATACAATCCAATTAATTTTATTAATTCAATTTATATGCTTTCGTTAATATTGGCGTCCTTTTTACAAATAAGTTTGTTATTTTGTCCTGTATTTAGGGTGTTATATTGGGGCAGTGGGGTTAATGAATTGCACGAAAATTAATGGGTTTAGTATGACTATTTTACCGGATATTTTAAGCTCAACTTCTTTTATTCCTCACGGTCATTGTTACCTCTGGCGTACTCCATTAGTCGGATTACACGTTATTTCTGATAGCTTAATTGTTTTAGCTTATTTATCGATTCCAGCAACGTTATTTTATTTTGTAAGAAAGCGGAAAGATTTACCCTATGTGAATGTTTTTCTGTTGTTTGGTGCGTTTATTATTGCCTGTGGTTTAACGCATTTAATGGCGATAGTCACCCTTTGGTATCCGATCTATTGGGTTTCGGGAACGATCAAAGCAATTACCGCTTTTATTTCGGTGGTGACGGCTACGGCAATTATTCCTTTAGTTCCCCAAGCTTTGGCTTTAAAAAGTCCTACGGAACTTCAACGGATCAATAAAGCTCTTGAACGCGCCCATCAACAGCTTAGTTTTCATATTGAAAATACACCTTTAGCGGTGATTGAATGGGATAGTGATTTTCGGGTGCAGCGATGGTCACGACAAGCAGAAACGATCTTCGGATGGAAGGCAGAAGAAGTGATAAATTTACATCCGAGTCAGTGGAATTTTGTAGTCCCGGAAGATATGGAAGAAGTTCATAAAATCATGGTTTCTTTAATCGATAAAACTCAACCCCGGAATTTAATTCGCAACCGCAATTATACAAAAAACGGCTCAATTGTTTATTGTGATTGGTACAATTCAGCTTTGTTTGATGAGTCCGGTCAACTGGTTTCTATTTTGTCGTTGGCTCAGGATGTAACCGATGAAATTGAAGCTCAAAAAGCGTTGCGGGAGAGCGAACAACGTTATCAAACTTTGGCGGAAACTTCTCCAGTGGGAATTTTTCATACAGATAATCAAGGAAATTGTTTGTATGTGAACAAACGCTGCTGTGAAATTTCGGGAACTGATCCATCAACGTCTTTAGGAAGAGGATGGATAAAAACCATTTACTGGGAAGATCGAGAAAGAGTAGTTCAAGAATGGTATAACACCGTTCAACAGGGAAAAATATTCCGTTCTGAATATCGGATGGAATATTTGAGAGGTAAAGTCTGTTGGGTGTTGGGTCAGGCGATCGCTCAAAAAAATGACAAAGGAGAAATTATCGGTTATGTTGGTACCGTAACAGATATTACGGCTCGTAAACAAGCGGAAGAAGCGTTAAAAAATTCGGAAGCAAAATTCCGCCAACTGGCTCAACAAGAAGAATTAATTAATCGTATCGCCAGTCAAATTCGCAATTCTCTAAATTTAGAGACTATTTTACAGACAACGGTTGCTCAGATTAAACATTTATTGCAACTTGATCGGTGTCATTTTGTTTGGTATCGTTCTCAACATAATACATCTAATCAAGCCAAACTGGAAGCCAATTCTAACTTAAATTTTCAAAAAAATACATCTTTCTTGGATTATTGGGAGGTCGTTTATGAGGCTAAAAATTTAGAACTTCCGAGTTTACTGGGTTGTTATTCGGTGGAACAGGTGGGAAGTTGGGCGATGCGGTATTTGCAGTTAGAGATGATTGAACTTTATGATGTTTCTCTGGTTTCAGAAACGGAGATGCGTCAATTTTTAATGCAATTGAATTGTCTCTCGTTTTTATCAATCCCAATTCAAACTCAATTGGGAGAAATTGGGATTATTTGTTGCATTCATCATCAAAAGACTCATCGCTGGCATGAGAATGAAATCGAATTATTAAAAGCCGTTACCGATCAATTGGCGATCGCGATTAATCAAGCTCAACTTTACGCCCAAACCCAAGCCAATGCAACCCAAGCACAGGCGCAAGCGCAACAACTCGAAGTGGCATTACAACAGCTACAACAAACTCAAACCCAACTGATTCAAACCGAAAAAATGTCAAGTTTGGGTCAAATGGTAGCGGGAATTGCCCACGAAATTAATAACCCGGTAACGTTTGTTTATAGCAATGTAATTCCGGCAATTGAGTATACAAATGATTTGTTAAATTTACTTAGTCTCTATCAAGAATATTATCCCGAGCCCGTCCCAGAAATTCAGCAACAGATTGAGGAAATTGAGTTAGATTTTATTCAGGAAGATTTACCCAAACTTCTCAATTCGATGAGAATCGGAGCGGATAGAATTCGTCAGATTGTGGTGTCGCTGCGGAGTTTTTCTCGGCTGGATGAAGCGGAATTTAAAGCGGTTGATTTGCACCAGGGAATTGAGAGTACACTGTTAATCTTGCAAAATCGCTTAAAAGATCACGCCGGACAGGTGGGAATTGAGGTGATTAAAAACTATGGTAATCTTCCTCTCGTCGAGTGTTATGCCGGTCAGATGAATCAGGTTTTTATGAATATTTTGGTGAATGCAATTGACGCTTTAAATGAAGAGAATATACAGAGGATAAATTGTAGGTCATCCGATCTTGACTGTCAAGATGATGTCTGTTCAAAAAAACCAAGGATCGAAATTCAAACAGAAGTTGTAAACTCTAATTGGGTGATGATCCGAATTGCCGATAATGGCCCGGGAATTCCCCAACAGGTTCGTAATAAACTGTTCGATCCCTTTTTTACCACAAAACCGATTGGTCGAGGTACGGGTTTGGGACTATCGATCAGTTATCAAATTGTGGTTGAAAAACATCAGGGTCAATTAGAATGTTACTCTGAGGTGGGAGAGGGATCGGAGTTTATTATTCAGATTCCGATTCGACAAGCAACTGCTTCTCGAAAGCGGTAAAATCTGTTTAAAGGTGAAGAATCATTTGAGAATTAGGAGGGCGACTGATGAACGGAGAAGACAAGCGCAGACTGTTATCGGCTTTGTGTCACGGTTCGATTTTTTTTAGCAGTCTTTTTGTTTCGGTGGGGATTCCGTTTGCGATTTTCTTTGCTGCTGAGGATTCGGTCGTTAAGGAAAATGCGAAAGAAGCTTTAAATTTTCATATCAATCTCTATATTGCGGCTTTTATCTGTGTGATTTTAATTTCCGTTTTAATTGGAATTCCGCTTTTATTTTTAGTCGGGTTAATTAGTTTTGTGATGCCAATTATTGGGATTGTTTCTGTGATTAATAATCCCAGTAAACCCTATCGCTATCCCTATATTTTCCGCTTTTTTTAAGGGTAAAATTGGAGGAAAAAGAGGGGGTGAATCAAGCGATTATTTTTCCTAATTGCTACTTCGATAATTTAATGGATTCTCAGGATAATCAGACTCGGTATTGCGGATAATGGCCTGGAACCCCCCCCCACAGTTTCCTTATAAGCTGTTAGAATGTTACTTAACAGGTGTGAGAGACATCGGAGTTTATTATTCAGATTCCCATTCAACACGGGAACACTTCCTCAAGCCTTTAAGATTCATCCACAACTTAAGAGTAAACCGAGAATCGGGAGAGTGACTGATGAACCTAGAAGATAAACGTAGGCTGTTATCAGCTTTGTGTCATGGTTCGATTTTTTTTAGTTGTTTTATCGTTTCGGTGGCAATTCCACTGATTATTTTTTTTGCTACCCAAGATAAAGTAATCAGGAAGAATGCGAAAGAAGCGTTGAATTTTCATATGAATCTTTATATTTACGGTATCATCTTCACCATTTTGACTGTTTTTTTGATTGGAATTCCGCTTTTGATTTTACTTTTGCTGATGAGTATGATTCTGCCTATCTTTGGAATTGCTGCTGTTTTTAGCAATCCTAACAAACCCTATCGATATCCGTGTATCATTCTCTTTGTGAGGTAAAATTATAAGAAGGATAAGATATTAATCACAGGATGAATTTCTCGAATTCATAAGTCGAGAATTTAACGGATTTTCTGGACAGTGAACGCTCGGTTTTATGCAGATAATATCGGCAATATTTCGTTGCATGGTTTGACAAATGGCATCCAACTGTAAATCGTTGGGATCGTAACCGAAGGGATTTTCAATCTCTCGACCAATTTCTTCGATACCGAACAACGTAAAGCTGATCATTCCGACGACAATTCCATTATACCAGAGTAAATCATCGGCTAATTGCAGGGATAAAACCAAACAGTAAATTAATAGAATTTGCTTTAAATGGATGTTATAAGCCAGGGGAATGGGCGTTTTTAGAATCCGTTCGCAGGCCCCCAACACATCAACCATTGTATCGAGTAATTTAAACATGGCGGTGAGTTGATAGGTGTTGAGACAATTTCGATTGTGTTGACGCTGAAGATAATCTCCGATCCAGAGGGCAATTTCTAGGGGCGGATGATTCATCTGTTTTAGCATAGAATACTGTTCGGGTGTGACCAGAACTTCTATTTCTTGATTAATTTTTTCGCCCCGTAAATGCAGCTTGGTTGCAAAAGCAAAAGCCACTAATAATTTAAGTGTTGCGATTTTTTCTTCGGTATCTTTGGGTTCATTTTCACGAATTGTTACCCAAATTTGGCGGGAAAAATTCCGAACGGTATTCACCAAAGTTCCCCACATTTTTCGACCTTCCCAAAAGCGATCATAGGCTGTATTCGTCCGAAAGACTAACAACAGCCCCAACACCAAATCGGGAATTAAAAAGCTATCTAAAATTCGGGTGGGTAGGGAAAGCCCGAAGTCGTAGAGAATCGATAAAACGACTCCAAACAGAGTACAAAAAACCACCCGAGGCAAAATAGCAGGAATAACGGAACCGCTGACTCGAAAGGCAAGTTGAAACCAGTTTTTGTTGTCACCAACCATAGAATAAATTTAGAAAAGAATTGATGACTCAACAAAAGAAAATTCCCTTCGGGAGATGGGTTTTATGAACTTTGAGACGAACGAACTTGAGCCAATTTCGCCGTTTCAGGAACCGAAGACGCTTGAGCGCTTGATTTGAGGTTCAATTCTCTCACCCGTCGGGATAACATTCGGATAATATTAATCGCAATTCCGGGTGTTTCATCAATGGCATCATAAAGCTGCATTTGAGTCAACATCAAACAGTCACAAGATTCTAGGGTACTCACCGAAGCCGAACGGGGTTCAGCATCAAACAGAGACATTTCCCCAAAACAGGCGCCTTTTCCCATTTGAGTGAGTTCGCGATCGCCAATGTGAACTCTAACCCGCCCCGAAACGACAATATAGAGCGATCGCCCTTCTTGTCCTTCGGTAAAGATATTGTGATGGGGGGGAAAAGAAAGCTCATCCATCACAGAAGCCAAACGCACTAAAAAATCGTCCCGTAGCTCCTGAAAAATCGGGACTCCCCTGACAAACAATAGGCGTTCAACACTGGTTAACATAATTTTAAAGTATGAATTGCAAATCAACAGCCATCTACAATTAGCGGCTTTGAGGTTTAAGAGAAACGGGATCTTGATCCATTAACTCCGAGTTCGTCGATCATTTGCGCCACTTGAGCCGCAACCAAAGGATCGGGATCATTTTGCAGCATTGGCAACAATTCTATCAAAGCGCGTCGGGAAGCAATTCTCAAATAAGCTAAAACGGCTTCTCGAACAAAGCCTGTGGGGTGGCGCAGGCACATGAGGGTTTGTTCTGCGGTCAGACTCCAGTGAGCCGAACGAGCTAAATGAAAACAGCAAGCGAGGGTCCAATCCGAGAGGAAGTGACGCAATTCTAACAAACGACGGAGACGAGCGCTAGGTTTGAGGGGTCGGTAGGGAAATAACGGGGCGAGATATTCCAACTTTTCGAGTTCCGAATGGCGATCCAAAATATTAATCAGCGATCGCTTGCTGGCAATATCAACAGTATTATCCAAAATTTCCAAACCCCGAGCCACATTTCCCACCTGATCGGAGCGAATATTAAAAGCGGCCGCCTGAATTGATCCTAAAGGATAGAGCAACTTCATCAACAAAAAGACTCGCTCGATCGCGTCGGATTCCAATCCCCGCAAAGCTCGTCCGAGTAGCTGTTCGGGAGATTGAGATTCGTGCAAATCCCCGCTAATACTCTCACCATTAATCGTGCCGGCCCGAAGCAAAGATAAATCAATCAGGGCGGCATAAATCTGACCGATAAACATTAATTCTTGCTCAATTAACGTTTCTACCCCGCTGCGACCAATGCGATCGAGTACCCCTTCAATGCCGGCATCTTCGCCAATTTTGAGGAGGATTCGCAGAATATTCCGTCGGGGCGTTCCCCAAGCGGTAATCAGGTGATTGACGAGGGTATCAATCGCCTCGATGGTGCCGATATCGCCGATGGCATTCCAAGCTTGGAGTCGAACTAAATCGCTTCGATGAATATCTTCGGCCACACTCACCAATAACGGAATCGCTTCGTTATCGAGTCGAACCAGGGCTTGTCGGGCGGCTTCTCGGGTGGAACGGTAGGCGAGCGCTTTGACCAAAGAGGGATAATATTCCTCCATGTGAGTGGCGGCAATGACATCAAGCAGGGCGCAGCGCACCCGCAAAGATTCATCCTGCAACAAATCATCGAGGTAGAGGCGCAACCCCTGCAAATAATCGGCTTCTCCCAAAGCTCGCGCCCCCATCACCCGTTCTCGCTCTTGGCTGGATGTAATCATGCGGCGAATGGTATTTGTGGCCACCGCTTTTTGTTCGCGATCGCCCCGTCGCATAATTAAGGCCGCAGCGGTTCCCCGGACTACCGGATCGACTTGGGGCTGAAGGTAGGGTCGCAGTTGTTCGATGTCCGGTTCGGTTTCGGTCAGCCAGATATAACGCAGGGTCAAGGCGAGGACTTCCGGGGGAAGGGCGCGACGGGATAAAGCGCGAATTTCACCCAAATAGTTGGGGTTGGGGTGATGAAGCATGATTTCCAGACTTTGACGCTGGAGGGCGGGGGAGAGGTCTTCGAGCAGGGGAACGAGGGTTTCCCCGACATTTTTGGGATCGAGTTGGCTGAGGAGTTCGATACAGGAGCGCTTGTCGGCGTCGGGTTTGGGTTGGGAGAGGGTTTCGGCGACCGATCGCTTTAAGGCGCGCATATTGACGTCTGTGACGCCCAACCGTCCCCGTTCGGCGCTGCGAACTAACAGGCTAACGTATTGGCTGCGGATGGCCAAAACGACCAATAACCAGAGTACGGCCAGACCAATAATAACGGCGACAAAGACGAGACTCTGTTCCCTTTCAAATTGCTCGAAGGTTTGGTTGGGAAGCAACCAGTGGGTGAGTCCCAAAATCAGTAAAATCAGGAACCCCGAGACTCCGGTAGATAGGGGTTCAAAAACGCCGTTCACCAGGGTTTGAATGTCGCTGCGGGTATTGTCGGGGAGGGGTTGAAACAGGACGGCGCCGGTGGTTTCGATCAGGGTGTAGTGGAACAGTTCGTCTAAAAATCGCAGGATGACAAAGCCCAGGAAGACGGTAAATAGGCCTGTGATGCCCCCGATCAAGGAGAAGGCTCCCAAGGCGGCAATGCCGACGGGGAGGATGCTGGCGGTGGCAAAGACTCCGGTTCGTTCGACGAGGCGGCTGGAGGCGAACCATTGAGTGCCGACTTGAAAGGTGCTGAGGATGCCTTCAAAGATGCCCAGGAAGCTGACGATGCCGCTGGCGCCGGCGGCTTGGTTTTGGAATTCTAGCTGGCTGAAAAATTGGAAGTCTACGAGAACGTAAAGGACTTCTGCCATGACAAAAAAGGCAATTAACGGGATGACGTAGCCTTGCAGGGGGCCTTTGAGGTTGCGGCTGCTAAATTCGGGCTGTTCGTCTTCGGGGGTCCACCGGGAGGAGTCGGGAAAGGATTGTTGGTGGCGTTGAGCCAGGTAAAATAGGATCGCCGCCCCGACCAGTACCATTGTCCCGGAAACGATGGTCACGTTTTTGAGGCCGACGATTCTTAAGATTAGGGGCAGAGAAAAGCCGCTGACGACTCCGGCGACCAAAAACCCGCTACTGATCAGGGGATAGGTGCGTTTGATTTCGCGGATGTTAAAGAGTTGGTTGGCGGTAATGGAGGTGTTGAGGTCGTTGAGGAGGTAACAGGCTTCTACCCACAACCACATCAGAAACAGGGTGATAAACTCAACACTGAGTCCGGCTATCTGTAAGTTTTCGATACCGAGTCCCACCCGGAATAGAAACAGGGGAACGGCCATCAGCAGCAGAATGACGACGATCACCCGTCGCAGGGGGAGAATTTTTTGCAGCCAGGAGTAAACGACGCCCAAACTCGAACCGATGGCGGCGCTGGCTATATAAATCCAAGGTAATTTATCGGCACCGTACTGATCGAGGAACAGGCCGACTGTGCTGAGTTCTAGCCAGATTAGGCCGATTGATGTCATGGTGTAAACCAAGAACATCAACCCGGTGCGATCTACTTCTTCTGGACGTAGGTTCAGACCCCGCAGCAGCCCTTGTCCCATAACTGTAGAGCCACTGATTTGCTTTTCCATTCAGTGTTGAGACCCCTTGACGTAGATGTTTTTAAAACCCTTTATTCTAAATAATAATCGTTTTGATTCAAACAGGGCAATTGAAGGGATCGTTTATCAATCATCCGATCCCGTCTAATACAGTAACCCGTTCTCAGCGATCGCTGTTTTCAGTTTACAGTTGTTTTTCCGATCACCTCTGACCTGTCCACTGATTGGCTATCTACTGTAGACTGGTCACTGCAAACTGTTAACTGTAAACTGTTGTCGGTTGCTATTTTTTCGGAGACAACAACATCATCATGGTTCGCCCTTCTTGTTTGGGATATTGTTGCACTTCGGCTAATTCTTCTAAGTCGGTTGCCATGCGGTTCAGCAGGTCTTTAGCCAAGTTGCTATGTTGAATTTCCCGACCTCGAAACATGATTGTTGCTTTTACTTTGTCGCCGGACTTGAGGAAGCGTTTCGCCTGATTGACCCGCACTTGGTAGTCGTGGTCATCAATTTTGTAGCGCATTTTCACTTCCTTGACATCAGCGGTGTGCTGCTTCTTCTTGGCTTCTCTGGCCCTTTTCTCCTGCTCAAACTTGTATTTCCCATAGTCCATAATCCGACACACGGGAGGGTCAGCTTTGTCGCTAACTAAAACGAGATCGAGTTCTTTTTCTTCGGCGAGCCGTTGGGCTTCCCGAGGGGCGAGAATACCCAGTTGGCCACCATCAGTATCGATCACCCGGATTTTTGGAAATCGGATATTTTCGTTGATTTGGGGCAGATTGCGATTTCTTTTTTTATCGATCACAGGCATTGGCAAAGTTTAGAAGCGGTTAGTAAATAAATGAGCGTGTCCATACATAGTGATATTTTACTCAGTCCGATTAAATTTCGGTGAAGATTTAATCTAAATTCTAGGAACGCTAAGATAAAAGGGTACAAATGTAAAGTTATGTTTTGATCGGCGTGTGAAATTGACTGCAAAAAGTTTGACTTCCCAACTGGGTTTTCAACGGGATTGGATTTGGCGGGGTTGGCGAATTCGCTACACCTATCTCAGATCCAAGTCTAACCCGACAACGCCTTCTGAGAACTCTCCCTCACCGATGATTTTTTTACATGGGTTTGGGGCTTCTATTGGCCATTGGCGATACAGTTTACAGGAATTGAGTCAGTCTCATACGGTTTACGCTCTTGACCTTTTGGGGTTTGGAGCCTCCCAAAAAGCGATCGCTTCTTACGATACCTCTCTTTGGGCTGATTTAGTTCACGACTTTTGGTTGACCTTCATCGGCGAACCTACAATTTTGGTGGGCAATTCCGTCGGCTCACTCGTTGCTTTGGTGGCTGCGGCGCAATACCCCGAAATGACTAAAGGAGTAGTTGCTATTAGTTTACCCGATCCGGTCGCACAAACGGAAGCGGTTCCCGGATGGATGCTCCCCGTTGTCGAAGCCATTCAAAATACTGTTGCTTCACCTCCGGTTTTGAGAAGTCTTTTCTATATTGTTCGCCATCGGTCGCTGGTCCGTTTTTGGGCTAAATTGGCTTACGAAAATCGAGAGAAGGTTAACGATGAACTGGTTGATATTTTAGCAACTCCTGCAACCGATCGCGGAGCGGCGAGGGCTTTTTCTATCTTGTTTAAAGTGATGGGTAGTTCTCGTTTGGGTCCGGGAGTCAAGAGCCTTCTTCCTCGGGTGAATGTTCCGATTTTATTGCTTTGGGGTAAACAAGATCGATTAATTCCGATTAGTTTTGCGAATCCGAGTAAATATCTTCAATACAATTCTAACATTAAATTTGTGCAATTGGAACGGGGCGGTCACTGTCCCCAAGATGAATGTCCGGAGTTAGTTCACCGAGAAATTTTGGATTGGATCGCCAGTTTTTCTGGGTAAACAATAAAAACCCGGTTTCTTTGAGAAACCGGGTTTTTTAGATTTTCGCTGGGAATCAATTCGCCGCAGACGGAAAAGGAAACTCGGCTTTAATATTCCATTTTTGATCCTTATGAACCAGCAACGTTAACTGGGGAACGGTAAACTTAAATTCTAGGGGTTTATGTTCAAATTCTAGCCATGCGGCTTTAAAATTTTGGCGGGATAAGTCTTTAAATGCAACGGTCATGTGAGGAGAAAACGGACGGCGTTTAGACACTTCATCAACAATATTTAAAGAGCTTTCTAAGTGGTACATTAACGCTTTTTGAATGCCGAGTAATTCGGGAGTTTTAATCACGTTAACATAAATAACCCGAGGCGGAAATGCACCAAAACCCGATAAAATAATCGGAATTTCAAGAAAGATTTGAGAAAACTCGGTCAGACATTCTTCTAAAAGATCGACCTTTTCAGTTGACCATTTAAACGGAGGTTGTAAGGTGACGTGGGGGGGAGATTTTAACGCATGACGACTGTTGTAATTTTCCACAAAGTATTGTTTGATTTCCGTGACTTGATTTTGAATGTCCGTCGGAGGAAGTAAAGCAATGAAAAACAACTGTTCGGATGTAGTCATAAACAAACCCCGATAAAATTAACCACCATAAACAATAAAATTAGCCCAATAATAGGGACTTTCAAAGGGATAGTCTTGCTGACATTTCCAGGCTAACAATGTTCGCTGATCGTTGATTTTTTGTTGATTTTTACTCTCCTGTTGTGCTTTGAGATAAGCTTGTAATTCGGGTTTATACTTTTGTTCCAATTCTTGACCCGTCAAACTTCTAAGTTGAATTTGAGCGAGACGCAAGGCTTCACCGCTAGAGTTTTGTTGCTGTAAATTCTGATAATAAAACCACATCAATAGCGAGGTTGCAATATCTTCTAAAGACCATAACGGGTAAATAATTCGTTGGGTATCCCTCTCTAAAAACAGGTTAAAAACCCTCAGATTAAACTCGGAAAAACTTAAACTTTTATCCTCTATTTTTAAATAGGGAAGACAGAGTTCTAAAGCTTTAAATAAACCCGTTTTTAACAGTTGAACGATTGACAGTTTACCATCGACAAATTGTAATTGTTCCTCGGCTTCAACTTCAGAGGTAAAACTCAGCGAAGAACCCAAATAAAGAAGCTGAATTTCTTTAATTAAGCCTTCAAATTGACTAACCATAGCCGTTTCACCCGCCAAGTAACGTTCTTCTGAAACCTGATAAACTTCGGCTAGTTTTTGACCTTCATAATGGCTTAAAACAATATCTCCGGTTGTATCTTCTAAAATCCCCATTGAATAGGAGGAAATCTCGGATTTTTGTTGTTGATTATAATTCAATATTTGACAACTCGAAATCACGCGGATGCTAAAGCGATCGCACAAATAGCTTACTTTGTCTTCGATCTGAATGGGAAGCGCCGCAAAGGGAATATGATATAAGTTTAAATGGGGAATAATAATCAGTTCGTTACAGTCGAGTAAATGGTCTGAAATCAATTGACTGAATTTTAGTCTGCGTGATAACTCAGACAAAAACTGAATCATCTGATTTCGCCATTCTCGCAGACTCTTTTGATGTGTTTTGATCCAAGAGTCTCCGATCCAATTCTGCAACGTTTCTCGGCTTTCTCCCTCGCAGCAATGCAGCCAAATTTTATCTTTTCCGATTCCAAAAATATAAGTATTTTCTTCGCTACTGTAAAAGCTTAAAATGGCGGTTTTCTCATCGTAAATTAACCCTTGAATTTGTTCTAAACCCAAGGGATTAATTTGCAATTGTTCGGCGACAACCGGATCTAAACTGTAGATCTCCTCCCAAACTTTTTGTCTTTCGGTTTCGAGAGTTTCCAAAATTTCCGATTCGGTTTTAAACGTTGCGGAACTATTGAGTCGAACACCTGCTGTTGTTAACTGTTTCATTTCATCGGATTCACGCCGCAGGTGTAAAGCATGAATTTGCTGTTGGAAACGCTCGTATTTTTTCAGATGTTGTTGAATTTCTCCCGAGGGAAATCGAGAAGAATCCGTCAATTCTAATCGCTGCTGACAACGCCATCTTTCCACAAACTCAAAAGCCTTTTCTTTGTCTTCGAGATTTATACAAGCTTGTACCAGTTTGGGATAAATTGTCTCGGATTCTTTGGCGATTTTTGAACGAATTTCTAGGGGACTAATACCCGTACAAATATGTTCTATCGCTTCAATTGCTTGCTCATATCCCTGTCGGGAAAGTTGCCAATTGTAAGTGCTTAAACCCAAATCTCCTAAATGATGTCCTGCGTTTAAACATTCGGTTGGTAAGGCTTTTGGTGTGGCAATTTTTAGACAATCAAGTAAGGCTTGAATGGCGGTATCGGTTTGTTTGCACTCTTGATAAATTTGTCCCAAACGGTTAAGAGTCATCGCTTCCCCTTGGGGATTTTGGGTCTGTCGATGAAGTTCTAAGGATTTTTGATAGTTCGCGATCGCCAATTTAGAATCCCCCATAATTTGATAGGTATTACCCAAATGATGTAAAGCATTCGCCTCCATTTGGGGAGATTCAATATTTGCAATTAACTCTAAATATTGTTCAAAGTAAACTCGGGCTTGTTCGGGTTCTTTTTTGGCGAGATAAATTTTACCAATATTGCTTAAAAAATAAGCTTCTCCAAACCGATAGTTTAAAGTTCTGGCTAAGGTTAACGCCTGATCGACGTAAGCGATCGCCTGTTCGTATTGTTCGAGAGAAGCGTAAACATTTCCCAAATTATTCAGGAAATTAACCGCCCCAAATCGGTAATTTAATTCTTGAGCAATTACCAAAGCTTGCTGATAGTTTTTTACCGCATCTTCTAGCTGTCCGAGAACATAATAAACGTTGCCTAAATTGCCCAGTGTATTGGCTTCTCCGACTCGATATTTAATTGTTTGAGCTATCGATAATGCTTGTTGATATCCGCTAATGGCTTGGTCATATTGTCCGATAGAATAGCAAACGTGACCCAAACTACTCAGTGCGTTGGCTTCGGCTTGACGGTATTTAATATTACGAGCAATTCCCAAAGCTTGTTGGTGACAAGCGATGGCTTGTTGGTACTGTCCTAAAGACTGATAAACATTCCCCAATTTCCCCAAACAATTGACTTCTCCCCGCCTATTTTCCACCTCTCTATACAGTTGTAACGCCTGTTGCCAACTTTGAAAAGCGGCTGTATATTGATTGGCTTGAAACTGTTGGGTTCCTTGATTATAAAGTTGTTCTGCGGCTGACTGTTTTTCTGGGGAAGGCGTTTGTGTTGTCGCCGGTTTTTGCTGTTGAGAAGCTGCTTTTTTCTCTGGAGTTTCGGCTTTTTGAGGCGGTGAAATTTTGGCGAATAGAGTCGAAAACCCCCCAGACTCCTCAACTTTTTGAACGAGATTATTTAAAAAACTAGCATCTTCTTCACAGTTTCGTTCTTTGAGCGTCGTTACGGTTTGTCGGAGAACTTGCAAAAAATCATCATCAACCACCTGAGCATGAGTTTTCAGCACATTCAGAGCTTGATTGGGGGGATGAATGAGCAGGTTATAGATTATTTCGTGATAGACTTGGTTAAGCAGTTCATCCATGTTTTCGACTCACTTTTTCATCAGTTTAATCGATTTCACCCTGAAAGCAACTGAATTCTTTAATTCTTTCATCGCTTTTTCACCGGAACCGCACTCCGTCAAAATTTTGTCCGGCGAACCGATGCCCGCGATCGCGAATTTGAGTTATGCTTGGCAATCATATCTGATATATAATACCTCAATCTTGTCGTTAGAATATCCGCAAGATTTGAGTAAACTTGCTTGAATTCCATTGAGTCTAGACTTATTCTCTGTCAATGTTCCCCGGATGGCCGAACGGCTGACCGTTCTTATTTATAATCTCAGTGACTCTAAAAGTTACTCTATAATAACACAAGTCAATCGAAAAGCAAAACAACTCGGGAGAGAAAAAAATAGATTTTCAAGTGTCTATCAAATGAATTAAGTTTTTATTTACAATTTAGAGAATTCTAGGACAACCCCTGAGACACAAAACCCGCCCAATAGTAAGGACTCTCAAAGGGTAACTCTTGCTTAAATAATTTCTTACTTTTTTCTTTCGATAGATAGTTATCCAGTTCGGCTTTATATTTTTCTTCCAACTGTTTACCCGTTAGAGTTCTGAGTTGAAACTGTGCTTTCTGCAACGCTTCCGAACGGGTGAAATTTTGCCGAATATTTTGATAATAAAATAAACAAAATAACGCCGTTGACAAATCACTAACCGACCATAACGTACTCACCACACTTCTCGCGCCCGCACACAGAAAACCCGCCGCCAAAGTTAAGGTATCATCGGTAATTTGTGTCATTGTAAAATGTGTTTCACAGCAGGAAAGAAACACGTCCGAAAGTTCCGGTAAACGCCAAGTTAACAGATGGCTGAGTGTGACTTCTCCTTCATACAGCATAAGTTTTGAGTCGAGGGGGTTATCGAGGCGAGAACTCGCGTGATGGCTGGAGTGAATAAACTGTACATTTTTAATCAGATTTTGATAATTTTCAAAGGTTGCATTTTGAAAATATAAACGTTGACTGTCGGGAACTTGATACAATTGACTCAATATTTTACACTCGTATTCGGTAAATACTAAATCGCCCGTCGCATTTTCAACGATTCCCATTTTGGCGGATGAAATTGGATCTCGCCGATAACAAAAGTTCAATATTTGACAGCTTGGAACCACACGCAACCGAAAGCGCTCGCCCAAATATTCGCTTGGTTTTGGGGAAACTTTTACGGAAGTTTTGGGCTGAACATTTCGGCGAGGAAGGGTTGGCCCTCTGGTTGTTTCTTCTTGGTAAAATTCGCCCGATGGGGAGTTAATTTCATCGCTCAATTCGGAGGTTGTTGGTTTGGGTTCAATGGGTAAAGCTGCAAACGGTATTTGATGCAAAGACAAATGAGGAACTATAATTAATTCTTCTATTCCCGTTAAATGTTCATCAACCAACGACTTGAGTTGTAAACGTTCGGAAAGTTCGGCCAGAAATTCCGCCATGTTATCCCGCCAGAGTTGCTTATTGTCAAGATAGGGAATAAACCAGTTATAAAATACCCAATCTTGCAGCGTTTCAATACCTTGATTTTTGCAGATGTGGAGATTAACCAATCTTTTCTCTAATTTCTCCCCGACATTTCGCAGAATAAAAATATAAGTATCGTTGTCGGTACTGTAGAAACTTAAAAGGGCGGTTTTTTCATCGGGAATTAAAGCTTGGATGTCTTTAATTTTGAGCGGATCAACCTGAAGCTGTCCCGCCAAAACCGGATCGTAACTGCGAATTTTTTCCCAGATTTTTTTCTTTTCATCTTCTAGCTGTTTGATTTCCTCGGTTTCCGCTTCAAATTGGGCGCGAGTTTGGGAATGGGTTCCCGCTTCGGCGAGTTGTCGGGTATTATCTGATGAATTACGATATCGAAGATTAGAAATTTGCTGCTGGAGTTGATTGTATTCTTCAATTTCCGGGGGAATATTTCCACCGGGATAGAGATCCCGAACCGCAAATAAATCCGCCAGTTGACGACAGCGAGAACGTTCGGAAGTTTCTAAGGCTTTCTCTAATAAGTCTTGGGCTTGCTGAAGTTTGCCCCGTTTTTGTTCGATGTGACTCTGATTAATACAAGCCTGAATCATGTTCCCATAGACACCCATTGATTCTGCTAAAATTTCCTGACGGCGTTCGTCTGTTCTTGCCCAATTTCGAGTGATTTCAATCGATTCAATAGCCAAATCATAGGCTTCGATAGCCAGTAGCCAGTTCTCCTGTTTAAATGCTAAGTTTCCTAAGTTACCACTGGTTCTGAGACATTCTATAGGTAAAGTTTTCGCAGTGTAAACTTGTAGAGCATTTTGGAAAGCAATAATGGCAAGTTCAATATTATTAGCTTTATCGACTTCGCCCCGTTTTTGATAAGCAAGACCCAAGTTGTTTTGAGTTCCTGCCCATTGATAGGGAAAAGCTTCAAGGGTATAGACTTGCAAGGCTTGAATATAGGCATCAATAGCGAGTTTGAGGTTGTCTGCCTTGTTTTCTTTGATGCGTTCACTGTAGGCATTACCCAAGTTGTATTGAGTCATTGCCCAATATTGTGGAAAAGCTTCACGGGTATAGACTTTCAAGGCTTGAGTGTAGGCATCAATAGCTTGTTCGAGGTTGTCTGCCTTGTCTCCTTTGATGCGTTCACTGTAGGCATTACCCAAGTTGTTTTGAATTCCTGCCCAATATTGTGGAAAAGCTTCACGGGTATAGACTTGCAAGGCTTGAGTGTAGGCATCAATAGCTTGTTCGAGGTTGTCTGCCTTGTCTCCTTTGATGCGTTCTCTGTAGGCAGTACCCAAGTTGTTTTGAGTTATTGCCCAGTCTTCAGGAAAAGCTTCACGGGTGTAGATTTGCAAGGCTTGAGTGTAGGCATCAATAGCGAGTTCAAGGTTGTCTGCTTTGTCTTCTTTGATGCGTTCACAGTAGGCGTTACCCAAGTTGTTTTGTGTCGTTGCCCATTCATAGGGAAAAGCTTTACGGGTTCTGACTTTTAAGGCTTTGGTATAGGCAGTGATAGCTTGTTCGAGGTTATCTGCCTTATCTTTTTCGATGCGTTCACTGTAGTCACTGTAGGCATTACCCAAGTTGTTTTGTGTCGTTGCCCATTTTTGGGGAAAAGCTTCACGGGTATAGACTTGCAAGGCTTGGGTATAAGCATCTATAGCTTGTTCGAGGTTGTCTGCCCTGTCTCCTTGGATGCGTTCACTGTAGGCATTACCCAAGTTGTTTTGTGTCGTTGCCCATTCATAGGGAAAAGCTTCACGGTTGCACACCCCAAAAATACTTTTATACCCAATAATTGCAATTTCTAAGTTATGTGATGGATTGCCTAAAGAAAACTGTGCAATAAAAACACTAAATTTAAAAAGAGTCGCAGCCACTTGATAAGCTTCTTCTTTGGTAAGAGTAGGTAAAAGTAGAATTTTAATAGCCCAAGCTCCCAAAATGGATTTTAGATTTTCATCGAGTTTGTCTAGATTTTGTTGTAGCAAAGGATAAACAACATCAGGATCGCCATTACTATCTGCAACAGCTTGTAATACCTGCATCAGAAAATTATAATAAGCTTTGATTTGTTCTTCGTTCATTTTAGGTTCTCTAAAACTAATCTTTTAACAATTTTTCAACAGACCCAAACACTCAGCTATTTCTGGTGTAGCATAAATTTAGAGCGGTAAAAATAATTATGGTTAATGTCACGGTTAATTTCAACTCAATTATTCGGTTTACAGACGAACAGTTTTATCAACTCTGCCGGGACAACCCCGATGTCAAGTTTGAACGCAACGCCAAAGGAGAAATCACAATTCTGTCACCGACTGGAGGCACAACAGGAAATTATAACTGTGAAATTGCTGCCGATTTTGCCATTTGGAACCGCCAAACTAAACTCGGAGTTTGTTTTGATTCTTCCACCTGTTTTAAGTTGTCCAATAGCGCCCAGCGATCGCCCGATGTCGCTTGGATCAAACAAGAACGTTGGGATGCACTTACCCCCGAACAAAAAGAAAAATTTCCACCCATTGCGCCCGACTTTGTATTAGAGTTGATGTCTCCCAGCGATCGCTTAGAAGATTTCCGAGAAAAAATGCAAGAATACATTGAGAATGGTGTGCGGCTTGGATGGTTAATTAACCGTCAAGATCGCCAAGTCGAAATTTATCGCCCCGAAAAAGCCGTCGAAGTCTTAAACGCCCCAGAAACGTTATCCGGTGAAGACATTTTGCCAGGATTTGTATTAAACCTCAAAGCAATTTTATCCTCAAGTTCGTAGTTGCGCTTTAGCGCACTTTTTTCGGGCTGAAGCCCAACTACAAACTTTTTTAATAACTCCGTTGTTGCGCTTTAGCGCACTTTTTTCGGGCTGAAGCCCAACTACAAACTTTTTTAATAACTCCGTTGTTGCGCTTTAGCGCACTTTTTTCGGGCTGAAGCCCAACTACAAACTTTTTTAATAACTCCGTTGTTGTGCTTTAGCGCACTTTTTTCGGGCTGAAGCCCAACTACAAACTTTTTTAATAACTCCGTTGTTGTGCTTTAGCGCACTTTTTTCGGGCTGAAGCCCAACTACAAACTTTTTTAATAACTCCGTTGTTGCGCTTTAGCGCACTTTTTTCGGGCTGAAGCCCAACTACAAACTTTTTTAATAACTCCGTTGTTGCGCTTTAGCGCACTTTTTTCGGGCTGAAGCCCAACTACAAACTTTTTTAATAACTCCGTTGTTGTGCTTTAGCGTATTTTTTTCGGGCTGAAGCCCAACTACAAACTATTTTAATAACTCCGTTGTTGTGCTTTAGCGTATTTTTTTCGGGCTGAAGCCCAACTACAAACTTTTTTATATCACCTCAAACGATTGATAAAATGATCGCCAGTTCTTATTTTTTTCCAACTGTTCCCACAATTCTACCAAGCGTTGAGGAGAACATTCGGCAGTTTCTTCACCTTCTCGAACGTTAAACCATTCTAACTCCAAAGGCTGTTCGATTACAATAGCCAAAAATTCTTCTGTTCCGACAGTTGCAAATTGAAACTTCATGTCCACTTCTTCGGCGATAGATCCTTGAGTTGGCATCAACCAGGGAATTTGTTCAATTTTGCTATTCGGTGAAAACTCCCCAGACGGACAAACTAAATGAAAATCTGTTAAACTCCGGTTAAACAGTAATAAATGATGGTTACAGCAATCACCATCAATATTAATTACCAAGTTTAATGATTGATTGTTCGGGATAATTTTAGGTTCGGGGTTAGGTTTTTTGGGTAAAATAGATCCCCGTTCGCTGGATACCAAGCTATCATCAACAAAACGAATCCAATCTTGATTTTTGTCCGATTTTTTTCTCAACGTTTCCCAGAGATAGCGGGGAAATTGCTTATCCCACAGCCAGCTATAAACCCGCTTCCAAATATCTTTCTCTCCTCGTTTGGCATTCAGAATACTCTCAATGTCTAATTCATCGGCTTTCATTTCTTGTTCGTATTGGTTAACAAGTGCTTCAATTACCTTTTTCTGAAGCCTCTGAATAGCACTCGGAGAACAGCCCAACTTTTGATTCATTAAACTAACAATATCGTTATTATTCTTATTTTGGTTATCTAGTTGTTCATTCTCGGGGTCAAAGCGCAGCTTAAAAAAGCATTGTTCTTCCGTATCTTTTCCGTTAACTGATTGTTCAAAGATAGAATCCGCAATTTCACTGATAAACTGCTGTTGGATTGATTGCTGTTCGCCCATGTTGCTCACTAAAACTCATTCAATTATTTTTTATCATAACCCCAACTTTAGGAAATGTGAGTGAGTTAAACAAGTTTGTCATTTGCTGTCATTTGATTGTATTTAACGTTATTTCGTGTAATTTGCGGTCATTTATCTTGATTTACCCCTGAAAAAATGTCACCTGAATTCATTTACAACCCGGAATTTAATCAATAGGATAGAGTTCAGTTGTTTCAATACAAGAAAACATGACTTCTCCAAAGTTTTATCAAAAATCAAACCTCCCCAAACCCAGAAAACAGCCCTACGCTTGGGTAACTTGGTTGGCTCAATTGTTGGCGGGAGAAAAGAACTGTACCTATGCCATTCAACAACAAATTCATCATCAGTTTGAACGAAATTCAAGCGATTACGATGCCACCGAACACGATGAAAAAGTGATCAAACGGGCGGCAAAATTGCAAGCCGAAGGGTTTACCGTTTATGTAGAAAATGCCAACTCGTTTAAAGTTCAGGGTAAAAATTTTAATATTTGTGTGGCGGGTAGACCCGATATTATTGCCGTTAAAAATGATTGGGTTATCGTCGAAGATATCAAAACAGGTAAACCAAAATTATCTCACGAAATGCAGGTAAAATTGTATATGTTGCTTTTGCCTTTAGCACTAGAAACTCAACAAACTTGTCAATACCAAGTTCCTCACGGACGGATTATTTATAATAATGAAATTGTCGAGATTCCCGCTTGGAAAATTGACCGCAACTTGAAGCGACGTTTGCGGGATGTGATCGCTATTCTTTGTACATCAAAAACATTCCAACCCTGTCCGACTTTAGAAGAATGCCGTTATTGTCGGATTTCCGATCAAAACTGTTCCCAACGAATTCATTAATTGAGTAAAAATCAGCCTGTAAAAACTGGTCACTGTTGACTGTAAAGACGCGGAAACATTCAAGTCATTCTCAGCGAACGCGAAGAATCTTTGATAGACCCTTCCTTTCACTCAGGGTGACACAAAAAAAGTTCGGAGTTGGGAGTCGCGGAAAAACTGAAAACTGAAAACTCTAATAACTGGTGACTGGTGACTGGTCACTGTTCACTGAAATGTTACCCTACCTATGAGAGTAAACTAACGGGAAAAGGAATAGAATCGATGATGAAAACTGCATTTCTTGGTTTAGGGGTAATGGGCGGTTATATGGCGGCGAACCTCGCCAAGAGTGGTTATGATGTTAAAGCTTGGAACCGCACCCCAAACCGTCCAGGAACCCAAATAGCCGCCTCTGGAGGTGCTAATATCGTCTCATCCATTAACGAAGCCATCGAGTCAGCAGATATCATTTGTATTTGCGTGGGGGATGTTCCCGATGTTGAAGAAGTGGTTTTGGGGAAAAATGGTGTGGTGCGATCGGCCAAACCGGGAGCAATTATTGTAGACTTTAGTACAATCGGGCCGGAAGCGGTGCGTCGAATTGCTTCTCAAGCGCAGTCTCGCCAACTTTCTTTTCTCGATGCGCCCATTTCTGGCGGAGATATTGGCGCGAAAAATGGTACATTAACGATTATGGTGGGCGGCGATCGCGAAGCGTTTGAAACCTGCAAACCCATTTTAGAAATGATGGGAAAACAAATTTTTTATTGTGGTCCTAGCGGGAGCGGTCAAGCTGTTAAACTGTGCAATCAGGTGCTATGCTCTTTGCATATGGTGGGGTTGTGCGAAGCGATGTTGTTGGCGAAACGTCAGGGAATAGACCCCCAGTTAGTGATTGAGGTGTGCAGTACCGGGGCTGCGGGTTCTTGGGCGTTAACAAACTTGGGGGAAAAAGTCGCCAATTCTGATTTTGCACCGGGATTTATGATCAAACATATTCTCAAGGATTTGCGATTGGTTCACGAGGTTTTACCGTCTGAAAATCCTTTACCGGGTGTACAATTGGCGGATGAACTGTTTAAAATTGTCAGTCATCTCGATACCGAGGGAGCTTCTCAAGGGACTCAAGCAATGATTCGAGCTTATTTGGAATCGGCAGTTGAAAACAACCCACAGTAATCGATTTTTATTCGGGAATTAAGGGGTGAGCGAAGCAAAGTTAATTGTTCGCTTTGCCCCAAATTTTCTAGTTGAATTGAGTAGATTTAAACTCGGAGTTTTTTCAATTACAACGGCTGAATATCGTTGAATCGAATGAAAATATCTGGGGTGAGTTTATCTTCGGGATTTTCATCTTCAGCGTAGCGAATGGTACGATTGGTTAATAGGTAATAATTGCCGATTTTTTCGTGAAAATCTCGCACGTCTTGGCGTTCTAAAAGATCTCCCGTATTGGCATTATAAAAAAAGGTTTGAAAGTGACTGACCAAATAACCTTCGGGGGTGTTTGTTGTGCCTAAAGTATCAACTTTAACTGCAATTTGCCCAAAAACCCGATTAACTTGAGTAATTTGGTTGTCTTTAACTTGATAATAAGATTCGGGGCGATCGCCTGCAATTTCTTCAATATTAATCACGCCGGTTTCTTCTTGTCCGTCCAGTGCAAATTGATGTTTTCCATGCAATTGATCGAAGGGAACAGATCGACGGTGAATGGCTTCCATTTGCAACTGACTTTGAATCATTTCCGCGACTTCTGCATCTTCGAGATTGCTCACCGAAACGGTTAAATCCGGTTCAACTCGAATCAGCCCTTGATCCAAATTTCCGCGATAATTTACCGAAACTTCTGCCGTATAACCGGGAAAATTATCATCCCAAGTATAACGGTTTTCATAGGCTTGACGAAAGAGATCCTGTGCAGAAAGATTCAACGAAGGTGCCGCGATCGCCCCTTGTCCCCAACTCCAACTCAAAACCGCCAGGAGTAGACCCCAAATCCAAAACTGTTGATGATTTTGTTTGTTTATCATACAAAAAAATTCACGCAATTGTTATATTGTGACAAATTTGGATTTGAGGTCAACAAAACCGCTAAAGCCCTAAGTCCAGCTTCCACTGTTTCAATTTTCCGGTATTTCCCGGAGCAAAATCAATCACCCAAAGTTGCCAACTCCCCTGAGGTGAAAGATTAAGACACTCCCTTAAATAAGGGGTTGTAGCCAGCGAATAGGTTTTCTGAAGCTGAGTTTGACAACCTAGCATCCGATTTTGTAATAACACTTTCTCGCCGTTCGGTGCAATTAACCAGACTTCAATATCGCTCAAAAAGCTGTGTTCGATCTCTACGCTAACCTGAATATCTTGCGGGGGTGCGGTTTCAGAAATCACGATCGCACTTTTAATTCCTTCGGGCTTGTCATCAGGAATTTCTATCGTTTGACTGTTGGTTTCAACTAAGCGACGGGTGGGTTTTTGGAAAGTCACCCGTTGACTGTAAGCCATTTTTACGGCTTTATAAGCATTAACTTTACCGTAGCCGAACCATTGGGAGTAACCGTTGCGATCGTAGGTTCCCATACGAACTCCCAACTGAGGATCGGGGTCCGGATCGACAATTTTATCGGCCGTTTGCTCTAAAATTCGCCGGACCTCTCGGGCGGTGAGATCGGGGTTGGCGGATAAAATTAAACCCGCAACTCCCGCTACAACCGGTGTGGCGCTGGAAGTTCCGCCAAAATAGGGGGTAAAATCGGATTGGTCGTAACCGGCCGCACCCATGCGATCGGTCGTAAACACGCCCAACCCCTGCAAAGCGCTGCGAATGGTCGGGGGAGTGCCAATATAGCCGGTTTCGGGGAGCCACATTCCCGGAGGGGCGTTATTACTGGGCGCACAGAGACTAATTCCGGTTCCCCAGTTGCTATAGGCCGATTTTTGATTGAGACTGTTACAGGCAGAAACGGCGATCACATCGGGATGAACCGCAAACCCGGCCAACCATTTCACCTGACCTTGAATCACATTATTCGGCCAACCTTGTTCGTTGAGAATGCCGTTAATGGGACGGTTGGCGTTTCCGGCGGCAAAAATAATCACACAGCCTTTGCCCTTGCGTCCCTGTTTGGCAGCCTTGGTGATGGCGGCGCTTTGTCGCAGCGACAGGGGGAAATAAACCGCACTCGCCCCCCAACTACAGGAAATCACCGAGGCGCCTTTTTGGATCGCCCAATTGAAAATTTGTTCGACGGATTCATCATCGAGGTAGCCGGTTGTCCGAATTGCCATTAAAGCACAGCCGGGGGCAACCCCGACAATTCCCCGACCATTTTCTTCGGCGAGGGCCACTCCCGCACAGGCGGTCCCGTGATTGTCGGAGGCGGCTTCTGGCATGGGAAGCTGATCGCGGCCTTTTAAATCCAGGGGGGCGACGATTTTACCCATGCCTTGAAAGTCGGGATGGTTGAGGTCTACGGAGTCATCGGCAATGGCGATTGTCACCGATCGCACGCCTCGGGTGATATCCCAAGCTTGTTCGATGCCGATGTGAGAGTTTACACCGAGTTGGGACGATCCGCCATTGTGGTTGAGATACCACTGTTTGGTGTAGAGGTGATCGCTTGGGCGGTAGTAGGATTGAGAGCGAACGATGATATTGGGTTCGGCGACTAAAACTTCCGGATTTCGCTTGAGATAGTTAGAGATCTTGATTGGATTTTCACTGGCTTTGGATGTGACTTGATAGACGAAGGCGTTGTCTACTCCGTCTATGGGTTTGAGGTATTCTAAGCCGACTTCCGAGGCGATTTGGTTGCGCTTCGCCTCCTCTACAGACTCATCAAATTGTATCGTGACTTGATCGCTGAGGTAAAAGACCATCCCCGGATCGTTTTCGACTCGGTAAACATGACTGGCAAAAGCGACTCGATCGGACTGTCGGGCCAATTCCATCGCCCGATCGAGTTGATCGGGAGCGACCTGGATTTCTTCTAACTCGGGAGGGGCGCTCCCGGTGTAAACCATCGGAATTGGCGATCGCGATAAATCGTCTAAAGCTTGTCCGTCTCTTGACAGTTGGACGGTGAAGCGATTGGGCAGTTTTTCAACGTTTAGTTCTTCGCCGCCCCGCTGTAAAATGGTACCGATCTTTTCTTCTGAAACCCCTATCCCCCGGTATTCTCGGGTGTTAAGGCTTGATGAGTTCTCGGGTGATGTCATAATGAAGTAACCTTTTTTTTATCTAAATTCTCTTTCACGACCTAGACTGATTAAATCTGGATGGTTGGTTGTTGGCTCGGGAGAAATTCCCCGGCCCCTAAAAACTATAACCCGTGCGGGTTGAGCGTAGACAACTTCAAACAATCTTTAAATAGGAAGCTAAAATCGATGATAGAATTCTTGAAACTTATTCACTTGCCGTTGCGCGATCGCGCTTTGTCAGCCATGCAATCTTCCGCAACTGTCTACCCTCTCCGCGTTCTAGTCCGCCGGCCTGTTTGGGCTTTGGCTGTCGTCGGGATCTGGTTGATGCCAACGAGTGTTCTGGCTCAGGAGTCGATGCCAGAAACTCTCAGTGAGAATTCGGCGATGGATGAATCGGTCGAATTTTCCGATCCGCTTTCGGGTGAAGAAGGGGTTCAGCCTGTTGATCCTTCTCAGATGCGTCCTCTGGCTTTAGAAGATAGTTTTCTCAGTATACAGGGCGGTAAGCGTTTACTGGAAGAAGCTAGTCTTGCGGTTGCCCAGGAAAATTACACCGAAGCCGCAAGCAAGCTGCAAGAAGCTCGCCAGGTTTTTAATCAGTTATCTAATTTTTATCAGCAGTTGGCGACGAGTTTTTCGGGTATTGATAACCGAGTCGCGGATCAACATCGCAATAATGCCCGTCAGACGGCTCAAATGCGGGATGATGCTACTTATCAACTCGCTTTGGTGCATCGCGCCCAAAATCAACCGGAACTGGCTGTTCCCCTGTTAATTCAAATTATTCGTTCTCAAGCGCCAACTCGGGATTTGGGTAAGAAGGCTTATCAGCAGTTGTTAGAGTTGGGATTTGTGGATTCTCCTCTGCCCGGAAGTGAAGCAACTGAACAATCTCGATCTTCTGCTGAGTAATTTCGATAAAATAAAGCATAGGGTCGTTTATTGAGAGAGTTTATGGTCGCTTTACAGCAGGTCGAGGCAATGATTAAGTCAAAGTTGCCAGATGCTAAGGTTCAGGTTCAGGATTTGACCGGAGGTGGCGATCACCTTCAGGCTGTTGTGGTTTCTTCTGAGTTTGAGGGAAAAACCCTGGTTAAACAGCATCAGATGGTTTATAGTGCGGTGAAAGAGGCGATGGATAGTGAAGCGATCCATGCTCTGGCTTTGAAAACTTACACTCCCTCGGAGTGGGAAAAAGCCAATCAAGTCGCTTAATTTAAGGTTAGGTTAATCCGAGAAAGAAGCCCTAACCCCGACCGTTTTATTTTCTTTCTCAAAAATAATTGCTCTCAGCTAATTCAGGAAAAACTATGACTCCAGAAGTGCAAGCTAGAATTGACAACATGGTGAACAACAACAAAATTTTCGTGTTTATGAAAGGCACGAAGTTGATGCCCATGTGTGGGTTTTCTAACAATGTTGTCCAGATTTTTAATAGCTTAGGTGTTCCCTTTGAAACCTTTGATGTCTTAGAAGATCCTGAAATTCGTCAAGGCATTAAAGAATACTCAAGCTGGCCAACGATTCCCCAAGTTTACATTAAGGGTGAATTTATTGGCGGATCGGATGTGATGATCGAACTCTACCAAAATAATGAACTGCAACAGATGGTTGAGGTCGCTCTAGCTTCCTAAACCCAACGGCTATAAAGTTGCCCGAAGGTACTTTTACCGCCTAGTTTTGCCGACTCCCACCCTTCAAGAGTCGGCTCTTTATTTTGAGTCTAAGTTAAACTCAAACCCGCTCAGACTCTTTTAGCCTACCTAATAGTAGTCTACTTCGGGCTGAGGCATTGGCATGGCCATCTCGAAGTTCGAGGGATCGTTGAGATATCGAAAGGTTTCTTCTTCTAACCGATGGACTAAATAGGGTTCGATGGCGTTGGAATGTCTGAGAGCGGCTAAATAACCATCAATATACATTCTCAAATCATCATAGCGATAACCCCGGTTCCACATTTCGACGAGAGAATCGGTGAGTTTTTGATAGTGGCGGATAGTAGGTGCGTCTTGTAGCATAGTTATCAACCTTGTATATAGAGTTTGGGCAGGGAATCAACGGTCGGAATGGACAATTTTACAGGAGATTTTCCGCGTATTGGGCCAATTTCCTCCATCCAAGCCGTTTAGATTTTAGATTTTAGCTCAATCTTCCCAGTGTCGGGGGGATTACCTACAGATGTGCAGTTCTTTAATTGATTGATCTCCTCGACACCAAATTATCAACCTTGAGCCTCAATCTCGATAGGATAGCTGTGCCATCACCTATAGGATTAAAGTTTAGTTTTTACTTCAGCGATCGCGAAAGTCTGCAAAACATTCCCAAAATAACAGCTAATGTTGAATGGGATGAACAATTTGACTATTCACTCGGAGATGTATTTACTCCGGTTGATTGAGTCTTCCTATTTCGATCATAACGTGCCTGTCAAGAGTCCGATTGTGTTTCAACATACAAGCTACTCTGGGAATAGGTAAGAGGTAAGAGGGAATAGGGAATAGGGAATAGGGAATAGGGAATAGGGAACACCGGAACACCGGAACAGTCACCTGTTACCTGTTACCTGTGACTGAAAAGGGGGAGAACTTGATTGAGGGTAGCATCGGTTACAAAATCAATCCGATTGGCTCTGTTAACCTGTAATCCTATAATAATCAGGATAACTAACACTCGTGGGATCTGCTTGCATTTCTATCATTGAAGGAAATCCTCATTTACGATCGCTTTTGGGTTGGCATTTGCAGCAAGTTGGCTACTCGGTTTGGCAGTCAGCCGATTTTCATAATGCTAGAGAGGTCTTCTATACTCATCAACCCAATTTGGTCATTCTCGATGCTGAATTACCAGGGGGAAATAGTTTAGAATTTTGTCGCTGGCTCCGACAGCAACAATCCCTCATTTTAATGCTGTCTTCTCGTAAAACTGAAGCTGATATTGTTCGAGGTTTAAAAGCGGGGGCGGATGATTATCTAACAAAACCTTTTGGAATGCAAGAGTTTTTAGCCCGCACGGAAGCGTTGATGCGACGTAACCGCACGGTTGCTCCTCCTGCAAGTTTAGACTATGGTATTCTTAAAATAGATTTGGTTCAACGTCGGATTCGGTTGCGGGGACAATTAATAGAATTAACTCCTCAAGAATACAGTTTACTTTATGTTTTGGCTCAAGCCGATGGCGAACCTCTGAGTCGTTCTGAACTGCTCCGACGGGCTTGGCCAGACTCGATTGATAATCCCCGCACGATTGATACTCACGTTCTCTCTTTGCGGAAAAAAGTAGAAACCGATCCTCGCCAACCTATTTTGATTCAAACCGTGCGAAATGTCGGTTATCGACTCAATTTGGAAATGCTAAAGCCTGATTCTTGGAATCCCCGGATGAACGGTACACATCCTCCCATACCCGTCAGAGCGAGCAGTTAAAACAGTCACCAGTCACCCTCCGGGTTCGCAGTCGCTCCTTGATGGAAGCCACCAAGACCGCGCTGCTCACCAGTCACCCTCCGGGTTCGCAGTCGCTCCTTGATGGAAGCCACCAAGACCGCGCTGCTCACCAGTCACCAGTTTTTTCAGTTGTCAGTAAACACTTTCTCCTGAACACAGCAACTCCTGAACTTCTGACTTCTGACTTCTGACTTCTGAACTCCTTATTCCCAGTCTTGGGCTTCCTGTTTTTGGGCGTCAATAAATTGCTGTTTTAATGCTTGCCAGTCTACCTGTCGAGTTGGGGTATTTTGAACTATTTTTCCTGGCGATAAATACCAGAGTTGATTTGCCCAGTCTTGAATTAAATCAAGGTGATGAGTGGCGAAAATTAGGGTGATTTTATCCTCGGCAAGTGTTTGTAAAATATTGAGTATCTTTGTCTGATTTCCAACATCTAAGCCTGTTATTGCCTCATCGAGAAGTAAAATTTTCGGTTGGATAACTAACGCTCTGGCGATCGCAATTTTTTGCAGTTGTCCGCTTGAGAGTTGTACTTCTGTCCGGTTTAACCATTCGTTGGGAATCTCTAAGCGTTCCGTCCACTGCGTTAACCGTTGATTAATTTCATCCTTTGATAAACCCCGCAACTTCAGAGGATAACCGATCGCATCTTTGACCGTCATTCCCAACAGTTTCGGTGTTGAAAAAACGAGAGTAATTTGTTTTCTCAGTTCGACCACCGGTATTTTATTATAATTTTCACCCTCAAAAAAAATCTCCCCAGTTGACGGACTATCTAAACGGTTTAATAGCCTCAGAAGCGAAGTTTTTCCCGCCCCCGAAATTCCCACTAAAGCAATGCGATCGCCTGGTTCTACCTCAACAGAAATATCCTGCAAAATGGGCTGAAAACCGATTTTTGATTGCAGGGAGACGTGATTTAAGCGGAGTTGGGGATTTACGGGAGCGTTAGAACTCAAATTGATTGCAATGGATTCGTTGACTTTTCCATTTTCAATTATCGCAAATTGGGGAGATTTTGTCGAGTTCAATCGGAAGATTTTTGAGCGTGGAACGGACAACCGCTTGTTAGTTTTTCGAGAAAGGCGCTGTTATCAAAAAAATGTTCTAAGGAGATGATTTTTAAATCTTCCGTCACCCGAGCAATACTCATCCCGACAATTTCTAGCATTTCTCCGGTGGGTGCGTGGTCTTTGAACGGGCCGTTAAACGTTCCCCAATGGCGCCACTTAAACGTAACATTCGGAGGCCCCGCTAAGACTTTGATCACCTCCCAAAGAAAACCTTTCGGGAAGGCTTTATGAAACACTTGAAAAGAAGATTCAAAGCTTTCTCCCGAAGAACTGTAGTGTTCGGTTTCCCCCATAAATAAATTATAAGTTCCGGCTTTGGCGACATCTTCGGCGGTGTATTCCGGGCCGCCATTGGCTTTCATTCTAAACTTATCCTGAACGATAGATAACCACTGTTGCGGGTTAACTTTATTAGTTGCTTCTAACTCAAAAGTTCGGACTAAATTTTCCGCAATGGCTTCTAAAGAACCCTGTGGGTGATTGTATTGACTTTCTTTGTAAAGAGATTGATTGGTATAGGAATAGTCGGGACGTTCTCCGCCCCGCCATTCAACTCCGCTATCGTTAGCGATGACAGTTTCTCGATCCTGAACCCACAGGGGAAGATCGGAAGATTGGTTAGGACTCATAAATATAGTTAGATTCTTTTTGGTCAAAATGTCTTTCTTATTTTGCTCAATACTCTCCAAAAGTTTTCGTTAAAATTATCACAATTTTAGGTTAAAATAAGATTTTACTCAAACATAATTTTCGCTGTAAAGGCGAAACCTTTTCGCACAATACAGAACAGTTATTATATCAGGCTGATATCAGTGTAAATCGGGTTAACACATAAAACCCAACAACACTTAATAATCTGTATATCGTTGTTTTAAACTTTACTAGGGCTGTCTTCAGTTCATCTACAGCCTTTTGAACGCATGAAGTGGGGAAAATTTTACACTCGGATATCCATGCTGTCGTTGTCACGAAGAATGTAAAACCTAGTTATCGGTCTACCGACCTAGACTTAACTTTCTGAGTTACAACCCTTACGGATAGCGGAGTGTAAAATTTACATTTTTACTATAGACGATCAAGCCAAAGGTTGTCAATATCTATTTTTAGATGTACTCAAGACTCTATTGTTTCTAAGGCTGCAATCAAAATTTCTGCTAAATTCTCCGTTAACACCTTGAAAATTGGCTTCAGCTTCCAATCTTGGACTTTACGAGGAACCAGAAATCCATGAGTTGTACAATTTCTAAAAGCTCTAGCGAGAAGCACTGCATCTTCCCAGGTCTGAACGGGATGAGACTCAACTATCCAATTTTCAATCACCTTTATATCGTTGTTTCTCAAACCCAAAAATTTTCCGATAGATTTTTCTTCTTGAGTTAACCACTTTTCCAAACTTTTACTACTATCAGAAGCGGGGGGATTTAATGGGGGATAATTGGGAAGATGAGATTGACATTTCTTAATTAGCGATTTAAAGTCATCTTTGTTGGGTTGACCTTCTAATTTATTAATTAACCCTTTGGTTGTAATCTCAAATCCACTGTAAGCGATTACCAATCGCCATTGAATTCCTCTTGCCTTACCTGTTAAATTTCTCTCCGAACCAATGCCTGGATGTTCCCAATCAATTGCGGCTTGGGTAAGATTTACACCCCGACTGAGAACTTTATAGATCCGATCAATATGTTCAGACGTTTTTTCGTGATCGGGGTTTAAGTTCGACAACTTTTCTTGAATTTTATGACATTTATCATCATCATTCCACCAAGAGTCATTCGGTAGAAATATCTGATCGACATTTTCCCAAACCCTTTTCAGCTTCTCCTGAATTGATGGCATTTCTGACATAATCTTCTCTTGAAAAAGTGTTAGATTTTTTTTGTCAGTTACAGAACTCCCTCAATTATACACTTTGAGCGATCGGCGAACTGTAGCGATCGCATTTCCTTGTCAGCCGGGTTGACGCCAGGAAACCCAAGAGATTTTTCTAATTTTTACACAATAATTAAACAATGGCGCTCGCTGAGGACATACACTCATATAGTAAGCTGGTTAGAATGAGAACATCTAGATTTCATCTAACATGAGTGAAACTATCTATATCGAAACCAGTATTTTAGGTTACTTGACTGCCCGATCAACCGACAACTTAATTCTTGCTGCAAACATCAAAGTTACGCAGGACTGGTGGGATAATTGTAGAACTTCATTTGTGCTGTATGCTTCTGAAATTGTATTGGATGAAGCTGCCAAAGGTGATACAGAGATCGCGGATCGAAGACTAAGTTTGTTACAGCCGTTAATGCTTCTTGATCTGACAGAGGAGGCTATAGAACTGGCTAAAGAATTTTTGAAGCAAAGTAACCTACCATCGAAAGCCTCTAACGATGCCTTGCATATGGCACTGGCAACAGTTTATGGTTTAGACTACCTGCTAACATGGAATTGTAAGCATATGGCAAACGCCCTCATCCAGAAAAAGCTATCATAAATTAGTTCTGGCTTGGGTTACGAGTTACCAGTTATCTGTACGCCATATCAGTTGATCGGATATGAATTTAAAGGAGAATAAGCAATGTGGAAAGACGAAATTCTAGAAGAAATTTACAGCTACAGAGAAGAATATGCTCGCTCCTTTGATTACGATTTAGATGCAATATTTAGGGATTTGCGAAATAAGCAGAATGCTCATAAGCAAAGAGTTGTAACACTTCCAATTAAACGAAAGTCTAACAAATCATTGGAGCAAATAGGGCAGCAATAGTGAGTTATGAGTCTAGATATAGATTGGCTACTGTTCAATTGTACTGTTAGTCAAAAGTGTAACGATCGCATTTTTTTGTCGGTGAGGTTGTCACTAGGAAACCCAATAGATTTTTCTAATTTTTACACAATGATTAAACGAATGGCGATCGCACAACTCAAAAAGCGCGATCGCCAAAACTCAAATCACTGTTAACTGTTAAGGAAGACCAACAGAAAAGGCAGTTGTAACAGTCCAAATATCCACCAAAAACAGCAGCAACGTAAACCCAAATAGGATAAAATACATCCAGGGTTGAGCTAAAGGGCGAACGTCGGTGGTATCAATTCCCGTTTTTTGCTGAACAATTCTGACCAGTTGAGCAAAACCAGCAATTCGCATCGGGAGTAAATAGCCTTTTCCCGACTGAGAGAGAAAATAATAAACCAGTCCGCCTTGTCCGGTGGTGCGGGGTTTGAGCGCTTTAACTTCATTCCAGGGTAAAGACCAACCTTTGCGAAAAATGGGCTTCACCCAACCGGGATATGTTACCTGAATTTGTTGGTCATCAACAAGAACTCGTTCGGTTAAAGCCGCATAAACGGCGATCGCGCCCAAACCAATTCCGATCCATAATAAATTAGGAGAGACTGGCGCATCTACGGCTTGGGATAAGAACGGTAAAGGCAACATTAAAGCCGCATACAATCCTAACAGTGTGATGCGAATAATCGGAGAAATCCGAAAAATGGCATTCAGAGATGGGGATGAATGGCTATCTGATGAAACAGCAGCGTTAGATTCCATGTGTCATTAGATTTAATCCTTCGTTCTACACGATAATCGATTTTTTGTTGCTTCACTCCCCCAATCTCCTAGTTGCATAATTTATGACACTCCGCACTTCTAAAGGAAAAATATAAGTTAGTCCGTTGGAAGTGCAAGGAGTGTCAAAGATGATTTCAAGGTTATTGTCTTAAAAGTGGAACCTTTCAGCTAGATAGGAGATTTTAAAAAAAGATTTTCGTTCCGAGTTTAATCAACAGCACTTAAAGCGGGTGTTGTTAAAGATTCGGGAACAGCTTGACGCGGTTTTTGAGACATCACCCGTTGATGATAAGCTTGCGCGGCTTGAGAGGGATGAGTATCTTCTGTGGGAATGGTCGGAGCATTTTGATCGATCTGAAGACGAGTGCAAGGAATCTTATCGGAAAGGATAGCGCTCGCCATGTTACCGGTATGAATTTCTAACAACGCCTCCGATAAAGCCTCAAATAACAAACGCTGTCCCGGAAACACCACTCGCTCAAAGTACCAATTGGCAATGTTGCTAATGCGAGCGATTTGGATCTGGCTGGTTGCGTTCACGTAGCAGCAGAGAATCCGGTTAGAGACGTTTGATGGTAGGGGATCAAGAATTTGAGCCATAACTGCTAAAAAGCTTTGGGGTACAAGTTTAGGATATATTGCCAACCTAACATTACCTGATCCCGAATAGTTGTAAACGCGACTACCAATCCGTTTTCGTACTCATTCGTAGATCGCCGTTTTCTGCTAAAATTCAAGGGTTTGACCCTTGAATGGGGGAAATTACCCAATCCTTTCCCCAATGCTTTAAAATCAAGACAGATACGAGTAAATCCCTTCTCCACATCGCTGTGACTCGTGTTTAGAAATTTTTAAAGTTTTTCAGAAACATGGCTCCGAAAATGAAAAAACTACAGTATATTGTTAAGTTATATAAATAAACCCGAATAAAAGCTTGTCATTAGACTGTCTCTGAAGTACAGACCCCTTCTCATTCATCATGGAAAATAAAATCCTTTACGTCCGCCTTCCTTGTAATCCCATTTTCCCCATTGGCGTGGTTTATCTGGCCGATCATGTTCACAAACTGTTTCCCGAGGTTGAACAGCGAATTTTTGATTTGGGTGCCGTTCCTCCTTTGGACTACAGTTCGGCTTTGGATGCTTGTGTAGACGAGTTTAAACCCACATTATTGGTCTATTCTTGGCGAGATATTCAAATTTATGCACCCGTTGGCGGACGGGGCGGAAATCCCCTGCAAAACGCCTTTGAATTCTATTACGCTAAAAATCCTGTAATTAAGCTTAGAGGCGCCTTGGGCGGGCTGAGACTGGCCGCTTCTTACTATACTGAACTCTGGCGCAACCTCGGATTAATTAAACGGGGACTCAAACGCGCCCGTCAGTACAACCCCCAAGCTTATTCTGTGGTTGGTGGGGGAGCGGTTAGCGTTTTTTACGAACAGTTGGGGCGGAGTCTTCCCAAAGGGACTGTTGTTTCGGTGGGAGAGGGCGAAACGTTGCTTGAAAAGCTGCTGCGGGGTCAAGATTTTAGCGATGAACGCTGTTATGTGGTTGGACAAACAACGCCTCGCGATCGCATGATACACGAAAAGCCGACTCCGCTAGAAAAAACGGCCTGCAATTACAATTACATTGAAAGGATTTGGCCCGAGTTTGAATATTATTTCCAAGACCAAGATTTTTACATTGGAGTGCAAACCAAGCGGGGCTGTCCTCACAATTGCTGCTATTGTGTTTATACGGTGATTGAAGGGAAACAAGTCCGAATTAATCCCGCAGATGAAGTTGTCGCGGAAATGAAGCAACTTTATAATCGCGGAATTCGCAATTTTTGGTTTACGGATGCTCAATTTATCCCGGCTCGTCGGTTTATTAATGATGCGGTAGAACTGTTACAAAAAGTTCTCGATGCGGGGATGGATGATATTCACTGGGCGGCTTATATTCGGGCGGATAATTTAACTCCTGAGTTGTGCGATTTGATGGTCAAAACCGGGATGAATTATTTTGAAATAGGCATTACGAGCGGTTCTCAAGAATTGGTTCGGAAAATGCGAATGGGATATAATTTGCGGGTGGTTTTGGAAAATTGCCGCGATTTAAAAGCCGCAGGGTTTAACGATTTGGTTTCGGTGAATTATTCGTTTAATGTGATTGATGAAACTTTTGAAACCATTCGTCAAACGTTAGCCTATCACCGGGAACTTGAAAAGATTTTCGGGGCGGATAAAGTCGAACCTGCGATTTTCTTTATCGGGTTGCAACCCCACACCCATTTAGAAGAATATGCCTTTGAAAAGGATATGCTAAAACCGGATTATAATCCCATGAGTTTGATGCCTTGGACGGCGAGAAAATTGTTATGGAATCCCGAACCGTTGGGGTCGTTTTTTGGAGAAGTTTGTCTGGAAGCTTGGCAAAGAAACCCCTATGATTTTGGTCGGGAAGTGATGAATATTCTCGAAGAAAGGTTGGGTTGTGCGCCGTTAGAAGAAGCGTTGAGTGCGCCTATTGAACCGGAAAAAACGAACAAAAAACAGCTTGTAGCTACTCAGTAATTTAAGCAAATTTAGAAAAGCAAAAAAACCCGGATTTTCTTAGTAAACCGGGTTTTTTCAGTAAATCTATATTGTGTCCTTTATCTAGCCTGCGGTATAATTGGGAGCATTGTCAAACCAATCTCTCAAAGTTTGAAGATCGCACGGGCTTGTAGTAATGAGTCCTAGTTCTTCATACAAATCCTTTTCACTTTTGGGCTTAGAGCAGAGAATGTTATAGCTGCCGACAACCGCAAATTGTTCATTCATAAACACTTTAGCATGAGTACCAATCAGTTTAAGTTGAAATTCATCCGGGTAAACGCACTTCAATTTCCTCAACTCGGGCATGGCGCTGTACTGCCAAGGAAGCCCAGTAAATGTCCAACTACTATTTTGGGGTTTAATTAAAGTCCCAATATCTCCTTGAAATCCCCAACCAATACTAATTGGAATTCTTCGCTGGAGACAGTTATTCATGCCTTCAATAATCGGCTCATCAAAGCCATTTTTAGAAGTCCAAGGGCTAATAATCCATACCTTCTCTTGTGCTTCCTCAAGTATTTTGAGCAGTTTGATTCGATGTTCAAAGCGACCAATAACGAGCTTGGAATCATGGGGTTGATTACTTAATAGGAGGCGTTGATAGACTGAAGCAACTGCATGGTCTACATGGTTATAAAGTGCTGCAACCGACATCATAGTTTGTTCTGTACGCTGTCGAATGTCGTTTAGCTGTTGCATAACAGGGATTATGTTAGCTTGCAGTTCTGTCCGAATTTCATTAAATGAAAAGTGATCTATGGACATTTTATTACCTCCGTTTTCAGGTTGATTTCATTACATATTCACAATAACCCACATGAAAGGTTAATTGAGATTGGAAAAGTTGGAAGTTTTACTAGCTAAAATAAAAATTAAAAGTTGGAAAAGTTGGATTTGTAAGTTAATCTGAGTTCTAAATAGATACTAAAAGTGACTCTAATGGAAATAAAGGATGTAATTTGTTTTGTTGAGAAATTGCTTAATAGAGAATTAAAAGACATAGAAAAAAATATACTAGAAATTACATGGAATCAGCAAAAGTTAAGTGAAATAAACAATTATTCAAAAAAGAGTGTAAATAAACCAGCTTCTCAGCTATGGAAAGATATTACTGATGTTTTAGGTGAAAAAGTTAAGAAAATAAACGTTAAAGAAATTCTAGAAAACAGATGGAATAGAGAAAGAGAAAAAGTAGAAGCTCCATTAGGTTTTCAAGAGGAGCAAACAGAGAACCAACACTCTAAATCAGTTAACAATCTAACTAATAATGAAGAAAATGATTATGATAAATTGTTAAGAGAACAATATCAACAATGTGAAAAGGTGTCTGCTCTACGTCGCTTTAAAGCAGATGTTTTTAAAATAGTGCCAATTGATGATTTTTTCGTTGATATTTATTTTCAAGATCGGGAAAATTCTAAAGATCGGGAAATTGAGGAAGTAAAATTAATCAAATGGCAAGAGATAGTTTTACAAGAGTCAAAACTCCTCATACGAGGTGAACCAGGTTCAGGAAAAAGTATGTTACTCAAATTTATAGTAACTCATATCAATCAACTTGACCCTAACCAATCCCTGATACCAATTTTGATTGAACTCAAAGAGTTTTACAATCTCAAGAACAAACTTAAAAATCAAGATCAAAGCTTTACACTGGAATATTTTATTAGTTATAAATATTTTAATATAAATGAAGATAACTCTGTTGTTCAAACGATTAAACAGGGTAAAGCTTTAATCCTATTAGATCAGTTAGATGAGTTAAGTAGACAAGAATTATATCATTTTTTTAATGTAGTCTTAGATTTTGATATTTTAAGAAATAGGGTAATTTTATCTTGTAGAAGCGGATACGGTTTACCAAGCAAGAAATTATATGATAAAGAATTTAAAATTGTACATTTAAGCCCTTTCAATAATGATTATAAGCAAGGATTTCAAATTCAAAACTATGCTTACAATTGGTTAACTAAGATTGATAACCGTCCTGAAGAAGTTGCCAGACATTATGTAGAAGATCTGCTCCGTTACATAGAATATCCAGAAAATGAACGTATTCAAGAAATAGTTGGAATACCACTCTTACTCAATCTCATATTAATTATTTTTGTAGAAAAAGGTGAACTTCCATCTAAAAAAAGTGACTTATATCGAAAAGCAATAGACTGTTTAGTAGGGTCAGATAAAGACAGTTGGAATTACTTATCTGATCGTGACAATCTTGAGGGCGATATAAATTTTGAAATTTTGCTAAGAGAAATAGCTGCTACAGCTTTTAAACAAGGAAATTCTAGTTTTTCCGTAGAAGATAGAAATATTCACCAGTTAATTAAGCGTTGTGTACCATCTTTCTCTAACATTAGAGATCTCGATCAGTGTAGAGCCAAGTTAAAAAAATTGTTGAATGATATAGAAGTTGATTCTAGATTATTAATCGGTCAAGGGGAAAAATATAGTTTCTATCATTCTACATTTCAAGAGTATTTTACAGCAAGACACTTTTTAAACAAGATAGATGAGTCTGATTATAGCAATAGAGCTTTTGAAAACCTCACTCAATATCTTAGTGATTCTAGATGGCGTGAGGTATTTTTGCTACTGTCTGAAATGCTACAACCTGTAGATAATTTGATTATAGCAATGAAAAACAGAATTGATGAAATGCCGGAAATATCAGAAGATAGTTATATTCAGTCTTTTCTAGGTCAATTGAATGAAAAATCTAAAATTTCTTCTACACCTTTTGTGTGCGCTCGATCTAGAGCATTTTACTTGGCGAGTTTTTTAGATCTAGATTTAAGCAGAGATGATGCTAAGTGGTATATACATCAGCTTGATATAGGATATGAAATCGATCCTCACAATGGAACTTTGAGATATATTAATGATTTGTATAGTTTAGGTAGCCTCTGGTTTCAGTCTGAATATGGATTTAATGGATCAATTTTTGAGGTATTTAATTATATTCAATCTTCTTTCCGTAATCCTCAATGGACGCTTAGTATTTCTCAGAAGATGAATTTTGATATTTTCCAGCATCTACAAGAATCTTTAAAGTTATTAAAGCAAGAGATTAAGCCAACGGAAAATGAAAGTCTTAAAGAATGGTGGCAGCGTGAAGGAGATCAATTGCATAAACAGCTTAAAGAAATTTTGGATAGATATCGAGTAATGTGTCAAAGTCACATAGGAAACTATAAGTTTAGTGTCCAGCAAAGAGAAGCACTGAAGTTATATTATGATGCCAATCAATTACTGCTGGATTGTCTTCAACGCGGATATCCAGATGTTTCACTTGATCCTGAAGAAAGTAAGATTTATCCAGAAGATGCTAATAAAATAAAATGGAAAGAACTTAAAAATGGGATAGAATCAACGCTATTACTTCCTAAAGTAGAACTTGAAAAATTACAGGTAACAAATGATAGTATGTCTGGTAACTAAGTCTGATTCTACACTTAGAATCTGGAAAACTGAAGGTAAAATATGAGAAGCCATAGATAGGAGTTATTATCCTGTTGCGATCGCTATATAATCATCAAACAACTTGAAGTGTTCGGGGTTCAGGAATTAATACCTAGAGTATCATTCATATGAGTATTTAAGGCACTAATTACTTGAGAGTTGCCATTAAGAATATAGCTACAGTGGTTGGTATCGAGTAGATAAGGCATGGGGCTAAAACTGCGTTTCTGAGCGAGTTTTATGAACGATATTTAGGCAGTCTTCCAGATCATCTCCCTGCCAAGTTCCAGCATATTTTAGTAAATCTTTGGCGGTTTTTCCTCTTTTAATGGGGGGAAGTTTACGCAAAGAAGATGAATCAGTGGGTTCTGTCGATTCGATGGAGTCAAGAAAGTCACTCACCAGGGCAAGTCTTTCGGGTGAGAGTTGATTGAGTTGGCTTTCGATTTTTTGTCGTAATTGAACTGTATTCATCGTTATTTATCTTACTCCTAGATGATTTAAGTTAATTCTACTCTCAAAACTGATCATAAACTAGATTAGCTATGATTAGGATGAACTCTAATTTAATCATACCATGAGTATCAATCTCACCTCTGACCAAGAACAATTTATTCAAAGCAAGCTGAAATCAGGGAAATATCAAACTCCTGAAGAAGTCGTTTCAATTGTAGGGTGCATCAGACTGCAAGCACTTGGGTTTAATTTTTAAGTTGATTATCTGATGCACCCTACTTTTAGTTTGATGGTGCATCAGACTGCAAGCACTTGGGTTTAATTTTTAAGTTGATTATCTGATGCACCCTACTTGTAGTTTGATGATGCATCAGACTGCAAGCGCTTGGGTTTAATTTTTAAGTTGATTATCTGATGCACCCTCCTCCTAATATGTTTTTAAGTGTGGGGTTCTCCAAACAAAACAATAGAACAGGTTAGCTGTTTGATCACTTCAGAGGTTACATTACTTACCCCCAAACCTCCCGCAGTCCGACGCCGCATTGAACGCAAAACGACCAGATCAAAAGATTGGGCGGCTCTGACAATGACTTTGGAAACATCATCATAAGCAACGGTTTTAATTCTTGCCTGAACTTGGGGGCCACCTTGAGTTAGAACATCCGCCATTTCCGCCTCAAATTTAGCGATTTGTTCTGAAGAAGTTCCGCGATCGCAAACGTGTAAAAGGGCTATTTTCGCCTGATTTGTATCCGCAAAGAGTTGAGCAAAACGAACGGTTCTAATGGCTTGGGGCGTAATATTTTTAACGGGAACTAAAATCCGACGAATATTAATCGGTTCATCCAACAGTTTAACCATCGCCACCGGACAATGAGAAGCCCAAAATACATTATCAACCAAACTGCCAAATAATCGCGCTCTTAAACTGGTTGTAGAATCGCTCCAACCCATAACAATTAAATTGGCATTTTGTTCGCGAGCCGTCCGACTAATTCCTTCGGCAATATCATCATCTATTCTAACTTTTGGTTTGGCTTCGACTTTAAATTCTTTGGCAACTTCGACCGCTCTTTCTAACAGCCTATCGCTTTGTTCTAGGGCGATACCCAACTGCGGTTCGTCCATGTGAACGTGAGCTTGAGTAATGGATACAGGCACGATCATTCCCGACTCGTGACGCGCCAATAACGCTCCCATTTCGATGAGATAACGTTGTGAGAGGGGATTATAAATTGGAACCAAAACGGTAAAGCGATTTTTCAGTTTGCATACGGTAAATTTACTGGCTGACTGTTGTATTTCCGACGTTTCAAGCGGTTCTATTCCTAACGTCCATTCTTCGCTTTGAGGTTCTAAATCGGCTTTGGGTATGGTTAAATCTCGCGCCACACGAGCGGTTAAAACTGAGCCAAGAATTGAAGTAACTAACATCAAAACAATCACGCTGTTAAAGACTTCTTGACTCAAAAGACCTGCATCAACTCCGACTAAAGCTGCTGCTAAAGTCGCCGCCACTTGGGGAAGGGAAAGCGACCACATGGTTAGGGTTTCATTCCACTTGTATTTGTAGAGAAGTTTGGCGGTAAAAGCGGCTAAAAATTTGCTCCCAAGTAATCCCCCAACAATTGCTAAAGTTAATCCCAATTCAGTCGTTAAACTGCTCACAAAGGCGGGAATATCAATCAACAATCCCATTTGAATAAAGAAAAAAGGAATAAATAAGGTACTCCCAACAAATTCTACTTTTTCTTCTACGGGACTGTGACCCAAAACATCGTTAACGGCGAGTCCGGTTAGAAACGCCCCCACAATTTTGTCAATATTGATAACTTGGGCGCCGACAGAAGCGAGAAAAACCGCCAATAATACAAACAAAAACTGATTGCCTTCTTCGTCTCCGGTGCGGCGAAAATACTCTTTTCCCGCCCAATCTAATCCCACTAAAACGATAGCAGAATAGAGCGCTAAAGCGCCGAGTTGAATAATTAAAGTTGCGGGTGAAAATTCTCCGCCATAAATAGAAATACAAATGGCTAAAACCAAAAGGGCGGCGATATCGGTGAAAATTGTTGCGCCGATGGTTACGGTTACGGCTTCGTTTTTAACAACACCCAAACGGTTAACGATGGGATATCCGAGGAGGGTATGAGAGGCGAGAAGGGAACCGATTAAAATCGCAGCGTTTAACCCGAAACCAAAGACTAAGCCTACAGCAGTTCCCGTTATTAACGGTATGGCAAAAGTTGCAAAACCAAAGCCCAAAGAACGATCTTTTGTGCGTCTAAATTCGGCGAGATCGATTTCCAAACCCGCCACAAACATCAGATAAATTTTACCGATGTCTGCAAACAGTTTCATGGTTTCGGAATCGGCTTCAAGCAGTTGTAAACCGTTGCTTCCTAATATGACTCCGGCAACTAATAATCCGACTAATCCCGGTAGTTTTAACTTTTCAAATATTGGAGGAATGGTTAAACTAACGAGAATTAGAATTGTAAAAGTTACAATTGGGCTATTGGGAAGGCTTTGGATAATATTTTCCATGCTAACTGTAAAATTGGAAGGAACAAAGATCTTGGGACGGGTTTATACAAAATCTATTTTGATCTTTTTTGCTCTTTGTTATCAATCATTATGGTAATTACTATATAAAGGAAAAAATTCAGTAATCACCAGAACAGTTTGAGATCAAATGAACTGTTCTGCGATCGCTGAATTAAAGTTAACACAAATAAGCGAATCTAGATGATGGATTGATTTCCTCTGAGGTTGAGGGAGGAAAGCAGTTTAGGCATTTCCTTTGTACTCGACATCCGTTTCGGGGGTTTCTGGAGACTGTTTAAAAGCAAAACGGAGGAAAGGAGGCGCGAGGAATGTGGTGAGAATCACCATGATAATGATAGCGGCTTCGAGGGGTTTGCTGAGTACGCCGCTGGCCGAACCAATTCCCGCAAACACCAAACCAACTTCGCCCCGGGGAATCATTCCGACGCCAATGGCCAAGCGGTTAATTTGAGGCTGACCGATAACCGCCCAACCTGTAATCACTTTACCGATAATGGCAACCACAATTAAGAAAGTGGCGATAATTAGTCCTTCGCGGTTGGCGGGGACTGCGGGATTTAATACGCCCAAGTCCGCTTTCGCCCCGACGGTAACGAAGAAAATGGGAACTAAAATGTCAGCAATGGGAACAACTTGTTTATCAAGTTCTTTGCGTTTGTCAGTTTCATCAAGAACTAAACCGGCTGCAAACGCCCCTAAAATTGCTTCTAAATGAATTGCATTGGCTAAAAATGCCATCAAGAAAGCAAAGGTAAAAGCGGGAATGACCAACTGTCCTCGAGTTTGTAAAAGATCGGCGATCGCGACAAAAGAGGTGTTGAAGAATTTCCCGAGTAAGATAGAACCGAGAAGAAATGCTGTGGCGCTAATAATTAGATAAACAACATTGATGATGTCTACTTCGCCGGTTTTGGCTAAACTGGCAACAACGGCTAAAACAATGATACCGAGAACGTCATCAATAACGGCCGCCCCGACAATAATTTGACCTTCTTTTGATTTGAGGCGTCCGATTTCTGAGAGAACTTTTGAGGTAATTCCGATGCTGGTCGCTGTTAATGCAGCCCCGGCAAAAATAGCAGGAATTGCGGGAACTGCGAAGAAATACATCAGCCCTAAAGTACCGGCTGCAAAGGGAGCAACCACACCGACAACCGCGACAACTGCGGCTTGATAACCGACTTTTTGTAATTCTCTAAGCTCCGATTCCAAACCGATTTCAAACAGGAGAATAATTACCCCTAATTCTGCCAAAACAGAAACCACTTCACTTTGGCTGGCAAAAATAGAAGTAACTGACTCTGGACTCAAATCGCTAATGGATTGTAAAAAAGTCATCAATAAAGAGTCAGAAGCGGTTGCACCACTTTCAGGAAAAACTAACAGGTGCAAAGCGGAAGTTCCAACAACAACCCCGCCAATTAATTCGCCTAAAACTGGGGGTAAATCGAGACGTTTTGATAATTCTCCGCCGAGTTTACTGGCAATATAAACCACAACTAAACTGAGGAGAACGGCAGTTAAGACAACCGGACCATTTTCGGCTTCCGTAGCCGCTGCAAAAATAGGAGAAGACAGGGGAATATTCAAGAGGTATAACATGGGTTTTCAAGACAGTGGCAATCTAATTTAATTGAATCACAAATTGGTTTTCAGTGCAAAGCGAATTGATCTTTATTTAGAATTTATTAGAAGCAAATATTGATCGACCCGCCGTTAAAATAGCTTCTCACTTGTTAGTTGTGGAGATGATTGTAGATCAAAAAATTTTAAAAAGTTGGGGAGGCAGAAGCAGCTTAACCGTTTTAAGGTTTTGAAGAGAGTTCTGCCTTTCCCTGATTTGAGATCGGTCTCAAGATAATTAGGAAATAGCCCCGATAAGAGGGAGAATATTAGGAGTTACGAACCGGGGCTAGACAATCAAGATTTTTGCAGTCTAGGAGCATCACTAGGACTGACCGGATAGCTATTGACTTCTTCGGTGTCATAGCTTTCAGGTTGGATGACTTCACCGTTGATACTCGCTAAAGCACGCCGCAGAGCAACAACACGGGTTGCGACTCGATTTTCTTTGGGTAAACGGTCCAAAATATTGAAGCGTTGTAGACGAGTTTTAATTTGATGTTGGCTATTTTCAGCGCCGACAATGTAAACATCAATGGATTTATTGTAAGCAGTATCGATCATTTTTTCCAACGCCAGGGTTGCGGTAACACCCAACAGAGGAACGTGGTTTAAGTCGATAATGATCGCTTGATAGTTATCTAAAATCGCTTGACGTTGAGTAATTGCTTTTGATGCACCAAAGCTCATCGGGCCGCCGAGGTCGAGTAAGAGGATACGACCGTTGGCTTGTTTCATCAACTCTTTGGCTTCTTCATTGACAAGCACCTCATCGTTGGGGGTGTCAATGGCTTTAACCTGTTCGGCTTGGATATCGGCTAGACGTTTAATCGTGAGCATATTCGCCACAAATACCCCAACACCAACTGCTATAATTAAGTCATAGAAAACAGTGAGCAAGACCACACCATACATGATGGCGGCAGCTTTCCAAGAAAGTTTGTGAGCGCGTTTGAGGAATTTCCAGTCAATAATATCGATACCGACTTTCAGCGCAATACCTGCAAGAACCGCCATCGGAATGCTTTGGGTGAGGGGAGCGGCTACTAAGACGATCACTAATAAAATCAGAGCGCGAGTTAAACCGGAAACGGCTGTTGTAGCACCGCTTTGGATATTAACAACGGTTCCCATTGTTGCACCCGCACCGGGAAGACCGCCACAAATTCCAGAAATCAGGTTTCCAAGTCCTTGACCGAGAAGTTCTTTATCAGAATTATGTTGAGTTTGAGTTAAGCTATCGGCAATTACAGAAGTCAGCAGAGAGTCAATACAACCGAGCATTCCCAGAACCAAACCATCAATTAACATGGTGTTGATTTGTCCCAGGCTAAATACCGGCATATGTAATTGAGGTAAGCCCATCGGAATTGCACCGATGCGACGAATATCTGCATCACCGAAGAAGAATAGAGAAATCAGGGTTCCGATCACTAAAGCACTGAGTTGAGGCGGAACTACCTTCTTCAATTTGTTGGGAGTGAAGAAGATAATTGCAATGGCAATCACACCCAAGACAGTTTCTAGCGGATTGATACCGGCTATCAAGTTGGGAATATTTTGCAACGTTCCCACGACTCCACCTTTCGGGCTGGCTTGTCCGAGCATTGGACCGATCTGAAGAATGATCAGGATGATCCCGATACCGGACATAAACCCTGAAATTACGGTGTAGGGCATCAGGGTAATGTATTTACCCAATTTCAACACCCCAAACACGAATTGAAAAACCCCCGCCAGCATCACAACGGTGAAAGCCATTGCCATCCCGGTTTGTTCGTCGGGTGCCGCAGCCAGAGATTTAGCCACAACCGCCGTAAACACAACGGTCATCGGGCCTGTAGGTTCGGAAATTAAAGTTGGCGTACCTCCAAACAATGCGGCAAAGAAACCCACCAAAACAGCCCCCCAAAGGCCTGCGGCGGCTCCCGCACCGGAAGCGACCCCGAAGGCTAATGCCATTGGTAAGGCGATAACAGCGGCGGTGACTCCCCCAAATATGTCTCCTTGTAGATTTCTAAAATGTATTTTATTCGTAATCCTGGTTACTTGCATGGGTTTGTGAAATCTGAGTGAACGCTAAAATAGATACAGGTCTATCGAAATACTATCATTGATTGACTAATGTCTATGGTTAGCATACCATTAAAATCGAAATAGAACGCAACCCTTTTCATATTGCATTTACTTATAGCTAGCACCCCAACCCATATCTCATAGAAAGGAGGAGTTCTTGATCCAGGCAACCCTACATCAGTTACGAGTCTTTGAAGCTGTGGCTCGTCACGGTAGTTTTACTAAAGCGGCTGAGGAGTTGTATATCACTCAGCCAACAGTTTCCAGCCAAGTCAAGCAACTAACTCAGGCGGTTGGTCTTCCTTTGTTTGAACAAATTGGCAAGCAACTCTATCTCACGGAGGCGGGTCGGGAACTGTCCGATACTTGTCACTACATCTTCGAGCAACTCGAAAATTTTCAGATGAAAGTTGCTGACTTGAAAGGGATGAAGCAAGGACAACTTCGCCTCGCTGTGGTGACAACGGCTAAATATTTCGTTCCTCGGCTTCTGGGTTCGTTTTGCCAAAAGTATCCCGGTATTGATGTCTCGCTTCAGGTGAACAACCATCAGGAACTCATTCGGCGAATGCAAGAGAATCAAGATGATCTTTATATTCTCAGTCAACCTCCTGAGGATCTCGATCTCTGTGCAGAACCTTTTCTTGATAATCCTCTCGTTGTTGTTGCTCGACAAGATCATCCCCTCGCTAAACAGAAAAATATTTCCATCAAACAACTTCAAGGTGAAGCTTTTATCATGCGAGAACCGGGTTCTGGAACTCGACAAGCTGTTCAGCAGTTGCTTGAAAAACACAAGGTTAAGGTTAAGGTTCGTTTGGAACTTGGTAGCAATGAAGCCATCAAACACGCGATCGCAGGTGGCTTAGGTATTTCGGTTCTTTCCAAACATACTCTAGTTTTAGAGAGTTTATCGAGAGAATTGACGATTTTGGATATCCAACATTTTCCCATTCAGCGGCGCTGGTATGTTGTTTATCTCGGCGGAAAACATCTCTCTGTCGTCGCTCAGACCTTCCTAGAATATCTCATCCGAGAGTCTCAACCTACCGCCGAGTTAGCTTTGCGAGCTTAATTCAGTTTACAGGGAACAGTATTGTAGGGGCGGGTTCGGTCCAAATTTAGATTTTCCCATGCAAAACTTTTATAAACCCGTTCCTTTTCAGTTAACAGTTTACAGTTAACAGTGACCAGTCAAGAGTACCATGCTACTGATAACTGATAACTGATAACTGTACACTGCCTCTTTCCCCTTTTCCCCTTCCCCTTGCCTCTTGCAAGAAGCGCCTATTCCCTATTCCCTTTTCACACAATTCCCAATTTTTTTAAGGCTGCTTCTGCGGCTTTTTTTTGAGCGTCTTGTTTGCGGCGCCCTTTTCCGATACCATAGACTTGATCTTTAACCCGCACTTCCGCAACAAATTCTTTGGCATGATCGGGGCCGGATTGATCGATAATAAAGTATTTCGGGTTTTCTCCCACTTCTGCTAACGCCCACTGCTGAAATCGATTTTTTGAGTCGATTAAATGTTCGGTGTTTTTTTCTTGGGAATGCAGCCCGACAATTTCCATTGCTACTTGAGTAAACAGAGGGATAATAAATTCTCTAACTTTTTCTATTCCCGCTTCCAAATAGTACGCTCCAATATAGGCTTCAAATGTATCGCTCAGTAATGCCGGGTTTTGGTATCCTGCATCTCTTATTGCTCCTTTTCCCAGTCGCATGATTTCACCCATTCCCAATTTTGCCGCAAATTTTCCCAGTTGTTTTTCATCGACTAATGCGGCTCTTAAACGGGTCATTTGGGCTTCGCTTAGTTCTTCCCCATTATAATTATACAGTAATTCACCTACTAAAAACCCTAAGACTGCATCTCCTAAAAATTCTAAGCGCTCGTTATCTTTTCCTTCTCCTGGATGTTCGTTAACGTAGGAACGATGGGTTAACGCCCTCAACCTCAGTTTTTCATCTTGAATTCTTGGAAGTTTATCCATTTTTTAGATCTTCTTATATCTAAAGAGTTTAAATCAAAAATAATTTTTGTCTATCCTCACTTTGGTTAGTTTATCATCAGATGATGATTCTCTGCAACCCGGTGAGGATTATTAACACAACTAATGCGTTGAGAGGATTAATTCTATTTCATATCCCGAATCAAAATGATCTCCTGGTTGACTTTTTTAATAATTCCTTTTTGAATCAGTGTTTCCAGGAATTTATTAAACTTGGAAAAACTTGTTCCATCTGGTTTGCGGATCGATGCAACATTTTTATAGTTCGGAAAATTGGGATTATCGTGCATTAATTTTCCCAGATAACCTATTGTAGCAGATTTTTGGCTCTTGACAGCAGTTTTGATTGCTTGCATTAAACATTTTACCGCTTCTTCATAACAAATGTAACCTTCTGTTTGCAGCGTTTGAGAATCCAATTTTTTCACCAGCTTAGGAAGTTCATCTATATAATGAAATTCATCAAATGCTTTCGGGTTTAAAGTCTTACAATGACTTCCCTTTCGTGCAAATACAATTAATTTTCGGTTTTCTTGTCTGAGGTTTTGCTGTACAATCTGACTGTAACTATCTCCCGTTACTAATATGATTATATCTGGGTAAGTATTAGTTTTTGTGGGCTGAAAACAGTCTATTACAATTTGAAAATCAACCGCATTTTTGATTTTACTTTTATTTTTGATCTGGATACACTCAAAGCCTTTCTGTTCGAGATAACTTTTATGACTTTCATTCCAGTTACAACTGTAAGCTTTCAAAGTAAAAATATTTCCTATAAAGCTAGCAATTTTCAACAAATCAGATGCTATTTCAAATTGAGATACATTTTCGTAATCCCAAAAAATAGCGACCAAATTCTGTAATTGTTTAGATTGACTTTTTTGAGTTTTCATTATTTGTGAACTCCGGTGATATTTTTTTGTTAACTCACCTCGCACTAACGGAGTATTCTGTTATGAACTTCTCGAATCTTAATTACTTCTTTGCACCTAAAAAACAAAATAGAAGCAATTATCAACATTAGTCTAAACTAACGTTATCTACATTCAGATACAGCATTTATACGAGAAATTGATCGCGATAGTATTACCAAGATAGTTACTAGCTATCTCTTTCAATTTGTGGTTTTTAAAAACTCCTCTGAAAATGCTATCACTTTGTTTTGAGAAGTTCACAGCGAGAACACTTCACACCAAGTTGCTAATTCAGCCCTGGAGTAAGCCAATGTCTCACAACCCGCATATCTATCTGTGTAAGTGGATATATACACAGAGGTAATAACGCCAAATAAGAACTTGAGATATTCTTAGCTGACGCAACCACCTAAATACACAGATACACTTGTACAGATGTATATGCGAATGGTGAGACAGCAGCCCACAATTAGTGTTAGGTGCTGTTGAATATTACTATACTCGGAAATTAGCGATCGCGCAAGCCCTAATTTTGTTGACAACTCTCACAACTGGAGTAAGCTGAATTGTAGGTGCTAGAACGCTGACCAAACCACTGATAACGGTTATCGCGGACTTGTTCATAAATGCGATCTCCCGCCCATTTTAACCCCGGTAAAGCGCGATAGGCGCCCACAAATAGATCGCCGGCCGGTAATAAATTCCCAATTTCTTCGGCTGCATCGCTCCCTTGCCAACGACGCTGAGGGTTGTTACCATCGATTAAAATCATCCCCTGTTCGCAGTCGGTTGATGTAACGCCAAAGCGGTTTAGTTCAGTTTGGTTTTGCATGGGGATATATTGAAACTGCTGACCTTGATCTAAGTTTTCTAGAAGCTGTACTAAGGTCACACACAAATTACAGTTTCCGTCATAAATTACATGATAAGTCATGGTCGAAAGGTTTTTTCAAGTTAACGTTTTTATTTTTACATATTTTTCGGAGAGGTTGAGTTGAGTTCCCGAGAAACAATGATTAAAACTCTCAAAATCAGCGAGTTCGTTCTCTTTTCGATTTAACTTGTTTTATAGACTCCAATAACTCCAGCGGTAAATGAAGTTGATTGAGACTAATATCAGAATTTGGGCTGTGAAAATCACTTCCTCCGGTTTTTAATAACCCATAATGATCGCACAAAGATTCTAAGTGCTTAATTTGTTTTGATGTATGACTGGGATGATAAACTTCAACACCCAATAAACCGGCAGAAACCAGATCTTTTAACACCGCTTCCACTTCGCCCCCTCGAAACAAATAAGGATGCGCCCAAACGGGAATTCCATCACAATTAAGTAAGAGTTGAATCCCTTCTTCTGCGGAAAATTTTTCATATTGAACAAAAGCAGGTTGATCATCTCCCAACCATTTTTCAAAGGCTTCTTGAGAAGATTGAACGTAACCAGCTTTCACCAAAGCCCTAGCAATATGAGGGCGAGAAGCTGCTATTCCTTCACCCATTTGAGGAAGTTCAACCGGATAACCCAACTCGGCGAGTTTATTAACAATTTGTTGGGCGCGTCTTTTGCGTCCTTCTAAACGTTCATTGAGGGGATAATAGAGTTTATTTTTATTGGGGTAAAATCCCAAAATATGTAAAGAACGTTCGTTATAAACCGTAGACAATTCTACTCCGGGAACAATTTCGAGATCCAGGTCGGCTGCGGCACTAAAAGCTTCTTCCCAACCAGAAAGGGTATCGTGATCGGTGATGGCGATCGCTTTAACACCAGTTTGAATCGCCAAAGCGATCAGTTGGCTGGGAGCCAGTGTACCATCGGAGTAGGTAGTATGACAATGGAGTTCTAACATGAATTTGGGAGAGCGAAGATTTTTAATACACTGATTTTTCTTAGTTTAGAGAAAAAATCCGATGGGCGAACTTGACCCTTTGATGGCTTTGTTTTATGATAGCTTCAGTTGAGCTACATGAAGAACTCCGTAATTTTTCGGAGTTGAATCAACTTTGTTTCTACCATCTGGGTGTTCACCATTGAAAACCATCAGGGGGTCGGTATAACTTTTCACGGTTTTTTCACAATTCTGGTGAAAGCAGTCAAGGTTTAATGGTTCTGTATTACCGATCAAGTCAAAAATGATGCCTCAAAATACCGAGAAAACACTTATAGTTGTATAATGGGGATGGAACAGGCTAAATTCATTCTTTGAACTGTTCGGATTGTGACTGGTTGTAATCAACTATGGAGCCGCCCGTTGATCGAATTCGTCTATCTCCTTTGGCTAAAGAGCAGCTTGTGCAGCTAAAGCGAACAACGGGGATAGAGCAATGGAACATTTTGTGTCGCTGGGCTTTTTGCCTTTCACTGGCTGAGTTAACAGCACCGTCGGCTGTTCCGTTGTCCGCAGAAAGTGGCATTGAAATGACTTGGCGGGTGTTTAGCGGCGAATTGTCTGGCTTATTTCTGATCGCTTTGAAGCACAGATGTTGGCGGGAAGGATTGGCAACAGATAGACAAACCCTAGCCGAGCAACTTCGCCTTCATCTGCATCGAGGAATTGGTTATTTAGCCGGAGATCACCAGGTGGATAACATAGAGGATTTGATCAACATCAGTCTCTCGTCAATGTAGCTATTGTGTCGTTTCTAAATTATTAGAGGCTCTACAGTTAATTGGTTTGTAATTTCTAACTACCCACAAATTCGATCTATTCACTTAATACACAAAGGTTTTCGGTGACAACTATGTCAGGGAAGCAACGCAGAAAGTACCACAATATCATGGAAGACTTGGTGGCTGAGGAAGTTAGAACTCAAATGGCTCTTCTTTCTCCTCGCTTAACCCAGTATATCCAGCGAACAGAGGTAGAAACCTTCGCCCTCAACCGCCTACCCACGTTATACGCCTCCAGCCAGGAAGGTTGGCTACATCAGGTCAAACGCGCCCGCGACGAATATCAGGTTAAGATCAAAACGGCAGTTCGTCAAGCCCTAGCTGCGGTACAACGCGATCCTTTACGAAGTTCAACTCCTCTGTTTCCCGACAAAGAAGAAGCTCTCTCAGAGGCTTCTACTCGCACGAACCCCCCTGAAGTAGAAACCTCAAAGGAGTTACCTCAGCATCCATTTTACTGGCAACAAAAACTATCTCGCTCTAGCCGCAGAGCCACTCGCTAAATGGACTCCGTTTGAGAAACGGAACGGGACAAACAGGGGCTTGTTGGGGACAGAAGCGGAAAAAAATGTCCGACAGGCCCTTGACCCCGACCAATCGCCAGGGAAAACTGGAGGGCTTGAGTTACATAAGCCTTAGCCTGTTGAATGGCGCTCAACAAGTCTTCTCCCCGAGCCAAATTAGCGGCGATCGCCGCCGAAAGCGTGCAGCCGGTACCGTGAGTATGGGGTGTATCGATCATTTCACTGTGCAAGGTTTGAACCTCGTGGCCATCAAACCAGACATCTGTTCCCCGACAAGACGGTTGCAAACCTCCCCCTTTGACCAAAACGGCTTTTATTCCAAGTTGATCGTAAATTTGTTGAGCGGCGCTACACATCTGATCGACCGTCTCTATTTTTAGCCCGCTCAGAATCTCCGCCTCGTAGCGATTCGGTGTAATCACAGTAGCACGGGGAAATAAACGCGATCGTAAAGTCATAATCGCCCGATCGTCAATCAATTGCGCTCCCGTCCGGGAAACCATCACCGGATCGACCACCAACGGTTGCAAATCCCATCGTTCCACCTCACGCGCCACCTGCTCAATAATCTCAGCATTGAGCAACATTCCGGTTTTGGTGGCTTGTACCCCAATATCTTCAACCACCGCTGAAATTTGCTCGCCCACGGCTTCGGGTGAGAGGGCATCGACTCGGTTCACGCCCAAAGTATTTTGAGCCGTAACGCAAGTTAAAGCGCTGGTTCCGTGAACGCAGTGAAAGGCAAAGGTTCGTAAATCGGCCTGAATGCCGGCTCCCCCGCCGCTGTCCGATCCGGCTATTGTCAGAGCCACCGGAATCAAAGGTTTTGAATCAACCATACTCCCAACTTCCACCTCAACCTTTGTTTACTCTAACGTCGAGGACGGCGCTGGCGGAGAAAATCGGGAATATCCAGCCCGGGCTGTTGGGGCTGCTGTTCTGCGGGGGGTTTTGGCTGCTCCTGAGTGCGGGTCGGCGGCGGGGGAGCATTTCGGGGTAACGGCGCCGCTTCTCGGTTGCTCGGAACGCTTTGCTGTTTTTCGCTCGAAAATCCGGTGGCGATCACGGTAATTTTCACTTCTCCCTGCAAGCGCTCGTCAATCACCGCCCCAAAGATAATATTGGCATTGGGATCGACCACTTCATAAATCGTTTCCGCCGCCGCGTTCACTTCGTGCAGGGTCAAGTCCGTTCCGCCGGTAATATTAAAGACAACCCCTTTCGCCCCATCAATCGATGATTCCAGTAATGGAGAGGAAATCGCGGCGATCGCGGCTTCACGGGCCCTCGATTTGCCCGATCCCAGGCCAATTCCGAGCAGCGCCGAACCCGCATCGGCCATCACCGCCCGGACGTCTGCAAAGTCCACATTCACCAAGCCGGGAATCGTAATAATATCGGAGATCCCCTGTACACCCTGGCGCAACACATCATCGGCATAGCGAAAGGCTTCTTGAACGGGGGTTTGTTCGTTAATCACCGATAACAGTTTATTATTGGGGATAATAATCAACGTATCTACCCGACTTTGTAAAGCCGCTACCCCTTCATCGGCTTGAGAAATGCGCCGTCGTCCTTCAAAAGTAAATGGCCGGGTCACTACGCCCACTGTTAAGGCACCGACTTCTTTGGCCACTTCCGCCACCACCGGAGCGCCGCCGGTTCCGGTTCCGCCTCCCAAACCTGCGGTAATAAACACCAAATCCGCCCCTTCTAAAGCGTGGGCGATCTCGTCTCTCGATTCTTCTGCGGCTTTTTGTCCGATCGCCGGATTTCCACCCGCTCCCAGTCCTCGGGTTAGCTTTTGTCCGACTTGTAAACGTTTCAGGGCTTTCGACTGAGCTAAGGCTTGGGCATCTGTATTGACAGCCCAAAATTCTACACCCGATACTTCGCTCTCAATCATGCGATTGATCGCATTTCCTCCACTGCCCCCGACTCCAATGACTTTAATCTTCGCCGCGTTACTTGGTATAATATCGGTATTCCAGGACTCTTCGTGAGGCATAGAATTATTAGTTTCGCTATTGGGGTTTACCATACGCTCGTTTTTGCGGAATGGATTGGCTGCTTCTGCGGCTAACCAGAGATTTCCCTTCTGATCGGAAGGCTCATTATTATTATTTCTTTGGGTAGACCCCAGGTTAATCTTAGGATTCATTTTAATCGATAGGGGTAATGAATAACGTTTCCATAAAGGACGAAACTCAAATTCAACTATAGGGTAAGTTGCGATCTAAACCAAGAGTAATTTTGAAAGCAATGGCTTGACCCAACGGACTTTCACGGCACAGATGGCAAGTACAACAGATCGATCGAGGAGCTTAACCCGGTTGAGTCGCGATCGTGGCAACAATAGCAAAGTTTTAAGGTTCTGGCAACATCTGAATCACAGGATTGGCGGGGTTCTGTAAATCAATGTAGTCCACCAAGGCTAAATCCACTTGTTCGGGTAAGTTTCTCATTTGATCTAACACGCGAAGCTGTTGAGCAAATTGGGGACTAAAGGCGCCGAGATGCACCACTCCGATTTCGGTGGTAATCATCAAATTTGCCGGATTTTGCCAGTTGATCTCATAAACCACCACTGGAGATCGACTTAAGACTTCGTACATTTGCGTCCAATGGGGACGATACTGCTCGGGATTGCCAATCACTTTTAGGCTCGGCAACTGTCGAGATCTTTCTAATTTAGCATAGCTTTCTAGGGGAATCCAACCCCCGTTGGCGTCGAGCCACCCCACTTGCGCCGCATCGGAACGTCGGGTTAAGGTCGGACTCGGTTGGGCGATCGCCACCGGACGACGCTCTTGGATTTTAATGGTTAAGCGGGGGGGAAACAACTGTCGGCTGACGCTCGCCTCGGCTATTTGACCTTGGGATTCTAAGGTTTCTGCCAAGTCTTGGGGTTGAATTTCCCACAGCGATTGAGGATAGGATAATGGCAGTAGGGCGCGAATGCGTCGGTCTGAAAGTAATTGATTTCCTTCGACTGTAACTTGTTCCGGTTGATTAATCAACCAGATGGGTTGGTTAATTACCCAAAAGACTCCCCCGGTTAAACCGCTAACGGCTAAAGCTTGCCACAGGACTTGTACCAGGCGCAAACGGCGTTGACGGCGCAGTTGTTGGCGCCGAGATCCGAGTTCGTGAGAAGAAACAGATACAATATTTGTCATAAGTCCCTCTTGTCGCTACTGTTGTGACCGATCAAAATCATGGGTTTTGCTTGAAAAAAAATTGGGGATCAATTGTTATCGGTTAAGCTCGATCCCGATTGACACTGAGATTGCACACGACTGAGGATAGGCGAATGGCTAAGAGTACCGATGGGTTAATCCCTTGACTGTTATCATTCAGTCTGTCGGACTCTCCTGTTTGCTGTAAGTCTACACCCCAGGAGCCAAGTGTCATTCTATACTTTGAGTAAAGAATTGTCACAAAAGAGAGTCCGCTGTGGTGAGCTTAGATTTGATCCAATTTTACAAAGCCTGCAATCCGAGTAAAACTATTGACATGGCAAATCCTGAGGATCGGGAGTATTATATCGATTTTTCTTCGGTTCGGGGTAGCGATCTGGTTCGAGAACTGTGCCGCACCATTACGCTTCTGTCTGGGGATGAACCCACTTGCCAACTGTTTTCCGGACACATCGGTTGTGGCAAATCGACTGAACTGTTTCGACTCAAGGATACTTTAGAACAACTTGGATACCATGTCGTCTATTTTGAGTCTTCCCAAGATTTAGATATGGCAGATGTCGATATCAGTGATATTTTACTCGCGATCGCCCATCAAGTCAGTGAAAATCTCGAAGCCGCTCAAATTCGCATCAAAGCCGGATACTTTGCCAACCTATTTACCGAAATTTCTGACTTTTTACAAACTCCCCTAGAATTGTCTGGAGAAGCAGAACTTTCCGTCGGATTCGCCAAATTAACCGCTCGTACCAAAGACGCCCCCAAACTCCGCTCTCAACTCAGACAATATCTCGAACCGCGAGTCAGCAGTATTCTCGATGCTATTAATAAAGAACTCCTGGATCGGGCGAATACGGCGTTAAAAGCCAAAGGAAAAAAAGGCTTGGTTGTCATTATTGATAACCTCGATCGGGTGGATAATTCCCCAAAACCTTGGGGGCGAACTCAGCCAGAATATCTGTTTGTCGATCGCGGCGAACAACTTAAACGCCTCGATTGTCATGTGGTTTATACCATTCCCCTAACTTTAATGTTTTCTAACGATTATGGCCGGTTGTCCAGTCGATTTGGCGTCAAACCGAAAGTGCTTCCCATGATTCCGGTGAGAACCCGTCAAGGCGAAGATAATCCTCAGGGAATGGCGATGTTGCGAGAAATGGTTTTGGCTCGGGCTTTTCCTAAAATTGCGAGCGAACAACGGGCTGAATTAATTCCCACGTTATTTGATACTCCCGAAACTCTCGATCGCCTGTGTCGCATCAGTGGGGGTCATATGCGACGGTTATTAATGTTGATGTATAGCTGCTTGCAACAAGCCGATCCTCCTTTTACTCGCGATTGTTTGGAAAATGTGATTCGCGAATATCGAGATGATCTCCTCGGAGCCATTACCGAAGATGAATGGAAACTGTTGGTGCAAGTGGTTAATCATCAACACGTTCGCGGTGAGGAAGAATGTCAAACTTTGCTCAGAAGTATGTTTGTTTTTGAATATCGCGATCGTGAGGGGCGCTGGTTTGGAATCAATCCGGCTTTGGAGGAAACCCGACAATTTAAACAGGGGACTTTAGAGTTAAATCAATCTTTGGTTAGATAGTCTTTTAAATTGTTTTGGATAGGTGATTAGTTGACTTTATAACCATTCTGTAGTTTGTGCGATCGCCGGATAAACTAGGTATAAATGGGAAAAAAACCCCCACTATTGCCGTTAGTTGACAAAGTGGCTAACATTTCAATAAAATTTGATGTATGCGATCTTAAGCCTGAGTAGAATTGTCGGTCTATTCGGGCTTAGGATAAATTTGTTTGGCTAATTTGCAAAGAAAGATGAGACACTAATAGGAGAATATCGGAACTAGATTGTGTCTTTTCTCAGGGGGGAGCGCTCCGAAGAAGTTTAACCTCTTCTTCCTAATTCCCCCCTTTCTTTAGATTACCAATTCAAATAAACTGAAGAAAAAAAGAAAATTTTATTGCAGTGTGCATCTAAACTGCTGATCTAATGGATAATCTCTCTACCTCTCAAGACATCACCAGTCACAACGAACATTTTATGAGTCGCTTAGTGCGGTCAATTGCTCTATCTCAAGAACAATTTTCTTTGATATTAGTTCGCTGTAACTATGCTCGCCTCCAACTCAAACTGATCGGAGAATTGGAACAAAAGTCGCCTATTCCCATTCAAAAATTAATTTTACCCGAATCCGTTGAAACCCTTTATACAACGATATCTTTAGCGATTGAAAATCAACCGCCTGCGGCTTTAATGGTTTTGGGGTTAGAAAGTGTGACTTCTTTGGATCATTTACTCAATTCTACGAATCAAGTTCGAGATGAATTTCGCAAACATTTTCCTTTCCCTTTGATTTTGTGGATCACCGATGAAGTTGCAACTAAATTAATTCGATTGGCTCCCGATTTTAAAAGTTGGGCTGCGGCGACGTTGAAATTTGAGTTGGCAACCTGCGAACTAATTGAATATCTTAAACAGCAAGCAAATATTCTATTTTCTTTTGCAGAATTGAAGATAAAAGAAGGAGAACTTGTGAGTCAATATTCGCTTTCTTCGCTGCAATTTTGCCAAGATAATTATGATTTTTCTCCGGGTTCGCGGCGTCGGGGTGAACTGGAGTCTGCTTGGCGGGATTTAAAAAATCGGGGTTATCAGTTGGAACCGACGTTAGAAGCTTGTCGGGAGTTTATTTGGGGTTTGGATCGCGATCGCAACGATCAAAGCGATTTGGCTCGAATTCATTACCAAAAAAGTTTTCTGGCTTTGCTGCATGATGATAGGGATGAGGGAGGGGAAAAAACGAGGGGGAGTGGGGAGGAATTGAGCGAACCCGAGGGAAATATTAAAAACGGGGAAAAATCTATTATTAAATATCGGGGAATTGTGCTGTTTTATATTGCTCTAACTTACCGTTTACAAGCGGCTCGAAATCCGAGTTTGAGTGAAAGTTTGTTGGGGAAAGCTCAAGTGAGTTTAGAACAATGTCAGCAGGTTTTTGAACAAGCCAAACGTTCTGATTTGGTGGCGGGTGTGATGTCTTATCGGGGAGAATTGTTGCAACGTTTGCACAAATGGGATGAGTTACAAACCTTTGTCCAACGAATGCTAAAAATGCACCTGAGTTATGGTACACCCCGTCAATTGGCGAAAGATTATGGCTTTTTGGCTGAGGTTGCGCTACAACATTCTCAGTGGTCAAAAGCGCATAGATTGGCTCGATTGGCTTTAACCATTTTACCGAAATCCGAACCGGTTTCGAGTCGGAGTGTGTATCTGTTATTGTTGGCTCGCAGTAGCAAACATTTGGGAGAGTGGGAACGGGCGATCGAGGTTTTAGAACAGGCTCAAACGGGGACTGAGGTTGAATACGATCCTCAATTGTATATTAGTATTTTAGCAGAGTTGCGCTCGATTTACTATGAACAAGGTCAATATTTGCAAGCATTTAGAATTAAGAAAAAACAGCGAGAAACTGAGCATCAATACGGATTTAGAGCGTTTATTGGTGCCGATCAACTTCAGCCGACGAAACAGGTGATTAATCCGTCGAGTTTAAAGGTGGAAACGCCGATGATGATGGCGGAGGAAATTATGGCTTCTTGTCGGCGAAAAGATATTAATGAACTGCTGCAACGACTGGGGAGGGACGATCATAAGTTAATTGTAATTCACGGGCGATCGGGAGTGGGAAAAAGTTCTTTGGTAAATGCGGGGTTAGTTCCGGCTTTAAGAAATATGAGTTTGAGCGCCCGTCATGTTTTACCTGTGGTTGTTCGCAGTTATACTCACTGGTCTAAAGAGATAGAACAGGGTTTAGCAAAAGCGATTTTAGCCCAAGAAAATTTTCGTTCCAAGCAACAGATTGATTTGAAGAAAAATTGGCATAAAGTGTTAGCTCAAGCCGCAAATCGACCTTGGAAAATGGCTAAAGAACAGGCATTTACATTTATATTAAATCCCGATTGTTTTGTTTTGAAAAGTCTTTCTAGAAATACTGATAAAAATTTAATAACTGTTTTAATCTTCGACCAATTTGAAGAATTCTTTTTTGTGAATTCTAGATCGGAAGTTTGTGCATTCTCTCAGTTTATCAGAATTTGTTTGGATTTGCCCTTTGTCAAAATTATTTTATCGCTCAGAGAAGATTATCTTCACTACCTTTTAGAATGCGAAAACTTGGTCAAAATGGATGCAATTAATAATAATATTCTCGATAAAAAAAATCGTTATCACTTAAGAGATTTTTCTAAAACCGAAGCAAAAGCTGTAATTGAACGTTTAACTCAACGGGCTAAATTTGAACTAGAACCGGCTTTAATTGAGACTTTAGTTGAAGATTTAACCGACGAACAAGGGGAAGTTAGACCGATAGAATTACAAGTGGTTGGGGCGCAATTACAAGAAGAAGGCGAACAAGGAATTACCACACTCGCCCAGTATAAACAACTGGGAAAAAATCCCAAAGCCGAACTAATTAAACATTCAATTGAACAAGTAATTCAAGATTGTGGAAAAGAAAACGAAGATGCAGCCTGGGATGTTTTATTCGCGCTAACCGATGAAAAATTTACTCGACCTATCAAAACTCGTCGGGAATTAGTCGCCGCTATTCGTTCCAATTATAAGCTCGATCCCTTAGAAAATTCCGAAGAACCGGCATCCTTTATTGATGTTATTTTAGAATCCGGTTTATTATTGCGCCAACGAGAAAAACCCTGTGTTCGTATTACCTCAATACCCGAAAATCGCTATCAACTTTTGCACGATTATTTAGTCTTACCCATTCGTCAACGCTACGCCATCAAAGAACAACAACGCCGCACAGAAATTCATCAACGACTCCGCCAAGCCCAAGCCGCAAAAAAAGAAGCAGAAGCCGCATTACAAAAAATGAGTCAAAAGCAACTCATGGATCGCAACCGCCTGTTAAAACAATTATTAGGATTGGCAATTATTACCGCCATTGGACTCGGTTTCACCGCCAAAATAGCCTACAAACAAAAACAACTTGCCAACATTGCCACATTAACCGCAGCTTCCGATGCTTTGTATTTTTCCCATCAAAAATTTGATGCAATTATGGAAAGTCTAAGAGCAGCCAAACGCCTGAGTCAACTTAAACAACTGAGCCGATTGAATTTTGACCTAGAAAATATTGAAATTCAAATAGCAGCCACCCTACAACAAGCGGTTTATGGGATTCACGAACTCAACCGTTTAGAAGGACACAACGAAGTTGTTTGGGATGTTAGTTTTAGTCCAAATGGGAAAATGATTGCTTCGGGAAGTGTCGATAAAATGATTAAAGTTTGGACTCCCGAGGGCCGACTTTTACAGACTTTAAAAGGTCATCAAAAAAGTATTACCTCCGTTAGTTTTAGTCCCGACGGTCAAACAATCGCTTCTTCTTCTCAGGATAAAACCGTTAAACTATGGAAGTTGGCAAACGAGAGCAAAATTGTAGAAAATCCGATAACATTAAGCGGTCATACTGATATGGTTTCGAGCGTTTCCTTCTCGCCCGATGGTGAAATAATCGCTTCTGCGTCCGAAGACAAAACGGTAAAATTGTGGAATGGAAACGGGGAGTTAATCCGAACAATAACAACTCATCATTCCTCTTTAAATTGGGTGAGTTTTAGTCCGGAAGGTGAGGCGATCGCCACCGCAGGAAACGACGGAACCGCCCGAATATTTACCCTGACCGGTCAACGCATTGCTACCCTGCGTCATAGTAGTTCTAATCCGTCAAAAGTTTATACGGTTAGCTTTTCACCCGATGGAGAATTGATCGCAACAGTCGGTTCAGATCGGACGCTAAAATTATGGAGCCGTCAAGGTCGTTTATTAAAAATTTTACGCGGACACGAACAGCTAATTTATGGGGTTGAGTTTTCTCCCGACAGTCAAAAGATCGCCACAGCCAGTGCGGATAAAACGGTTAAACTTTGGAGTCGAGACGGAGAACTTTTAAAAACGTTTCAAGGACACGGAGATCAAGTTACAAATGTGAGTTTTTCACCCGATGGTAAGATTTTGGCATCTTCGAGTTATGACAAAAAGGTAAAATTGTGGCACATTGATGATATTCCTTTAAAAATATTACAAGGACATCGCGATCGCGTTTTAGCGGTTGGTTTTAGTCCCGATGGTCAAATTCTTGCTTCGGCATCTCAAGATCAAACGGTAAGATTGTGGAGTCGTGATGGGAGTTGGTTACAGACATTAACTGGTTATAAAGATCGGGTTTCTGCGATTAGTTTTAGTCCCGATGGTCAACTGTTAGCAACGGCGAGTTATGACAATACTGTGAAGTTGTGGCGCCTAGATGGTATTAACAGTCATCCGTTTTTTGAGGGAACAGGCAGTTATCAGTCACCAGTCACCCTCCGGGTTCGCAGTCGCTCCTTGATGGAAGCCACCAAGACCGCGCTGCGAACCAGTCACCCTCCGGGTTCGCAGTCGCTCCTTGATGGAAGCCACCAAGACCGCGCTGCGAACCCGTCACCAGTTATTAGAGTTGTCAGTAAACAGTTTCTCCCCATCTCCCTATCTCCCTATCTCCCCATCTCCCCACCTCCCCATCTCCCTATCTCCCCATCTTTGGTTTCGGAGGTGGAAACTTGGACGGCTCATAATGAGAGTGTGATGAGTGTGAGTTTTAGTCCAGATAGTGAGTTGATGGTTACGGGGAGTAAGGATAAAACGATTAAGCTTTGGACTTCAAAAGGTCGTTTGTTGCGGACTTTCAAGGGTCATCAGGGATGGGTGAATAGTGTTAGTTTTAGTCCCGATGGTCGAATGATAGTTTCGGCGAGTGATGATGGTACGGTTAAACTGTGGAATTTACGGGGAAAGCTGTTAAAAACGATTTCAGCCCACGAAGCTTATGTGTTGGGGGTGAGTTTTAGTCCGGATGGTCGAATGATCGCTTCTGCGGGGTACGACAATACGGTTAAACTGTGGAGTCGGGAGGGGGTGTTGTTGGAAACGCTGTTAAAGGGTTCGAGTGATAGTGTGACGAGTGTGGTTTTTAGTCCCGATGGTCAGTTGATCGCTTCGGCGAGTTATGACGGTTATGTGAGGTTGTGGAGTCGTCACAATGGGACTTTGCTAAAAACGTTACTGGGTCATCACGATAGTGTAATGAGTATTAGTTTTAGTCCCGATAGTAAGGTTTTAGCTTCGGCGAGTCGCGATCGCAAGGTGATTTTGTGGAATTTGGATCTTGATGATCTCACCCAACGGGCCTGTCAATGGGTGGGTAATTATCTCAAGTACAATCCCTACGTTAGCAATGAAGATCGCCGTTTGTGTCCGTTGACAGGAAGTAGGGAATAGGGGGAAGGGGAAAGGGGGAAGGGGAAAGGGGAAAGGGGGAAGGGGAAAGGTAAAAGGGGAAAGGTAAAAGGGGAAAGGTAAAAGGCAGTTATCAGTCGCATGGTACTTATCACTGGTGACGGGTTCGCAGCGCGGTCTTGGTGGCTTCCATCAAGGAGCGACTGCGAACCCGGAGGGTGACTGGTGAGGCAGTGCGGACTTGGCGGTTTCCGTATCGGAGCAACGGACGTTCCCGCATATGGTGACTGGTGACTGTTAACGGGTGAGATCTGTTCTGTGAGAAAATTCTATGTTAAAGTTAACAATTGTAAAGAAATATAAGATTTCGATTATCCTTGGGTTAATAACATCCTTTATCGTTGACGATTTAGACCATTACAGACAATCCCATGAAACAGAGATGGCTTCGTAGACTCGTGGTATCTTTAGCGGCCTGTTGTTTAAGCTTATCAACTTGGATGTTGGCTCCGGTTGCTCAAGCCTATGACAACCCCGAGTTACTTCCCGATATTCAAACGCCCGTGATTGACTTGGCAGAAGTTCTCACCGATACTCAAGAAGAATTACTGGTTTCCGAGATTGAGCAATTTGAGGCGGATACGGGCTGGAAACTGAGAGTTCTCACCCAATTCGATCAGACTCCGGGTCGTGCAGTCAAAGACTACTGGGGACTCGATAATAAAAGTGTTTTGCTGGTTGCCGACCAACGGGGCGGTAATATCCTCAATTTTAATGTCGGTCGCGACCTTTACGCCTTGCTTTCCCGCACGTTTTGGGTGGAACTGCAAACCCGTTATGGCAACCAATATTTTGTGCGAGATAACGGCGAAGATCAATCAATTCTTCAATCTCTCGGTGCGATTAAATCTTGCTTAAGTCAAGGTGGTTGTCGGGTTGTACCGGGACTTCCCCGGGAACAGTGGATTTTAACGCTGATCACCTCGGCTTTGGGCGGTGTGATTTGTGGAATTGCCGCTATTCCTCGCAAACCCGGACAAATTGTGGCTTGGCAGTGGGCTTTAATTTTCTCTCCGTTGTGGGGAATTTTGTTTATTGCTTTCGGTATCGGCCCGGTGGTTTCTCGGACTTCCGACTGGGTGCCATTAGTTCGTAATATTGCCGCATTTCTAATTGGTGTTTTGGCGGCTTATTTGACCCCTGCATTTAACCAGCCTTCGACTTCAGAAAGCTAAGTTTCGATTCAACAATCTAACCCGTTTAACCACAGGATTGGGAATTGACGAAACTCTCGATCCTGTTTGATTTTGGAGAAGTTTAAATTCAATTGATTAAAGGTTATCCACTCCACATCTTGCCTGATACACTTGTCTATTATACAGATCCGTGCTGCACTCAATTCCCATCCTGAACTGCGGTCAGCAGAAAATATCTGGCTTAGATTGTTTTTGGTTCGGGGGTACTGCACGGACTCGCAGACGGATAACAGCAAAAGATCATGATGGAATGGCACATTACCGATGCCCAAAGTCTAGGAATTATCGATCACGAAATTGGCGATCACGTCTTTTCTCCTGCCGAGTATGAAATTGTCCGTCGGGTCATTTATACGACTGCGGACTTTGAGTATAAGTCCCTCGTTCGCTTTTCCGATCAAGCTTTACAAGCGGGTGCGGCCGCCCTCGCCGCTCGCACAACGATTGTTGTCGATGTACCGATGGTGCAGGTGGGGATTAGTCCTCAAATTTTAGCGACTTTTGCTAATCCTGTATATTGTTCTCTCGAAGCGGTGACTCGACCCCAACGGGAAAAAACCCGCACGGCTTGGGGGATTCAAACTTTGGCCCGACGCTATCCCGAGGCGATTTTTGTCATCGGTCAAGAACAAACGGCTCTTTCGGCTTTGGTGGATTTAATTGAAGCCGAGGAAATTAAGCCGGCTTTGGTAATTGCCACGCCTTCGGGTTTTGTGGGGGCGGATGTTGCCAAGTCTCGTTTACATGACTCGATGGTGCCTCATATTCGCATTGATGGCCGCAAAGGAAGTGCGGTGGTATCGGTTGCTATTGTTAATGGTTTGGTCGATTTGGCTTGGCAAGCCTACGGTCGCGAAGTTAATGTTAATTAGTTTTGGTTTCGGATGGGGGCGCAAAACTTGCGCCCAATTTCTTGCTATTGTGGATTTTTGATCCAGTGTTTGAGTAGGTTATCCTTGACCATATTTTGACGCATAAGTTCAATCAGATAAGCTTGCGCTTCTTCTTGGCTTAGGCGTTTAACTTCTTTTTGTAGAACTTCTAACTTGAATTGTTGCTCTAAACTTAGATTTGCAGGTGTTTCCATTGTGTGTTCCTCCGATTTATAGGGAGTTGACCACCCCAGATATTTCTAATTTATACGAGCAATTGATCAAGCCATCAGTCGTTTTTTTACATGAAACTCGGATGAACGACACCTTGATTTTATTTTGATTCTATTATTCTACAGGGGTTCGCGATCGCTTGCGACTGTCTCGCTGAGAACGCACCCACCGGCTTAAATCGACAAAGGCATCTCGGCGCAAATACGGATAATCGCTCACCCACAAGTTTTGACTGGGAATATACAGGTCGGAAACTTCGCTAATTCGGCTTAAATCTTCGAGGTAAGACATAACGATTAATTGAGCAACTTGACCCCGATGCAGCTTTTTATGAGAGCGGTTTAAGGGCGCTTGTATGCGGGTGGTAAAGCCTTTTGAGTCTCCGACTTCTACATTGATTCGACGCTCTAAATTTTCGATAATAATTAGGTCTCCTCGTTGGTTGACCGATTCCTGTTCGCTGGTGACTTCTTCGGTAATATAATAATCGAGGATTTTTCCCTGCCAAAATCCGCAGTAGGGATATTTGCGACATTTAAGATTTCGCAAACTGGCATCAACAACGGGTCCCCAAAACCAGTAGAGAATGGTAATTAATCCTAAGACTAATAAAATGGATTTGATGCTATCGCCTTCGACGGCGATCTCTATAATAATCCAAACCGATCCACAAACGGCAGAAATTAACAGTCGCTTTAAAAAATCTGAGAGTTTTCCCCAACAATAACGATATTGATCGCTGGTGGCGACGGCGGGAATTAATTCCTCAAAGGTTTGGCGAGTTAAGGGAATCAACATAGAGCGTCAGTGCTATTTTTTCAGTGCTTTTGTGATGCAGTCGGGGAGGAAATGACCCATTAAATGGGTCAAGTTGCGATAATTTTTTACCCCAATCTACCCCAATCCCCGCACTTCTATAATATCTTTTCTAACCCATAAACGAGGGTTTTGAGTTGCAGAACTTTCCGAATTGCGAGTAACACTCCGGGCATATAGCAAACCCGATCTGTGGTATCATGGCGTAAGGTATAGATTTCGCCCGACGACCCAAAAATGACTTCTTGATGGGCGATTAATCCGGGAAGTCGCACGCTGTGGATGCGTATATTTTCCGCCCCAACGGCGCCTCTTGCTCCGGCTAATTTCTCGCTTTCGCTGACACTGGGGGGGTTGTAAGTTTTCCCCAATTCTCCTAACATTTGAGCGGTTTTGATGGCGGTTCCGCTCGGGGCGTCGGCTTTTTGATTGTGGTGAAGTTCGAGAATTTCGACGTGATCGAAGTATTGAGAAGCGGTGACTGCGGCTTGTTGAAGTAAGACCATTCCAATACAAAAATTGGGGATAATTAAACAGCCAATACTAGCTTTATCCGCAAATTCCGCCAAGTCTTGAATTTGTTCGGGGCTTAATCCCGTCGTTCCCACAACCGGACGAATTCCATAGGCGATCGCTGCTCTAACGTTATCATAAACTGAGTCGGGATGGGTAAAATCGACCATGACACCGGGTTGTTTTTCCTGGGCTGCCATCACTAAGGTCGCTTCGCGATCGTTGGTCAGAGGAATTTCTAGAGGCTCTATTCCGGCGAGTTCACCGGCATCTTGGTTTAAGATTTCCGGGTTGCGATCGATAGCGCCGATCAGGTTCATATCGGAGGCATTGGCGACGGCTTTGATCACCTCGCGCCCCATTTTACCACCTGCACCATTAACAATGACGGGAATTGGATGTTGATTGGTCATGGACTGTAATCTATCCTGCAATTCGATAACGATATTTTAAGACTCAAAACTCAGACTATCATTAATAGGTAGGATCAAATTATTTCCGTCTGCTCAATTATTTCTCGGGGGGTTAATTTTCCCTTTGAGGGTGACGGTTTAAGACTCTTAATCCCGCGATTGGATTGGATTTGACGATTTTTGAAATCTACCTCGATTCTATGTTCTCTTCTAAACTGCGTTCTATTTTATCGCGAATATCTGGGCTGACTGGCGATCAAAACGGTTTACTTACGGCGGTAAAGATTCTCTTTTATCCGGGGTTAGTTGCCAGTTTGGCGATCGCCTTGATTGTTATTATTGTACAACAATCCGGCAGTTTACAACCTTTAGAATTGAGAATGTTCGATTTGTTGGTGCGACTCCAACCGAAAAAAAAACCGGATTCTCGGCTGTTAGTTGTAACCATTACAGAAGCGGATTTAAAAACCCAAGGTTGGCCGTTATCCGACGAGGTTTTAGCCGAAACTTTGGCTCAACTGCAACAGTATCAACCCCTGGTGATTGGAATTGATATTTATCGAGATTTATCGCAACCGCCCGGAACGGAAAAACTTCTCTCTCAACTGCAAGCGGATAATATTATTGCAATTACAAATTTGGGCATTCCTCGCATTCCTCCTCCGCCCAGTATTCCCCCCGTTCGCATTGGGTTTAATGATGTTCCGGTCGATCCGGATGGGGTAATTCGCCGTCAGCTTTTGTTTGCGGGTACCGAGGAGGAAACTTTATTTTCGTTTTCCCTACAACTGGCATTATTTTATCTAAAATCTCAAGGAATTGAACCCAAAAATTATTCTCAGAATCCCAATTATATGCAGTTGGGTCAAGGGGTTTTTGTTCCGTTAAAAGCCTGGAGCGGGGGCTATGCGAGTCTTGACGATCAAGGTTATCAAATTTTGTTAAATTATCGCGGCTCTCAAATTGCCAAAAGTATTTCGATTAGCGAGATTTTAGCGGGAAAGTTAAAGCCAAGTTTAGTTGAAAATAAAATTGTGTTAATTGGTGCCACAGCCCCGAGTTTAAAAGATGTTTTTTTGACACCCTACAGTGCGACGGCGTTGAATGAAGCGATGATGCCGGGGGTTTTTGTTCATGCTCAGATGGTGAGTAATATTATTAGTGTAGCTTCTCAAAATTGGGGTATCAATACACCGCAAACGTTGAACCAATCTCCGCGATTATTTTGGTTTTTACCTCCCGGATTAGAACCGATTTGGATCGGAATTTGGGCGATGATTGGGGGTTGTGTTACCTGGGCAATTCGACATCCGTTTAAACAAGGAATTGCCATCAGTCTGGGGCTGTTATTTTTGTTAGGAACTGGCTATGTATTCTTTGTGTGGAAAGGATGGCTTCCTTTGATTTCCCCCGCTTTAGCGTTCGTGTTAACCAGTATTAGTGTGATTGCTTATAAACAGGTTTATTATCTTTCTCACGATCCGTTAACGGGTTTACCGAACCGGATTTCATTTTTAAATAAAATTGAAGGTAAAATTAACTCTAGAAGAAAGAAAAATATATTTTGTGGCATCTTATTTTTAAATGTTGATCGCTTTAAAATGATCAATGATAGTTTGGGTCATCAAGCGGGCGATCAACTGTTAATTGAGTTGGTTAAACGGTTAAAAACTTGCCTGCGAACTAGCGATATTATTGCTCGCTTGGGTTCGGATGAGTTTGCAATTTTAATTGAAAATCTTAGACAGCCTGAAAATGGGATTTGTGTGGCTGAACGCATTCATCAAGCTTTAATTTCACCCTTTTATTTACAAGAACAAGAAGTTTTTAGAACCCTTAGTATTGGTATTGCTTTAAATGACTCTAGAAAGGGAACTGCTGAAGAATTATTGCGAAATGCGAATACAGCGATGTATCAAGCCCGAAGTCAAGGAACGGGTAACTATCAAGTATTTGAACCGAAAATGATCGTTGATGGGAAACAGCATCTCCAGTTAGAAACTGATTTGCGACTGGCTTTAGAACGTCAAGAGTTTGTCTTGCATTATCAACCTTTAATTTCATTAACAACCGGTCAAATTATCGGTTTAGAAGCCCTAATTCGTTGGCAACATCCAGAAAGAGATTTACTATTTCCCGATGAATTTATGTCGGTCGCCAAGGAAACGGGCTTAATTATTCCGATGGGTCAATGGGCGATTAAAGAGGCTTGTCATCAGTTAAAAAGAATTGAAGATCGGTACGGAAGAAACTTTGAGTTTATTATGGGAGTCAATTTATCTAGCCGACAATTTTCGCAGCCGGATTTAGTTGAGGAAATTCAAGATATTATTCTAGAATCTGGTATTAATCCCCGGAATTTGCGCTTGGAAATTAGCGAAAGTGTATTGATGCAAGATGTGGATGAGACGATTAGCTTGTTACTTCAGTTAAAAGCATTCAATATTCGTCTGAGTATTGATGATTTTGGTACGGGATTTTCTTCTTTAAGTTCTCTCAACCGCTTCCCGGTAGATACCCTGAAAATTGACCGCAGTTTTATTTCCCAAATGGAAGCGAATGGAGAAGGAGAAAATTTTGTAATTGTCGAGACTATTATTACCCTGGCTCATGTTTTAAAATTGGCGGTCATTGCCGAAGGAGTTGAGACGTTAAAGCAAGTCGAACAGTTACGTTTGCTCGGTTGCGAGTTTGCTCAAGGATTTTATTTTCTTAGACCGGTTCCGGTTGATGTGGCTCTGGCGTTTATTGAGTCTGACCCCCGTTGGTAGGGTGATAAGTTATTGCTTAAATGGGGTTGTTGGCTTGGTGTTGATTTTCGGTTTTCTCCCGTTGTTTTCATTTCCACTTTCCAGGTTAATAGAGCGAATAAGGTTAAGGGAATTGCCCCCAAAACCAATAGGATTAAAAAAATCGCACTTCTTAACCCTTGATTAACCATCTTCCATAAGGTTTTGTGGATTTGATTGAAATTGGCTCCTAAATGCAGCATAAGATTGATTACTGTAAGTTCTACTCTTATTGTTACACAACTTTACGAAAATACAACCGGAAAAATACTGATTTATGATCGAAGCTCCGCGAGAATTAACGTTTGAAATTTCCGGAAATTTCTCAAGTCTATATTTTGAAAACTTAGACAAATTCTGAAAAATCCGTCCGCTTATCCGACCGACTTTAGACTCAAAAATAAAAGTTAAATTGATTCAGTTTAAATGGCAATTTCGCGATTTTAGATTATTCGTCAAAATCACGAAAATTTTTGGGTTTAGGGGTTGACCATTCAAAAATTTAGATTTATACTCTAGAGTATGGTAATGTAAGGGAAAGCTATGGCTCAATACATGAAGCGATGGGAATCCCCACGCCGCCAGGGGAGAAACGATAAAGGAAAAGGCGGTTCGGCGCGAGCCAGACAACTGAAGAAACGGCAACAAGTTCTGCGAAACAAACTGAAGCCCGAATCGGGCGGTCAAAACAACCAAAGCAACCAAAACCAGTCAGAACGGCGAGGGAAGGGAAAATCAGAAAATCCCTTCCCTTTGTGTTTGGGACTCGGCTTGAAGATTCGGACAGATGGTGTGCGCCGCTTGGGTTGAGGTTGGTTGATCCTCCCATTGAGCAAGCAACCCCTGTAACTCGCCTCTGAGGACTTCTAACGCTGCTATTTGTTGGTTAATCGCTTCAACTTTAACCTCCAAGCAGTGCTTGACCTCGCCACAAGGCAAATGACCGCGATCGCGAATTTCTAAAATTTCTCGAATTTCACTTAAACTCAACCCCAAAGATTGGGCGCGTTTGACAAAACTCAACCGGGTCAAAACAGAAGGATTAAACAGACGATATCCCGACGGCGAGCGCTCAACGGTGGGAGTCAATAAACCAATTTCCTCATAGTAGCGAATGGTTTTGACTGATATTCCACTCAGACTGGCAATTTCTCCAATTTTAAGCGGCTTATCCTGCGTTACAGAAACCATCAGAATCAATCTTTTTGTGACTTAACAATTAATAAGGAGGACGTTTTTGTTTAGGGTTTAATATCGGAAGGGGAGGTCGAGAAGGACTCGGAGGGAGATAATATTCGGGTGCGGCTTCGGGGGACTCTCCCTGTGACCCCTGACTTTGCCACCATCGCAGCGCAACCGCAACACCAACGGTTCCCAGTCCAAAACTCAACAGCGACCAACTGGCGCCGACCCCGCCAATCACAGCATCAACCGCTCCGACGGTTATAATAAAACTGACAACTGGCTCTCTACGATAAGCAGACTTAAACATCCGCAGCCATAATGCGTTCATCTGTGTTGACTCTACTCTCTATTACTGTTATTTTCTTTAACTTTTGGTGCGTGTCCGTAATGAAATTTACTCGCTTGCTCGCTCCGTTGAACGATCGCCTTGGCTTACATCAACCTTAACAAATTTGAACGGGTGATTGGAGCAATTTCCTCGAACTTCCTCAACGGCGAAAGGGATATCAACCGTTTCGGAAGCGAGGAAGTTGCCCATAGGTTAACTCAAGCCGAGCCAGGATAGCAACCCCTGTCCGGTAAAATATTCAATAGCTAGGGTGATCACAAAACCCACCATCGCCGCACGGCCATTTAAACGTTCGGCATAGCGATTAAATCCAAATTTCGGTTCTTCTAAGTTGGGTGTGACGGTCGGTTGTATTTGTGTCATAGAGGTTTGAGTGTTCTGTACGGCTATGTTAGTTCTATTTTAATCTTTCTCAGCGAAAACGTTCTCAGTTGACTTGTCGCCAGAGACATCTGCATAGTATACATTGAAGCGGGCGATCGCGATTATCCCCCTTTTTGACCCAAATTGATGATCCCATTGGAGGTTTTGATTAATGAGCGCCAACCAACCGACGCTTGCCCTTGATTTTGATGGGGTTGTCTGCGATGGTATGATTGAGTATTTTCAGACGGCATGGCGAACTTATTGTCGCATTTGGTCGCCTGATAATTCTATTCCTGCTGATGATCTTGCCCCCAAATTTTATCGAACTCGACCGGTGATCGAAACGGGTTGGGAAATGCCTGTTTTGGTGCGAGAATTGGTCAAAGGAACTTCGGAAACCGAGATTTTGAACGATTGGCAAACGATCGCCAAACAAACGATTACTGAAGAAAATCTTGACCCCAAAATGTTATCGACTCAACTCGATGGCATTCGCGATCGGTGGATTTCTGAAGATTTGCCCAGTTGGTTGTCTTTGCATCGGTTTTATCCGGGTGTGATCGAACGGGTTAAAGGGTTTTTAGAGATGGGTTTACAACTTTATATTATCACAACTAAAGAGGAACGGTTTGTGCGATCGCTTCTGGAAAAAGAAGGGGTTCATCTCGAAAAAGGGAGGATTTTTGGCAAGGGTGAAAAACGCCCCAAATATGAAATTTTGCGGGAGTTATTGGCAGGAGTTCAACCGACTCCTGACATTTGGTTTGTTGAAGATCGTCTGAAAACGTTGCTAACCGTTCAACAACAACCCGATTTAGGAGATGTGCGTCTATTTTTGGCGGACTGGGGTTATAATACTGAAAGTGAACGCAATTCTGTTGCTGAGTATCCGGGTATTCAGCTTTTATCTTTGTCTCAGTTTACAGATGATTTTTCCGCTTGGGGGTAATGAAAGATTGAAAAGTTTAAACGGGTGTTGGCTGAAAGGTCAATTTTGTTTTATGATTAAACTCATTACCTGTTTTCATGTCATCTGAAAACCCATGCTTGATCTAACCAAACTCGCCCAACAAATGCAGGGAATGAGTCAACATATGAGTCGGGAAGTGGAAGCCGCCCGCAAACGGTTAGAGGTGGCTGAAAGCTTGTTACAAACGGCTAAACTTCATCAAGATCAGTTGGTTCAACATCAGGAAAATTTGGCGAATCGTATTCTGTTTAACCCCGCCAAACCGGTTGAACCCATAGATGCTTGTTGCTATATTGCCGCCCCCCCAAAAGTTCATACGGTCTTCGCGACAGATGGTTCTCAAATTTCACCCAGCGCCCACGAAATCGCCTATTGTTATTTGTTAAATGTGGGTCGGATTATTTTGTATTACGGTCAAAGTCGCCATCCGGTTTTAGATAGTATACCCGAAATTTATTATCAACCGGAAGATTTGTATATTTCTCGTCAGTGGGGAATTAGAACCGAAGAATGGATGGGATATCGACGCACGGTTTCTGAGGCAGTTATTCTAGCAGAAATTGGCGAGTATTTATCGATGATTCCGGGAAATCTATTATCCATTCCAACTTTAGCAATGGTGGATGGCAGTTTAACTTATTGGTTTCTCGAACAACTCCCAAGTGAAGCCCGAAATTTAATCTTACAACCGATATTAGAAGCTTGGGATACTTTGCGGTTGGCGGGTATTCCATTACTCGGATATGTCAGCGCTTCTCGCAGCAGCGAAACGGTGTCTTTTTTGCGTTTAGAAGCCTGTCCCCACGACCAACCCAACTGTATTAAATATTGTCCGACGGTGGGAATTATTGACAGCCAAGGCTTTTCTAAAAAAGCACCCTGTCAAACCGTTGAACCTTTGCGAGATACGGTCATTTGGGCGTCTAAATTACAACCGGGTCAACGCAGTCCGCTATGGCGAAGTCAAGCTAGAATATTAGATTTATATGATTGTCATCAAGTTTATTTTTGTTATGTCAATGTGGGGACAGAAATTGCTAGAATAGAAGTTCCGGCTTGGGTGGCGGAAAATTCCGAACAGTTAGAATTGGCTTTGGGAATGATGATCGCCCAAGTTAAAAAAGGCTACGGTTATCCGGTCGCGTTAGCAGAAGCCCACAACCAAGCTGTTGTTAGGGGAGGCGATCGCACTCGTTTTTTTGCGATGTTAGAACAAGAAATGATTAAAGCGGGAATGAAAAATATCGGTACTTCTTATAAAGAAGCCCGAAAACGGGGAAGTATTGCGTAAAACTGTTAAAAAAATCCTATTTTTGACCAACTTATCTATAGTTTATCCAATCTTGGATTTCTTGGACCAGCCAAAGAGATTCTCTTTCCTTTAATCCTCTAAGAATTTGATGAGTGCGAGTTTCTGAACGAATGATAACCGCACAGTGATCAGAGTCTATTTCTCTTATAAACACGCCTAAAATGTTAGAAAGATTCTCAACTTGTACCCCATAAACTAATCCAAATGACTGGCGATGAATTTTAATTTTATTATTTCGCTGTAATTTCACATAAGTTTCCTCATTCGTGAAAAAAGTTATGATCGCCAATAAGATTGTAATCAAAATGGCGCATTTTAGCAATACAAATGATAGATAAACAAATATCAGGCTGGCTAAAATGTATAAAAAAAACAGAGTTAGGAAAAAATAATTAATCACAATATTAGTACCTGTAATTTTTTGATCGAGGACTGCTGTAAATCCTTTTAATCCAAAATAAATATTTAACTCCCGATAGGATTTAGTTAAATGTATTCGGCTATATTTAGGTTTAGAAATTTTTTTAATTTGTCCGGGTTGGGAGGGAATTAAATCTTGCTCTTGATTAGAAACAAGACATTCCAATGCTACCGTTGAAGTAGGAAAGCGTTTCTCCAATGCAATTTCTGTCATCGCCTCCAACCAACTGATAAAATGAGGGTTGATAGTAACGCGATCGCTAAATTGAATCCGAGACTCTTTTTGAGGTAAATCTGCGGGAGGAATTCCAGTTAAAATATGAATTAATGTCGCTCCCAACCCATACAAATCAGACGCCGGAACCGCTCGTCCCCAAAACTGTTCTAAGGGTGCATAACCGCTAGTTCCAACTACAGTAAACGTCACTCCCGTCACATGAGCTTGAGCTTGTACCGAGCCAAAATCAATTAAATAAATCTGTTTATCTTCTCCGTAAATTAAGTTACTGGGTTTGATATCTCGATGCAAAACCGGAGGACTAAGTTGATGTAAATAAATCAGAATTTCTAAAACACTTTTGGCAATTTTTTTGACCTCAGACTCGGTAAATCGTTTTCCGTTTTCAATGAGTTCTTGTAGCGAAGATCCGGGAATATAATCTTGAACTAACCCAAACCAAGGTAAACCCGATCCCGTTTCTCTATCGATGGAAAAATAGTCTCGATATCGGGGAATATAACGGTGATCGAGGGATTGTAAGACTTCTGCTTCTCGTTCAAATAATTTTAATTCCTCCCATTCCATCTGGGGACTAAACGCCAGTAACTTGACGGTGACTTGTTCCTGGGTGTGTAAGTCTGTTGATAACCAGGTTTGATGTCCCGCAGCCGTTCGTCCCAATTGTTTTTGGAGTTGGTAACGTTCCTGTAAAATGTTTTCTGAGGTTAACATAGCGAAAATGTTGTGAGGAGGTTGTACTGTTTCTAACTTAGCATAGGTTTATCCGAGTCAAATTTAGTTATTTATTTGTAATAATTTTAGTTTGGTGATGCCAGGATAACATAATCATCCAGCGTATAGTGAGAATTATACTTAACTCCTAAATACTCTTTCATTAATTTGCCTAAGTATTTTTGAGTAAATAGGTTTGATTTAGCAAATCTTGCAAACTCACTCCCTTTCATTGTAGCTCTTTGAGGGGTAGAATTCAAATATTTGTACCAAACTAAATTCAAATCCATTTCCAGAAGCATTTCTTCCACTAACTCTTGTTCTTGAACGGCATCTTCACAGCATTTTAAGTTGTTAATTTTCCACAGTTTTTTATCTTGAATGATCAGTAAAACGTAACCTCCGGGTTTTAAACTCGATTTGAATATTTGTTTGTATTTGAGATAAGCAGAATTGCGAGTTTTAACGTCATAAAACCAGCAATGAGAAATCACAATAAAATCAAAAAAGTCTTTGGGTATTTTTTGAAAATCAGCTTTTTCGTCGAATAAATCCGCTGTATCAAAGCGAAAATAAGCATTGGTTGCATTTACTTTTTGTTCGCTATATTTCCGCCAAAACTGCAAACCTCTGTATTGAAATGTATCTCGTTTTTCGAGGGAATAGTAAGCAACCTGAACTGGAGGTAACTGAATTAAAAGATGACTACTTTGTAAGAATAAATCTAAGCCGTAAGCAACAGTTCCCGGACCTGCTGCAATATCAAGAATGTTGAGATGTGTCGGTAAAAATCCAGATTGATAGATTAAAAACCAAGCCAGATAAGCACAGTATACATTTTCTAAAAAATAACGAATCAAGTAAACATGAGGACTGAAAAAATAACTGTAACTTGGATCTTTTCCCTCTTTTAAACTATTCAAATCTTCTATAGCTTCCGCTAGCATTGACTCAAAATTATTTTTTGAACGACTACGCTGGTTTTTAAACTCCCCTTCAATAAAGTCGGCTAGACTCCGTTCAATATCCTCAAATATTTCTTGATGAATTCCCGTACATTGCAGTAATCCTGTATCGCATTCAATGAGTTTAAATTGCTCCCAGATAAAATCAATCAACTGTTTTTCGGGTAACAAACAAAATTGGTTATTCGTTGAAACTTCTGTAAGAGAGTTCAATTGATCTAACTCCCGAACAGTTGTTTCTAATTCTTCTTTTAATTGCTTTATCGTTTTATTTTTTTGATTGAGATTATAGGTTAACTTCAACTTGTCTCTATACAGCTTTTCCGTTAAAGAAAGTTGACTTTCGGAAAGTTTAGCGTCTCGAATAATTTTTCGAGCTAAATCTTCATTGCCTTGTTTTAAAGCTGCACAAAACTTTCGGATTCTCCACCAATTTTTGAAAAAATTAATCATATTAATCATAGCCAAATCCTGCTTTTCCTTCAAAAACTTCTACATCACTAAGTAAATCTTTTAACTTTTCAAGAAAGTGGTTATATTTTTCGGATTCGTTGTCATACCACCATTGATATTTATCCTTAAGATTGACAGCTTCTTTCCGAGTCGTTGCTGCTAAAACTGATTTTTGACTCGGCGAATGAAAGGCTTGAATTACCACGCGATCAATAACTTCTAATTTACAAATAAACTGAGTTTCATCCTCTGGTAAAATGGGGAGTAAAGGTGTTATAGTTACGGAAAATCTAATTTGATGACCTTGATTATCTGGAATATTATGTCGGAGTTTTCCCACCGCATTAAGTCTGGCTTGAATACTCGGCGAACGCGGTTCAAAATCTTTGCGAACGGACTCGCTTCCTGTGGGAATACTCATGTTTACTCGCAAGCGTTTAAACTGTTTGAGTAAATCAATATCTCTAACAATAATTGGACTGCGAGTTTGAATCACTAAAATCGGTTGATATTGAACCATCACCGATAATAAACCCCTAGTCAATTGAGTTTTAGATTCTAAAGGTTGATAGGGATCGGTTACACTACTCATGTAGATAGTCGGAGGTTTATTGGGATAACGCTTATACCATTTTTTTAGCTCTTTTTCTATCAATTCAATCGCATTTTGTTTGACAATTACCCAGTTTCCCCAATCCTGACGCATCTGATTATTTGGACTAAATGCAGCCGCATAACAGTAACTACATCCATATTGACAACCTCGATAGGGATTCAGGGTAAAGTCATAAGAACCAATATATCCTGTTGCCTTATTGAGTATTGTTTTAGAATCTAAATTATATACATTTGTATTTCCAAACTTTTCTGTATCAGCCGGAGTAGATTTTTGAACCAAATTTTCTTGAGACTTCACTACCTTGATGGGAGAGTAAATGTTTCTATTCTCTCTGATAATATCACAAGGTTTTTAGTTTGAGATTAAATCAATTTTTATAAGTATTTTAGTAGATAAAAGTTCTATTTTATTTTTTTTAATCACTTGTAGATATCTTTATGATATACTAAAAAACACATTGAGTCAATCCAAGCCTCTCTGTTCAAAGTTCAATCGACTGATTTTGTAAATTTGTAAATAAATCTGTCAAATTGTGATGTCTATTTTTACTGAAAGTTTTACAGAAAGCTGGAATATATGGCAACAAATCGCTTTAGTTGCGGTATGGTTGGGTGTTGTTTTGGTGATTGCTGAAGGCTTAAATCGTCTAGTTTTTGTTGAGGCGGAGGTTTCTCGAAAGGTTGTTCATATTGGCACGGGAAATGTTATTCTACTGGCATGGTGGCTAAATATTCCCGCTTGGATTGGAATTTCTGCGGGTGTTATCTCGGGTATTATCGCTCTAATTTCTTATAAGCTTCCGATTTTACCGAGTATTAATAGTGTTGGACGCAAAAGCTTAGGAACGTTTTTTTATGCGGTGAGTATTGGGGTTTTAATTGGTTGTTTTTGGACAATAAATCAACCCCAATATGCGGTTTTAGGGGTGTTAATAATGACCTGGGGTGATGGACTTGCAGCAGTCATTGGTCAGAATTTTGGACGACATCGCTATCAAATTGGGGGGATTCAAAAAAGTTGGGAAGGTTCGTTAACGATGTGTTTGGTTAGTTTTATTATTGCTTGCTTAATTTTGTTGACAGTTCAAGGAAATATTTGGCAAACTTGGGTAATTTCGGGGATTGTTGCGGTGGTAGCGACTGCAATGGAAGCGTTTTCAAAATTAGGAATCGATAATCTAACGGTTCCTCTCAGTAGCGCTGCGTTAGCTTTTTTTCTGAATCAATACTGGCAGGGATAAGCTATAATTTTAACTCAAAAAACTCTAACCCAACTCTTTAGATAGGGAAATCACCCAAGCCAAAATAATTGTGATCAAAACAACGGCTTCTAAAATTTGAAAAATTCTCGCTGAGTGATTATTCAGAATTGAACCGATCTGAAAATTGGCTTTCCATTCGGAAATATTTTTTCGCCATACTTTCGGACTATCCTGAGTGCGAAATTTCCAATTTATAATAGATAACAGCAACGGAGTTCCCCCAACTTTCGCCGCCATTAAGATATGAAACGCGATCGCCAACACCAAAATCACCCAAGAAATCAGATGAAGATAATACCAAATATGATTAAGTTCTCCTTGGGGTAACCATTTCTCACTCATCATCTTACCCGAGAACAGCGCAAAAGTAAGCGCAAAAATCCCCAAGGTATTTGTAATCCGGTGTAGTGTGTACCCAAAAATCGGTTTTCCCGGTTGACTCAGCTTTTGCAGAGAGTCGGGTTGAATCAGGCGTTTTTGACCCCGACGAAAAGCGTATACTACAAAGATGGGAAAAATCAGCAGCGTCCACAGCCCAAAAGTACCGTGAATCCCCTCGATCGCTTCTAACTTCGGTAAAAAAAATCGCCCAAACCGTCCATCATAGGTGTCATAGGTCCAAGCTGCGGTAAAAATTGCCGCGATCGCACATATCCCCGTCACTCCATGCAAAATACGCAGCAGCAGGGGTTGATAGGGTTGAGAAAGTTTACCAGGCATCTGTCACACTCCGTTTTATTTGATTTTTATCTATAGTAAATCAATTAACTATTGACTTTTATCTATAGCTAATTCCTCTACAAACCCCAGAATTAAAGGATTTTCCCCGTATTTGTTCCCCAGGTACAAGATCGGGGTCTAAAAATTTTTGCCACACCCCTTGACAAAGTGTGTAGTATGTTTGTAGTATGTAAATGTGGCAAGCAAAGGAAAGCGATAAAGCTTGATTGAGCAAGCCATCCGCACCTTGACAACTGAATATTATACTACATTTTCCCGATATAGAACACCGAAGTCGTAGGTATGTGTTACGCGCAGACTACACTAACGGATTTCATCACCCTCGCTCAAAGCCTTGTGGACGATTAGAAAAGTCGCTGTGCCTTTCAAGCATAGAGAAGCGGGTGCAACTCCCGTCAAGGCTGCTTACCGAGTCCAGGTTGCCAAATGGTAAGGCGTTGGTCTGCAAAACCAATCAATAGGAGTTCGATTCTCCTCCTGGACTCCAAACGGTGCAGCGTAGCTTAACGGTAAAGCCCCTGTGCTGCCACTTGTAGGGATGGTGTAATGGTAACATTTCGGTCTCCAAAACCGACGATCTAGGTTCAAATCCTAGTCTCTGCGTTCAGTGCCGTGTCCTCACCCAAGAAGCTTACAAACTGGTCATCTGATTTAACCGTCAGAGTGGGTTCAAATCCCACAGCCTCCGCCAAACCTGGAGGTTGAAAAGCTTTTTAAACTTACACGGCGCTGATTTTAACGGCTTGGGGTGCGATCGCTGTCTTTGGCTCATACTAACACGACTCTGTAGTATTACGTCATTGTACTACACAAGGAGAGTAAACCTGTCAGGGGATGGGTGCTGTTTGCTAAACAGATAGAGTGTAAACCGCTTGTGGTTCGAGTCCACTGCTCTCCGCCTCTGAGAACGTGGTGTAACTGGATAACATCTCAGACTACGAATCTGGAGAGTGGGGGTACTCTGCGAGAAGCCGCTTCGCGTCTACAAGTCCCTCGGTTCTCGCCTTTTCCCCCGGTAGCTCAGTTGGTAGTAGCGCCTGTTTGAAGAACAGGAGGTCGTCGGCTCGAAACCGACCTGGGGGGCTGTCACTGCCCCAGAGCTTCGATGGCAGAGCGCTCCGGCTGAAAACCCTTGAGGTTGTAGGTACTCTGCGAGAAGCCGCTTCGCGTCTACAAGTCCTACTGGGGCAGCCATTCATTGCCCTGTGGTGTAATTGGTAACATCCCGCACTTTGAATGCGAAGAGTCCAGGTTCGATCCCTGGCAGGGCAACCAAATTATTAATGTTTGATTCTTAATGCTCCTGTGGCGGAATTGGAAGACGCGGCAGACTTAAAATCTGTTTTATTTTGTGGGTTCAAATCCCACCAGGAGTATTAAAAAATATGGAGTTTTTATGGGGGTGAATTTATCGAACATCAAATCATAGCCGTTTTCAGTTGAATGAAATACAGTATAGACTAAAAAACCCGGTTTCTTCTACTGCTTCCTCAAATCAACCATGTGTATTGTTCAAGAAACCGGGTTTTTAGTTTTTAACCGGAAAATTCTCAAAAAATAACCGACGGCTGAGTTGGAATATTCAGCCCTAAAAAATCCGGGGTCGCTAACTCAATGGTCAGAGTAATCGCCTTTTAAGCGAGAGGTTCAGGGTATGCGCTTCGCGCAGGCTTCGCCAACAAATCCCTGGCAACCCACCAACAAACCCCTGTGACGCAACTGGTAGACGTGCCTTGCTTAGAACGAGGTTGATGCAGGTTCAAATCCTGTCAGGGGTATAGCGGGGATGGAGCAAGAGTGGCTCGTAGGTCTCATAAGCCTAAAATCAGTGAGTGCAATTCTCGCCCCCGCCACCAAAATACAAAAATTTTTATAAGAGGAGGTGAATAACATGACTCAAATGACCGTAACCGATGCGTTAGCAGAATTAACTTTATTAGAAAAACGTATTGAATCAGGCCGAGTCGGTTTAGACGGAAATACATTAATTACTGTCGTTGAAATTGGTAAAGTTCCAACGGGTTACAAATCCCGCCAAGATTATACCACTCAAGCCCGTGCTGCCGTTCAAAAAGTTGATGCGTTAATTGCCCGACGTCGAACCATTAAACGAGCGATTGTATTATCAAATGCGTCTACAATGGTGTCGGTGGCAGGTCAAGAAATGACCGTTGCAGAAGCGATTGAAATGAAGAATTTCATCATGTATTCGGAAGCGGTTCTCAATACGATGTTATTGTCTTATAACCGCGCCCGAAAAGATTTTGATGTCGCCCAAGCACGGGTTAAAGAACGTCTCGATAAATTGGCAATGGAAGTGTTAGGAAAAAATGCGGCTTCTGAAAAATATCAATCTTTAGCCGATAGTTTCTTAGCGCGAGAAGGCGTTGAACTGCTTGACCCCATTGAGTTGGCTGCAAATATTGAACAACGGCAAACTTTTGTGGAAGAATTCAAGTCAACGGTTGACCGAGTATTATCGATTAGTAATGCTCGAACAATGATTGAAGTTCCTGATTAATTGATCTAAGATTGTCGGAAATTAAATCACTTAATTTTTGACAGTCTTCAACAAAAAAAATCTGTGCTGGTCACTTGAAAACCTCTAAATTTATGGATTTGATGGATAGCTCAATGGAAGAGCGCATGACTATCAATCATGAGTTGTTGGTTCGATTCCAACTCCATCAGGCATGAATCTTAAAGCTTAACGTTCAACGTTTAACGCTTAAATCTCAAACCTCAAACCTTAGACTATCAACCCTTAAATCCCAAAGATTAGCATTCGATAAAATCCGGGGGTTTTGGTTGTAGGTTCCATAAAACCTTGAGGTTTCCACCCGGCTGAGTGGTCAGCACTTTAACACCTTTTAAAAATTCAAAAATAAGGGTCTGTAGCTTAATTGGGAAAGCACCAAGCTTGCAACTTGGTAGATGTCGGTTCAAGTCCGACCAGTTCCACTGCGGAGTCTGAAGTCAAAGCGGTCGAGACGCTGGTTTGTGACACCAGTAATAATGGGTTCAAGTCCCATCAGACTCCCTTTTTGGAAGATACTGCTAAATGGATGGCAACCCGTCTTGAAAACGGGAGCAGGGTAAAACCTGGGGGTTCGATTCCTCTATCTTCCGTTGTTGTTTAGCGTGAAAAACAAGGAGGTTTATTTTCTGTGAATTTACTTGAATTAGCAACCCAAATTAACTTGGCGTGACCCAACTTTTAGAGCATACATACTGAGTACGAGAGGAACGGTAACGCCGCTCAAATGCGGTGGGCGTTTGTGAACGGGGAGTGCGAAGAACCCAGGAGGTTAGCTTAGAAGTAGCTATCCTTTAAAGAGTGTGTACAAACTCACTGGCGGAGTCCCTCTAGTAACTAAGAAGGCGCATTAACGCTCTAATGACTTTCACGCTAAGTTATATCATGTCCGACTAATCAATATCATTCTGTAGGGGCGGGTTCCGAATTAATCCATGTTTTCCCACAGACAGCCTATATTAACCCGCCCCGGAGTGCCATTTTCCAGATAATTCTTGAACTCCGGGACGGGTTTATGTAAATTGTTTCTGGGAAGACACAGATTTTTGTAGAACCCGCCCCTACATCTGACTTCTGAATTATTTTGCGTAAGTTCTGATACAATTTTAGCATTTAATTAAAGATAAAATTAAATCAAATACCAATTCAATAAATCGTTTTATTTTCAACTCAAATGACGGTTTACTTTTATAGCAGTCGAGAAAACCCCTACGGTTGTTTTTCTAACTTTTCCTATCACGGCGTTGTATTAGAGGAATTGTGGTGGCCGACGAACGAACATTATTTTCAAGCCCAAAAGTTTGTGTCTACAGACCCCGAATGGTTTGAAAAAATCCGCAATGCAAAAACCCCTGCAAAATCAGCGAGAATGGGCCGCAGTCGCGAACATCCTTTACGTTCGGACTGGGAACAAGTCAAAGATGATATTATGCAAAAGGTGGTTTTGTGTAAGTTTCAAACTTATGCAGATATTCGCGAAATGTTACTTTCAACAGGTGATGAATTAATTGTTGAAAATTCACCCATTGATTATTATTGGGGTTGTGGTCAAGATGGTACTGGAAAGAATAAACTCGGTGAGATTTTAATGAATGTTCGGGAAATTTTACGTCAATCCTAACCGATTTTATATGAAGTTCATACAATCAATAAAGGGCGGGTTTATATAGGTTATCTATGGGAAATAGAAATTTATTCGGAACCCGCCCCTAAAAGACTTCTAACTTCTTAACACCCGCCCCTACAGTATTTTTCAATCCTATTGTTTAACTCGGCATTGGGTTTGAGAAAGGGTTGTTAAACATCTGCATTGTTGTCTCTAAAAAAGATAAAGGAGAGCGATCGGATCTCAGGTTAAAAAAAAAGTTTCCTCGCAAATTCTGCTCCCATGTTACTGTTCTTTGTTCGTAGTCTTCGCGATCGGAAGGATAAATAGGCGGTATACGAACATGAAGCGATCGCGCTAACATTAACCAACGCTTATTATTGGTAATATAACCAATTTCGACCAAATAATCGCGATCGCTCATGGGTACCGGAATATGCCACTCACGGGCTAATTCATCACACTCATAATATTCTACACTGTGCGGATGTTGAGTCTCCAAATCAATTTCAGTTACATCGCACACCCGCAAACCGAGTTGTTTTCCTCCCTGTTGGCGTAACTTTTCGCGATCTTCGTTGGGAATATCCCAATACACATAAACCCAGTTGGGATCTATCGGTAAAAGAACGATTTTTGTTTCCCCGTAACCTCCCGGTAAACTTGGCAACCCTTCATCGACTGCTGCTAATTTTTCGGCTGTATCGGACTGTCCGAGATTAAATTTAGTTGCAGCAATATCCGATTGAGTTTTCTCATCTAAAAACGCTTCTTCTTCGGTATTATTCGCCGTTGAAAAGGTCTCGATTGCAGGGGTTAACGCTTCATAAATTGAGGCTGAAGTTGTTGTTGCAGGTGCTTCTAACTGAGGGGTTTTTATTGGGGATGTCTTAATTTGATCGACATCATCAACGTTATCAACTAAATTCTCAACTAACGGGTTATCCGTCTCAGTTGCTTCTACTTTCGGAGAAGCTGTCTCAAATTCAGTTGTCCTTTCAACGGCTTCTGTTAAGGTGATATTTTCGTCTACTGTTTGATTTTCTGCGACTTTGTTTTCAACCGATGTTTCAATCTTGTTAACCGTCTCAGTTGCTTCTACTTTCGCAGAAACTTTACCCGGTTGACTTTTCGTTTCAACGGTTTCTGTTAAGATAATATTTTCATCGACTGTTTGATTTTCAACCGATGTAGATGACGCTTCTATCGTCTCAACTTCTTCTGTTGAAATCGCTTCTAAATCGGATTGAATTGGCGGTTGTTTAACCTCAGTAATTGTGTCGGTTTCTTCCGCTTCATTTTCTACAGAAGGTTCAATCTCATCCGTCGGTTCAGTTGTTGTTTCCTCTTGTTCTTCTTCCGCAGAATCCTCCGTTTCATCAGTAGGTTCTGGGGGTTGTTCTGGCCAAGGAAAATCCCAGGGGAAGTGAATATAAGAGGAACGAACTAATTTTAACCAACGACCTTCTTCGGTAACGTAGCCGATTTCTACAATATAATCTCGCTCTTTCATCGGAACATGAATGTATAACTCTTTAGCCGATTCCTCACATTCATATTCTTGCAAGCTGTGAGGCTTTTGAACATCCATATCGATAAAGGTTACATCATAGAAACGGAGTGCAAATTGTTGTCCTCCTTTTTGACGAAGTTTCTGTTTATCTTCGCTGAGAACATTCCAATAAGCGTATACATTCTCCGGATCATGAAGTTCAAGAATAATCCAGCTTTGATTATCCGAAAAAGATTCTTCAGAGGAAGACTCTACCACACTACTAGAAGCAACTTCCAAATTTTCGGCTTGCTTGGAAGTATCGGAAACTGTTGCTGTTTCTGGCTGAGATTTCTCTGTCTGTTTTTGAGGAATATCCGCCATTGAACTAATTGTATCTGTCGTCTGCTTGATGTCTTGTGCGTTGTCTGAGATAGAATCCGAGACCGAATCTGAACCGTTGTCTATTTCTGGAAAAGCCATTCCTGCTGTTGCTCCAACAACTCGCGTCGAACTATCTGCTCCTGAGTCTAGAGTATCAGATGTTGCTGCACTGATGTTTTCTATTTCTAGCGGTTCTGCTTCTAAACTCTCATCGACAATGGCTTCCGTCGTTTCTACTGCGGTTTCTAAATGATCGATCTCTTTGGCTTGGCTGCTATTTTCTAGAGAGTCTTCACTCAGACTCGAAACGACTCCTCCGGTTAAAGCTACACTTTTAATTTCTGTGAAACTTTGAGTTGCTATTTCTTCTGCTTCGGAAATATTTGTGATTGTTTCTTCATCGGTGGGTTTTTCTTCGGAAGGTTCTATTTCATCTGCTTCCTTGTTTGCTGTTTCGGCGATCGCAGAATTGACTGAGTTATTGCTTACTTCCTCAGATGAAACTGTTTCCGCTTGACTTTCTTCTTCTTCTCGAACCGATAAGTTTAAAAAGGTTTTTTCGAGTATTTCTGATCTTTCTGATTCTGTCAGTTGATAGTTTTCTTCGTTTTCTTCTTCTTCCAAAATCAAGGCTTCATTTTCTTCGGATTCTGATTCTGTAACGGTTAACTCGGGTTCTTCTACTTCTTCAACTAATTCGTTTGTTATCTGTTGATTTCCATTAACAATTAACAATTCCGATTCATTTTCTTCTGTTTCTGCAACCGTTAATTCCGCTTCTTCGACTGATTCAACTAATTCAACTGATTCAACTAATTCGTTTTTCTGTTGATTTCCATTAACTATTAACAGTTCTGATTCATTTTCTTCTGTTTCTGCAACCGTTAATTCCGCTTCTTCGACTGATTCAACTAATTCAACTGATTCAACTGATTCGTTTTTCTGTTGATTTCCATTAACTATTAACAGTTCTGATTCATTTTCTTCCGATTCGGTAACAGTTAATTCCGCTTCTTCGACTGATTCAACTAATTCGTTTTTCTGTTGATTTCCATTAACTATTAACAGTTCCGATTCATTTTCTTCTGTTTCTGCAACCGTTAATTCCGCTTCTTCTAATTCCGCTTCTTCGACTGATTCAACTAATTCGTTTTTCTGTTGATTTCCATTAACAATTAACAGTTCCGATTCATTTTCTTCTGTTTCGGTAACAGTTAATTCCGCTTCTTCTTCAACTTCTTCTAACTCATTTTTCTGTTGATTTCCATTAACAATTAACAGTTCTGATTCGTTTTCTTCGGATTCTGTAACGGTTAATTCCGGTTCTTCGACTTCTTCAACTAATTCGTTTGTTGTCTGTTGATTTCCATTAACCGTTTCAACTTCTAACTCATTTTCTTCGGTAATGTCTTCCCGTTCACTTTCAGGATCAACTACTTCAGGATCAACTACAGCTTTAGCCCGAACATCTGAACTATTTGTTTCTTCTATATTTGTGGGTTGTTCTAAAGATGTCGCAGTAAATTGAGCAACTTCTTCTTCTAAAGAAACCGTTTGAGTCGGCGAGGAAATTTCCGCAACAGAATCAGCCTCGGTGGTTGTTTGTGGAGTATAATTAGAAGTTAAAGACGCTTGTTTTTCCCCGTCTGAATTCATCAAAGAACCGCTCTGAGTTTCGGGTGTTGACTTAGACTTTGAAGAAAAATTTCTCAGTATCCACGTTGACAACAGGCTCAACATAATTAACAGGGGTAACAATCCCCATAACCATATAGGTATGTAGCTAACTTCCGAGTTGACAGGTATTTGTTGAGTATCCGGATATTCTTCTAGGGGTTGGGGAGATTCTTCTGTTGGGGAAGTAGACTCTTGAGAAATAATCAGTTTCGACGTGGGGTTCGCCTCCGCTATTCTAACAGGAGGAACAGTCGGACTCGTCATTATCTTGATGTCCGTTGCGATCGCTCTATTTAACGAGAATTGTCCGATCTCGAAAACAGGTTTTGAAGTCTCAACTGCGGTAACGGGGGTAAAGCCAGTCAACCCCGAAAAACTTGGGGGTTTGACCAGGTGAGTTTGATCCCCCCACTGAGTAGATTGAGGAAGCAGTAGAACAGCGATTAGAGAGTAGATAGGGGTTTGTGGCATCACGGGAAGATTAATAAGATCTGGGTTTAGCACTTCCGAAGCGATCGCACTGCTTATCTTACCACTTAAAGGTCGCATCGTCTTGTCTGTCTGAAAATCGAGCGACTGCAACTCCTGGGATCATCTTCGATCTAGGGAGGAGACCGTCGCTTCCCGCAAAGTTGAAATTGCAGTAAAGGTCGTTCCACCCGAGCCAGAGAGTCACAACAGAGGTCTTTTGTCGATCGAGAGCAACGCCCCTATCCAGCCGACAAGACCATAGATCTTTGTTGAATCTTCAGGAAGACGCGACATAATTATACACCCCGATCCGTCGATCTGGGGTGTGCGTTCAATAAGTTTTTTTCGGATGAGGGGGTCGATCAAGATTGAGGTGTGTCTCTAGTTCGTTGATTCTCGTCAGGAACTAATTTTTACAATTTTTTAACAATGTCACCCAAGTAATTCAATTGAGTGTAAACGAAACAAAAAACAACCGTCTAAATACCTAAAACTGTCCGATGAGAGCGATCGCAAACTAACATCCGAGAGACTTCAGGTTATCGAATTTTATGACTTTTCCTCGGGTGTTTCTTCAGAAGAACTGGGAGAAGATAAATACAAACTATCCAATTGATTGCGAGCCTCTTGCATAGACAAAGAACGCATCACCAGTAAAGGTTCTTTGACCACATTACCCGAATCATCTAAAAGTTCAGGATGAGGAACATTTCTAAACGCTCCCGACGAGCTACGATAGGCATTCCGGGGCATTGGGGAACGTTGAGACTCCATACCCACCACAATTAAACTGTGAATTAAATTTCGCACGGCCAAAAACGCAAGAATAGTAAAAGCCAGAATGTAAATCAAATGTAACATCTTTTTCTCCTTGTAATTTATGAGTCTACTCGTGACAGTAACAAAGATTTTTTAAAATGAATAATCAGCAAATCACAGTTGGGCTTGTTGTCATCAACTGAAATCTGCACTAAATAGATTTTGACATAATCTTACCCTCAGATAACGGAATTGAGTAATCATATCTATCTCGACAGATCCAGTCAGCAGACTATTAGATAAATTTCTCACAACTCCCAACCTTTTCCAATTGACAACTTCAGCCTCAACGATCTCCAGAGAATCTTTTGTCCGAAATACCCTCGCCTTCTAGCTGGTTTGCGACTCCTAATTAACTTTCCACGCCTTTAGACTGCTCTAAACGAAAGCGTGTAGCAATTTGCCAACATTCGGTGAGCAGCTTGTGCCAGGGCATTAATACGGTCATTTCAACGCCGACTCGGCCATCGGTGGCCTGAAACAGGGTTTTAGCCGTCGTTACTTCTTTCTGAGCTTGCTTCACCCGCTCCAGCAAATCGATTTGCTCTTCGGAACTCAAAAATGAGATTTCTTCGGTTTCCAGCAGGTTCTGCGATCGCTCAAACCAGTATTGAAAGTCTTCTAACAAGGGTTGCAGTATAGTTTTGAGCAGTTCGGGTTCAGGTAGGTTGGGACTGAGCATGAATCGTTATTCTGCGACTTACTAATATCTCATCTTAACACTCTTTAAGTTTTGTAACATTCTTTTTAAGAAATCTTTCACAATGCAGAGTTTTTCAGTCACCAGTCACCAGTGAAGACAGTTCGCAGGGGACAGACAACAGTAGGGGCGCATGGCCATGCGCCCCTACTGGCGTTAGCTACTGCCTTTTTGCCTTTTTGCTTCCCTGTCCCCTCTCTTGCAAACTGTGCTTCTGACGGAAACCGCGCCCGCCGCAAGGCAAGCGCTGTAACCTAATAACTGGTGACTCTCTTACAAACTTTGCTACCGACGGAAACCGCCGGGTCGCAAGTTTGCGCTGGTGACTGGTGAGGCAGTGCTGACTTGGCGGAATAGTCGCGAAGCAACTGCGGAACCCGGAGGGTGACTGGTAACTGTAAAACTGGTGACTGGTGACAGGTGTTGCAGCGAGGGCTTGCGCGGGTTTCCCCCATGAGCGCGTTCCTTGCGGCCCGGCGGTTTCCGCCGAGAGCGAAGTTCGCTCATAGAGCGACTGCTGAACCCGAAGGGTGACTGGTGACTGTAAAGACTGCTGTCGATCGCAACCAATAATGGTAGGATAGAGAAAAACTGTACCAATCAAAATTGAGCCAATGGAAAAATTCGGTCAGTGTCATCGAGACCGAAGCCGAATAACTCCCCTGGTCAAATTTGTAAACACCATTCTCCAGTGATCGATGGCTACCGTAGAGTCAAACGCTTCTCCCGAACAGCCCGAAAAAATCTATTTACCGAAAACCAGCGAATCGGAAACCCTCAAAAAGATTCGCCACACAACGTCTCATATCATGGCGATGGCAGTTCAGAAGCTATTTCCCAAGGCTCAGGTAACAATCGGCCCTTGGATAGAAAACGGCTTCTACTACGATTTTGACAGTCCAGAGCCATTTACCGAAAAAGATCTCAAAGCCATTCAAAAAGAAATGGCCAAAATCATCAAGCGCAAACTCCCAGTCATCCGCGAAGAAGTTTCTCGCGAAGAAGCCAAGCGCCGAATAGAAGAACTCGGAGAACCCTACAAACTTGAGATTTTAGAGGATTTACAAGATCCGATCACCCTTTACCATCTCGGGGACCAATGGTGGGATTTGTGTGCGGGTCCCCACGTGGAAAATACCGGCGATATCAATCATAAAGCCATTGAACTCGAAAATTTGGCCGGAGCCTACTGGCGAGGGGATGAAACCAAAGCCCAACTTCAGCGCATTTACGGTACCGCTTGGGAAACTCCCGAACAACTGACCGAATACAAACGGCGCAAAGAAGAAGCTTTAAAACGGGATCACCGGAAACTCGGTAAAGAGTTGGGACTGTTTATTTTTGCCGATGTCGTCGGACCCGGTTTACCGCTGTGGACCCCGAAAGGAACAATCCTACGAACCGTTTTAGAAGATTTCTTGAGAAAAGAACAGCTAAAACGGGGATATTTACCCGTCGTGACGCCCCATATTGGCCGGATTGATTTGTTTAAAACCTCTGGACATTGGCAACAGTATCGTGAAGATATGTTTCCGATGATGGCAGAAGATGAAGATGCGGCCAAGCTAGAACAGGGGTTTGTTCTCAAACCGATGAACTGTCCCTTTCATATCCAAATCTACAAGAGTGACTTGCGGTCTTACCGAGAACTTCCCATCCGACTGGCAGAATTTGGGACCGTATACCGTTATGAACAGTCGGGAGAATTGGGGGGGTTAACTCGGGTTCGAGGGTTTACCGTCGATGATTCTCATTTGTTTGTGACTCCCGAACAGCTTGATAGTGAGTTCTTAAATGTTGTAGATTTGATTTTGTCGGTTTTTGGGAAATTACAACTCAAAAACTTTAAAGCCCGACTGAGTTTCCGCGATCCGGATTCGGATAAATATATCGGTTCCGATGAAGTGTGGAATAAAGCAGAATCAGCCATTCAACGGGCGGTAGAAACTCTGGGAATGGATCATTTTCTCGGAATTGGAGAAGCAGCATTTTATGGCCCGAAACTCGACTTTATATTTCAAGATGTTTTAGATCGAGAATGGCAACTCGGAACCGTACAAGTCGATTATAATTTGCCTGAACGGTTCGATTTGGAGTATGTTGCAGAAGATGGCAATCGCAAACGACCCGTGATGATTCACCGGGCGCCCTTTGGTTCCCTCGAACGGTTGATCGGGATTTTGATCGAACAATATGCGGGAGATTTTCCCCTGTGGTTGGCGCCGGAACAAATTCGTTTATTATCGGTTAGTGATGAGTTTTTACCTTACACTCAAGAAGTGGTGCAGAAAATGCGATCGCTGGAAATTCGCGCCGAAGTTGATACGAGTCGCGAACGTTTAGGAAAGCAAATTCGCAACGCCGAAAAGGAAAAAGTACCCGTGATGGCGGTTGTGGGCGCCAAAGAAGTAGAAGCCAACAGTCTGAGTATTCGGACACGCGCTTCTGGGGAGTTGGGGACAATTGCGGTCGATGAGGTCTGTCAACGGATGCAAAACGCGATCGCCAATTTTGAAGACTTCTAAACGGCGAAAAAACACCCAAACAAATAGCTGACCAATGGCGATAAATTTGATATCATCGATTTGCGTCTATTGGTCAGTTTCAGACAGGGGTAGATTCCCGGTACAATTACCGAGTCAACTGCCTCCTCAATGGACTAGCTTCTCAACGGAAATGGTTGCTAGGCTGTCTGGTTAATTTGGGTGTCATCTGATCTGAGGGGCTGGAAATTCCCTATAACTAAAAGTTTGTCAGGTAATATTACTCTCTTTTGGGATAACAATCTCTAGAAGATTGGATTATTAGGGCAGTATTGTGCATTCTGAAATGAGGGGGATCGGGTATAATAGACCTAGACGAATTCAACTAAAACAAATTAATATGAGTCCAACCAAAAAGGAAATAGAGTCTTTGTTGAAGCATTTACCCGATGATTGTTCTCTCGAAGATGTCCAATATCACCTGTATGTAATTGAAAAGTTTCGGCATGGGATTGCTGTTTTAGATACAGCCCGAAAAATGACACAAGATGAAGCAGAAGGTTTACTGAGTAAATGGATTATCAAGTAGTTTGGTCGCCCAAAGCCTTGGATGATATTGATGCGATTGCTGCCTATATTGCCCGAGATTCTGTCTCTTACGCGGCAGCAGTGGTGCAGCGGATCATTGAGGCAACTCGTAAGTTGAATGACAATCCGCTATCGGGTAACGTCGTTCAAGAGTTTGGGGATGAAACTATTCGAGAACAATTTGCTTATACCTATCGAATTTTATATCAAGTTAAGGATGAGACTGTGACGGTGGCTGCCGTCGTGCATGGAAAACGATTATTAAAGTTATAGTTACAGCAAAAAAAACCTCTCTAATTCTAAATCAACGAGAGGGATTTCTCATTCTTGAACTGAGTTTTGAATGCTATAACCGTTCAGTATAGATAGCGATTTACAAAGACCCGGTTTCTACAAGAAGCCGGGTTTTTCATCAAATTTCAGTTGAATCAAGCCGAGTATAGACTCAAAAACTCTTGTTTCTTTTACGGTGAAATAAACCGGGTTTTTCATCAAATTTCAGTTGAATCAAGCCGAATATATAGCAGTTCGCGCTGGTTTATTGACAAATGCACGGAACTAAAAATTGCCAAAAGCCCGACTATATAAAGCTTTTTTTCCCTGTTGCCTGTTGCCTCTCTTGCAAACTTCGCTCTCTTGCGAAGTTCCTACAACGCGGGGAACCCGCGCAACGGACTTCGCGCTCTCGACGGAAACCGCCAAGTCGCGAGTTTGCGCTGTTGCCTGTTGCCTAGCGCGAAGCGCTATAGACTCAAAAACCCGGTTTTTATAAGAATTAAATAAACGCCCCACCATCTAAACGACGAATTCCTATCACCGCCGGCTTAGGTGGGCCGTTGGGGTCGCCCTCAATATTACTCGGCCAGTTACTACCCAGAGGCACCAAACGCTCTTGGGCGAACAGAGTTCCATCCAAACTCAACATCTCAATTGAACGGCTGAGTTTCACACCATTACCGATGGGGACATCCTCACCCGGATGCTGTACGGCGATAATCAGAGTATCATCTTGTCCGCTAGCATTCTTAATAAAATAAGGCCCAGTCATTTCACAGCGAGGTGGGCCGTAAGCAAAGGGAACACACTGACCCGCCATTGCACCACTCATCGGGATGTAGAATAACCAGTTATTGCCAAATACCCCAACCAGATTACTTGCAGACCCGGTTGTGGTATGATCTATCTCTCGCGCCTCGGGATTCGCCCCAGTTGTAAACCCATTGTGGTTACTGGTAGACATATCCGTAACGCCCCAGACATTCCCCTTGCTGTCAAACTCCAAGTTATCCACATTGGCAAAACCGGCCCCAGTCAATGCCCCCGTTTCTCCCCCTTTAGCAACGCTTGTCCAGGTAAACGTTAAAGCAGCCGGATCATTATTGGTTTCAGTCAGTTTAATCAAATCCCCAGAGGGTTGAGGTGCGTTAACATCAGGCGTATACTTACTCACCACAAAAATCCGAGAATCGGGATAACCATCCCCACCCGGTTCGGCATCGGTATAAGCAATAAACACTTCCCCAGTCATCGGATTAACATCCAAATCCTCTGGACGGGCAGTAGGCGTACCTCCGATTAAATTCGCCGCCGGGAAAGCATCCGCCAAAACCGCCCCTTGAGAAGTGTAGAAATCCGCTAAAGTCTTGCCTCGATAATCCGGTATCGCCGTCGCTTCGTTGTTGAGGTCAACCACCAAAGTCCCGCCATCTTCGGTTTCTCCGGCAATTCCCGCCCGTTTGGGCAAACGAACCCGACCATCTCGGAGGGCTTCTCCTCGGAACTGCAACTCAACCGATGCAATTTCACTGGGAACGTTAGGATTTGTAGGCGTTTGTAACGTTAACGCAATCCATTCCCCCGTACCATCCGGGTTAAACTTGGCAACATACAGCGTTCCCAACTCAAATAAAGAACTGTTGACGGCCGCCGTCGGCGCCTCGACTACACCCGCACTAACATATTTCCAAGTGTGGCCGCCCCGACGGTCATCTCCCATATATCCCACCACAGGACGGCCCGGTTCAACGCGAAATCCGATATTTTCGTGACGGAAACGCCCCAAACTGGTATGTTTACGGGGGCGGAAGTTGGGGTCGGCCGGCGACACTTCCACCATCCAGCCATACTTCTCACCGACTAAGCCAAATTCAGCCCCAGTGGTGCCTTCGATGTATCCGGTTTGGGTGCCGTCGGGGAGAACATCTTCTTGTACTCCCACAAAGAATTCTTCTGAACCCTGGAAGTTTTCTTCTGCGGTGAGAATGGTTCCCCAAGGGGTTGTTCCACCCGAACAGTTGTAAGCGGTTCCGATAATCCGATTTCCCAAGCCATCGGAACTTAAAGAGAAAACTTCGGTTGCAGCGGGTCCGGTCCCGATTAAGAAGTTGTTGTCTCCTTGGCGATTTCCCCAAGAAGTAACGTTTTGATAGCCGTCGCTGCGTTCGGCGTTAATTCCCAAACCCGATAAACCGTGAATCCGTCGGTTTAAAGGATCTCCCGAAACAACCTCAAAACGACCATCCGGCCCTTTTGCCAACCGGACAATTGATCCGCCCAAGTTGTAAAGAAATTCGCCCAAAGTCGCCCGGTTTTTGTTGGATAAATCGATGCCAATCACAGCCGGTGCGGTTGAAGGCGCTCCCGCCAGGTCTTCGGGGGTTCCCGGTGCAACGGGTGAGATGGGGTAGGAGACATATTCGTGGTTTACCCACAGGAAGCCTTCGGAAAAGTCGGAACTGGTGGGAATGAAGCTGGTGTAGTCGTTGTTGTAACCGAAGTAGTCGCTAGAATTCGGGAAAACGCGATCGCCCCAACTGATGATTTCATAGCGTTCGTATTCGGGAGGAACGACAACATCATCAAAACATTCGTAAAACGACAAGTTGAGGTTTTCTCCGGGTGCAAGCATTCCCATTCCCGTTGGAGTTGTACCCCCATTTCCTGCTGTCGGAACTGCGCTCGCCATCTCAGTGTATGTTTCTAGAGGATGAGGCAGTTTGACGGGTGTGAACGGGATGGTTTGGGCTTGAGCAATACTGCCGTTTGTGCCGAATAAGCGAGATTCTATTTTGGGGGTGAGTGTAGTTGCGACTGCACTACTACCAAAGAAGATTAGGAATTGCCGACGAGTGTATTTAGACATGAATTTTAACTGTTTTTTCTCTCTGATGCTGTAGAGAGGGTAGATGACCGTTTCCCACTCTCTCGGCTAGTTGAAAAGAGTCAAAAAAATTTTAGTCTCCGGAAGTGATTCCTCTGGATTTGAAAGATATATACAGATAGATACTGCTGTATGAATTGCTTGGCTGAAATCCCAGATTTGATATCGCTTACAGAGTTTTATTAACTTTTTCAACTAACACGTTAGCCTTTTGTAGCTTATTCTTTAATCTTTAAGGTCCGTTAATAAATACGTTAACTAAGAAGAAATTAAATTACAGTTAAAAATAAGTTAATTGATCCGATCTGAGATCCGATTGATTAATGTTGCGATCGCGCTCGGGGTGGGTTTATCTTAATCTTTGAGTAGTGGTAAAGATCGCAATCGAACCCACCCCTACACTTGGGATTATTGATCAGGGGGATATCATATGATATAGTTTGGCGGCTCCTTTAGTCGTCTCGAAAACCGGGATCGTTTTCTATCCTGCTACGACCCCCGCTTCGACTGGGTTCGAGTCGAATAATGTTTGGAGAGTTGGTGGGATCGGGTCGAGTCTGGGGAGAGGTGGGTTCAGGGGTTGTCTCGGTCGCTGGAGTTTGGGCGGTTGTCGGTGGTGGTGGCGGTACCGGCGAGGTTGACGGTTGAGGGCGAGTCTGTTGTGTGGTACTCTGAGGTCGGGTTCTCCGACTTGAACCGGAACCGGAGGCGGACTCGGTGGGTTTCGGTTGGTTGTAACCGAGTAAAGATTCTGAAGGGGGGAAGTATCTTGTCCACTCTGAAACTTCGCTGTTGGTTTGCCATTGACTGCGAGTGACTCTGGTTCTTAAAATGGGAACAACTTGGCTACCTCGTTCGCCAAGAATCATTATTGTCATTGATTCCAAAGTCGAGTTTTCTTTAAAGGCTTGTTCGATAGATTGTTTGGCTAGGGTTTCTGCTTTTTTAATGAGTGCGTTATAAGATTGACTGTTAGCATCTATCGTGAGATTACGTTCATTAACTTCTGTAAGAGCAATAGAACTCCACATCCAAAAGGTACTCAGAGTGAGAATAGTAATTTTTAAGAATTGATTGAAAACCCACATGGAATCGCTTAGATTTTTACAATATCAAACAAAATGACAATAGCAACTCAACATTAAATTCTTGTTAAAATACGGTTAAGTTAATCTTGTAACCGATGACTTGGGTAATAGATGGATTAAATAGAGGTTTGAAAGGTGAATAGAATTATAACGGAACGGTTGAACATTACGAAGTTGTCTTTCATCACTCCAATATTGAATCGCTAACGCCATAACAATACCCATCCACACTAACTGCTGAAAATGGAAGAAATTTTAATTGAATTTGTTAACACACTTGATTCGTTATTTAAAAAACTGCAAGAGGAAGCAGGAAACAGTGCTGGTATTTCGCAGTTAACTATCAGCCAATTTCAATATATTGATGCAATTCATCAGCTTGGAGAACCCACCATTACAGAAGTTGCAGAAAAGCTGGCAATTACCAAAGCTTCAGTCACCGCAGGGATTAACAAGCTGACTCAAAGGGGATATGTCACGAAAACCCAGTCCCGTGAGGATAAACGGGTTTTTCGGGTCAGTTTGACAGAAAAAGGTATGCAGCTAGTTAACGCCAAATATCAAGCGTTGAAGGACTATGGAGATTTTATCAGTGCCGCGCTCAGTGAAGACGAAGCCAGACAATTCCAAGCCACCATCACTAAGTTAGTCAAACTCTTTCGACAAACCGAGTCTTCCTGATCTATAATTAGTTAGTCTAACTAATTACACAAAAACCGATGTTGATCACGATGCTAGCAGTAGGTACCAGGGGAGATGTACAACCTTACATTGCTCTCGGGGTAGCACTAAAGAGGGCAGGAGACTACACGATTCGGATTGCCGCGTCTGAAAGCTTCGAGAGCCTTGTAAAGGGGTATGGATTAGAGTTTTACCCCCTTAAAGGTGATGTATCCAAAATAGGTTCCGATAGTCGTGTCCAAAAGGCGATGCAAGCCGACAACCCGCTCAAAATCATCCTCAGTTTCAACACGCTGAAATCCCTTGTTTTTGACGGGCAGAAGGATCTTTATGATGCTTGTCAAGGTTCAGACGCGATCATTTATCATCCGGGGGCTGCTATCGGGTATTTTGTCGCTCAGGATCTCAATATTCCCAGTATTCTCGCGTCGCCATTTCCGATGACACCCACACAGGACTACCCGGCACTAATTTTTTACGACTCAGTACACCTCGGAAAAAGGTTCAATTATCTCACCCATCTCCTGTTTGAACAAACGATGTGGGGGATGTCGAGATCGCCTATCAAAGAATTGTGGAAACAGAAATTTGGTTGTATTCCCCCAAATTTTAGCAATCCGTTTCGACAACAACAAACGAAACACTATCCGACGATTGTTTCTTGCAGTAATCATGTGTTTCCAAAGCCGCAGGACTGGCCTGAATCGGTCTATAACACAGGCTATTGGTTTTTAGACGAAGGGGATAATTGGCAGCCGACAAATCAGCTACAGGACTTTCTGCAAAGCGGAAAACCCCCTGTTTACGTTGGCTTCGGGAGTGTAGGCGATCCCACTCAAGCCGCTGAAACCACAGAATTAGTCATTGATGCGCTTCAACGTTCTGGCCAACGGGGTGTTTTAGCCACTCAATGGAGTGGAATGACAAAGCTTGATAGAATTCCTGACAACATATTTATGCTAGAAAGTGCGCCTCATGCTTGGTTATTTCCGAGGATGTCCGCAGTTGTTCATCATGGGGGTGCAGGAACAACGGCTGCTGGTTTAAGGGCTGGTGTACCAAGTATTTTAATTCCCCACGCCAACGATCAATTTGCTTGGGGACGACGTGTTTATGAACTCGGTGTTGGTGCCAAACCCATTCCCAGAAAAAAGCTGACTTCAGAAAAATTATCTGCGGCTATTACTTCTGTTTTGACAACAGAAATACAACAGGAAGCTAAAATATTGGGGAAAAAAATTCAGAGCGAAAATGGAGTTGAGGTAGCTGTTCAAGTGATTACTCGCTGTCTTGAACAACGATAAGGCGATCAAGTTGATAGTGCTACACCTTAAGGTTAGGACATTTTAAAGATTTAAACCTATTCACAGCTTGCTGTTGCCTCTGCATTTAAGTAGCACTATACAATATCCGATATTCATCTAAAATTCTAAGTTAGACCGCTTAAGTTATTGGTTAGATTAGGGAGTTGTAGATGGAATATTTACCTGATTTATCAAAATTACCAATTCCCCAGGATGACGGGGCGTGTAATCACCTTTTGGGTGAGAGATTACCTCAATTAACACTTACTTCTACTGGCGGTAATCAATTAGACTTATCAACTCTTTTGGGAAAGGTTGTTCTTTACTGTTATCCCATGACGAAGCAACCTAACGTACCCATACCGGATGGATGGGAACAGATACCGGGCGCTGCGGGTTGTACTTGGCAATCTTGTGCTTTTCGGGATTATCATGCTGAATTACAAACTCTGGGTGTTCAGGTATACGGACTGAGTACACAAGATTCATCATCCCAACAAGAAGCAGTTGAACGACTGCACTTGCCTTTTGGACTTCTCAGTGATGCAGATTTTCTACTGACAACCTCATTAAAATTACCCACCTTTGAAGTCAAGGGAAAACGATTAATTAAGCGACTCACCCTAATTGCAGATAATGGAAAAATTGTTAAAGTCTTTTATCCCGTTTTCCCACCCGACAAAAATGCACAAGAAGTTATAGAATGGCTCGTGCAGAATACTGTTTAAAGCAGAATGGAAACACATCAATAACAATAAGCTTAGTTAGTTTTGTGTTTGAAGATAGGCTAAAATCAGAGTAATTCCTACTACCGGATAACTGACATGGCAACCGCAGCGCGTGTTATTCATAGTGACCCTGACATCTTAGGTGGAACTCCTGTTTTTGTTGGAACTCGTGTACCCATGAAAACTCTGCTTGATTATCTCCAAGCAGGTGATTCACTCGATGAATTCTTAGATCATTTTCCCAGTGTTAAGCGCTCTCAAGCGATCGCAGCCCTTGAATTCGTCAAGGAAATTTTGAGAGTTTTAAGATATTTTAAAAACAAGATGTTACAATATTCGGAAATACTTTTCCAAACAAACATTTATGCTGTGGCAACAAATAGAAGATTTACCCTCTACCTGGAAAAATTTAGCAAGTTCTGAGTTACCACCCCTAGTGACTGTTTGGAATGAGCAAGCTGATCGTCTTCGTCAATCAGGAGAGTTCCAAGCTTTCAACGAGAAGCTGCGTAGAGAAATAGCAATTGAAACTGGAATAATTGAGCGTTTATATACAATAGATCGCGGCATCACTCGTTTGTTGATTGAGCAGGGAATTAATGAGGCATTAATTCCTCATGGAGCTACAGATCGTCCAGTTAAACAGGTGGTTTCTCTTATTAAAGATCAAGAGGCTGCAATTGAAGGATTGTTTGATTTTGTCGGTGGACAAAGGACACTATCAACTTTCTATATCAAGCAGTTACATCAACTTTTAACTCAGAGTCAGGATAGTACAGAAGCTTTAGACTCATTTACAGGAAATATATTTCGTGTTTCTTTAATAAAAGGTGACTGGAAACGTCAACCTAATAACCCTCTGCGACCAGATGGTTCTGTTCATGAGTATTGTCCTCCTGAACAGGTTGCATCTGAGATGGATAGACTAATTGAATTACATCATCAACATCGCGATCAAAAAGTTCCTCCTGAGATTGAAGCGGCATGGTTACATCATCGATTTACTCAAATTCATCCCTTTCAGGATGGAAATGGTCGTGTAGCTCGGTGTTTAGCTAGTTTAGTATTTATCCAAGCCAGTTGGTTTCCTTTGGTTCTTACTCGTGATGATCGAGCAGTTTACATCACGGCTTTAGAAGAAGCGGATCAAGGTAATCTATCCAGTCTCATTAATCTATTTGCCAAAAGTCAAAAGCAAGCTTTTTTAAGAAGTCTAGGGCTGTCAGAACAAGTTTTATCAAAGGCACGACGAACTCAAGTTATCATTTCTTCTATTGCTGAAAAATTAAAGCGAAATCAGTCAGCATCTATTCAGGAAAGGTGTAAGAAAGCAGAAAGCTTTGCTACAAATTTGTTTGATATAGCTGTTAATCGCCTAGAAGATGTTGCTGATGAAATTAAGCTATCTGTTCAGAATTTTATAGATGACGCACAGGTTTTTACGATTTCTTCCCCTCTTGGCGATTCTCGCTCATATTACCATCGTTACCAAGTTGTGGAAACAGCTAAACAGTTGGGGTACTTTGCCAATATTCGGAACTACCATACTTGGATTCAATTAGTTATTAATGTAGAAACATCAACTACGCTTCTTCTCTCATTTCATGTTCTTGGACATGAATACCGGGGACTACTTGTTTGTACTGCCTGTGCCTATCATAGGGATGATTCTGAAGAAGGTGAGCGGAATATTAGTGAGATTCAGTCTTTAACAGATTCTCCGTTTCAGTTTTCTTATGCAGATGAAGAAGATAATTTAGTAGAACGTTTCAAGCAGTGGTTAGAAGACATAATAGTAACTGGTTTAGAGTATTGGAATAAAAGTATTTGAGGGAAAGTTTGGAACAGTCGATAGGCAAAAGCTGCTAGATTTAAAAATATTAGTTATTTCTTTGAACTCTGTTTTAAAATATCTGTGAGTGTTGGATAAGAGGGTTGAACGTTAAAAACAGAAGGATTAACAGGGTTTTGGTAGGTAAAATAACGATAATTTAAACAAAATCTATCCCAGTCTGCCATTTGAATTTTAAAGACTTTAATAACAATATTGGTGAGTCCGGGAGATAAATTAAAGCGAAAATAGATGTTTTTATGATAAAACTTACAAATTTCTTCGACGGTTTCGTTAACAGTAATTGCTGAATTTCCTAAAATAATTTGTTCGGTTTCCGATGAATTTGGGGGATGGTTAACGAGATAAAATACAACTTTGGCGATGTCTTCGGCGTGGATAAAATGAAAACCCCCATCCGCTTTTAACCAACGAATTAAATCCAGCCATTTGACCACATCCGGTAAACCCGAAGATAGATGAGAATAGGGTTTATTTGAATCTCCTCCCAAGACGAACGTTGGAAATAATATTTTCAAAGGCGGTAAGGTTTGTTGAAGGTCTAATAATTGACGCAAACATTCGTATTTTGAACGAATATAATCCGTTCCAATTTCCCCCGCTTCTTTTAACATTTGATTATCCCGACCCAAAACACTCGCCGTTGAAAAGTAGAGAATTTGTTCGCAAGTTTCGGGGTTTAGATGTTTAATTAAGTTCAATGTACTGTTAACATTTACCTCAAAAACTTCCTCAAGTCCTCCCCAAGAAGTCGCGGCTAAAATTGCAATATTAATTGTGGGTAAAAGTTCGCTATATTGTTGAATATCTCGCAGATCGGCTTGAATAATAAAAATACCCGGACGGGCTGTATAATCAAACCCCAACTTATCTGGGTTGCGAACCAAAAAATACAGTTCATAATCCGTTTGTTGAATCAGAATTTCAGCAATATAGTGACCGATACAGCCACTCGCGCCGGTGATTAAAATTCGTTTGGTCATAAACAAAATAAAAGAACTAACGGATAGATTTTAAGCCAAACTCGAAAATGCTATCCGTCATTCTTCAGCCTTTGAAATTTAAACGGGAACCGCTAACAATTGATCGGCTTGTTTTGCAGTTTCAAAGAAATAAGCAACATTTTCTTCCGGTGTTTTTTGCAAAACGCCATGTCCGAGATTGAGGATATGACCCCGTTTTCCGGCTTTTTGAATCGTTTCTAAAATGCGATCGCGAATTAGCTGTTTTGAACCAAATAAAACGCAGGGATCGATATTTCCTTGAACTCCCAGATGATGACCGATGCGAGTTCTTGCTTCAGCCATATCTACAGTCCAGTCTACACTAATCATATCAACGCCGGATTTTGACATCCGTTCTAATATTCCCGAACTTCCGTTAATATAAAGAATCATCGGCGTATCGGGGTGAGTTTGCTTGACCTGATCGACAACTCGTTTTTGATAAGGTAAAGCAAACGTTTCGTAATCTTGAGGCGTTAATTGACCCGCCCAAGAATCAAACATCTGTACAATTTGAGCGCCGGAATCAATTTGATAGCGAACATAAGTCGCGATCGAATCGGCTAATTTTCCGAGGAATTGATGGAGCATTTCCGGCTCAGAAAATGCCATACTTTTGATAACAGTGTAATCCTTGGAACTTTTCCCTTCGATCGCATAAGCCGCCAAAGTCCAGGGAGCGCCAACAAATCCTAAAACTGCGGCGTTATTTCCGACTTCTTGGCGTAAAGTTTGTAAAATTTCTCGAATAAACGGCAGAGATTCTTCCGGTTGGAGGGGATAAAGTTGTTCGATTTGAGATAAACTGCGAATGGGCGGATCGATAATCGGCCCCTTGCTTTCAATGATATCGAAATTAATCCCCATTCCCGGTAAAGGAGTGAGAATATCGGAAAACAGAATCACACCATCGGGTTGAAAAGCGCGATAGGGTTGAAGGGAAATTTCAACAGCGATATCCGTTTTTTCAGAGCGATCGCGAAAAGAGGGGTATTGGTCGCGCAAGTCCCGATAGGCTTTCATATAGCGACCCGCCTGTCGCATCATCCACACGGGAGGACGGTCTAATACTTCTCCACGCGCAGCCCGCAACAGATAGGGAATTTGGGTCGATTCACTCATTGCAACTTCACTTTACTTTATATTAATGTTTTGAATGCTTCTATCTAGAGTATCACTGTGCGATCGCATCTTATCCGATTTGAGACGACCGCCTGGAGTAAAAATGAGGCGAAGATAGACAAATTGCACTCAGCAACGGCGTTTATCCCCCAAGCTCCTAAAAGTAACATTTTATTTCAATCTTAACATTCTGTCGGATGCGATCGTACCGGTCGCCTGAGGGTGTTGAGTTGGGGAATCTTTTTTTGTGAAAGACTCCCCAGTTTTCCCGGGGATAGACAGACCGGGTGGGGGAAGTTAAGCCGCGATCGACAGCAGGAAATATTAGAAAAAGTTGATCGGAGTTTCAATTTAGACATCGGCTCAAAAAAACTTTACAATTTGCTGAAAAAATAGATTCGGCTTAATTGACAATAACTTCAGCGAAATTTAACTGATTTAGGAAAAAAAGATTGAGATCAATTTATTCCTTTTTATAGATTAATGTTTTAATCAACTGTGACTCAGGGGGGATGTAAAAGTTATTAAATTGAGGCATCGTAAAAGAAAGAATGTAAATTTATGAGGTTAACTAATGACAGTTACAAGAGAACGTACTGGTCTTTATAGACGCGCCGTAGGTGTTTTCCACGATCGCCATGATATTGAAAGAGCAATTCGCAGATTTAAAGATTCTAACTACGATATGGATCGAGTTTCTTTGATTGCTCGCAATATTGATGACGTTGAAGGCGCCGACGAAATTAAAGATCATGGAGAAGGAAACGAAGCATCTGAAGGTGCGGGAATTGGTGCGGTAACAGGTACCGTTTTAGGTGGTATTACAGGTTTACTGGTTGGTTTGGGTACATTGGCTATTCCGGGAGTAGGTCCTGCACTGATCGCCGGAGAATTGTCCGCATTAGGAACCACCGCAGCCGGTGCAGGTATTGGTGCTTTAACCGGTGGACTGGTGGGAGCATTAACCGGAATGGGAATTCCCGAAGAGCAGGCGAAAGTTTATGAAAATCGTGTTAAAGCCGGTGATTATTTGTTAATGGTCAGTGGGAGGGGCGATCAATTAGATCAAGCTGAATCTATTATGCGCGATTGTGGTATTAACGAGTTTGGTATCTACGATGCGCCCGATCTCAATGAAGGCGAAACAAGTAACCGCCATCCCCGCTTAGATTAATAATTCAATAACATAATCCGACATCTAGAAGGGAACCCCGTTGAATGATCGGTTGAAACATTCAGGTCTAAATTTTAGTACCTGTTTTCAATTGAAAATTCATTCTTCGGGGTTTCCCTTTTCGTGAAGAAATTTAATTACATTTTGAGTTGACAACTAGCCAACCGAGAAAAAATAGCCGGACTAAGATTCGGCGTGCAACGAATCAACTGACCTTCCTGGTTTTCCCGAATACAGTTGACATTAAATCCCCAAAGCGGTGTATCTGTTTTCTGGTTTAAATCATTGTTTTGAACCGTTGTTGTCACCGAACCCCCGGAAGCCAAAGCGGGTAAATGTCCGGGTTTGGCTTGTAAATCAAAAGTTAATTCCTCATAAGATTTCCAACCTTGAGCAACTTTCCAATTGACCTGTTGGGCAAAATCCTCAAAGAATTTTGAAAAATTCAAAGTTTTAGAAACCTGACTCTGTTGAAGATTCATCCAAATTTGCTGCTGAGTTCTAAAACTAAACTTTCCCCGAGTATATTGATGCCAAACTTCATCGATCCTGAGTAAATCTTCACAGGGAAAATTGGCAATATCATCTTCTGTCAAATAAACCGATTTTGAAAGCCGATCCGGATACTTCCGCAAGACCATCAACATGATTCGATAGGTTTGTCTATCCGCTTTTTCAAACGCTCGAGCCGCTAACATTTTTGAAAGTCGTTCGTAGTCAGGTTTTTTCTCTGGGAGTTCAGAGACGGTTGCTGTTCTCGCCACTCCAATCACAACAGAGGCGATCGCACTGACAATTCCTAATACAATAATGGTTCGTTCTCGGTTCACCATCGGGAGCGGTCGTGATTAAATATTCATCAAAGTGAGTTAACCCATCCCCATTCCCAAAAGTTTATCGACGGGGAATAAAAAGTTGTTTTTGTTCAACAATCTCAGCGTACAACTGTTCCATTTGAGTAATATTTCGACTCAGCGTATAGCGATCTAATACCCGAGTTCGAGCTTTGTACCCTAAAAGTGTACTTAACTCGCGATGATCCCGAAATAGGGGTAATAAAGTTCTCAACTGAGTCGCCACCCCTTGAGTTTCCAAAACAATCCCCGCACCTCCTTCTAAAACTTCTCCATCGGCACCCGCATCTGTAGCAATGCAAGCGACCCCACAAGCCATTGCTTCGAGTAATGATAGCGATAATCCCTCCACCAGAGAAGGCAAAATAAACACATCCGCCCCCCGCAAAATTTCAATCCGTTTATCTTCATCAGCCACAAAACCGAGCCAAACAACTCCATCTTCAAAACCATAATACATTTGCAATGAATCGGCTAGCGGCCCATCTCCGACAATCACTAAATGGGAATCTTGTCCCATTTCCGACTTTTTCCAGGCTTTGAGAAGGGACTCAACATTTTTTTCGGGGGCGACCCGACCTTGATAAACAAACACACGTTCGGCGCCCAACTCGGCTTTCAGTCGAGAGGGTCCGGGTGAATATTTGAGTTCATCAACTCCATTGGGAATAACGGCGACTTTGGTTTCCGGTACGCCCAAGCGCACTAACAAATCCCGCTGAATTTGAGAAAATACGATAACGCTATCGTAGTTCGCCAGAAAAGGAGCGTAAATCTGATACATCAGGTGTTGGGTACCGGATGTCAAATTCCGCAGTTTGCGGTCAAATGGGGGATGAAACGTGGCGACCAAAGGTAAATTGAGTTCCTCACAAATCTCCGGGAGGACAAAATCGAGGGGAGATAGGGTTAACGACGCATGAACCAAATCGGGTTTTAATTGTCGTAATGACTTCATCAAGACTTTACTCGATTTAAACGTGGGAATTGTATAAATTTGAGATTTATACAGACAGGGAAGCGGTACTTCCTGAGTCATTACCGGAGAGGTTTGAGTCTGGCAGCTTAAGGACCAATCCCGAGTCGGGGTTGGGGCTTGGCCATTGCTAACCGGCCACTCATCTCGACGTTCGGCGTGGGAGTTTTCCGAGGCAAAATGGAGGAAGCTGACCTGATATCCTCTATCTAGTAGAGTGTTGGTGACTTCTCTCGAATAGGTGACATTCCCACAGAAGGGTGATTTTTTTCCAAGCCAAGCAATATGCATTCAGATGAATAAGAGTTTCATTCGTTGGTTTTGGATGAATTTACCACGAATAAGCTATTACGCATCTAAATTTACCGATTCTATGTCTTTCGGACAAGCCAATGAACAGTCACCAGTCACCCTTCGGGAACGTCCGTTGCTCTACTTGGGGGGACCCCAAGACCGCACTGCCGAACCCGTCACACGTTCGCTGTCGCTCACTCAGTCACCAGTTAAGAGGCAATAGGCGCTTCTAGCAAAAGTCAACAGGCAAAATGATGACTGTAAGCTGTAAAAACTGGTCACTGAAAAGTGAAAACACTGGTGACTGGTGACTGGTGACTGGTGACTGTAAATTGCTTACTGTTTAAACTCTCGTCTGGTGATGTACCAGGTTAAAACCCCTCCTAAACTAGCCATCGCCGCCAAACCAACAAAGACTGCGGATATACCCACATAGGTTTCGGCAACACCGGCTAAGGCTAAGGGTAAACTTAGGGCTATATTAACGGCGTTATTCTGCAAGCCAAAGACTTTTCCTCGCATTTGTTCGGGTGTTTCGGCTTGGATGGTGGTTTGCATGGGAATACCCACCACAGCCGCACACAAGCCCAGAACGATAATTAAAATTAAAGCCGAAACTAACTGTTGGCCAAAGAGGGCCAAACCCATTAAGCAACTGGCCAACCCAATCGAACCGACTAGGGCCAGTTGGCTGTGAGATAATCGATGTCCGAGTTGACCCAATAAAGCCGCACCGATGCCCATACCTACGCCTGCGGCTGCTAATAAAAAGCCAAATTGGGAAGATTTGAGGGAGGGGATGATTTCCGCCAAACGAACCGCTAGAACCGCTAAAGCGGCGAAGATGCTAAATAAAATAATTAGTTGAATTAGGGCATTGCGAACTTTGTGATGGTCGTTGAGATATTGAATTCCCTCGCGCAAATCGTCTAAAATGTGGGGACTTTCTGCTTGAAAGTTTCTTTTTTCTTTGACTTTTATCCCCAATAATAGCAAGCCGGCGATCGCATAAGCACCGCCAACGATTAACTCTTTACCGATATCGAGTCCCCAACCCATATTTTCAAAGAATTTATCGGCAATGGCTAACAGGGGTTCTCCTACTGCAAAGCCAATAATCACCGATGCCATCATTGTGGTTGTGTAGAGGGAATTGGCAGAAAGTAAATGATTTCGTTCTACAATTAGAGGAATTACCGTCTGTTCGGCGGGGGCAAAAAATTGAGTTAATGTTGAGACTAAAAAGGTAATCGTTAGTAACAGGCAAAAACCCAACGGTAGACTACCTAAGCTGATTCCGTCTGAAAACCATAAGATCAGAGGAACGGCTAAAACAAACCCGCCTCGAAGCAGATTTGTCAGGACTAAAACGATTTTTTTCGGCCACCGATCTACATAAACTCCCGCTCCCGCTCCGAATAAAACTGCCGGAATTGTAAAGGCAATCATCACCGCTGACACCCAACCGCTTATGCTTTGATCGGGTTGTTGAAAGCGCGTAGAAATCAAGGCAATCATCAACACCAGATAAACTTTATCCGCCAGTTGGGAGAAGACTTGACCGCTCCAGAGAACCAAGAAGTTTTGATTTCTAAATACGGGTAGAAATCCCCGTTCTTCCTCTTCTTCTAACTGCATATTTGAGGGGGAAGATGGCGCATTGTTTGGGGGAGTTTGATCGGTTTGTTTTCCATAATTTCCATTGCCATTATTTTTAGATTTTAGGGATTCTTCAGGTGTAAAAGACGGTTCTAAATAACCGTTTTTTGCCTCTTTTTTTAGGGTGGATTTGGATGTGTTTAAAGCGGACTGTTTTTCTGAATTTAGCGATCGCATTATATTTTTTAGATTTAGCCGACTCAGCAAATTAGGTTGATTTGAGTTTCGGACAGGGGAACACGAGGATTTACTTAATATTTTTGATTGTATTTAAGGTCAGGAAACTGTTCCTTCTATTTTGGGAAAATGGCAACTCTGCCGTTAATCCTGTGAAAATAGATGGGCAGTCAAAAAACGGGTTATCTTTGTAGTCTGATCCTCGAATAAATTTTGGCATCCTACAGATAACTTTATCTGTTTTTCAACTTGAATCTCTATTTTCTCCGGTTGATTTAACCCCTGTCCAGTTCACCCGCTCTAAAATTAATCACTCTCCTTTGGAGAATTAAATTTTCTTTCTGAGGTTAAGCGAACTGTTCGACACCCAAACGGATTATATAACAGATCCCGTCCTCGAAAAACGGATTAAGTTAACTCGCTTGAAGCATAGATTTATTCGACGAGCGTATTGAGTTAATCCGTACTTCGGATGTCTATCTGTTTTTCTATTCGCTTCAGAAAGCATTTGTTCGGGCTGAAGACTCGGGTATTGACTGCACTAAACCCTTCTACTCGACTCACTTATTCCTCTGTTCTTTATAAGTTTTTGAGCGCGATTAATGGCGGCTAACCGTTTTATTGTTGAATATTTCTGTTGAAATCTGGAGTCAAACTTTAGCCAAAATTTCAATCAGAAATCCCTCGGTTGAAATTGCTCAACATAGGTGTCAATCAACGTCGCCGAGCGGATAGCACGTCCGAATTGATATTCAGCATATCGCCGTAAAAGGCGTTCAACCGATACCCAATCAGACAGAGGAATAGGATGGACAATTGGTATAGCCGCAGTTTGTTGAAACTTCAGCCCCGACTCAAACTCATCGCTCAAACGAGGATGAGCCAATCTTTGCAAAATAGCTAACTGAACTGCACTTAGTTTAACATGGCTTCTCCCCCCAGAGGCGGGTATTGGCTGTGTAGATTGGGGAAATCTTTTGTCGAGAGTGGGTTTTTCTGGGGTTTCTAGACTGATAACTCCCCCCGCTTCTGAGTTGAAACCGACACGCCAACGGGGATCGTTAAAATTGGGGATCAGGGGACGTTGGCTAATACAGCAGTGTTGGACTTGGGGCGCCAGTCCCGTCCAAGCCAGCAGGTGAAACATCCCGTGAGTCAGATAAGCAACAATGGCGGTGAAGGTTTCAATATTGGGGGTATTGGGTAAATGTTCTAAGCGATCTAAATGTTCGTTTAACAGCAGAAACAGTTCTTCCTGGGGATGTTCGCTGAGGGCGACGGATAACACGACTTCGGCTAAATATTGACTGGCTGCTAGTTTCCCCAGATTTTGACTCAAACCGCCGTAGGATTTGATCATTTCGGCTTGGCTAATTCTATCAAGCGATCGCCCCTTAGAGAGAAAGAGTTGATTAACGATAAATAACTCGCTGCGTCCTCCCAGTTTTGATCGCGGTTTTCTCGCACCCGGAGCAACAGCCCGAATTAAACCCTGTTCGGGTGTTAAAATCGTTAAAATGCGATCGGATTCTCCCAATGGGATTCCCTTTAAATTAATTCCGGTGACGGTGTAGGTTCGATTCATCGGTTATTGATTCTCATCGGTTTCATCCCGCTGACGGAGCAAGTAAACACCCCGAGAAGTACCCAAATTGGTGGCACCGGCTATGATTAAATCGATCGCTTGTTCGTAGGTTGTAATTCCACCGGAAGCTTTAATCCCTATCCGTCCTCTGGTAAACTGTTTGAGCAGACCCACATCCTCAACAGTCGCGCCTCCGTACCAGCCGGTACTGGTTTGTAAATACGCAACACCGGCATCCATTAACACTTCGGCGACCAGTTGTTTTTCGGCGTTGCTGAGAACGGTTGTTTCGATAATTGCTTTGACCGTTTGGCCTGTTTGTTCGCAAATTTCGGCAATTTCTCGATGCAGTTCGTCAGTTTTTCCGCTTTTGACCCAACTTAAGTTAATCACGACATCTAACTCGGTGGCGCCATTTTCAACGGCTTCTAGACTTTCGTAGAGTTTGACGGTTGAAGTGCTGGACCCGCTGGGATAACTAATTACAGTACAGACTTTTGGGGGTTTTCCATGCAGTAATTCTCTAACTTGACGGACATGACTCGGATAAACACAAACCGAGGCAAATTTATATCTTAAAGCTTCTTCGCAGTATTGTTCGATTTGGTCGCGAGTAGCCAGGGGGTTAAGTAGCGTATGATCGATAAAGGGGGCGATATCGATATCGACATGGGATTGAGTTCCCATCGTTCAAACTCCTTTTTATCTGACAGTCTTTTTCAGTCACTCCGGTACCTGCGAACCCATCACCGGCGTTGTAGGGGCGGCTTTTTACAGTTTACAGTTACCAGTTTACAGTTACCAGTTTACAGTGACCAGTCACCAGTTTACAGTGACCAGTTTACAGTCACCAGTCACCAGTAATGACAGTTGACAGTGAACAGTTTTTTCGGTGACGACTGGGCGGGTTTATATCAGTTGTCTGTGGGAGGTTATAAATTAAGACCGAACCCGCCCCTACACCAACTCCCGACTATTCCCCATTCCCCATTCCTCATTCCCCATTCCCCATTCCCCATTCCCCATTCCCCATTCCCTATTGCCTATTGCCTTCTGCCTGTTGCCTTGTTGACTGTTTGCAGTTCGCGCTATCATAACGAAAGTTAATAAATTTTTCAGATTATAGTAACAGGGTAAAACAGATATGGCTGTTAAAGTAGGAGACACTGCACCGAATTTCACTTTAACTTCTCAAACGGGGGAATCGGTTAGCTTAGGAGATTTTCGCGGAAAAACGGCGGTTGTTCTGTATTTTTACCCCAAAGACGATACGCCGGGATGTACGTCCGAAGCCTGTGCGTTTCGCGATAGTTATCAAGTGTTTAAAGACGCCGGTGCTGAGGTGATTGGTGTTAGTTCCGACTCGGCCAATTCTCACGAACAATTTGCCAAAAAATACAATTTACCGTTTGTTTTACTGAGTGATTCTAGCAATCAAGTTCGCAAACTTTACGGCGTTCCCGCTACCTTGTGGGTTCTTCCGGGGCGAGTCACTTATGTGATTGACAAAGAAGGCGTTGTACGGCATATCTTTGATTCTATGCTTGATTTCAAAGCTCATGTCGATGAAGCCCTTCGCACCCTCAAAGGTATTCCCGCTTGACAGTTAACAGTGACCAGTTAACAGTGACCCTCCGGGTTCGGCAGTTGCTTCTCGACGGAAACCGCCAAGTCAGCACTGCCTCACCAGTTATTAGTGAATAGGGTAAGGGGTAAAGGGTAAGGGGTAAGGGGTAAGAGGCAATTCTGTAGGCGAAGCTGACTACGGAACGCGCTTACTCCGGTCTCCTGACTCCTGACATCACGACGACTGACATCACGACTTCTGCCTGTTGCCTGTTGCCTATTACCTATTGCCTTTTGCCTATTGCCTGTTGCCTTTTGCCTGTTGCCTGTTCCCTATTCCCTGTCTACTCCTCGGGTGCATAATAGAGGAATTTGGGGAGTCGCATGGTAAAGGTGGACCCGTGACCCAATTCGCTGGTAACGGTGAGTTGTCCGCCCATGAGTTCGCAGAGTTTGCGAGTAATGGTTAAACCCAAACCCGTACCGCCATACTTGCGGGTGGTGCTTTCATCGGCTTGGGTAAAGGGGTTAAACACGGTGGAAATTTGTTTGGGACTCATACCAATTCCGGTATCGATGACTTCAAAGACCACATAAGTGATTGGTTGTAAAGGGGTTTCGGATAAAGAACTCACATCAGTTATGAGTGAATCTCTTTCTGAGCGAGGAGTAGAGAAGTCGGGAGGGGGTACGGTGGGGAGTTCAGCCGTCGGGTCTTCGCTTTCTTCGGTCCAAACTTTTAACAGAACTAAACCCTGTTCGGTAAATTTACAAGCATTACTTAATAGATTTAATAACGACTGTCGAACTTTGGTAATATCGGTGTGAATGATGTCGATCTGATCGGAAATCTCTATTTTAAAAGTATTAGTATTTTTCTCGGCTAAAGGAGCAATTGTCGTTTCGACTTCCCAAAGTAAAGTGGTGACTTTGTAGGTTTCCAAATGAAAATTCATCCGACCGGCTTCTATTTTGGAAAAGTCGAGAATATCGTTAATTAAATCTAACAAATGATGACCGGCAACATGAATATTTTTCAAATCTCCGACAAATTCTTCCAACCCCAAATCTTGAGCATCTTCTCTGAGCAATTCACTGTAACCCAAAATCGCATTCAGCGGGGTGCGAAGTTCGTGGCTCATATTCGCTAAAAATAAACTTTTTGCACGGTTGGCGGCTTCTGCGGCTTCTTTGGCGTTGCGAAGTAAAGAAGCTTGCTTGATTTCGGTAATATCATTTCCCATCATTAATAAACATTCGATTCCCGCCAAGTCAATTAATTCTATAGAAATCAACCAAGAGCGAATTTCACCGAGTTGATTGTAAACTTGAATTTCGAGATTACTGACTTGATACTGCTGTTGAAGAACCGCTCGCAGTTGTAAATGTTCTTCGGAATTAACCCACAGTTTTAACTCTTGGGTGGTGGCGTTAATTACTTGGTCGCGCTTCCAACCTAGCTGACGAAGAAAACTTTCATTAACATCGAGAAAACATTCATCGGTAAACGTGCAAATTCCAATCCCGATGGGACTGGCGGCGAAGGTCTTAGAAAACCGTTCTTCACTGGCTCTTAACGCCATTTCTGAACGTTTGCGTTCGGTAATATCCTGTACGGTTCCGGTAATGCGAGTGGGTGAAATTACAGCTTGTTCGCACACAAAACGCTCGCGACCATCGGACAAAACTAAGCGATAATCAATAGTATAGGAACGCTGTTGGGAAAGCACTTGCTCGACGGACTGGCGAACTAACTCCCGATCTTCGCGATGTACATAATCAAGAAATAGCTCTAAAGAAGGAGGAACCGATTGAGGTTTTAAGCCTAAAATACGATAGAGTTCATCAGACCAGTAGAGATGGGAACCGCGAATCAGCAAGTCCCAATGACCGATTTTAGCAATACCTTGAGCGTGAGCCAAACTCGCTTGGCTGTCTCGCAGCGAGGCTTCAGCCTGTTTGCGTTCGGCGACCGTCGAGGCGAGAACCAAACCGGTGATCACCATGACGCCAATAAACGCCTGTAGGGAGAAGATTTGAGGAACGTCGGTGGCGCGATCAATAAACGGTCCGCTGTCGCGCATTAATCCCCAAACGGCAAAACTGGCGGTTAAAGCGTGAGCAATGGTGGCGCCGCGTTGACCAAAGCGCAGAGAAGCCCACACAATCAGCGGATAGGGTAAATATTCTAGCGGATAACGGATCGAAACGGTGCGGGTGCGCGAACAGAAGACAAACCAATTTAACGCCAACATCAGCAGCAACCAGCCCACAGCCTCCAGAGAGTAGACGAGGTAGGCGGCTTGTTGGCTGAGGGAAAGTTCTGAGCGTTGACCGGGGAAAATTTGACGGGCGATCGCCAGGATAGAATGTTCTGTTGTGTCTTGTCGTTTGTATCGATCGATCAGCCGGACCCCCCAAGTTAAAATTAACGGAGTCACGACCAAAATACCAATCCCGTTGGCTAACCAATACCCGGTCCACAGTTCATCAAAATTTTTCCACTCGGATAGGGAAAGGGACAAATTTACCGTTGAAAAGGTCGCACCGATGAGGCTGGAAATTCCCCCCGCTAAAATAATAATTCCCAAGACATCTTGGAGGCGTTGGAGTCGGTAGGAAAACTTAATTTGTTTCAGCAGCCAAGTTGCCAAGGTCACTTGTAGAGTCGCCCCCAGACTGTAGATGATGGCGCTGGTCATCGATCCCCCAGGCGACCACAGGTTAGCCAAAATTGCTCCCAATGTAATTCCCGGCCAGTATTGACCCCCTAACAGCAACAGCACCGCCTGAGCAATTCCTGCGTTGGGCAGAAATATGACATCGGTTGGACTAAGCATCAGGGTTTCAATGGTCAGCTTTGCCGTTGCCAAATAAACAGCAGCAATGAGCCAAACTATAATCAGGTATTGTCCTGCTTTACCCTTCACAGTGTTATCAAACTGAATCTGCATTTGAATGGTTTGGTGTTCGGGGTTGTGCTTGCCCCGAGTTTCTGGGTTAATCTGCTGTAGGGGCGGGTTGAGATATGGCGACTGATGACACCGAGACAACTAGGCTCCCTTCCCTACTGGGGTGGTTGGTAGATTTGAAGAAATTGGCGAACCCACCAAAACTGCAAAGGAGTCTTCGCCGACGAGGTTTATGGAGTGTTTGCTCTAGAGCAATGGGCAATGCACGACGGGTTTTGTTGACGATCAATCAGGGATTGATTTCGAGAAAGACACTGGACTGCGCTCCACGTTTTTCCCACTTATTCCCCGTTGGGCTAGTTAATTCTAGTCGGTTCGGGGGTGAGAACGGGTTGTTGCCTTCAGTCTTCCGGATTTTTAGCAATTCACAGGCTGATACCAACACACTCCAACAGACCTCCCAAGTTTATTCTAACTATTGTTTTAGCTATATTCTTAGATTGACAAATTGATTCGGAACCTTCCCGGCCGGTGTCCTGTTACAAATTGTACCAAATCTTGGTGCGATTAATATCAGGGGTGTTGCCATTGTCTGTTGGCAACTGTCTTTCTAGATCCGGTTGAGAATTTCCATTGAATGTTTACTTTACAATTCTTTTAATTTCCCGGAGCGATCGGTAAAGGTTTATAAACTTTGTAGCGTTGATCGTCGTAAATTTGAGTCCAACCAGGACAGGGGTTGATATCTCCGAGTTCGGTAATTACATGAGTGATCGGATAGGCTTTTACGGCTTCTTCTAAGGCTTGACATCGGGTTTCTCGAAAATCGGGAGAATAAAATCTTTGTGCCATCATTAGCCGATTATGCCACTCGATCACTTCAATATCTTTGTAGGGGTGGGATTTATAATTTGCTAAAATTGGCACGCCTGTATACAGTCGAAATTCGATAAAGTTCCCGGAAGTGTGAGGCACTAAATATAAATCTTCGGGTTGGCGATTGGTCTTGACAAAATCCATTACATTTGCATAGTCTGGACGGTTTTCTAGTTCTCGGATTTGGTCTTCTGCTCCCACAAAAACGTAGATTGAAAGAATGATTAAACTGACGAATAGAATTGATTTTTGGTGTTTCTGTAAAACCGGATAATTTTTATCAAAAATATTCCCCAGAATTGCCGCCCAAATTAGACAGCTTGACAGGGGAACTAAAAAGGCAGAAACTCGCCAGGGGGTAATAAATCCCAAGGTATTGTTTTTGATTAAAAGTTGTAAGACTGTGGCGACGGTTGCGAAGGCAAAGGGAACGCCTAAGATGACAAATAATCGGGTTTTTCTAACTAAATATATTGCCAAAATAATTACTAAAATTTGCACGAAGGCAATGCTATTAAACCAAGCGGTTGGAAAGGAGTGATGGGGAATTCTATTGACAATTAAACTTTTGGCAAGTTCGGCAATTTCGGGAGTCGTTGGTTGAAAAACAAAAAACATATACAGCGTTACGGGTAATGCCAATAGAAACGACAAGCCACCGACTAAAAAAATAGGTTGAAAACGGCGTTTTTTTGTGTATAAAATAATCAGATAGGATAAGGTGAGTAAAGCCGCACTGGGAAGATAAGCCGGATGAACCGTCGCCGCTCCCGCCAAAGCGAATACTGATAAAACAATTTTTTCTCGCAAAAATAAATGAATGGATAACAGAATCAAAACCCCAAAATTGCTCGTTTGAAAGTAGTCTCCTAAAATGTATTGTTCGGCGACTCCATAGTGTAGGTAAACGTGGGTTTTAAAGTCAAAAATTCTAATTTGTAGACAGTGAAGCGTGACAATAAACACTAAATAAACGATTTTTTTGACCGGGGTGTTAAATTTAAAAACCGTTTCGGCAATTCCGAGCAAACTGTAGACATAAACCCCGAATAAAATGATATAATACAAGTAGAAAAAATACGGATGTAAAAAAGCCGAGGTAAACCAGACTAACTCCGTAAACACGGGTAACGGATCTAAGGTATTTGCTAACCAGTCTCGATCCAGATATCCCAAGCCGGCTTTTGCGAGTCCTTGTAAAAACTTAGTATTTTGGTTTGAGGTATAAAGCGGTTCTTGAACGTAGGAAACGCCGAGAATTAGACCAAAAATCAAGATTTCCAAGCCGACAGATAGCCGAGACTTTAAAAGTTTAGATTTTAATAGTTTAGATCTTAAAAAAAATAAATCAAAATAAAACACAGTTGAACATCTCCTCACGGGGTTTTCAGCGTTACAATTTCACCAAACAGTTAGCGTTTAAAATGATAACTTTTTCGGTTTCTAAACTCGAACATTGGGAAAGCGCTTGCAGAATAGCGGGGGTTTTTCCCCGGTCAAAATCTGCTAAAATATCTTTGCTTAAAGAATGATACCACTGTCTCAACCAGCGATTTTCGAGCATATATTCGGGAGTAAAAGCACCTCGATCTAAAATTATAAAATCAAATCCGTGCGTTTGAATCAAATTTTGGAGTAAACTGAGATCGGAACTATACTGAGCTTTAATCAGTGCGGTTGCTCGCCGTTCAATTTGATGATAATATCCCAAATGATAGGGAATTGCATATTCCCAAGCCACCCAAACCGAACGTTGAGAAAAACTAGGGATATTGTTGGCGACGTCGGAAATTGAAGCAATTAAACTCTCTTTGGGTTGTTTAGAAAAGAAACGGTAAATTTCCGGTTCTTTCCCAACAACATAGCTGGTTTTTGGAAACTTTCCCCAGAAACAAGACCCTAAAATAATTCCCAGTCCGAGAAATAGTGTTAAACTCAAAGCGGTTATCTGTTTCCATTGATAACGGGGAGATAAACTCGCAGAGGTTAAGACTTTATCTAGGAAGATACAGAGGGTTATTCCTGCGGATAACGCCAAACACATTCGGAAAGTATAACTGGTGTAACGACTGGGAAGATGAAGTTTAAACAACATCAAATGAGCGGCGATAAACCAAGTTAGAGAAGATATTAAAATAATCGGTAATATTTTGAGTTTTGGCGTAATTTTTTCCAGTAGGGGAAGTTTATTTTTGAACAAAAACAGAAACGGGAGTAATAAACCTGTTATGATTAAAGTGGGTCTAAATAAATACTTGGGAAGCAAACCGCTCCGCTGACCCGTTATCCAATAATCCCAGAGATTATCTTGAAAAAAAGCACTATTTCCCGCACCTCCAAACTCGGACATGGTTTTAGCTTCTGCGACGGTAATAACCGGGGAAAATTCGCTCGAACTCATCCCATAATATAAGATAACAATAGCAGTCACTCCCAGTCCAACAAAACTAACCCAACGGGTTTTGATATCCCGAGTTAAACCAAGCGAACGTTTATTCCAGTCAAACAGTTTTAAAATTAAAACACCCGAACTCATTAACACCGCTTGGGGATAAAATAACCCCAATAAAGCGATAAAAATCGCCGTTTTTAAAATAGATTTTTTCAGCAAATAATAGACAAAACCTAAAAATAACGCATAGACAAACGCTCGCGGAGTCGCGGAAACCAAGCCATCATTTAGCCACAGTTGTTGATTGAGTAAAACCGATGAAATAAACCCCGCTAACGGAATCGGTAAAAATTCTAACGTTACCCAAAAACAGTAGAATGTGGTCAGGATATCCAATCCCCAAGGAATAATTTTGCTCAAAACAATCGGGTTAATTCCGAACCGAGAAAATATCCAATATAAACTCTGATAACCTGCGGGTGCGACGGATTGAAAATAGTCCGCAATTAAATCATTGGGGAATAATTCAGAATCTAAAAATCTTTGCATCCAAAATATATGTTGTCTCGCATCATCTTGAATCACATAGGGATGGCTAAATGCTTCTTGGATGGCTAATAAACTATAAATAGTCGCAAAAGTCAAGCTTAAACTCAACCAAAATTTTGTAGATTGACCCTGGGTTTTTCCCGACGAACAAATTAACAAATTTTGTAGGTGCAAAATCGGTATTTTCAAAGTTGTTAAGATCATTGCTGTAAGATCATTGCTGTTTGACTTCAGCGAGATAAACATCCGTGCGATATCCAATATAAACTAATTGTTGCTCATCTTTCCATTTTTGGTATAATTTCTCTAATTGAGCGATAACTTCTTCGGCTTCAGTTCCTTCGGTGGGGATATAAGATGAACTTTGCGTTCGTCCAATTAATCCCGTTAAATCCAAAGGTTGTTGGTGAAAACTGACAAAGTGACGAATATTTTGAAACCGACAACTTTCTTGAAGGGTTGTTAGGGTATGTCGCTTTTCATATTCCCAACTTCTAGATTTGGAAGCTTGCTTTAAAACCTGACTAAATTCTTGGGTAAATTCATCTTTTCGATTTCGATGATTCCAGACAATTGCAACTCGTCCATCGGGTTTTAAAATCCGACAAAATTCTTCAAGTGTGGGTGAGGGATTAAACCAATGAAACGCTTGAAAAGCTGTCACCAAATCAACCGATTGATTCGCTAATTTAGTCGCTTCTGCTGTCCCGTTTCGCCACTCAATTCGGGGATGGGGAGTCGCCTCCTGTCTCATCGCTTCGTTCGGTTCAACCGCCAAAACACGAACACCCCTATCCGCCAATAAACGGGAAGAAATTCCGGTTCCGGCGCCAAGATCTGCCGCCACAATTGTGCTAATATTACTCCATCCTTCGAGAATCTGAGCGATCACTTCTGGGGGATAAGTGGGTCTGTACTGAGCATATTCTGTAGCTCGACTGGAGAACCGAGTCAAAGGGTTCTTCTGGTAAAGCGGTAGACTATCTGACTTGATTTCAGTCATAATTTTGGCTAAAATTGATGTTTTTCATTCCAAAAATCGGATGAATTGGGTTGAGTGGTAATCTTCGGGATTTCCCAAAAATTATCCAAATCTCAGGAATGAAGTTATTTTAAATCTAGGTGCTATGTTTCTGCAAGACTTGCGTCAATTTCTAATTACTCCTCAACAGCGATCATCCCGTTGGCGAACGGTTTTTTGGCTGTCTCTGAGTCTGAGTTTTAGCGTTATTTATAGTATTCTAGTTTTACAACAGGCTTTTGATGGGGAGTATGTGGTTCAAGATGATGCTCGAAAGCATATTTTTTGGATGCGTCGTTTTTTAGACCCGGAATTATTTCCCAATGATTTGATTGCGGATTTTTTTGCTTCGGTTGAACCGTTCGGACTGATTGCAATTTATCGCTTTTTTATTAGCTTTGGTTTCGATCCGATGGTGATTAATAAATGTTTGCCATTGGTTTTAGGAATAATAATGACCGGGTATGTTTTTGGAATCTGTTTGGAACTGTTTCCTATACCAATGGCTGCATTTGTCGCCTCAACTTTGTTTAATCAAAGTATTTGGATGAAAGATATTTTTGTGGCGGCGATCGCTTCTTCTTTTTCTTATCCTTTATTTTTGGGTTTTCTCTACTATTTTCTAAAAAGATCCTTCATTCCCTGCGTAATATTTCTAATTCTAGAAGGGTTATTTTATCCCCCAACCGTTCTCTTTTCCGCCGGAATTTTATTTTTAAATTTGTTTCAAATCAAAGATAGAAAAATTGGTTTTATTTTCGACAAAACACAGTTAAAATTCTGTATAATTGGCTTAATCATTGCTGGCTTAATGCTGATTTCCTATTTAATCAGTTCCTCGGAATACGGGCCAATTATTAACGTTGCTGAAGCCAAAACGTTAGCTGAGTTTCAAGAAAAAGGACGGGGAAGCTTTTTCACCGATGACCCCATTCAATATTGGTTTTTAGGACTCCGTAGCGGTATGATACCCCGAGAATTACTTTCACCTGTGACGCTGTGTTTCGGGTTATTTTTACCGATTTTAGTTAAATTTTCGCGTCGGTTTCCCTTCCTTAAGCAGATGAAAAACTCTGTTTTTTTTCTGCAACTTTTATTTGTATCTTTAAGTTTGTTTTTCCTCGCTCATCTTCTGCTGTTTTATCTCTTTTTACCCAGTCGGTATACCAACCACAGTTTTTATATTTTAATTGCAGTTTCTACCGGAATTACCCTAACTGTTATTATAGATGGTGTACTGAGGTGGGGAGAAAAATCTTCAATTTCTCGACCTAAAAATGCTAAAATATTTCATAATATACTCGCTTTAGGGGTCACAACTCTAATAGCCATTGCGGTGATTTTTTATCCGAGTTTTCTGGAAACATTTACCTCTCCTAGCTATAAACAACCAAAAGAAGCGAGTCTCTATAAGTTTCTCTCGCAACAACCGAAAGATACAGTCATTGCTTCACTTTCTCCAGAAGCGGATAATATTCCCTCCTTTGCTCAACGTTCTGTTTTAGTCGCTTGGGAGTATTCTATTCCCTATCAAGTGGGTTATCACCGTGAAATTCGTCAAAGAGCAATGGATTTAATTGACGCTCAATATACTCAAAATTTACAAGTTTTACAGAATTTTATTCAAACCTATAATGTTGATTTAATTTTGCTGGATGGTAATGCTTTTCTACCCTACTATTTGACCGATAACAATTGGTTTAGACAGTGGGAATTCAAAGCAGAGGAAGTTAAACCGACGCTGAAACCGGACACTCCCCCTGCTGTGATTGCGACGTTAGTCGATCTTTGTTCGGCGTATCGAACAGATACTTTTATCGTCGTGAATGCCAACTGTATTCTCGAAGTTCAGTAAATCTCACTCCGTTGTTTTTCAAGCGGTATGAAACACTTTTGAGGTTAATTTACTGGATTCATTGGCTTCAGAAACCGACTCGGAACTGACTAACATCGACTGATAAATTTCGTGAATCTTTAAAGCCTTGTTACTCCAAATAAATTCTTTAGCTCTGGCGATCGCGTGAACGGACATTTGGGATCGCAACTGTGGATTTTCAACCAAAATTTTGATCTTTTCTGTCATCTGTTCAACCAGATATTCACGGGAACGAGGTTCTATTTTGAATCCCGCTTTGTTGGTGACATATTCGCCAATTCCACCGTAATCAACTACAATGGAGGGAAGTCCGCAAGCCATTGCTTCTATGACAACCGCACCCCCAAATTCTCGAATGGATGGGAAGCAAAAAACATCTGCTTTTCGGTAATAATTAACCGTTTCCTCCTGGGGAACCCAACCTGTAAAGTTCACCCGATCCCCCAAGTTCAACTTCTGAACCATTTGTTCTAAAGAGGCTTTTTCTGAACCATCTCCGACTATGGTTAAATTGACTCTATTTTGTACGGAAGACTGTAATTTACCGATGGCTTCGATCACCACATCCGCACATTTATAAGGAACCAGGCGTCCGACAAATAGGAGGTTAATCGGACGATCAGGGGTGTAAGATCGTTTCACTTCCATTAAAGCATCTCGATCAATGCCATTTTCAAATAAAAGAGAAATGCGATCGTCCGGTAAAGCAAAGAGTTTTTGCAGTAGGTTTAATGTGTAGCTGGAACCCGATAAAATGCGCGTGCTTTTTTTGTACGTCTCTACATAACCGGGAATTAGATATCGACCTAATGCTCTTAAAAAATTCAGACTGGCGTTTTCTTGTTTGGCTGTTTCTCGGAAGCCTGGAGGGAAGGGAATACCTCCATTGACCGGACCCAATAAAAAGGGAATATTTCTTTTTTGACAAGCTTTGATAATCTTATAAGGATATCGCGGCATGATCGGGCTAATGGCGTGAACTACATCATATTCGCCTCGGATAACTTGATCTTTAAAAGCCTGATAAACCGAGTGATCGAACTCAGCATAAACCGGATAGCTGAGTAAGTGATATAAAGGCCAGTTCACCCGCCCTTTCATGGCTAAACTGGGAACGGTTTTATAGTAGTGTTTGATCGCAGCACTTTCGGAAATATAAGCAATATTTTCATACCCTTTCTTTTCCAAAGCAGGTTGATTTCTGTCGTGGGTTACTAAGGTAACTTCTGCGATTTGATTGATTTCCTTGAAAAAGTTGTAGACTACTAAAGGTACAGAGGGCCATTCAGGATTGCACTGCTCTGCGATAAGTAAAACCTTGAGTTTTCGATTGTTTAATGGTTGCATTTTTCTGTCTCACTGATGACTGGTTTATTCTTCAACCCTGATTACATGACAAGACAAGCCTGTTCCGATCAAAATACAGGAAAAGACAGATAAAACTTTTGTTATATCTCAAAAAAGATTTTTCTAATGTGAACAGTCCGTCCGGGTCACATTAGCAGGGCTGAACCAAAGTTTTGTCTATCTAAGCTAATGTTCAACTTGAATGCACCTCTCGTCACCTGCTTTTGATCTCTATTATAACAATAGATATAGTCAGTCTATCAATTTTTACATTAGAGCTATACATTTGTTCGTAATCCTCCCCAGATTGTTCATTAAACAAAAAAAATCAGTCTAAAGTCGTACCAAATTCAGCCGAATAGTAGATGAAAACAGTCACGCCAACAGAACTCTAAGCCTTTATCCTCCTCAATAAAAATCAAATCAAAAACAGTGTGGAATCAGAGATTTCTCCCCGTTCTAGTTTTCTTCAAGTTGAACTTAGTTGAGGATTGTACAATATCTTTTCAATTTCCGTCAATTTTTTACATTAACTTTATTTTAATTGGCTTTACCGACAATGATACATTCGTAAATGGTAGCCAGGAACTTCCGATTTAAAATCCGGATCGTGGCTACAGTTGTGCATTTCCGGTTCAAAGGGGGCGGAAAAATTAATTAACCATAAATTCAAAGGTCGGCTAGAACGATCTACCGTTTGGCTGAGTGTGTTCATGGGAATCTCCGGATGACCTAACTTTTGGGCGAGCAAAACCTGGGGAAGATTTGTTAAAGTCCCCTGTTGTTTCAACTGCCAAGCAATACTCATTATTTCTCCGGTCTGTTCGTGACTTTTATGAACTGTAGCGATTAACGTCCCAATATTGGGCGTTAAACGTTCGGCGATATAACGAGCGGCCAAATCCGAGCGGTCGGGTTTTTGATAGGCCAGATGAGCCGCCACCGTCAGCGCTCCGATGAACCCCAAACATCCAATCGATAAAATAACTTTTCGTCGCCAATGATATTGTCCTGGATGTTGCCAACAAGCCGCAAAGCCGGCCGCAACCAAAAGTATAATTGCCGGAAAATAAGTAAAATGATAGCGGGCAACTAAAGTTAAGTCGATGCTCAACCCGTAGGTAATCGCAAGAACAATAAAAATAGAACTGACAATTGATCCCGCTAAAATCCGTTGAGACTCTCCCCAATTTGTCGGTTGCAAGCGCCAACTGTCGCAGATTAATTTACCCGTTGCTGCAATCACACCCAACATGATGCAACCCGAAACCACCGAAACAAATAACGGTTGATTTTCGACCGGCAACATGACAATCATGGTACTAATCCAGGCAATTAATCGGCCAATCGGTTCAATAAAATCGCTCCCCGGATCGCCGTGAAACGTCCAGCGAATTAACTCGCTATCGGGATTGGAAATATCCAGAAAAATCGGCAACCAAACCAACCCGCCCATTGCCGTCCCCAGCGCCGCCATATAAATATTTTTCCAAACTTTCCAATCGGGAAGTTTCAACGGTTTAAATTGGCAATTTCTCAACCAAAAAACCAACATCACCAGACCTTCGGCACCCAGAGTCAAAACAAAAAAGAAATGAACAGCTATCCCGAGAGTATTGATGAGAACCCACGAAAACGCTATCCAAACGGGTAGAGAATTTTTTTGTTTAATTTTAGAAATTGTTGTAATTAAGCAGGCGAATGATGCTATAATCAAAATGACCGCTAAGGTGTAATGTCGGGCTTCCTGTGCCAAATACACGCCGTAGGGGGAAACCGCCATCAAAGCCGCAGCTATTTGTCCGACCAGACGGGAACGAAACGCCACCCAAGCCAGTGCAAACATAGCCGGAACGCTAGCCGCTCCCAGTATAGCACTCAGCGATCGCGCCGCCCAAATTGAAACCATATCCCCATCGCCACCAAACAGCCACACCCAAGCATGGGTGAGCATAAAATACACGGGGGGATGGTTGCTCTCCCGGAGTAAATTTTGCGGTATCGAAGTAATAGATAAACTTGAGTCCAGTCGCAGGGGAGAAAGCAACGTTTCCAGCGACATCGGGACATCAAAGGGCAAACTGCGGAAACTCTGGCTCAAACTAAAGACTAATGTAGCAAATTCATCGCTCCAAATCGGTTTAGAAGCCAACAGCGTCAACCGCAAGACCAAAGCCAAAACAAACCACCCCAACAGCAATAGCCAGTGGATGCGCTGAGTTGCGAAACTTTTATTTTCAACCGGGTTTGTGGATGTCAACTGCGTCATAAGCTTCACGTCAGCTTTTGGTTAAGAAACGCCAAAATTCGCGTCAAAGCTTGACGGGTAGGATGTTCGGGACTATCGACAAAATGAACCGTTAAGACCGCATGAGCCATTGATGAAATTTGGTGAGGGTTGCCGGGAGAGGAATCTATTTCTATTGTTTCTACTTTATCACCAAACGCCTCGCGCAAGCGAACAAAACGTTCTCTCGGACAAGTCCCATCTTCACTAAATCGCAAGGCCAATAAATTCACCCCGGGCGTTAATTTAGCTTGAATTTCAGCAAGTTCTTGATGAGAAATTCCCAAAGCTTGTTTATGTTCTGTTGTTATCGGAAAGGGTAAAGAAGGTTGACTCGCCACCGGCGCTAAGACGGCATCATCCGCCATCAAAGAAAAGACAAAACCTCCCGTTAAACACATTCCAATCACTCCGACTCCTTTTCCATTACACCGCTGTTTCGCTTCTCGACATAGCGCTCTTAACCAGTTGGTAATCGGACTAGATTCGTGTTTAGCAAAACAATAAAATTCGCGGCTAATACAAATTTGAACCGCAAAAGCCAAAGTTTGGGGAATCGATAAAGGTTGGTTGGGTTTCCCAAACAATAAAGGCATAAAAACAGTAAAGCCTTCGTGACTAATTCTTCTGGCAAATTCGACACATTCCGGAATCATCCCCGGTAATTCGTGTAAAATCACAACCGCCGGTCCCTCTCCGCGAACATAAACCGGGCGAGTCGCGTTTTCTGCGGTAAAATTAAATTCCGAAAATCCTTCTAACCCACTCATAAATAATCCTATTTTTGTTAAATTGATTCGTTAAACGGGCGGATTTACAATAACATATTTCTGGGTAACATACACTTATGCACTTCTGTCGCCCCTAGTTCTATTTTTCCCTAATTGTTCATCAAAAATCCGTAGGGGCGGGTTCAGAATACATCTTGATTTCTCAGCCATAACTGATATAAACCCGCCCCGAACCCATCAACAATCCTTTCCTTTTTTTACAAAACTATCCTGATTTGTTAGTATTTGGATAGAGTTAACAACAACAATAAATTAATAAACCAAACGATTAAAACGTTCGTTCAATTTTCAAAGATTGACCCAAAGACAACTTTTTCATATCCGCAGTTAAATCCAACCAGGGCTGCAATTGACCTTGTTGAAACGTTCGACTCATTACCACATAAATCGAAGTTTGATCGCTGCCAATTCCCGCACGAGTTACCCCTTTCCAACTCGAAGCCGATAATTCATCAGTAATTTTCCATTGATTGTTTTCCCAAGTAAAATGACGTTTAAAACTAAAAGGTGCGGGTTCCTTTCCGGTAATTAAAATTTTTTGCAACAACTTCCGAATTAAATTGGGGAAAAACCGCCCAAACGTCAGCATAACAATTCGTAAAATAATTAACTTCATCGGAGACATTTGGGTTTGTTTCGCCCAACCGAGTTGTCCGGCGATAGTAATTTCATCTTGTTCCACTTTCACCTGATAAGAATCAATTAAATGACTCACCGCATTTTTTAACTTTCTCCCCTGACGAACTTGCAAAGACAAATGCGTGTCAGAAGCCACCAACTTTTGATCGCGAAAAAGTTTAAAAACACCGCCTTTATTCAAAGCAATATATAATTCTACTCCCGGCCGCCGCTTAATCAAAATTTGCGCTTCTTGTAACCAAATACTCGCCACATCGCGAGGCATCGGTTGAGGACGGTCGGGAATAAAATCTCGCCATGCTAACAAATAATTCCAAGTATGATGACCGATAATATGATCGTCTCCATAACAAGGCGCCAAACCGTTTTCTAAACCCTGCAAAAATTGGTCATTAATTCGCAGCGCATCCGGCAACCAAAGCCCGACCAATTCAAACCCGTGAGGAAAGAAATTATAAGTATTGCGGCTGGCATATTCGCCGCCATAACTGCCGTCAGGATGAATAAAATGAGCCGCCAATTCAACCGCTTTAGACAGAGAATATTTGAGGCGACTATCCGGTTTAAGACGGTCAACTTGTGCTAAAATAGAAATAGTTAAAGTATGATAGCCGGGGTCGCAACCTTCGTATTCTTTAAACCATCCTTCCGAACTTTGCCAGGATAACAACCGGTCTAAACGGGTGGCAATAGTCCGCCGCCATTTAGAGGTTTGTAACAGTTGCCCCAAACGTTCCAAACACAGAATAATTAACGCTTCGTGGTTCGATAATTGACCGCTTTCGTAGTGATTCGCCAGCCAATTTGCCCGCCGTTCAAAAAACTGCAAAGCCTCATAATCCATTAATCCTAATAAGATATAACTTTCCAGACCCGCCAGCAACGAAAAAGCCGCCGCACCTGCCGCCCGTTCAAAAGGAAAATAATCATCACAAGACCCATCAGGATGGGCGGTACGTGCCGCGTAAAGAATACCCGCTTCTACCCATTCTTTCAGCATGGGTTGTTTGTAATAGGGGTTATCTGGAATATTCGTCTCGTAAGCCAACGCTAACGGCCAGACGAATTCCTGCGCCATTCCACTGGGGAAATCAATAATTTTATAATGCCAAAAATTGCGGTCAAAACAGCCATAGGTTGGGCTGTGGGGATTTCGGTCTAACAGAGTTAGAATTTTAGGAATTTGCGCTAGGGCTTCACGGGCGAATCGGTCTTTACTCACGATTTTAAACAGAGGTTAGCGGATGCACAGAGTATGGCGCTACACACAGGTAATAGGCAAGAGGTAAGAGGGAACAGGAGAGAAAAAATTAATTTCGGTATAGGTTGCGCGAAATCTTCTCCTCCGTTCAATTTGTACTAACCGACGTGCGTATTGCTATACAAGTTTAATCGTATATAAAATATAGCATCTCATTTGACCGTATTCAGCAACAAAGTCTCTATCCCCCAATTTGAGAATAGAGACTCTGTGGGCTGAGAATTTAACAGTTGAGTCTACAGGCGAGTATGAGAACCATCACAATAGGGGGGATTCTTTGTATATTTGCACAGACACAAAGCCACAGATTTTTTCTCCGTAATTTCCAAGGGAACCGGGGTAAACTCCGTACCTTTGTGAGAACCATCACAGAAGGGTTGTTTGCCCGAATGACCACAGCTACACCAATAGTAAGTACCGGGTTCTAGTTCGATTACCGTTGGTTTTTTGTCAAAAATTTTAGGTTCGCTCATTATTGTTGTGTTCTCCTTATTTGAAGGATTGTTCCATCTAGTTTTTAGTGTAAAGTAAGATTTTTTGAGTGAAAAGTAGGCACTTGAAAGTCAGTTAGTATCCTTGAGGATACTAAGAGAAATAGTTTGATTAAAAACTCGCTTTATTTGATGAACCGATTTTTTGGAATGTCGCCGAAAAAAAACGCGCCTTTTAAAAAATAAGACGCACTAAAATTTAGAAATATTAAGTTAAAAAGCTGTTATTTTTTAGATGAATCAGCCTTTTTATTGGAAGCCATTAAACGTTCAACACTCATCGCACCGACACCTAAAATAACCAAAGCCATCCCTCCAATTTGCTTAAGAGTTAAAGCTTCGCCAATAATAAAAAAGGCAAACAAAGCCGTTAAAGCAGGACCCGACGTTCCAATAATAGAAGCCAATGCAGCACCCGCCGAACGAATCGCAAAGTTATTCAACAGATAGCTACAAAGCGTAAGAACACCGAGAACAACCCCACCAATAATTAAACCTTGCCAAACCCCGAGATCAACATCCATGCCCAAGTTATCCGGCAAGATCATTAAACTCACACAGCAGAAGACAAAAATAGAAGCAAAATTGACCAAACTAAACGGAATTGGATGCAATTTTCCGGCCGCTATTTGTGTGAGCAAAACATATCCGGCAAAAGCCACACCAGCACTAATAGCCGCAATAATCCCAACTTGAGTATTTCCAGCCGCACCCCCGAAGAAATTGGGAAGACAGAGAATACCTCCGCCTAAAATCACCACCATCGCAATCACGCGAATTAACGTTGGGCGATCGCCAAACAGCCCCCAAGAAGCTAAAACCGTGACAATAGGATAGATAAAGAAAATAGTAATCGCAATACCGGTGGGAATTTCTCCAATGGCGATATAGATGCACACTTGAGACAAAAACAAAAAGAAGCCGCTACCGATTACTGTTAAGATTAACGGAGTATCACGGGACTGAATAAAGCGTTTCATATCGCTCCAAACAGCCGGATAAAGAAAAGTAGCAACCACAGGCATTAAAGCCATAACCACAATCATTCGCAGCAATAAAATTAACAGCGAATTCCCAATTCCCGGTGAGATAATTCCCTCAATTTCAAATAACCCAAAAACCTGGCGGGGTTGAGGGCCTTGAAGCAGGATTTTCAAACAAACGTTAAATAAAGACAGCGCCACCGCCGACATTAACGCCAGGAACAAACCCAACTGGACTGGAGAACCCCCACGACTCGATGGAGTTGGCTTTTTCGAGCCTTCCATCGCCGTCGGTTGAGGACGCACAGGTTCTACAACCGGTTGGCTTGTTCCCGATGGGGTGTTTTCGCCGTTGGGGATCGCAGTCCGATCAATTTGATCTTTGAGGCGACTGACAACCGTTTCCAGCAACATCTCGACTTGTTGTTCGAGACTTTGCATATGAGATAAGCGCTGGGATAAGTCGCTTTGGTAACTGCTCAACTCCTGTTGCAGTTCGCGAAACGTATCGTTGAGACTGGTATCTAGTACCGCTTCCAACTCAGTGGCGCTGAGATCCGACTGTAAAGAAGACGGTAATTGCAGCCCGGAAGGATCGGTTGTTAGTAGAGGTTCTTCAGAAGAACTCCTCAGGCGATTAATTCGGGCGACTAGCTCCCGTTGTAGGTTGCTGGCTAGGACTTGAGCCAGTTGTTTGAGCCAAACCTGTTGTTGGGCAAATTGCCGTTCAGAAACAGCTTGTTGGTGTTGGTTTTGTAAGTTTTCGTACTGGTTTTGGAGTTGTTCGATATTCTCGATCAGGCGGTTTTTATCCTTCTGAAGCCGTTCAATATCTCCAGACAATTCCTGTCTGAACCGTTGATGGAAGCTTTCGACTTGCTCAATTAAGGAACTCAAAATGGCTTCGGACGATCGTGTTTCCCCCGATCGAGAAGGTGGCGGTTGATTATCTTGTATGCCCATTAGCGATTAACCTCTCAATTGATTTGTGAGTTGGAGTCTTACCGCCGCCAAGCAGCTTTACGCCAATAAACTGCGACTATTTTCACACAGGGGGTGCAAGAAAGGCACAACGACGGGTAACAATGGCGGGACGGGATTGGTGTTTCGGTGGTTCTCACTTCAAACTCGGGGTGAAAACTTCACCGGCTAATCTTTAGAATACCCTCATGCCTCCACCGGCTGCGATGTGCTTGATACTTCCCCACTTACTCCAGGATGTTTTTGATTGTGCCGCAGAGTATCGTCGGCTAACTGTTGCACCCAGTCGTGCCTCATGCCTGCTGACTCGATCTCCACCGGGAGACCGATCGCGTTCGAGGGCGGACTTGCAACCTATAATAACCCTTAAGGTACTGTTAATAGGAAAGGGAAAAGGGGAAAGGGGAAAGGCAATTGTGAACTTCTGACTCCTGACTCCTGACTCCTGACTCCTGACTCCTGTCTCCCCATCTTGGGATTGACCGACAATTGAAAGCATGAGTATAATAATGGATCGTGAGTTTTGTATGTGATCATGCACACGAAAGAGATGATCCGCACTCTTGAAGCGGAAGAGATCGAAAATCTCAAAAGTCAGAAGACCGATGAACTTCCCCAGATTTATGTCGGGGATACGGTTAAAGTCGCGGTTCGGATTCGAGAAGGTGGAAAAGAGCGGATTCAGCCCTATGAGGGGACTGTAATTGCGATGCGAAATGGGGGAATTAACGAAACGATTACCGTTCGTAAGATCTTCCAAGGCGTAGGAGTTGAACGGGTTTTTCTGCTTCATTCTCCTCGCATTGCCAGCATTACTATCGTTCGTCGGGGTCGAGTCAAACGGGCGAAGTTGTACTATCTTCGCGATCGCGTTGGTAAGGCAACCCGAGTTAAGCAACGTTTTGACCGTCCGGTTTAAAGCTGTAGCCGGTCGGGGTGGGCGGCGAACTGGCGCGAAAATTTTTAACAATTTTTGCAGTACACTCGGCTGAAGTATGTTATACTTGAAAAAGCGTCAGTAAATAAGCGGCAGCGATGCGTCCTTAGTTCAGTTGGTAGAACGCAGGTCTCCAAAACCTGATGTCGAGGGTTCGAGTCCTTCAGGGCGCGCTGAACAATCTCAAGACCCAGGCGAAGTAAAGATTCGTCTGGGTACTTGTTCGGAAATCGCTTTTTGCAAAAAGCCGCAGCAGCCCCATCCGATCAGACAGCAATCGAGTTGGTTCCGTTGACTTCCGCCCAAGACTTGAGACGGTACGCTTGTCCGAAAGATTGAACTCCCACCTTAATAGTGTTATGATAAGCTATTTGAGTTTGTTCAGCCAAACCGAGAAGCGGTCACATTCGAGTATTGCAAGGGGAAGTTACCGTGGCAAAAAAAGATGAAGCAGGGACAAATCAATCCCTAGCCAAAAAAGACGAAGCCAAGACGAATCAATCGCTGGCAGGGTTTAACGCCGTTGGTTTTTTTAAAGAGACAAAAGAAGAACTCGATAAAGTGGTCTGGCCGAGTCGTCAGCAACTTTTTAGCGAATCGGCGGGCGTATTGCTGATGGTAATGCTGTCAGCGACCCTGATCTACCTGGTGGATAACATCTTTCGTTGGGCATCGGGGCAAGTGTTTGGATGACCGAATGCAATTCTTCCAATCAAAGTAGTCGAGACCCATGACAGATCTAGAAGACACACAAGAATATGCAGCAGGCGAAGTGCGCTGGTATGCTGTTCAGGTGGCGTCTGGCTGTGAAAAACGAGTTAAAGTCAACTTAGAACAGCGAATCAAAACGTTGGATGTTGGCGATCGCATTCTAAAAGTTCAGATTCCCCATACCCCAACCATTAAGCTCCGCAAAGATGGATCTCGCCAACAGAGCGAGGAAAAAGTCTTTCCGGGCTATGTGTTGGTGCAAATGAAGTTGAAGTGGAACGGTGATTTTAGCCACTGGGATATCGATGATGAAGCCTGGCAGGTCGTCAAAAACACCCCTCATGTGATCAACTTTGTCGGAGCAGAACAGAAGCGCAGCAGCAGCCGAGGACGCGGCCACGTTAAACCTTTGCCCCTCAGTTCGGCGGAGGTAGAACGCATATTCAGACAGAGCCAGCAAGCTGAACCTGTCGTACAAGTGGCAATGACAGCAGGAGATCACATCGTCGTTCTTTCAGGTCCTTTCAAAGACTTTGAAGGAGATGTGATAGAAGTGAGTCCAGAGCGTAATAAACTCAAAGCATTACTCTCGATTTTCGGACGGGATACCCCGGTCGAACTTGAGTTTAATCAGGTTGAAAAACAAGGCTAAGGAATGGCAAAAAAAGTAGTAGCAGTCATTAAGTTGGCAATCACTGCGGGGAAAGCCAACCCGGCCCCACCGATAGGCCCGGCCCTGGGTCAACATGGGGTAAACATCATGGCGTTTTGCAAAGAATACAACGCCAAAACAGCAGATAAAGCGGGTTTAGTGATCCCGGTAGAAATTTCGGTTTATGAAGACCGCAGTTTCACCTTTATTCTCAAAACCCCACCCGCTTCTGTTTTGATCAAAAAAGCGCTCGGCATTGAAAGAGGTTCAGGCGAACCCCACAGTCGCAAAGTCGGTAAACTTTCTCAAGCCCAACTGCGAGAAATTGCCGAAACTAAAATGCCCGACTTGAACGCCAACGATATCGAAGCCGCGATGAAAATTATCGCCGGCACCGCCCGCAATATGGGCGTGGACGTCAGCGCCGAATAACGCCCGAAGTCGGCTATTTGCAGATTCTACAGTTGGTTATTGGTAGAAATTATCGGGGGAGAAGTCCGAATTCGTTAGTCACCCCAAGGAGAAAATCATGGCCAAAAAAGTCTCACGTCGATTAAACGAACTGCTGAAAAAGGTTGAAGACCGAGCTTATGAACCCTTAGAAGCGATTAACTTGCTCAAGGAAACGGCGACAGCAAAATTTCCCGAATCAGCAGAAGCTCATATTCGTTTGGGAATTGACCCCAAATACACCGACCAACAACTGCGAACCACCGTCACCCTACCCAAAGGAACCGGTCAAACGATTCGGGTCGCCGTGTTAGCCAAGGGTGAACAGGTCAATGAAGCCCAAAACGCCGGTGCCGATATTGTCGGTTCGGAAGATTTGATTAATGATATTCAGCAGGGGATGCTGGATTTTGATTGCTTAATTGCAACCCCCGATATGATGCCCCAAGTCGCCAAATTGGGTCGTTTGTTGGGTCCGAAGGGATTGATGCCTTCTCCCAAAGGGGGTACGGTGACGACGGATGTTGCCCAAGCTATCCAAGAATTTAAAGCCGGGAAACTCGAATTTCGCGCCGATCGCACGGGAATTGTTCACGTGATGTTTGGCAAAGCGGCCTTCCCCGCCGAAGATTTGCTGGTCAATTTGTGTGCGCTGCAAGAGTGTATCGATCGCAACCGTCCTTCGGGAGCGAAAGGCCGTTACTGGCGGAGCGTCTACATTTCAGCCACAATGGGACCGGCTATTCCGGTCGATATTTATACCCTGCGGGAAACTAAAATCACCGAAGCGGCTTAATCTTAGGCCTGTCAACTCCGACAGCAAAACACCCGTTGGGGTTGACAAAAGTAGATTATTATCGGATAATAGTCTACTGTCAAAAGTTTAATCGAGATCCACAAACTCAAAATCGCAGATTAACCGAAGACAGCAGGTGCAGAAATTGCTTAATATCCTGCCGAGGTTAGAAGGTCTAAAATTTAGGATAAAAAATAAGGCAGAATACTGCTTGTATTTTTATTGATTAGATTTTTAGTCTTCAGCCTCGGCAGATCGAGCCGGGGATTTTTTATGGCGAATTAAAACTCCGATTCGAGATTGATATTAAAAGCTGTCAATTGATTCTACCCGATGTGAGTGGATTTGTTATCCACAAATGGAGATGAAAGACCAATGGGGAGAACCGTAACTGAAAAACAAGAGATTGTAGCCGATCTCAAACAGATATTGAGCGAGGCTCAACTGGCCTTAATCATTGACTATAAAGGTCTGTCTGTTGCTCAAATTACCGACTTACGAAATCGTCTGCGGGAAAGCGGAAGTACCTGCAAAGTTACCAAAAACACCTTCATGCGTAAAGCGATCGAAGGGGATGAAAATTGGGAAGCAATGCAGGAGTTTTTGAGCGGAAGCTCTGCATTTATCTTTGCTCAAGACGATCTCGGCGCCGCCATTAAAGCCTATCAAGCGTTCCAAAAAGACTCCAAAAAAACCGAACTTCGCGGTGGAGTCATGGAAGGTCGGGCTTTAAGTATCGATGAAGTCAAGGCGATCACCGAACTTCCGACGAGGGAAGAACTGATGGCCAAAATTGCCGGGGTCATCAATGCCATCCCGACCCGAGTGGCTGTGGGAGTCAAAGCCGTACCCACCCAACTGGCGGTTGGCATCAAAGAAGTACCCGCTTCTTTGGTCCGGGCGATCAAAGCCGTTTCCGAGAAAGAAGATTCTGCCGATGCCGCTTAACGCTTTTAGCGGTTTAGTTGTCGATCGTTTATTGTTTGTCAATTATTTCTCAGGAGTTAATCCATGTCTGAAAAAACCGATCAAATTTTAGAACAGTTAAAATCCCTGTCTCTGCTTGAAGCTTCTGAGTTAGTTAAACAAATTGAAGAAGCTTTCGGCGTTGATGCTTCTGCTGTCGGTGGCGGCGGAATGATGATGATGGCTCCCGGCGTCGCTGCTGGGGGTGGTGGTGCTGCCGCAGAAGAAGTCGAGGAAAAAACCGAATTCGACGTTATCCTCGAAGAATTCCCCGCCGATAAGAAAATTGCAATTCTTAAAGTGGTTCGTACCATTACCGGCTTAGGCTTGAAAGAAGCAAAAGACTTGGTTGAAAGCGTACCCAAACCGCTCAAAGAAGCAACCAGCAAAGAAGATGCAGAAAGCGTCAAGAAGCAGCTTGAAGAAGCGGGCGCTAAAGTAACCGTTAAGTAGGACATCAAGACTTGGTTTTGATGCTGAAATCACTTTGGGGTAGGCAATGCCTACCCTAAGTTTTTAGACACTCTCCAATCAACAATTGATATCAAATCCGGTTGTATAATCAACGAATAACAGATACCTGACCCGTACCACCGACAGTGAACAGGCTTCGGTTCAACCGCGCTACTCCCAACACCGAATAGCCAGATCATTGATTATTGATCCGCAGATCATTTATAATTGAGTTATAGAGCTTTGAAAACTATTGCGTTCCCCTTATAGTTCAATGATCGTCGGTACTACAGAAGCAGCCCATATTTTAAAAATCTCTACCGCTCGACTGCGAGTTCTCCTAAGCGCTGGCCGAGTCGAAGGTGCCTATAAGACCGGGAAAATGTGGCTCATTCCCCTGTTTAAGGGCAAACCCATAATTGAGCGAGGGACAAGAGGTCCGGCTCCCCGTTGGCGCAATCCAAGAACGCCTGCAACAACGATTATTCACGTTAATTCTCACAGAATTCGGCAAAATCAAAAACAACAGCAACAACTTCCGGTGATTACCGTCAAAACGCGCAACACCAATACTTATGGGCATATTGTCGAAATACCCGGAGGATGTCGTGTTGTCTATCGTCCCGATGATCCCATCTCTTGTGGTGCGAGGGTTTGGATTGAAACCTTTTATGATGTTAATGTCATCGGTCAGTCAAAATCTCTTGATCTCCCCACACTTTTATAATCGGTATTCAACCGGACTTGATATGAAAGGGTTTTTAAAGTCTTTATTGCTTGCGGGTAGCGCTATGTTTTTTATTGGAAGTTGAGGGCGGAGGTGAACCGTTGAGGCGATCAAAAATATAACGGGACATTTCGGGGAAAATATCTTCATCTTCGGCGTATGCAGAATGATTGGCAAAAATAGCTAGAATGTAAATAGCTTTGTCATCCATTGTTCTGACAAAAGCGACTTCTTGGCGGGAATGGCTGGTGTAACCAACTTTTGAACCAAAATAAATATCGGTCGGTAAAGATTCCCCTAAAAACCCTTCAATTGAGTTGGGTTGTTCATCTTTCCAAGCTTCGGGGTTTAAGTCTCGGGTGAGGAGATAGGCGATTTTTGTTGAGGCGGTTTCCGAGATGGCTCGTTTGGTGTATATTTCATACATGAGACGGGCTGCCTGATCGGTGCTGATGCGATTTCCACCCGCCAAAGATGAATCTTTCCAGAGTTGAAAATCCCGTCCGGTGGGCTGTTGTGAACCGTCAGAGAGGGGATAATTTTTAACCGATAGTTTGATTCCGGTGTAACCCGCTTCTCGGAAAAAAATATTCACTTGATGGCGTTTATTAATCCAAGTTTCTAAGGCTTTTCCTTCTAACTCTTTTCCCGATTTTGTCCCGCTAATACTATCTACAATGCGACTGGCTGAATCATTATCTGAAATTCGCATCATATTCGATAAATCCACATAATAAGCAGATTCGTCTTTAATCAAACCCGCTTCCGAATAACCCAAAAAAGCCACCAACCAGAATAACTTAGAAACGCTGGCGGGAAATCTCAGCATTGTATTATTGTAACCGGCATAGGTATGGGTTTTGGGATCGCTGACATCGATTAAAGTAATCGAGATAGAATCATCGGTGGGAAATTGTTTGTCTGCGGCGAGTTTAAGCGTTTCATCGACAATCTTCTGAAGGTCTTCGCTGTAAACCAGTTTCGGAGGTTTCTGAATATTGTAAACTAAACTGCCATTAACATTGGATACAACTTTGGGAGTCGCAGGAGTTGGTTTCGGCGACGATGACAGAACCATTCTAGCAAGCATAATCGTCGTTGTACCGATAAATGCGATCGCCATCGTCAGTAAGAAAATCCGAGGATAGTGAATTCGAGACGGAGAAGTACGGCGTTTGCGGTGAATCATAGACTGGTGTTGTCACACCAAAATAGGAATAAGGAAATACACTCGACAGAAAGCGAGAATATATTACCATATACTAGCCTCTTGTTGAAAAAATTAAAAATCTCTCACTTTTGTTAGAGGCCTGTTTGGGAGTCCATCAGTAACATAAAGTTAGGTTTTGCATAGAGTAATTGAATGACTATTATAGGAACCGTTTATTCGGTCAGTCTATCAATGCGATCGCGAAACCAAAACATCAAGTATGGAAAAAACTACAGGAGTTTTCTCATGATCAATTTCATTTCTGGACTCTACACTCGTCTGAGTGCGTGGCTTGATCAATTTCAAGTTAAACGTTTTTTAACCGTTGTCCTCGTCGGTTCTTTACTGTTGACAACAGGTCTTTCTCAAGCCGAAAATAATAATAACACTAATCTGACCAACCAAGTTGATCGCGCTATCCATCAAGGCAATTCTGATCGCCCGAAAACAACCGGAGAATGGCAAGCCGAAGCAGTTGAAACTGAAGGCGCTCCCGGTCAACGGATTCAAAGAATCGCCGGAGAATCAGCAGAAGCCTTAAAAGATTGGGGTTCGTTGTATCCCGATGTTGCTGATAGTACGTTTGAAGACGACGCGGTACAAAATAAGTAAAATAAGCGGATTTGAATTAAATTTTGAAGCATTTTTTTAAGTTGCTGAAAAGTTTTAAATCCTCAAACGGAGTTGTAGTTTAATCGCTGCATCTCCGGCTTTTTCAGTGAAAGATATTTGAATTTTACCTTGATTAAACGGAGTGATATGATATGCGGTTAATTAATGCGTGCGATCGCGACGGGTTTAATTCAATCTGGGAGTGGTCATCAAAATCCGGAATAAACCCGCCCTTACAGTAGGATGATTGATTAGTCGGAGATGAGATGAAAAAATAAATTTTCAAAATCAACCGAGTTTAAATCAAGAATAATTTGAGTTAAATATTGGGGATAATTACCTATTGATTTTGTCGGGGATTAATCCGGGGTCGTTTTTTTGTCAAAATGCTAACAAATCTATAACTTTTTACTCACTTTTTGCTTACTTTTCTCTCTAGACAGTTGTGATATTAATCACTTAATCCTTACTGACAGAAGACTTTAGATTGACTTAACCTAAAAAGTAAGCTCAGTAGAAGGCAGAACTAAATTTAAAACTCTAAGCTATCAAAAAGGCAGGGATTGACAGGGTGACAGAATGTGCGGAACGAAAAGATTTTAAATTTTGTTGTGCCTCCCTACAGAAACCAAGCTTAATTCACAGAAATTGAGTAGGAATTCTCAAGCTATGTCTCCTTTAAACCCTCCGACAATTGGAAAAGTAATCGATCGCATTATCGCCACAGGGCGGCTAACTCGTAGCGATCAAAAATTACTGCATAACTTAAGTCGAATGCAGCCTTCAATTAGCCATGAAGAAAATCATAAAATCCAGAAATTGCGAGATCGGCTACAGATGGGTTTACTCAAACTCATCTAACCCGGGAGTTTCTAAAAAGTCAAATTGACTGTAATTGAAGTATTTCATCTCAGATAAAATCCGACGAAACTTGAGAGTAAATCTCGGCTCTCAACCGTCGGATTCTCAATAGAAACAGCCTCAATTTATCCGGCAATCAGATCATTTATGATTTGGCGGGAGTTGTTTCTTGTAAAATTTCAGCAAAGGCAAAATTGGGAGCGGCCAAAACAAAAATAGTCGGGGGTAAACCCTCAGCCATGCGTTGCAAACCTTCGTAATATTCAGGATAATTCAACTCGGGAGAAGGTTGAGCCATACCCAAGAAAACCAAATCCGCATTTGCCGAAGAATCATGCAAAATTTCAGGGAAAGGTTTTCCCTCAGAAACAATCACATTGGGAGTCGCTCCAATGCGTAACTGTTCAACAAGTTCTGCCAAATTCAAACGAGCCGCTTGAGCCGCCGTTTCATCAGGAACCACTAACTTTAAATAAATCTCCGCACCCCGCCAATCAATACTGGTTCGTAACAAATAGGCCAAAATTAACATCAAGCCGCCATTAGCATTCAACCCCCCCCACCAAACATCAATTTGTTTGCGACGTTCAAACCCAGACTGATTAGAACGGTAAATAATCACACTCCGCTCTCGCTTATTGAGTTCGGCGATCATCTGACAATAAGAATCCCGACGCTGAGAAGATTGACTATCTCCCAACAAAACCGTATTCGGAACCAACGGCCCAATGCCGTAAGTATCCACCAACTGTTGAGCGCCAACAAACGGATCGGGCGCCGTAATCACCCGCACCAACCCCTGAATCCCCCGACGGTCTAAATATTCGCGCAGAGTGGCCTCCATTTCACTACATTGAACGGGATCGCGAGAACCGCTCGGTAAAACGGTACAGAGGGTAAATAAACTGCGATTGTGAGTAAAAGTAGAAGCCAGTTCCACCAAATGCCAACGTTTCGTGGGAGCGCCGGAGAACGTTAAAATGTGGGGGCGCCAATTCTTGGTATCGGGAGTATAACTCAGTTGCAGAATTCCCATTCTCACCAACGCCATCCAAATTCCCTGGCGAACATCTCCCCAAGCGGCTTCGAGTTCTCGGCGTTCCAACCAAATATAAATCCCGAAGACAATAATCGCAGCCATGACTGTGGCGACAGCATCAATTAAAAACATCACGCCTAAACAGCCAACGACACCCAACAGGGAAAACAGCCAGTGAACCTTGAACGACGGACGAAACGAAGGACTTCTCAGGAAACTTTCCAATCCGGCGGCTAAATTTAAAACCAAATAGGTGGTGAGAAAGAACATACTGAGAACCGGAGCAATCAAGTTCAAATCTCCCACCCCGACGGCGATCAAAACAAATAATAAAGTCACCACCGTTGCGATGCGGGGTTCATCTTGTTCTCCGTTTCCGGTGCCGAGAAAGCGCATCCAAGGGGGTAAAATCCCATCTCGCGCTAAAGCTTGCAACACCCGCGGCGCCCCTAAAATACTCCCCAAAGCGCTCGATAATGTTGCTCCCCAAACACCGAGTAAAATCGATGGACCCCAGATGGCAATCCGCTGCATAATTAAGCGATCGGCGAGTAACGCTTCGGTTTGGGCGCCTTTCCACAAAAAGATCGGAATCACCATATAAATGATGTAACCCGTGATCACCGCCGCTAAAGTCCCAACGGGGATGGATTTGATCGGATCTCGCAGATCTCCCGACATATTCACCCCGGCCATAATTCCGGTAACAGCCGGAAAGAACACCGCAAAGACTTGCCAAAATCCGACTTTAACGGTGCTGCGGGCGATTTCTAGGTCGATGTCTGACACTGCTAAGGGTTCCGGGAGTAATATCGATCCGATCACGAAACAGACTAAAGATAGCGCGATCGCTGCCATAATAAAATACTGGGCTTTGATGGCGAGTTCTGCCGATTTGATCGCGACAATGGTGACTAGAATTGTGGTAATTAACGCCACAACCCGGACATCTAGCTGCGGAAATGTAATCTGAAGACTTTCTGCAAAACCGATCGTGTACAATGCCACTGAGATGGCTTGAGCAAAGTAAAGCGGAATGCCAACCGCACCCCCCGATTCTATCCCCAAGGAGCGACTAATCATGTAATAGGCGCCTCCGGTGCGAACCACACGATCTGTGGCGATCGCACAAATGGAGAGGGAGGTTAAAAAGGTAATGGAGGTTGAGAGGGTAACGATCAACAAAGTGCCGCCCAAGCCGACTTGTCCGACCACCCAGCCAAACCTCAGATACATGATCACCCCCAAGATTGTTAAAATCGAGGGCGTGTAAACACCACCAAAGGTTCCTAAACCCGATCCGGGTTGTTGGGGAGGTTTAGGGTTTGATGGTTCCGAACGACGAAACACGAGGAATTTCACGTTTGTAGTTAAGTTCTAATCCAAACAACAAAGATTAACTAGAATCCTTGTCTATCTTATAGTGCAGCTTAACTCATCCGGTTTGAACCTCTATATTAATTTGGCTATCAGTAAGAACTTCTACATCCCTACTGATAGCATCTGAGCGCACATCCTAACTTAGCTTGTTCAATTCTAGACTTTTGCTGCTTCTGCAAAGCGAATTTTTAGATAGTCTTCCTCCATTTTCGCGCCGGAGGGTTGTAAGGCGGCGAGGGCTTGGGGTAAAACTAAATTTCGGCGGTGATTTCCTATCCGAATATTTAATTCATCTCCGCTTTTATTGAGTTGAATTTGTTCTTTGGGAATTCCCGGTAAATAGAGTTCTAAACTGTAATAATTTTTCTCCTGAAGAATTTTAACGGTGCTTTCTGCGTAGTAAACTTGGGTGGGATCTTCGTCTTTATACAAAGTGTCTTTTAACCGATTTAAGGCTTGCAATCCGCACATTTCTTCGGTATAAAGCGGGACTTCTTTCACGGGTAAGGGTTTAAAGTTATCGTGAATTTCTTGGCGGTACTGTTGTTGATTTTCTTTCCAGCGTTGGAAAAAGGGATCGGTTACTTCTGCGGGAATGATACGATTTGCTACGACTAAATCGGTGGCGACATTGTACAAGCTTAAATAAGCATGGGCGCGCAGAGATTCTTTAATGACCATTTTTTCGGGGTTGGTCACTAACCGCACGGACGTTTGTTGATTGTCGGTTAATACTTTTTCTAAGGCTTCAATTTGTTCGTAAAATTCGTAGGGCGCATCCATGACTTCTTTATCGGGTAAGGAAAATCCCGCAATGGGTCGAAAAATCGGTTCGACGATGGGACGCAAGGCGGCTGACATTCCTTGAAACGGTTTGTAAAATTTTCTCATGTACCAACCCCCCACTTCCGGTAAACTTAACAGTCTTAGGGCGGTTCCCGTTGGCGCCGAGTCGATGATTAACACGTCATATTCGCCCTCGTCGTAGTGGCGCTTCATCCGCACCAAACCAAAAATTTCATCCATTCCCGGTAAAATGGCTAATTCTTCGGCTTGTATTCCGTCTAAACCTCGCGCTTGCAAGACTTGGGTGATATATCGTTTCACGGCGCCCCAGTTCCCTTCGAGTTCCATTAACGCATCTAATTCGGCGCCCCAGAGGTTGGGTTGGACTTTTTGGGGTTCGTGACCCAGTTCGGTATCAAAGCTATCTGCTAGGGAATGAGCGGGGTCTGTACTCAGTACCAGGGTCTTATAGCCCAATTCTGCACATCTTAAACCTGTTGCTGCGGCGACTGAGGTTTTCCCGACGCCACCCTTACCCGTCATTAGAATTACTCGCATTTCGTCAAGTCCTGCTTAAAATTTGTTCATATTATTTTAACTTTAGCGGGTTTTTGGTATGAGTTGCTTGAGAACATCTAAGCGAGAACAGTCCCAATAGTCGATATGGCTGCTAATGAGTCCTTCGGAGTTGAGTTTCAGTTCGCTCCATCCGGGGATGGAAATTCGGGGTTTCCAGGGGAGCGGTGTTGTCCAACTGAGTGTCCAACGGGTTTTGATGATGTTATCGGTTTGGCTGATATCGTGTAGGTCGAGTTGGATATCGATAAACCATTGGCCGATAAATCCGATCATTTGTTTGTAGCGTTGGACTCCGTTAAATTCGTTTAAGGGGTCTTTGAAATAAACGTTTTCGGTGTACAGGCTGTAGGTTTGATTTTCGGGAAATTGTTGGTAATCTTGTTTGATAATGTCGATAGTTTCCATGTCTTTAAAATGAATAAAAGTCTTGGGTTCTGAGTTTATATTTCGCTTTTATTGGTTTGGGAAAATTTAGGATAGTCGGGTTGCGATTTGGATTTGTTTAAATGGCTTTTTATGGGATTAGGAGCCTTGATCATCACGTTTTCTCCTTCGGGAGAGACGGTTGATCGGATTGGCTCCTGTTGTTGGCGGTTAAATTCGATTAACAGTCCGATAATTTTCCGCTAAAGTGAAAGGTGGGGATGAGTTTTAAACACCACATCGACATTTGAGAATGTCTCCACAAATCTACAATTCTGACTCCGATGATAGAACCTCTGAAGTTGACGTCTACTTCTTGACCCGGTTCTATTCCTTCGAGATCGTTGTAAATAATTACGGTGGGTTGGTTTTGAGCTAAACGTTGATAGTCTGAGAATTTTATGCGAATTGACATTTGTAATACTCCTTTTCTTAATAAGATTCTCGCACCGGACAATGAAAACGTTATGTTTTCTAAAACAACAGACCTACAGCATTAAAAATCTGAGGTGCTTTAATCAAAAGCTCACCGGACAGAACCATTAAAATGGGGTCGGAGTACCTCACTCTTTTAATTTTACCTTGTCAAGTCGCATTTTTTCGTTACAGTTTAGTAAAGTTTTGAACGGAAGCTATAAATCTAAATTTTTGGGATAATTTTTATCCGGGTTTCAATAAAAATTGGGGTTTAATTTTTATGAGTTTTAGGGGGATTCTCTTTTGCAAATTTCAGCCGGATTGCCGCGAAAATATCGGCGAGTTCATCTTAAATTCGAGGAATGAGTAGATTTACTGAATTACTGTTAAGTATATTCTATGGAGGCTACAAAAGAATTGTATAAATTTATAGTGTGCGGTGCGTTAAATTACTAAAAACAATAAAATTTTGTTGAAAAGCGGTAAGAAACAGATGTCTAACACTCTTAAACCTTCATCCCAAAATGGCTCATCAAGCTGGCTGAATAGCGGTCCGATTCTTCGGATTCTGGAAACGGTTCAAGATTTGATTATTATTTCGTTATGTATTGGTTTATTTTCGTTTATGGTGATGCAGCTTCGAGAAATGGTACTCTCATTGTTGCCGCCCTTAGATTTTCAACGAGTTACCTCCGATATCTTATTTTTGTTGATTCTGGTTGAATTATTTCGCCTGCTGATTATTTACTTGCAAGAACATCGGGTTTCAATTGGTGTGGCGGTGGAAGTTTCGATAGTCTCGGTTTTGCGAGAAATTATTGTTCGCGGAGTCCTAGAAACCCCTTGGACTCAAATCTTAGCAACCTGTGCTTTTTTGTTGGTACTGTCTGTTTTACTGGTGGTTCGAGTCTGGCTACCTCCTACCTTTGATGGGATTGACCCCGAACAAAAAATCTCCAAGCGACACAAAAATCGCATCGCTCAAGACAACACAGAGAGTCAAGTCAATCTCTCCAAACCTCAGGACAGTTCCGAACAGTTCACTTCCATCGAACCCCGAAGCCATTTTGTTAGCAATCACGAAACCTTACCCCGTTAGCCGTCGTCAATTGCCCGATGGCAAATCAGCCTCCACCTGACACCTGAGGCCTGAGATCGATCAACAGTCATCTAGTTGAATTGTACAGCCCCTTATTTAGTTGAATCTTAACTTGAGACTGTACTTTTTGGATTAAGTATGAGATGATATTAGATAACAGCTTACTAGGCTTTCGAGTCGTTCGATCAATTGCATTCGCGCCTGCGTGTGAGCAAGGGAATCGCGACCGGATTTGATAGTCGTGGTAGCTGTGATACAATAAAACGCGAGAATAGGTTCGGTTGCAGTTTTTGCGTCAAGTGTTGAGCTACTGTGTTCTGTTTCATCAGGCATGGCTCGCCTTCCGAAATCTCTCTCCACATCTAATTGATTTGGGAGGTTACTCATGTCTGTATATATTGGCAATTTATCCTACGATGTCACGGAGGATGATTTAAAGTCTGTTTTTGAAGAATACGGTAAGGTTTGCCGGGTACAAATCCCCACCGATCGAGAAACAGGTCGTTCTCGGGGTTTTGCATTTGTAGAAATGGACAACGACTCTGAAGAACAAGCGGCCATTGAAGCCCTTGATGGCGCGGAGTGGATGGGTCGCGATCTCAAAGTGAACAAAGCCAAGCCCCGTGAAAACCGGGGACCTTCCGGAGGTCGTGGGGGTCGGGGAGGAGGCGATCGCCGAAATCGTTTCGGTGGTGGCGGCTACCAAGTTTAGGAAGTTTCCCCTCGTTATTTTGAACAAATTGGCCATCAATCTTCTTCTCAGGGTAGAGGGAGATTGATTTGTTTTCTCAAAACTCAGCTTTTCCATCAAAACGCCCGATTCGCTCGATGAAACGCCACAATCAACGTCGTTAGCCAACAGACCCCGATCGCCAAACCCGCAATAATATCACTAGGCCAGTGCGCCCCCAAAATCAGGCGAGCAATGCACACCATCCCCACCCAAAACATTCCCGCCAACACCGCTACACTGCGCTCTAAACCCCCTCTAGCCGAGCGATACCACAAATAAAACAAAAATCCGTAAACGCTCGTCACAATCAACGTGTGGCCGGACGGATAGGAATGCAAACTCGGCGCCGCCAACCCGGACGCAATCAGATCGGGACGCTGACGATTCCAATACAGCCAACCCGTCCAAGCAAAGGCAAACTGTAAGATATAAGCCGATAAAACTGTTGCGGCGATCACCGGATGCGATCGCCAAATTGCTGTTAACACCACAGCCGTAATTAAGGGTAACATATAAACTAAATTGCCGGGAGATTCCCAAGTTATACTTCTGGCAAAAGTTAAAGGAACATTTTCCGAAATTAGCATCAGCATTCGTTCATCCATCGCCTGCAAAGTGCCAGTATTAACCGCAGACTTCGCCCAAAACGTGACCGCAAAAGCAACAACAGTCGTAACAATAAACCCAATTCCCAATATTTTCGCCCAACCTTTCCAAACCGATCTCGGGAGTTGGCGGGCATCTTCCCAAAAGCGAAACCAACTATTTCGCAGAAGAATCCAAGCAATCCAACGTGTTCGAGACATCACCCCACTGGTTTTTTGAGTCAATCTATTATTCTACTGCGAAACGTTGAAAATTCACAAAAAGCTGATTTTTGGGTTTGTCATTTTCTTGTCATCTTTGGTCGCTAATCTAGAAATATAGAAAACAGTTTAAGCAATCAAAGGGAGATTATCCAATGTCTACAACCACTTTAAAAAAACCCTCAACCCCCAGCCGCATTCAAATTTCCATCGAAGATCTTCCGACAAAAGTTGCAGCGCCCGTAAAATTTAGACGCCTCCCCACCAGCGCCGATGCTGACAACGACCAAGACTATACCTACGATGTCGATCAAGGTCAGCCTCAAAGTCGCCGTCGCGGTCAATATCGACCCATTTTCCGCCAAATTCACTAAGATAAATTGCCGATCATAAAAAGCATTTACCATGAAACTTTCCTTAAAACTTGCAACCGCTTTAACCGTTATTCTCGCTTCGGCGATCACTCCGATCAAGCCCAGTTTTTCGCAAGTCCCCATTCGCGATCTGCAACGAACCCAAGGTTTAACCATTACCGGAGTTGTGACCGCAGTCTTCGGGAATGAATTTGTAGTTGATGATGGGACCGGACAAATACTCGTAGAAGCAGGCCCGCCCTGGTATCATCAAATTCGGATCAACCAGGGAGAAGCGGTCACGGTGGTCGGAGAATACGACGATGACGATTTTGACGCTTTCACCATTACCCGCCAAGACGGAACCGTGTTGAATATTCGTCCGGCTTCTGGCCCTCCACCTTGGGCGGGTGGCCCCAAGCGTCAAAGCGATCGTCGGGCAAATTTTCCGCCCATTCAATAGCGTTTTAAAATCTTCCTCATGCAAACCTTTTCCTATCTCCTGACTCCCGATTTTCTGGAGTCATTTTTTCAAGATTATTGGCTAAAAAAAGCTGTTATCGTACCCGCAAACCACCCCAACAAATTCAATCACTTATTTTCCTGGGAAGACCTCAATAGTTTACTCAATTTCCACAATCTGACTTATCCCGAAATCCGGTTGGCAAAAGGCGGTCAAACCTTGCCGGAAAATGCCTGCAATGATTTGACAAAAAACTGCCAAGAGGGGGCAACTTTAATTATTGATCGCCTCCAATCTCGACTTCCGGCGATAGCAGAATTTACCGCAAAATTACGCACGGAAATCGGACACCGCACCCAAGTTAACACTTATTGTTCGTTTCCCGGACATCAAGGTTTTGGCTGTCATTACGATGCCCACGAAGTGTTTATTCTGCAAATTTCCGGTTACAAAAACTGGCGGGTATTTTCCCCAACGTTTGAGTTCCCCCTCTCCAAACATCGTTCAAATTTACTCGATCCCCCAACTACCGATCCCTATATTAATCAACAGTTAAAACCTGGGGATTTATTATACATTCCTCGCGGACATTGGCATTATGCAGTAGCAGTTGATCAACCTTCTCTACATTTAACATTAGGAATAGACTGTCAAACCGGGATAGACTTTGCAGAATGGCTGAGTGAAGAATTCCATCAAAACCCTTTGTGGCGAGAAAGTTTACCCCCGTTAACTCCTAATTATCGTCAAGTTTGTCGCCAACATCTTCGTGATTTAATCAAAGAATGGGTTAAACAGTTAGAAACCGATGAGTTAATTGATCGTTATCTCGATGAACAATTTATGGGGGGACAACCTTCGACTCAATTTGGTTTTCCCGCACAGGTTGGCTATGATTTATTTCCCGAAGGAAGACACACTAAATTTTATCGTCCTCCCCAACCCGTACAGATTAATAATTTGCCCGAAGATACGGTCGAAATTTGTACCGCTAACAAAAAAATTACTCTCAAAGGAGTTGACAGAGACGTTTTAGAACATTTATTTAAAAGAACAAATTTTTCGGGTTTAGACCTTTGTAAATGGCTACCTGATTTTGATTGGGAAGCCGATATTAGCCCGATGATGACACAGTTAATTTTATCTGGGATTGTCAGGGTTGAGCAACCAAAATTATAATATAAAATCGAAAAATAATTTGTTTTGTAGGGGCGGGTTCCGAAAAAATCTATATTTTTTATCAAGAATTTAGATAAACCCGCCCTCAACCCCAAAACCCAAAATTCTGTAGGGGCGGGTTCCGAAAAAATCTATATTTCTTATCAAGAATTTAGATAAACCCGCCCTCAACCCGTTAACTAATATTGACAATAACTTTACCAATTAATTCGCAAGAGGGGGCGGGTTTATAAAGGTTATTTCTGGGTAATAGAAATTAATTCGGAACCCGCCCCTACAGCATAATAATATGATAGCAAGAGGGGGCGGGTTTATAAAGGTTATTTCTGGGTGATAGAAATTAATTCGGAACCCGCCCCTACAGCATAATAATATGATAGCAAGAGGGGGCGGGTTTATAAAGGTTATTTCTGGGTGATAGAAATTAATTCGGAACCCGCCCCTACAGCATAATAATATGATAGCAAGAGGGGGCGGGTTTATAAAGGTTATTTCTGGGTAATAGAAATTAATTCGGAACCCGCCCCTACAGCATAATAATATGATAGCAAGAGGGGGCGGGTTTATAAAGGTTATTTCTGGGTGATATAAATTAATTCGCAAGAGGGGGCGGGAATATGCACGGTTATTTCTGGGTAATAGAAATTAATTCGCAAGAGGGGGCGGGAATATGCACGGTTATTTCTGGGTAATAGAAATTAATTCGGAACCCGCCCATACAGTATTCTTTATATATAGCCCACATTGAAGTATTTTCTATAACTATGAAACGTAAAGAATGGGAATTATTGTGGAGTTTTATCCGTCCTTATCGGGTGTGGATGGGGTTGAGTTTAACGTTGGGGTTGATCGATGGACTTTTGGGCGGAATTGGGTTAACATTGGTTGTGCCTGTGGCGATGGAATTTCTCGGGTTAAGACTCGCGCCTGAGGAGTTTCCGTCGATTTTAAATCCGGTTTTAACTGTGTTTGAAAATGTTCCAACCTCGCTACATTTACCGCTTTTAGCAATAGTAACAGTTGGGGCGATCGTTTTGCAAAGTGGCGTGAGTTATCTGAATGTTTTAGTGTCGGGACACCTAACGCGACGGTTAATAACTCATCTGCGGGATGCGGAACTTCAGTTATTATTGGCGGTTGATATTGCTTTTTATACTCACCGACAGTTGGGCGATCTTAAACATATTTTAGAAACGGAAACTCAACGGGCGGTTAGTTCGATTAGAAATTTACTTAGAATTGCTATTCTTTCGATTACAATTACCGTCTTTGTGGGAATTTTAATTCTGTTATCCTGGCGGTTAACGCTGATAACAAGTCTGTTTTTGTTGGGAGTTGTAAAAATTAACCAAATGGCGATCGCCCAGTCCCGAAATTATGGTAAAAAAATATCAAATTTATCAAAGGATTATGCGGTTAGTCTGTTAGAATTGTTATCGGGGATTCGGTTAGTAAAAACCACCGCCAACGAACCTCGAGAATATGGGCGTTTGCAACGGTTGATGTTGGACTGCGAGACGGCTGATTTTGCGGCGCAGGCTATGACAGAAGCGATCGCGCCCCTCGGACAGTTGCTCGGCGTTTTTGGGGTGTTATTGCTCGTTTTTGCGGCGCATTTTTTGGGGTTAAATACGCCTCAAGGATCGGCTTTAATTTTAACTTATATTGTGGTCTTATTTCGCCTTCTTCCCCAACTTTCGGCTTTGGATACTTACCGATCGCGTTTGGCTCATCGTTCCGCGAGTGTGGAAATTGTGCAGAATTTTCTACGGCGAGATAACAAACCGTTTATGGTGAATGGGAGTTTACCCTACAGTCGGTTAGAAAAGGAAATTCGGTTTAATAATGTTAGTTTTTCCTATCCGAAATTATCGGAAACCGAGAAGGACTCATTTGACGAGTCTAAACCGATTTTAACTGAGATTAACCTCTCAATTCCTCAAGGTAGCACTTTGGCGGTTGTGGGCACTTCTGGTGCGGGAAAATCGACTTTGGCGGATTTATTGTGTCGCCTTTACGATCCCGATCGCGGAACGATTACACTCGACGGGGAAGACTTGAGAAACTTCGATTTAAGCGCTTTGCGTTCGGCGATCGCGGTTGTGAGTCAGGATGTATTTTTATTTAATAAAACGATTCGTTATAATCTCACCTACGCTTCTAATTATACAACAGAAACGGAAATTTGGGAAGGGGTTAAACAGGCTTATGCGGAAGAATTTATCACCCAATTACCCGAACAACTAGACACTAGAATTGGCGATAGAGGGATCAGGCTTTCGGGGGGACAAAGACAGCGGTTGGCGATCGCCAGGGCGTTGTTACAAAAGCCGGATATTCTGATTTTAGATGAAGCTACAAGTGCGTTAGATAGTCTCAGCGAACAACAAGTACAGCAAGCTTTCAACCGTTTATCTTGCACTCGGTTTATTATCGCTCATCGCCTTTCTACCATTCAAAATGCCGATCAAATAGCCGTCTTAAAAGAAGGTAAAATAGTCGAATGCGGAACCCATTCGCAGCTAATCTTAAAACAAGGATATTACAGCCATTTCTACCAAGAACAAACAGATACTAACCAATAATAAAAATCCTGTTTCTTTGAGAAAGCGGTTTTTTTTCAATCCTACGAGTCATCTAAAGGAGGATAACACAAATCAATCTGATCAACCAACCAACTCCCGAAACTGTTGAGAAATTCCCTAATTTTCACCGGATCATCAACGGGGTTGATCGCCCAATTTAACGCTTGATACATTTGGGGTTGCTGTTGGGGAAAATAGCGGGAAAAAAGTTGATAACAAGGATACAAATCCCGAGTATAACATTGGGCGGTTTCCATGATAATCTCAAACCCAGATCGGACAATACGCTTCATTATCCACTGACAAGCTTTTTTAACCTTTAAAGATTCGCTTTCATCTAACTCTTGTAAGTCTATCATTACTTGTTGCAAATCTTCCGCCAAACTAAACGCATGACTAACGGCGTTTATATCCGGTTTACAGGGGGGAAATTGTAAACTGATATCTTCGCCCCAAACACAAACCGCTTGAGTTTTAAGCAACATTCTGAGGGGGTTATAATCATCTAAATTTAGGTCTAACAAACGTTCCGACTCCAACGCCCTTAATTCTATCCCGGTACAAAAAGGATACTGTAATTTTAGGGGTGTTTTAAAGCTATCAAACCAAGAATAATCCAGTCTATCTTTTTCCGTATTAACAACAGCAAAACTATCGAGATCGGAAACACCAGGAATAGCTTTTCCAACCGCAACCGAACCCCGAACATAAATACTATCAACCGCATCAAGCCAATATTTGCGATATCCTAATATTACCTCATCGATAAGCGATCGCCACTCGGGAGTAATTTTTTCTAGACTCGCTTCGCGGATAATAAACCCCGCTTGATCAACAGCCAAAACTTTACCTATTGCCAAAATTTCCCCCATTCTATCCGCCTGTTAATTTTATTATTAATTTCTCAAAAAGCCTGTTTCAAACTTCCCCCTCCTTTCTCAAAAACCCGGTTTCTTAGAGAAACCGGGTTTTTCTAGATTGGGGGTGAAATTAAACTCCCTCAGTTAAACGTTTAAAATTCACTAAAAGATTATCTTTCGGATGGGGAGTCGGAGTAACAGTCATCTCTAAATTTTGGTTGGGAAGCAGTTCCCAGTCGTATTCACGCAACAACATTAACGCCAATATTTTCATCTCTAATTTTGCAAATTCTTTCCCCAGACATTCTCGCATTCCGCCACCAAACGGAATATAACCATAGGGTTTTTCTTCGGTTTTTTCGAGAGAAAATCGTTCCGGATAGAACTTTTCGGGTTCGTTGTATATGCTATGTTCTTGATGGGTTTGCCCGATTTGGTAGAGAACCGTCCAACCTTTTGGAAGGGTATAACCGTTAAATTCACAAGTTTCTACAACTTGTCGAAACCCACCCCCAACAGGCGGAACAAACCGCAACACTTCTTTTAAAACTTGATCCAAATATGGCATCGATTTTAACTGTTCAAAACTGAGGGGTTCTGTGAGTTGAATTTGTTTTTGTTCTAATCTTGCTTTTTCCAAAACATCCCGATGTTGGGCGAGAAGCAAACAAAAAGCGGTGACGCTAGAAGTTAGGGTTTCGTGTCCCGCAAATAACAACAATAAAATTTGTTCTTTCAGTTCTTCGACGCTGAGACTGTTTCCGTCTTCGTCTTTGGCTTGCAATAACAAACCCAACGCATCTTCTCCGGGTTCGGCTTGTTGTTGGCGTTTGCGAATAATTGTTTCAATTTTATTCAGCAATTTTTTCCGACAATTTAACGCCCGATTAAATTTAGTTCCCGGTAAACGTAAGGGAATCGTAAATAATCCATCACAATAGGTCTCAAACCAGTCGCCCATTTCCGTTTCGGAAGCGGTTTCATCCCCAACAAATAGCTTACAGGCGACATCAAAGGTATATTTTCTCAGTTGGGGACACCAAGCAAAAGTTTTCTGTTGTTCCCAGTTTTGCAAGTAACGGCGAGTCATTTTTTCCATTGTCGGAACGTACCCCGCCAACGCCCTCGGTTGGAAGGCTTGGGCTAATAATTTGCGGCGAGATTTATGAATATCTCCGCTTTGAATTGACAGAGTAGCTGGTCCTAAAAGTGTTTTTGTACTGGAGGGCCAATTACTTTCAAAATATTTCTTTTCGTTGCTAAAAATAAACCGATTCGCCTCACTTCCAATCATCATTATTGTGGGGCGACCAAAGATGTTTGTTTTGAAAACCGGCCCATATTTTTTATGTCGCTTATCTGCAAAATCTCCATCCCGCAGAAAACTAATGGTTTCGCCAATTAAGGGTAAACCAAAATTTCCGGGGGGAGTAGGATGAGTTTGTTTTGTTTCTGTGGTTGTCATTGTGCTTGAGTGTTAAGTTCTACTGTAAGTTAGTTCTACTATAAATTATAGTAGGGTGGGTGACAACTGATAAGTTAACTGTTGGATTTGATAACTTTTTGATGTCACCCACCCTACTGGTGAAATTGGCAATATTTTGATGACACCCACCGGAATGTTATAAATTTTTTGGAAAATATCCCAACCCATTTAACGCTAATATTCCCGCCCCATAAGCGGGTTCATAACGGGGTAAAATCACGTTAGCATTAGGAACGACTGCTTTTAAAGATTGAATGTATTTTGAATGAAAATTGTTGATTCCTTGAAAGACTCCGCCTATAGTAACGATTTCAACAGTTTCATTGGGTTCAAATAAACTTTCTATGACTATTTTTGTCGCGAATACTAATTCTTCTATGGCTGTATTAATAATTTTATTGGCGATTTCATCTCCATTTCTGGCAACTTTATCGACAATTTTAGCTAAACTTGCAATTTGTGGAACCGTCCACCCCCGTCTGTAAACGACTTCGATTAAAGATTCAATATTATCGAGGTTTAAATGTTGTTTGAATGCGGGGATTAATTCAGTTGAACCCAACCGCCCATCGTGGGATTTTAACGCCGCTTTTAACCCGGAAATTGCGATAAAATACCCGCTTCCTTCATCGCCCAACAAATAACCCCAACCCCCGACTCGTTTGGTTTGTCCTTGGCTGTTTTGTCCGAATATTTGCGAACCGGTTCCGGCGATAACGACAATTCCAACGGAATGACCCAAACCGCCAACTAAAGCAATAACACTATCACTTTTAATCACAGTAGAGTTTGGTTCTAATTCCCAATTTATTGATGCTTTTGAAGTTTTTATTACCTGTTCAAGTAAGTTTTGAATAACGTTAAAATCTTCTTCTCGACCAACTCCCGCCAGTCCAATTCCCAATCCTTGAATTGAAATTTTGTTATAATTTTTGTCATCTAAAAAACTAGAAATTGCTTTATCTATGGCGGTTTTAATAGCAATTTGTGCGGCATCTATTCCAATAGTTTGATAATTGGATGCTCCCCCATTTCCCCGACTGAGAACGTTTCCGCTTTCATCCATTAATAAACAAACCGTTTTCGTACCACCGCCATCAATACCAAGTACATAAACCATTTGAAATTAAGAATTTAAAAGTTCAGGTAGGGGCGGGTTCCGCAAAAATATGTGTCTTCCCACTTTCAACCTAGATAAACCCGCCCCGGAATTTATATTCCGCAAAAATATGTGTTTACTCACTTTCAACCTAGATAAACCCGCCCCGGAATTTATATTCCGCAAAAATATGTGTTTACTCACTTTCAACCTAGATAAACCCGCCCCGGAATTTATATTCCGCAAAAATATGTGTTTACTCACTTTCAACCTAGATAAACCCGCCCCAGAATTTATAGTGGTTTGGGTTCGGATGAGGTAAAAGTCAAAAACCCGGTTTCTTGAACAATACATATTATCTATTTGAGGAAGTGGTAGAATAAACCGGGTTTTTTGGTCTCCTTCATTCAACTGAAAACCGGAATTTCAAAGTTAATACTTTACCCCATTTCTAAACATAATGTATGACAAATATTCTGTTATTAATTACGGCAAAAATTGGTTTATAAAATCAATTTTGGGGCGCAATATTTGCACCCCAACGGGTTAATTTATGAGGCGGAAATCAGTTTTTTCGCCCGTTCCGCTCTGGCTTCGGCTGAATCCATCACTTCGGGGAATTTATCAACTATTTCTCCGGGATAGTTTTCTAACAATCGAGTGGATAAAGAAACCCGACGCCGCCCTTCTTCGAGGTCAATAACCATCGCTTTAACCGCCAAACCAACGGGGAATAAATTCGGAAGGGACTCGATATATTTTTGGCTGACTTCTTTAATATGAATCAATCCTGTTACCCCATCTAAATCAACAAACACGCCAAAAGGTTTAACGCTGCTGACTTTTCCTTCAATTAACTGACCGACTTCTAGCTGACCAAAACTAACAGATTCCGTCGCCAAACGTTGAGAGAAAACCAGTTTATTGCGATCGCGATCTAGCTCTAAAATATTAACCGTGAGCAACTGATCCATCAAACCATTCAAGTTTTCTTTTTCAATCAAATGGGAGCGGGGAATAAATCCGCGTAAAGAGTCAAAATCTACCGTTACTCCGCCCCGGTTCATCCCGGTTACTCGAACTTGAAAGCTTTGATTTTGCTTTTGAGATTCACTTAATTGATCCCAAACTTTATCGAGTTCAAGCTGTCGAATAGACAGGAGAACTTGACCCTCAGCATTTTGTTCGCGAATCACTAAAAACTCTCGTTCTTCTTCTTTGGGTAAAATCTCGGACAAATCTTCAACATCGGCTAAAGAGGCTTCTTTACGGGGTAAAAAACCGGGAGATTTTCCCCCAATGATGTCAATATAGACGCCATCACTTGCATATTCAAATACCTGACCTCGTACAACCTGGCCTTTTTGCAGATCGTAATCATGCTCTTCTAATGCTCTCGCAAAATCATCAAGTGAAAAAGATGTATTTTTCGTATTCATAGGAGTTCACAACAAAACAAAGAATCTATCAATTGGGCGACTTTTTTTATTCCGGCCCCCTTTGCAACTGCCCAATTCCTGCGACTAATGTGCCTTGATCTTCCAATATAACCAATTCCAACACCATTAGGGAGCGATGGTCGCTCAGGTTGAATGAGAGTAAAGCCCCTATGTCCTAGTTTACTCGGTGGCTTTGAGTTCCTGGCTAAAAAGCTGTTTAACGTGCTTCCAGGCGTCTTCTGCGGCGTTTTGATCGTAACTGTCGCGTTGATCGCAGAAAAACCCGTGAGTCGCCCGATAGCGGAAAATTTTATGGCGAATTTGATGCTGTTTCAACGCCGCTTCAATTTCATCGACCTGTTCGTTGGGAATTAACGGATCTTCGGTCCCAAAAAAGCCGTACAATACCCCGTTAATGTCGGGTGTGCGGCTAACCGTCGGTTCTCCTCCGCCCGGGGTTCCGGTAACAATTCCCGCCCCGTAAAACGACGCTGTAGCCTTAATTTCGGGTAAGGTCGCCGCCAGATAAACCACATGACCCCCAAAACAAAATCCGATGGTACCGAACCCCTTTGAGTTTACCGCGTCTAAACTTTTCAGATAGTCAATGGTAGCTTGTACATCGCTGAGGAGTTCCGATGCTTTGGTTTGTTCTTTGTATTTTCGACCCAACTTTAAATCTTCGTCGCTATAACCGACCTCAAAACCGGGCGCCTGACGCTGATAAATGGCCGGAGCGATCGCCACATAACCTTGTTGGGCTATTCTTCGGGTAACATCGCGAATGTGATCGTTAACTCCGAAGATTTCTTGAATAACGACAACTCCCGGAAATGCTCCCTCGCCAACAGGTTGAGCTAGATAAGCGGCGATCTCCAAGTCCCCGTTAGCCACTGTAACATAGCCTGTGCGTATTTCTAAATCTGACATAATTCTCAATCGGTGGAGCTTCTATACGAAAATCTTTTTGCCTAACGTGTATCTTGAGTAAACTACTCTATAGTACAAGTCATTGCCCCCTAATCGACAAGTTACTAATATTCCGATACAGACCCATGACAGCACAGATGTTCAGTTTTTGACCTCTGGGGCTGACTTTAGGAGATTTGTTATGGTTCAATTCTATATTCAGCCAGATAGTGACATTCCTGCTTCTAATCAGTTATTTAACCAAATTCGGTTCGCGATCGCCTCTCGGCAGTTTCCACCGGGACATCGTTTACCGAGTACCCGTCAGCTTGCGATGCAAACCGGACTGCATCGCAACACCATTAGCAAGGTTTACCGTCAACTCGAAGATAGCGGTTTGGTTGAAGCCCAGGCGGGTTCGGGAATTTATGTGCGGGCTTTGGGTCACGAAGGGGGTTCTCGGCTGAATTCGCCGATTTTAGAACATTATCCAGAAGCGAACAAGATCATTCAACGGGGTTTGGATGAACTTCTCTCCCAAGGATGTACCCTCAACGAAGCCAGAGAACTGTTTTTAGCCGAGATAGACTGGCGTCTGCGCTGTAGTGCTAGAGTTTTGGTAACGGCCCCCATGCAGGATATTGGCATCGGTCAGTTGATGGCTCAGGAACTTGAACAATCTCTGCGGATTCCGGTACAATTAGTCCCGATTGAACAATTGGCTGAAACCATTCAGCAGGTACCATCGGGGACTATTGTCACCAGTCGCTATTTTATCGGCCAAGCCGAAGCGATCGCCGCACCAAAATCAGTTCGGGTGATTCCCATCGATATTTATGACTATGCCCGAGAAATTGAAATGGTACAAGATTTACCCAAAGGAACTTATTTGGGAATTGTTAGTCTCAGTTCGGGTTTGCTACGGGCGACTGAGGTGATTATTCACAGTCTGCGGGGCGAACAAGTGTTGGTAATGACCGCTCAACTGACCGATACTTACAAGATTAACGCGATCGTTCGCAGCGCTCGGGTGATTATTTGCGATCAGGCCAGTTTTGAGACGGTGAAAGCAACGGTACAAGCCAACCGGGATGAAATTATCCGTCCCCCCCAACTGCTCTGCTGTGAAAATTATATCGGGGCCGAGTCGATTAATTTACTCAAACGGGAGTTGGGCTTGAAATAACCCAAATTGACAGCTTTTTCCTTTTTACCAGGGGTTGTAGGGGCGGGTTTAAACAGTCACCTCCGAACCCGTCACTCCGATACCAGTTTTTCAGTCACCAGAGGTTGTAGGGGCGGGTTCGGTCTAAATTGATCGTCTCTGGCCAAAGCTTATATAAACCCGCCCCACCCCATAACAAAATTGATCAACCGGAGATCATTAATCCCAAGCGTAGGGGCGGGTTTAAACAGTCACCTCCGAACCCGTCACTCCGATACCAGTGAATAGGGGACAGGGGACTGGTATTGGGTGTCGGGGAAGGAGTGTCAGGTTTGTAGGGGCGGGTTCTACAATATCTTTAATGACTACTCCAAAATTTAGATAAACCCGCCCCACCCCATAACAAAATTGACTTCGTAGGGGCGGGTTCTACAATATCTTTAATGACTACTCCAAAATTTAGATAAACCCGCCCTGACGGGTTCGGAGGTGACGGGTTCGGTGGTGAGGTGAAAAGGGGCGGGTTTATATTAGTTATCTGTGGGTAACAGAAATTTTGACAGAACCCGCCACTTCAGCGACGGGGGGCGGGTTTATATTAGTTATCTGTGGGTAACAGAAATTTTGACAGAACCCGCCACTTCAGCGACGGGGGGCGGGTTTATATTAGTTATCTGTGGGTAACAGAAATTTTGACAGAACCCGCCCCTACAAACCTAACACCTAAAACCTAACACCAAACTGCTAAACTTCCTGTATTAAACTCAAATTACTGTTATGCAACCTTCAGTTAATCTCACAGAAGCGATCAAAGGGCGACGGGCGGCTCGGGCTTTTAGAACCAATCCGATTCCCAGTGTCATCTTACAGGAAATTCTCGAACTCGGTGTACGAGCGCCCTCTGGATATAACCTTCAACCCTGGCGGTTTGTGGTGGTTCGCAGTCTGGAAAATAAACAAAAGCTCAAAGCCTGTGCGTTTGATCAGCGTCAAGTTGAAGAAGCACCGGTGGTCTTAATTTGTTGTGGCGATCGCCGGGTGAATCAATCTGATTATATCGAATCGGTGATTGAACTGGGCAAAAAAGAGGGGGCGATGAATGACGCCTATGCTGATTTTATCCGAAAAAGTATTCCGGCCTTGTTTGAAAATCGGCCTTGTTTTGAATCCCTCGAAGCCTGGACAAACCGCCACACCATGTTAGCAGTCGCTTATTTTATGATTGTCGCTCGCAGTTACGGGGTTGACAGTTGTCCGATGGAAGGATTTGTTACCAATCAAGTTAAAGAAGCCTTTAAAATTCCCGAGGAGGTCGATGTTTGTTGTATCCTAGCGTTGGGATATGCGGATGAACCGTTTAAACAGTACGGTGGCCGATTTGAGTTGGAAAAAGTCTGTTATGGAGAAACCTATGGCGGAGCGTTAGAACTTCACCAAGATGAATTTTGAATAAAGTTGATTCAGTATCAAACACTTTTATCTGACCCGATTAGACTCTTTTAGATCATCTGAGGATAACCGATGAAAACTGCTCTTATTCAAGAAAAACCCGGAAAACTAAACAATCAAAATACATCAACTCATCCCGAGGAAAGTTTGGATTCATCTGTTGAAATCCAAGACAAACGAGAGGATTTAGAAACTGTTAATCCTTTTTCAGATTGGGATGATAATCCTTTCGATCCAGACGATTTAGAGGATCTCGGTGAGGTTTATCCTCAGGAAAAATCTGCGAAAACCAAACAGAAACCCCTCGAAGAACACCTCGACGAACAGCCCGAGGTTGAGGTTGAAAAGCCGAAAAAAAATTACTTATTTACGCCCCAAGTTGCGCTCAGTTTATTGGCAATTTTTGGGAGTGTATATGTAATAACTCGCCCCTGTGTAATTGGGGAATGTCAGGTAATTGATATCGCCAAAGAACAGGCTCAAAAATCCCAAGAAACTATTCAAAATGTAACCACTTCTCAAGCCCCCGGAATCGCCAAAGAAGAGTTAGATAGTGCGATAAAACAACTGAAAAGAATTCCATTTTGGTCGCCCTATCATCGCCAATCAAGAGCGCTTTTATCGGTTTATAATCAAGAATCTAAAGAGTTAGAATTCGTTGTCAAAGCCCTGTGGATAGCCGGGTTAGCCTCAGAAGAAGCCCAAAACCCGCCCTATGAAGTTGAGGAATGGGATAAGATTAAAACCCGTTGGGAAGAAGCGATCGCTCAACTGCAACAGGTTCCCCCAGAAAATATCATTTATCCTTTTGCTCAGGCTCGACTCGAACAATATCGGGCTAATTTAACAGAAGTTAGAGGACGCCTCGCTCTCGAACGTCAAGCGGGCCGCACCCTCGCGGATGCCAAAAAAGCCGCCCAAGTCGCTCAAGCCCGTCAGGGAGTCGCCAGAGGGGTGGAAAGTTGGCAATTGGTGTATGATACCTGGCAAAATGCAACCAATACCTTGGCGTCGGTTGCACCCGGAACAACGGCTTATCAAGAAGCCCAACTGTTACTCGCTCGATATCAGCCCCAGTTGGAAGACGCTCGCGATCGCAAAACCATCGAACAGGTAGGGCTTGATGCTTACAACCGGGCGGTTAGCAACGCCGATCAAGCCAAAATTTTCGCCGAACGCGGCGCCTGGTCCGATGCGGTAAAATATTGGTCTCAGGCGGTAACTTTTGGTAAACGGGTTCCCATGAGCAGTTCTTATCATGTGGAAATGCAGCCTTTGATGACGTCTTATACCGAGTCTTGGAAGCAAGCGGAAGCCGAAAATAAGGTGGCGACTCGGGTGAATACCGCCCGTCAAGATTTGAAAACTGCTTGTACCGGTTCTCCGACTATTTGTAGTTATAGTGTCAGTCGAGATTTAATTACAATTCGTCTGGCGCCCAACTATGTCGAGAAAATCGAAGAAACTGCACTGACCGGCGATCGCAGTGGGAACCCGGAAAAACGCAATGAGGCGGAAAAACACGTTCAAACGTTGAAAATTGCCCTAGAATCCATTAGTGATAACGCTCAAATTCCCCTAGAAGTTTACAAACCCAACGGGGAAAAAATCGGCGTTCACATCCCCAATAGTTAACCCTATAAAATTCTCTTTTATCCCCCTAAATCCCCCTTAAAAAGGGAGACTTTAAACTTATTATTGCGCCTTCTTTTCCCCCCTTCTTCTTCCCCCCAACCTCCCCACCCCCCTTTTTAAGGGGGGACAAGGGGGGATCATAGGGAGGTGCCGCAGGGGTCGGGATCAAGGCTTGCTTGGGGGGATAAAGAAAATAATGGGAGATCAATAATTGTGAGATAAAATTCGGGTTAAAAGTCTTTTATGTTCCTCAACAATATTGTCGGGAATGGTATCAAAAACTTGTATTTTTTCCCCTTCTTCGTTATAATCAGGGAGGGGAGAATTGGGCGTACATAAAAACACCAATCCCACTGACCAACCAAAACCCCGTTCTTTTTCTTCACTCGCATATTCTAGATAATCAATAAATTTTTGTTTTGTGACTTCAATACTCAATTCTTCTCTAGCGATGCGTTGAATAGCATCCTCAATATATTCTTTATAAAAAACCGTACCCCCCGGAAGATGCCAAAGATTATTCCAAGACGCATCTTTTCTCAAAATCAGAACAATTCCGTTTTCCGTTTGTACAACCACTTCAACAACCAGTCGCGGAACTTGCGAATAAATCGCTTTAAATTCTTCGTAAGAAAAGGGTTTTTGACGAGCCATTTAAGATTTTACCTCAAAACATTATACTATTTCTTATTCGCTTAATTCAAGAATGAGTTGACTTAAAGTAGGCTTACTGATAGTAATTTCAAAAGGATTCGGTTTGTTCTTCATAGTCGTAGATGGTCAGACCGAGAATTTTTAGATAGGCGCGATCATCGGAGTTTAATTGGGGCTTGTCTAAAATTTTGTTAATTTGTGCTTGCGTGGCTTGGTATTCAAGTTCATTGGTTATCGGGCGAGGGGGAAATGCGGTAATGAGTTCTAAATAATAAGGGCTAGGAGTCTTTAAACCACTCGTCATTTTTCCATTTCTCCTTGCTATATTCTGCGTGGGTCAGAACTGAGCGAATAAACACCATTCTATACTCATAATCAATGTATGCGATGAGACGATAGCGGTTGCCAGCTATATTGAAGACTGTAAAGTTCTCAACAATATCTGCGGAGGGAAAAATTTGCTGTAGTTCATTCAATGAGGCAAATTGACTGGCGGTAATACGTTGATACCAAAGCAACAGAGGAGACTGGGCATCAGCGTGTTTTTCCCAGAATTTCCGCAATGCTTTACGACTAATGACTCTCATTGATTAAACCACGATTTCTCAAATCTTCCAGCTACCACCTTGCTCACCATTATTTAAAAGATTTCTGCTCTGCCAGAATTAACCCCCTTTCATCTTTTTTGTATAAATCCCCGGTGATAAACTGACTAAAACCTTCCTAACCTTCTTTTCATTTTATCTGTTTATCGGGCAGAAAGATCAAAATTTAACACTTTGTAAAATTACCCCCTGATAACAAATAACTGCTTTAGCATTTGTTGGTGATTTTTATCTACAGACTCTAAACTTTAATTGACTTATAAACTTCATCGAGTTTTGCTTCAACTGCGGGAGGTTTGGAGGTAAAACGAATATAAAACTTTCCATTTTCTATCGGTTTTTCTAACACTTTAGCATAAATATCTTCGCGGAGTTCTGGCAATTCTGATTTCAAGTTTAATTTAATATTGGTTAACATCGTGGGTAAGGCATCACTCCCTTCTACAGCCAAAATTAACGCGCCTTTATTGGAAAGTTCTAAAATTTCACCGGGAAATAAATTTTCGCCGACGTGTTTTCCTTCTAAAATTGTATATTGTAGCGGAATAGATTCAGACAGAGGATAAAAGATTTCTTCTTCTTTGTGAACAAATAGATTATATTTATCGCGAATTCCGCTGACTTCATAAATGGTAATTGGACGTTTAACGCCTTTCGGTTGAACTAATTTATGATTGTCGATTTCGATAATATTTTCTCCCGCTTCTTTTAACGTGGTTTCCGAAATAATAATTTGTCCGCCGGTGGTATAAGATTCGATGCGATAAGTCAGATTAACTTGACTTCCCACAACCCCGTATTTTGTGCGTTTTTCCGAACCCAAATTCCCAACAACGACTTCCCCGGTATTAATCCCAATTCCCATTTCCAACGCATTCAAATCCCAGGCTTCGATTTGTTTATTGACTTCAACCATTGCCAATTGCATCGCCACCGCACAAGCAATCGCCCGTTTTGCATCGTCGGGGCGTTTAGTCGGGGCGCCAAATAACACCAAAATTCCATCGCCCATAAATTCATCAATCGTCCCCCGATACTCGGTAATTACATCCGCCATTTTTGACAGATAAAAATTGAGAACTTTAATAACTTCTTCCGGCGATAACCGTTCAGAAAGGGCGGTAAATCCTCTCAAATCAGAGGTTAAAATCGTGATGCTGCGACGTTCACCGCCCAACCGCAAACCCGCCGGACTTTCTAACAGCGTGGAAACAATTTCATCGGTGAGATAACGTCCAAAGGTTTTGCGAATTTCCGCCGCACTGCGGGCGACATAAGCGGTAATAGCCATTGCCGAACCCGACAACGCTAAAAAAGGCGGAACAACCGGAATCCACCACCCCATTAAAAAGCCGAGATAAGTGCTTGAAAATAAGACTCCGGTCGCCAAAATAAAAAATCCAATTTCTCGCAACAAAAACCGCTTAACATTGCGGGATGAACGCAATTTCCAGGTTAAACTCGCGCCAATCGCTGACCAGATCAAAATCCACTGCCATTCTATCAGTTCCGACCAAGTTTTAATTAACGGGCGATTGTCTAAAGCTGCGCTAATAATTTGACTGGCAATATTCGCATGAATTTCAACACCGGGAAGACGTTGACGGGCGGCTAAAGTATGGGGAGTTGCGAATAAATCTTGAAAACTTTCACCAACCGATCCGATTAAAATAATCCGATCCCGTCCCCAATCTGCGGGAACTTTTCCTTCTAAAATATCACGATAGGGAACGGTTTCAAAGCTGCGTACAGGTCCCCGATAGTTGATAAAAACCTGATATCCTCCCGCATCCGCCCGGATATAACCGCCATCATTGGCTTCAAAAGGCTTAAAAATAATATTGCCAAATTTCCACCAATTATCGGTTCCTTCTATTACTTGAGGAGAAATTCCTTCCGCTTGTAAATACAGCATTGCCACGTACAAGGCAAAACTATAATAAGTATTTCCATCCGGATTATTTTGAACTAATAGCGCTCGTCGAACGGTATTATCGCGATCGACAATCAAATCATTCGCCCCCGTTTGTCCTTTGGCTTTTAATTCCGGTGGCGGCGAAACGCGCTGGCGAATTTTATCGCCAATTACCTTTTCTACACCGACAATATTCGGGGTAGATTGAAAAATTTCGACTAATTCTTCGTGACCCGGTTCAAAAGGTAAATCCCGATAAATATCTAATCCAATCGCCCTCGGTTGCATGGCGATCAATTTTTGCAATAAATCCGCATAAACCCCATCGGGAACGTATCCCTGACCGATATATTTCATGTCAGCTTCATCTAAGCCAACAATGACAATTCGTTCATCGCTGGGTTCAACCGGACGCAGACGCATATACTGGTCATAAACCGACCATTCTAACGGTTCTAAAATGCCCGTAAACCGCAGGAGAATGACGACAACCGCCATAGACGGGGTTGCGATCCAAACCCCCCGCCAATCCCATAAAAGCCGTTTACAAGCCGCCCACATTCGCTAAAACCTCAATTATTTTCGGGTTGGCTGGAACTCGGTTTTTCTTCAACTTCTTCGACACAACAAGGTGTCAGAGGTAGCGAAGCAATCATTCCATTGAGTCCTACCGATTCTAACAGTTGTTGCAATTCGGCGCTGTGTGATTCGCGCAACTGAGCTACTATCATTAGTGTATCTTGCCAAATTCGTTCTTGAGCATAAAGTTTGGCTTGTTCGAGGGGTTCTTTGGCGGCTTCTATTTTGGTTTTTAAATCTTCGCTGAGTTCGGTTCGTTTGATTTTTCCTTTTACGAATTCTACTTTGTTGGGGTCGCTTGTACTACACAATAAGGTAAATATCCATTCGTAGGTTTGACCGACTTCTAAGGATACGGTTTCGGGTAGGCTAATTTGTACAATTCCTGCTTTTTCCGGTAGGTCGAAGGTTTCGATATAGACATCGTTTCCGGCTTCATCAACCATTGTAAATTGTCCTTGTTGGGCTGTATTTTCAGGAACAAATACAAACAAGTCGGGATGGGGGGAAACGGTTTCGGTTTCAGTTTCGTTGGGGATTAAAGCGGTTAAAGGTATCTCCCCTTTTGTACAGATTGAACCGTCATCGTTTCCCCGTGTACCCCCACCGGCTGAGTCTTGCGCCCCTGCGCGTGTGGGTGCGGGTGGAAATTCTAGGCTAATTTGCATCTGGGGTTGTATCTTGGGGGAGTTTTGCGGGGGAATATTCGCTACACTCGCGACGGTGGGGGATAACAGTCCCGCAACCAGACCGAATAAGGGAAGTGCTTTCATCGTCATAATCATCATTTCTCCTCTGTTTCACCTTTTACTGATTTCAATCGGTTTCATCTAGATTACGGATTGTTTTGTTATGTAGATTAATATTGACGGACGAAAGTTGCATCTTTGGGAAAAGCCTTGTATCAATATCTCCCGCAAATGCTTGCATTGATTTGATTGTAGACCGAGATTAATCTTTTTTCATCTTCGCCGTGACTTGGTTTATTGAGGGTGAGTTGATCGAGGTCGATCAAAAACAGATATCAACTCAGATGGGTTGAGGGGTGCGCCCCACTGTTAAGGCTTGATTGCGATCGGTTACGTTATGGTTAGTCGCGCTATAAACTTGGCTCTCCCCCGTTCCTAAATTGTCTCATTAAATATTCCCAAATTCGTCGGCATTCCACTCGATTTTCATGGATTTCTGTTTGCATCCGTAACATATCACTTTGCATTTTTTGCATTGTGGTTAGGGTATTGATCACATCCATTTTTGTGGTTTCTCGATCTAAGCGGGCGACTTCAACTAAGGATTGAACGATCTGTTGTAACGTGGCGATCGCATTAACATGATCGTTTTGTTGTTGTTTAATTTGCTTGACTTCTACATCAAACAATTCGCTGAGGGCATCTATTTTATGATTGAGTTGTTCAAAACGTTCTTCGTAGCTATTCATCGATGTTATTATCCAGACTTGAGTAGAGTTATTCCCCTATTTATAGCAGTTACAGAGAAAGATGTCGCTATTGCCGATCGTTCTCAATCAACTCCGATAGGATAGTTTATACAGGAGTTTATGAGCTAGCATATCTAGTATATAACTCCTCCTCAATTTATTCAATCGCTGATTTTTATGGGTTCTAGCTAATGTTTTTATAATCCACTTCTGGGGAGATTTTTCCCAAGTTTTTAAAAATTTTTCGGGTGAATGTGGATTGAATTTAATTTGTTTTTATAGCAGTTTTTTTTGATGATTTTAATTAAAATTATTTAATCCAGAGTTTAATCGTCCGATCTTTACTTCCGCTGGCGATTGTTTTCCCATCCGGACTAAAGGTAACAGTATAAACTTCGTTGGTATGTCCGCTTAAAGTATTGAGTAATTCACCCGTTTCTATATTCCATATTTTTATCGTCCGATCTTTACTCGCACTCGCCACCAGTTGACCGTCAGGACTAACCGCAACCGATAAAATATCGCCCGTATGACCGGTTAATGTATTTAATAATCTTCCGGTATTTACATCCCAAATTCTCACCGTATCATCATAACCCCCGCTGACAACTTTTGTACTATCGGGAGTAAACGCAACCGATCGCACTTCATCGGTATGTCCTCGTAAAGTGTTTTCAACGATTCCAGTTTGTAAGTCCATAATATTAATTGTACTATCTTTGGAACCGCTAACTAATTTTGTCCCCCCGGTATTGAAAGCGACAGAATAAACAATATCGGTATGATCGATAAAATCGTACAAAATATATCCGGTTTGTCTGTCCCAAACTCGCACACTGCGATCGCCACTTCCGCTGGCTATTGTACGTTCATCGGGACTAAAAGCAACAGACCAAACCGTACCGAGATGTTCGAGGGGAACAAAAAGTTCGCCCGTTTCTAAACTCCATTCTAGGACTCGCCAATAAAAACTTCCTGCGGCGATCGCATCTCCATTGGGGCTAAAATCAACCGAAGTAATGGGAGATAAATCCCCGGCAAAATTTTGTAATAAAGCGCCGGTTCTCACATCCCAAACTTTCACGGTTTGATCGCGACTTCCGCTGACAATTGTCCGACCATCGGGACGAAAAGCCAGCGCACTAACAGACCCCAAATGTTGAGCAAAGTCTCGAACTTTTACCTGTCTCCAGTTTAAGGCATCGTTGCACTGTTGGAGGATTTTTTGAACTGCGGTATACTGGGTTGAACTTTCGGGTATTTTGGCGGCTTCATTAACACAAAGTTCATAGTTTCCCCGGTCTAAAATATTTTCAACTCGCGTTAATTGTTGTCGATCTAAAACCCGCTGTTGGGCTTGCATTTCTTTAGTTTGTTGCCATCTTTGATATTCAATAATTGCAAAAATAATCGCAATAATTGCCGCAATTATTGCCCCGATTAATATCCATAAACTCGACAAATTTCTAGAAATTCCCTGGCGATTTCTGCGACGATTTCTAGAAGGTTTAGCCGTAGTTTTTGGAGATTTTACCCTTGAAAACAGGCTCAAAATTTGCTCTCGAAGGGATAGGGGAAGAATCTGTTTTTCAATGAAAGCAACATCTTCATCGCTCAACCCTAAAACTTGTTGTAAGCGTTGTAGTTCTAAGCGAGTTTCCGGGGTAAAGGGATATTCTTGCTGCATGGATTCAATTAAGGCTTGTTCGTAACGTTCGCCTTTTTCCCGGTATTTTCGATAGGGGTTTAAAATCTCATCCTCAATACTTTCAGCTTCATCTTTGCTCAATTCTAAACTGAGGCGAAGTTCATCTAAAATTTTCCGTCCAACAATAGAAATATCGCCCCGATGGTTGGAACGTTGTTTAACTTCTTCTCGGTAAAGATTCTGTCTAGCCAGTAGAGTTTGAGAGTCTTCATCTAAGCGTCTTAAAGCGGCTAACGTTTCCCCGGCGGACTGATAACGTTTCTGGTAATCGTAGCGTACCATTTTATCAAGAATATCCCCGAGTTCCTGGCTGACAATTGCCAGATGTCTCCAGGCCAATTCATTGGTATTGGATTGGTTATTTTCCCGCAGTTTCCGCAGTTCAAAAATGGGAATTCCCGTTAACGCTTGAATCCCAATCATTCCCAAAGCGTAAATATCGCTGTTGAAATGAGGATTGCCATCAAACTGTTCAACGGGCATATATTCAATTGTACCAATGCGAGCGGTGGGGGGATTATGATGTTGATTCATGTTAATTTCTTTAACCGCCCCAAAATCAATTAAGACAATTTTTCCATCGGAGTTGCGGCGAATTAAATTCGTGGGTTTGAGATCTCGATGAATCACCCCGTGTCCGTGAACAAAGAGTAAAATTTCTAAAACTTCAATTAAAATTTTAATAACCGAGTCTTCAGGTAAAGGATGACCGGGTATAATCTCATGGGCGAGAGATTGACCGGAAACATAAGACTCAACCAGATAGAATTCTTTGCTTTCTTCAAAATAAGCTAAAAGCTGAGGAATGCGATCGTGTTGGGAAAGCTTTTCTAGGGTTTGTGCTTCTTGTTGAAAGCGGCGACGGGCGATGTTTACAAACTCAGGATCTTCAGCCACCAAATGCAAATGCTTGACAAAGCACAGCGACTCACCCGGACGCCGAGTATCTTTGGCGAGATAGGTTTTTCCTAACTCCGTTGACTCGATAACTTTGAGAATTTGATAACGCCCGTCTACAAGCTGGCCAATCATAGCAAGTCCTTGACCCTGTACTGATTGATTATACCGTGAGGGAGAAAACTCACCCGGTCAACTGAAAAATCAATCTTTCATTATAGATGGGGTGCAGGGGGAGATAGGGAGATAGGGAGATGGGGAGGTGGGGAGGTGGGGTGCAGGGGGAGAAACTGTTTACTGTAAACTGTTACCACTCTCTTGCGAACTTCGCTCTATGCACGAACTTCGCTCTATGCACGAACTTCGCTCTCGACGGAAGCCGCCAAGTCGCAAGGAACGCGCTCTCGACGGAAGCCGCCAAGTCGCAAGGAACGCGCTCTCGACGGAAGCCGCCAAGTCGCGAGTTCGCGCTGGTGACTGGTGACTGGTGACTGGTGACTGTAAAGACGTGCCATGATCGATGTGAACACAGCACGCCTTGTTGGTTGTCAGCAGTTGCAAACCCGGGTTTGTTGTCAGTCTTCTCGGGGAAATCTTAAAATTTCGTTGAGAAACTGCGTGAATAGGTGAGTTGGCTTTTAAGCTTGTACGGCAGATTCACGTTCAATGGACGTTTCTTCTGGGGAATTGCGATCGGTAATCAGTCGCGCTCCACCTTGGCGAGTAAAGTAACTCCATGCCCACTGAATCAATACCAGCAATTGGTTATCAAATTCAATCAAGAACAGAATGTGGACAAACACCCACATCATCCAGGCGGTAAAACCGGAGAACTTACCAAAAGTCAAGTTAGCAACGGCTTGATTTCGGCCAATCATGGCTAAGGTACCGTGATCGGAGTAGCGGAAAGGTGCCAATGTGCGGGCTTGTAAGCGTTGCTGAACGAGTTTAGCCACATAAACCCCTTCCTGTTGGGCGACAGGAGCCAACCCCGGTAAAGATTCATCCCCTTGATGGGAGAAGTTCGCCACATCTCCAATGACAAAGATATTGGGATGATCCCGAACGGTGAGGTTCGGTTCTACCAGAACTCGTCCAGAACGGTCTAAAGGAGCGCCGGTACGGTTGGCTAGAACTTCCGCCATCGGCGAGGCTTTGACGCCAGCGGCCCAAAGGATGGTAGTTGCACCAATGTATTCAATGTGATTATCTACCTTACATTTGACTGTAACCCCATGATCATCGATGTTCATGGCGCGTGCGTTGGTTCGCACGGTAACGCCCAAGCCTTCTAGTTCTTCTTTGGCTTTTTTGGAGAGATCTTCCGGGAAAGCCGGGAGAATGCGATCGGCGCCTTGTAACAGCAGTACGGTGGCTTCAGACGGATCGATGTTGTGGAAGCAATCTTTTAAGCCGTGATGGGCCATTTCTGCCAACGCTCCGGCCAATTCTACTCCCGTTGGCCCCGCACCGATCACGATAAAGGTTAACAAGGCTTTGCGTTTTTCGAGATCGGGTTCTTTCTCGGCTTTTTCAAAGGCTGAGAAGATTCTTCTGCGAATTTCTAGAGCTTCTTCAACGGTTTTGAGTCCGGGGGCGACCGGCGCCCAATTGTCGTTTCCAAAGTAGTGGTGTGTCACTCCCGTGGCGACAACGAGGGTATCGTAGCTGAGTTCACCGTCTTTAAGATACAGCTTATTTTCAGCCGGATCGAGATCGACAACTTCCCCCATTAAGACCTGAGTATTTTTGTTTTGACCGATGACACTCCGGATGGGAGAAGCGATATCACCAGGAGATAAATTTCCGGTTGCGACTTGATAAAGCAAGGGTTGGAATAAGTGATAATTGCGCTTATCAATCAGTGTGACTTTGATTGAGGAAGCACGTCCAAGTTCACGGGCGGCGTGTAGTCCGCCAAAGCCTCCACCAATAATGACAACATGATGAGGAGACTGGGTGGTAATACTGTCTAAAGACATGAAAATCCTCTCCTATGGGTTGACAAGGTAAATTGTTTGGGAAATGGGTTGGGTTGGAAGTTACAGCAATGGGTTTTGCTTGCGTTTACGTTTATTTTAGAATTCAATTCATTTATTTCTAGTAGTCTAGGATACTTATTTTTTAGGTGATTTTAAATACAGATTTGATTGACAAAATGTGGTTTTCTTGTAGGGATAAATTCGCCAAATGCTAGAAGCCTTGAATTGCAATTGAATTGATGAATTAACCGATTTTTTTTATTTTAATAAAGAATTTTATTGGGCTTGAATTCGACCTGAAAAACTTAATATTTTGAGCGAAAATACCTAAAAAATTTTTCCAAGTCTGGGGAAAAAACAATTTTTTTCACGATGTATCAGTTTCCTGTCGGTCTCCGGGAAAACTCGGTAGAATTGGCCCCCCTTTTGTAAAGCTGTCAGTAAAGACTCTGTAAAACCCCTAGACGAAGCGATCCCAGATGAGACAAGCTTGTAAGTAGGTCTGCTGAAGACTCGGCACTCGTTGGTTCACAAGCCGGTTTGAGATAAAAGGTGTTGGGTGTCAGGTCGGAGGTCACAGGCGAAGCGAAAATACTGTTGACCTCAAGGGATCTATCCCATGACATCTGCGTTGAGAAACCGAGTTTATACGCAAGTCCGGTTTAAATTGAAATCCTACCACTCTACGTCAGTTTCCGAGAACGTTCGGATAAAACCAGAGGTGCAGAAACAATATATTCCGTACAGTTTTACTCTCTATAGATAAGATAAAAAGATGAACATTCACTTAATTTCACGTTTCGCTGTCGCCGCTGTTGGTGCTGTTTTTACTTGCAGTCTCGTTGATGTTAACCCCGCTCAAGCCGCCAGCTTCAAAACCTTCAACTTTAACGGATTTGACGGAGAATATACCACTGTTCCTTCTTTCGATTTTACCATTGATGACCTCAGTTTGAACGTTACCGCGACCTCAGAAGATGGTCTGGGTCAAGTCCGAAGAACCGTTGGAGGATTGGGTGTTTTTGATGGTCTGGGTCGCGGACGGGAAATTGACGCCGCAGGAGGTCTTTTAGAAACTCTATTTTTAAACTTCGGTAAGAAAGTTAGTCTGGTTTCTGCGACTTTCGGCTACGTTGATGGCGACGATGCGTTTAATCTCTCTGTCGGCGATAATTCTCTGTTTAACGGCGAGGATATTCCCGACAGCAATATTTTTGATTTCACCAGCTTAGACTTAACTCAAACTACCGCTAAAACCTTCAGTTTCACCGCCAACGCCGGAAGCAGTTATTCTCTGCAAAGTATCACGGTTGCAGCAGTTCCCGAACCGACAACAATCTTCGGTTTAATGGCTGTTGGCGCTTTGGCTTCTGTTGGTCTCAAACGCAAGTCTTAAGTCGTCGGTCAAAATTTAATCCGTGATTTTTTTCGGTGAAGTTTCACCAAAACCCGGTTACTTAGAAAAACCGGGTTTTTTAATCGGAGTTAAAAGTTAACTGTTAATCTTTTCGCCCCGAATGGAATAATCTAATAATTCCATCGGATGTTTTAACGGTATTGATTCTCCTTTTAATTGTAAATGCTTGAGAATTTGCAGGGAACAACCGGGGTTTGCTGAAGCAATAAGTTGCGCCCCGGTATTCAATAAATTCTCGGCTTTTTGCTGTCCGAGTTCGTCGGCGATTTCCGGTTGCAACATATTATAAACCCCCGCACTTCCACAACACAACGCCGCATCGATGGGTTCCCGCAATTTTACACCCGGAATTTGTTGCAACAGTTGGCGGGGTTGTTGGCTGATTTTTTGTCCGTGTAACAGGTGACAAGCATCCTGATAAACGAGGGTTAATTCTCCATCGGTTAGGGGAGATAATGAAGCCGTTAAACCGACTTCTGCTAAAAATTCCTGCACGTCTTTGACTTTCGCCGAAAATGCTTTTGCTTTTTCCGCATATTCGGGGTCATCTTGCAACATATGACCGTATTCTTTTAAGGTATGACCGCAACCTGCCGCATTTATTATAACAGCATCAACGCCCGTTTGTTCAAAACTATCGATCATTTGTTTTGCCAAACTGTGGGCTTGATTTGTTTGACCTTGATGTTCGGGTAACGCCGCACAACAGCCCTGACTTTGAGGAATAACCACTTCGCAACCGTTGGCGGTTAAAACGCGCACGGTGGCTTCATTAACGCCGGAGAAAAATAACCGTTGGACGCAACCTAAAATGACTCCGACTCGATAGCGTTTTTCGCCTTTTGCGGGGATAACGGTGGGGAAATTGTCTTGAAAAGATTTAACGGTAATTTCCGGTAAAATTGATTCCATCGCTCCCAAACGGGGCAATATTTTCGGGAGTAAACCGGTTGCACGGACTAACTTTTGAACGCCCAGTTTTTGATAGAGAAATAATGGCGCTAAAAATACCCGCAAACGGTTGGGATAGGGAAAGAGATTAAAGATTAACAAACGCAGTAAGCGATCGCCCAAATTTCGGGGTACATTTCGCTCTACTTGCGGCCGGGTTGATGCGATTAGTTTATCATATTGCACCCCAGAAGGGCAAGTCGAAACGCAGGCTAAACATCCCAAACAGGTATCAAAATGTTCTGCGGTTGAAGGCGTCAGAGGGGCGTCGGAATTGTTGATCGCATCCATTAAATAAATTCGCCCTCGGGGAGAGTCCATTTCTTTTCCAATGACGCGATAACTCGGACAAGTTGCCAAACAAAATCCGCAGTGAACGCAGGTATTAATTAAGTTGGGATCGGGGGGATTTTTGGAGTCAAAACCGGGAAGTTCTGCGGTTGAGTTGAGGTGGGGATTTTGGGCGAGAAAGTTGCTTTCTTTGGCGGGTATTTTGTCCGGGGTTTGTTCTCTCGGCTGTTCGGAGGTTTGCATGGTTTATTTGAAGGTTTTTTGAACTGAATTTAAAAAAATTGGAAATCTAAAACGGTTCTAAATTTCCCCTACAAAACGATGAGGACTGAATAAATTTTCGGGGTCAAACTGCTTTTTTATTCGACGCATTAATTCTAGCGCGTTTCCGTTGTATCCCCAAACGTCTAATTGTTGTTTGACTGGGGTGGGTGCGTCTAAAATTGACAGAAAACCGCCTTTGGTATTGCACCAGTTTCGCAGTTTTAACAGGTGTTCGGAATTAACGCTTTCCCAGCGTAACACACCCAAACCGACTCCGGCATGAATTACGCCTAATCCTTGACATTGACTCAGGGTAGCAACGGCTTCGGTGGGGGTTACTCCGATTTTACAAATCATTTTTGTTTCTTCGCCCGGTTGCCAAATGAATTGTTTTAATTGGTGCCATAAGTTATCATCATTTTGGCTGTGAATTTCACCGTTTAAGCCCAATTTTTCGCCAACTTCTAATAAACGGGTTGCTTGTTGGTTGACACTTTCGGGCAAACTTTGAAAGCAAACGATTAGCCCCATTTCGGCGTTTTTGTTGAGTTTTTCTAACAGTTGAGATGAGAGTAAATCAACGGCGACGGGCGTTAACGCTGAGGATAATAAGGTTTGGGTTGCTGTCGCTATCGCTTGTTTTTCTCCGGTTAAAAGTACGGTTTGGGAAGCCTGAGAAACGGGATAAACTCGCCATGTTACCTGAGAAATAATTCCCAACGTTCCGTAAGAACCGGTGAATAATTTCATTAAATCATATCCGGCGACATTTTTAACCACACGCCCCCCCGCTTTGGCGATTTTACCATCGCAACGAACGAAAGAAATTCCGAGTATTTGATCGCGGACTCCTCGATAACGCTGTCGGAGTGAACCTGTATCGCCGGTTGCTACAATTCCGCCCACAGTTGCGGTTTCGGAATAGGTCGGATCGAGGGCGAGAAATTGACCTTTTTCTGCTAGAATTTGTTGTAATTGAGCAAAAGGCATCCCCGCTTCAACGGTAACGGTTAAGTCACCAACGGCGTGTTCAATCAGTTGATTTAAACGTTCGGTACTGATGATTAAGTTAACGTTTTTTACCAATCCTCCCCAATGCAATTTACTCCCTTTTCCACAGGGAAGAATACCGAGTTGATGCTGTTTTGCATAAGTAATAACCTCTGCAAGTTCGGCTTGAGTGTTGGGATAAATGATAGAATTGACGGTTGTTTCGGGTGCAATACTGCGGAAAATCCGGTTTTGATCGTTCGGATCAATTTCACTACAGTCAGAAATTCCTGACTCGCCGACAATTGCTTCTAATTGCCGATAATGTTCGCGACTCAAAGGTGAGGTTGGGTTGTGATTAGCAGTTGAAATTAGGTTCATTTAGAGAGGTAATCTATCACGGCGATCGGAAATTGAGATATTTCTATTTTAGAACGACTGCGATCGCATCGAAACAAAGTTGAGGAAATCCGGATCGACTTTTTAACGATAAACCATCTGGGGCTAGGCTTTCTCAGGAAAAAATCATTTAAAGTTGAGCGATTTTATTTAAACTATTGAGTAAACATCATGTTGGGGAGATCTTGATGAACCTAGTCGATACTCTGGCATTAGTGCATCCGGCGCTTGCGGTTGGCGTTGTTTTTCCGATTATTGGAATGGCCGTTAGTCGGGCTTGGCAAACTCGTCAGCGACGCATCGAAACTCAAGAAAAGAAGGAAAAAAGTAAAATTCCTCCCATTGTGGGACGGGAACATTTAGAAGTTGGCTACTGGTTAACCGGGACTGTGGTGGGAATTACGTTAATTGCCCTTGCCTATTCGATTTATTTTAAGGGTGTTTTTCAGGAATTAACCCCGGAAAAAACCCCGCAGGCGATTTTTATTGTGTTGATTTTTGCCGCGACTATTGCTTCTTTAGTTTTTCTGTACAAAGCCAAACCCAGTCAGCGATTATGGCGGGGAGTTTTTGCCACCTTAACGGGGATGGGATTGGTGCTTTTAGGCTGTCAGGAGGGCGTTTTTAGACGGGGCTATGAATGGTATGTTTCGCACTACTATTTTGGCATAGCTGCGGCTTTATTAATGGTGATTTCTTTGGCAATTGTGCCGGAGATTTATAAAGATAAAAAATGGCGGGTTGCACACACGGCGTTAAATTGTATTGCTGTGTTGTTGTTTTTTGCTCAGGGAATGACAGGGGCGCGAGATTTATTAGAAATTCCGTTAACTTGGCAAAAACCCTATCTTTATCAGTGCGACTGGAATAACCAAACTTGTCCGTTTGAAACGTCCCGTCGTTTGCAACTTTTTCCGACTCAAGCGGTTAATTTGAGCCAAGATGAAGTAAATATTCGTCCGCAGTAAGTTCTAGGGGCGCTGTTGTTTGCGCCCCTAGAAATGGATCGATGTTATTCTAAATGTTGTCAAATATTAGTGGAGATGGGGCGGGTTTAGTTCAATTTTTTACGAGTATTCGATATCGGCGCGGAACCCGTCCTTACATTTCTAAATGTTGTCAAATATTAGCGGAGATGGGGCGGGTTCATCTGGGATATTGATGACTACTCCGAGATTGAATTAAACCCGCCCCGCAACCCTAAGAAAATTAATCAACCGGATATCATATCATTTAATACATTAAATCTTTTCAGAATCGAGATCAGTTTTATGAGAATCACCGTTGTTGCTGCCATTATTTTGTTGTTTATAAAGCTGCATCAACAAGTCTTTTAATTCGGAAGATAGCTCGATAGGAAGACTTCCCCGAACGTGTAAATCCCGTTGAGGAAACGGAATTTCAATATTTCGGAGTCGAAATATCGCCTCAATTTGATAATACAAATTGCTCTTAATAATCACATTTCGACTCGGTTGAGAAATCCAAATTCTCAGTTCAAAATCGAGAGAACTTTCCCCAAATCCTTTAAATAAAACTTGCGGGGAAGGCATGGCTAAAATATCAGGATTTGCTTTAGCAACATCTAATAAAGATTGTCGTACCATCTCAATATTAGAACCGTAAGCGACACCTACAGGAAGCCTTAAACCGGAAACCGGATGATCGTGATCCCAGTTAATTAATTCCATTTCTAAAAAGCGGGAATTGGGAACAATAATAGAAATCATATCCAAGGTTTTAATCACGGTACTGCGGGCGCCAACTCGTTCAACAATTCCTTGATATTCTCCAATTTCAACAAAGTCTCCGACTTGAATTGGACGTTCAAATAAGAGTACAATTCCGCTCCCGAAGTTTTTGGCAATATCTTGAAAACCAAAGCCAATCCCAACACCCAACGCACTGGCGAGAATGGTTAACGAACTTAAATCCAATCCCCACACTTGTAGCAGAACAATTCCCCCTATAAATATTAAACAATACCGGATAATGATCGCAATAACTTCTTGAGCGCCTCGATTAATTCCGGTTACATTTAAAATCCGCGTTTGTAATAGATCACTAACGATTTTTGCTAAAACAATTAAAGCCCACAATAAACCCAATAAGAATAAAATATCGGGAATAGAATAGGCTTGATCTGCTAGGGTTATTATATCTGCGGTTAAGGTCGAAAATAATGTTCTTGTTACCTCAAAACTCAGACGTCGAGTAAAGGGAAATTGATTGGCAACATATAAAATTGTAGCTGTCCAAATTCCAACTCTCACACTGGTTAGGGTCAAAGAAAATAACAGTTCGAGGCTGTGATGATATTTAATTTTTTGCGCTTCTTCATTTTGTTGTTCGGGGATAAATCTTTTTAAAAATTTTCGCAGAGAATTATTCCAAAATTTACCTAAACTCCAGTGACAAAAAACAGCCAAAGCTAGAATAAAACACGAGCGAATAAAAGCAGATTGTAAAAACATCAGGCTGCGTTCTTTCTGGGCTTGAGATAGGGAATTTTCTAGTTCCTGTACCCAAATCTGGGCTTGTTCTTGCTGAGTATTTCCGGTTTGGGAATCTCGTTCGGTTACGGTTAGTAAATAGTTATCATTCAGCCAAATTGTCGGTAAATCATTACTTCCTTTTATTTCTACTTTAATGGGTTCGGATGAAGAAACGACTCCCTGTAATTTGGAATTAATAATATCAGCCCGATCTTGAGCCGTATAATCCCCCGAATTACTGACCTTAAATAATCGTCTACCATCGAGGGTAACGGGCGCCGTATTTTGCTTGAAATCTTGTGCTATATTGTCTTGAGCCGATACGGGATGCAAAAACAAGAAGCTGCTGACAATGAAAATAAAAATGAAAACAAATCCGAGGAAAAAAACTTTTTTGAATTCGCGCAAGTGAACGGGTAAACTTGGATTTAGGGATTGAATGTTTTTCCAAGCTTTGTTAAAGATTTTCATCATTTTTTTACTAAGTATCGGCAATAAATTAACCTGGTTTTTAGAGGTTATTTCAATTTTAACAATGAATTTATATCAGTTTACTTTCTACAGAAACCAGATAACAGCCATCAATTCGCCAACTTCCATTCTTGTACTGTTCCATCATATAAACGGCTCTAACCGGATTTCCATCTGGCGCCAGTAACAGCACAGGTTGAGTTGGAATACCTTGTAAAACAACCGTATCTTCAAAAACCACAGAGCGAGGACGATAAACCGCCAGATATCCTGTTTTAACCATTTGCAGAAATTGCTCCGGTGTGCCGAATTTTGCTTGAATCTCTGGACTCGCAAACGCAAACGCGCCTACCGCATCATCTCGCTGAAAAGCTTCAAGTTGACGCTCAATCACAGAACGGATCTCATGGCGATCGCGATCGGTAATTTTCATAACTTACGTGTTAATTTATACAGCTAATGAACAACGAAGCCCAAAAGGGAATAACCCCAGTTAGAAAGGATTTCCCTTCAATCAAATTATAAAGATAATATTGCCGATCTTACCCGATCGCTTCAGACAAAAACCATTTATCTTATTAAGGGAAATTTTAATCATAGCGCTCACCCATGACTCAAACGGTTTGGATAGCCAGACACGGAAATCGGATCGATTTTGTTAACCCCGAATGGTTTAACACCGCACAACGACCCTATGACCCCCATCTCTCCGATGATGGTTTTGTTCAAGCCCAACAATTGGCGAACCGCTTAGTCGGAGAAGGGATTACTCATATTTTCTCCTCTCCTTTCCTGCGAACCGTACAAACCGCCAATGCGATCGCCGAAACTCTCGATCTCCCTTTGAAACTAAATTGGGGTTTGGGTGAATGGTTAAATTCTGAGTGGATGTCCGCCTATCCAGAAACCCTAGCCCCGGAAATCTTAGCACAAAAGTTTCCGAGAATAGACCTGTCTTTTCCCATCGGTGAAGCTCGTTATCCCGAAACTTGGGAAGATTGTCTTCATCGTACCGCTAAAACCGCTCAAAGTCTAGTTGCTGCTTTTGGTGATGATGATTTGTTGTTTGTCGGTCATGGCGCTTCTGTTGTCGGTACGGCTATGGGTCTGGTTCCCACTTTAACAGAAACAGACATTCACGCTTCTCTTTGTTGTTTGGTGAAATTAGTTCGCCACGACACCGAATGGATCGTTGAACTTTATGGGGATGTTTCCCATCTCGAACAGACTGAAAAAGTGGTTCGATTTAACTAATATCTCCCCCGATTTCATCGAGTTCGCGATCGCTCGGACAACAACACAATTAACTTATTGTTTGTTGCGATTGAATAATTTAATCTAAAAATATTACCCCGATTCTCTATTGAGTTTTGGGGTTTTTTGACAGAATTAGTAGACGAAAATTGCCCCGGTATTTTGGATGTCAAATACCTCCCCAATCTCATCTCCTAACTTGTCCGGTTCCTGTGTTGGCTTGACCAAAACAGTCAGCGAGTTACTCGAATTTGGAATAAACTCAAACTTAAAATGGGGTGGCGTTTGTAGATTTTGCTGAGTATAGCTAACTGAAATATTAACTTCTGAATTTTCCAAGACTAAACTTAATTTTTCATTGGCGGGTAATTGGCGAGGCATTGTATCGGGTGAAAGGTCTGTTAAATCACAGTCTAGCTCGAACTCAGTTTGATTAACAACCTGCACGGTCATCGGAAATTTGGGATTGTTAATTCGCCCCACCGGTTTTTGCCAAGTATTGGCTTGAATACCGAAAGTTAGCAATAAAAGAAGCAAATTACAGAGGTTCTTATTCCATCTAATCATAGGTCTATACTCAGAAAAATTTGAGGGTAGTTTTTTGATTTTTATGGGAGAGATCCAAGACTAGATAAGCCGTAATCATTGGGTTTGTGAGTTCGGATATTTTCCCGTTGCTAGTTGATATGACATGATCTTAGCTGGATTCGAGTTCAAAAGCTACAGTGATCATACGGAATTTGATTAAATAAAAATCTCCGTAATATTACGGAGTAGTATCAAGGGCTTGGTCGGTTTTTTTCCTGAAATAACGGGCTTTTAGGGCTTTTTTTCCGGGGAGGGGTTCGGGTTCATATAAACTTTTATAAATCCGTATTCTCCCGGATGTGGCTTTTTCAGAAAAGCTCTATATTGATGAAAGAGGTACTGAAAACAGCCTGGAATCCAAAGAATTGAATTCAGACCGATAACAGATGTATTCTGATTTTTCTTTTTATTTCAATACATCTACAGTCCAAATGGACAACTAAGAGCATCAGATTTAAAGTTCTGAATACTCTGGCGATCGCAATTCGACGCATCAACTTATTTAACTAAAACCCTACGAACGATCAGAGGTGCCTAATGTCATTACCAACCGATCCGCTTTTCCAAGACCAATGGTGGCTATATAATGCAAGCCAAGGCGTTACCAATAACCGAGTTGAACCGGGAACTCCAGACATTGACCTGAACGTTCCCCTCTGGCCAATCTACACCGGTCGGGGCGTCAAAGTAGAACTGATAACTAATAACTGTAATCAGGAGCGCTCCTACATAATTTGAATTGATCAATCCGACACGATCTAACTCTCGATCGCTCAATTTTTGACATTTCCTCAACAAAACTTTCTATTGACCTTGACTTTGGGAGAATTCTTGCAAGATGACTTTCGATACATCCAAAACCAACTCCGCAGTTAATCAAATCAAATCAACTCTAAATTTAGACAAAGATACTCAATTAATTTCGGCGATTCAAGTCTACAATGTCGCTTTAGAAATTTTGGAAGAAGAACGGGAAAAATCAACCGAATCAATGATTTTAGATTTGTTGGTCGCCCGGGACAGTTTGGCTAAAATTTTATCCGAGAAAACTTTGGTTTCGACTCAAGAGTTGATGCAGATTATTCAATTAGATCATCGCTTGAGAGAACAGACAGAAGTGATAGTAAAAATTGGAAAATTAAACGAGTGGCAAACCAGTTATAATCCCTCAAAAGAAGCTTGGTGGTGGTTTTTAGAACTGCCTGAATCCTCAGAGGGAGACGAGCCAAATGATGTAGTTTTTGATATTCTAACCCTGGTAACTTTAACCGGGACTACTTCCTTTTTAATTACATTTTTGAATTTATTTGCCACCGGAGGATTATCAGTATTTGAAAGCTTTGGGTTGATGGGTCAAGGCGGATTACTGATAGCTGCAATTGGCAGTTTAAAAGGACAGGGCAAAGAAATGATTCAAAACTTCCTGGAAAAAAAAGGAGTTCCCCGTCGGTTTCATAGCGAAGTCACTTTTGGAGTTTCCTCTTTACTATTTTTAATTTCCCTATCCATTTACGGTTCTTTACCGAAACTGGGAAATATCTATTTTGAAGAAGGCAAACAAGCCTATGAAAAAGGTCTGTTAATCCAGGCGCAAACCAAATATCAACAAGCTCTAAATCTTGCTCCGGAACATCCAGAAATTAATGTGGCTCTCGGAGAAGTCTACGAATCCACTGGAGATCTAGAAGAAGCCAAAGAACAGTATGAGAAAGCTATCCGCAAAGGATCGGTTGAAGCTTTAAATAACCTGGGAAGAATTGCCATTTATGAAAACGAGTTGGTAACAGCAGAAGCTTTCTTACAGATTGGTTTGCAGCAGGTTAAAAACCTATCTATTCCCAATCCGGATCTAGAATATCAACTCAACAAAAATTTGGGATGGGCATTTTTGCAGCAGGAAAAATACACCGAAGCCGAACAAAAACTCAAGGCGGCAATTCAGTTAGATAAACAAATTACCCAACAACAAATCGGCGGCGGAATGGCTTATTGTTTGTTGGGAAAAGCTTTCACCGTTCAAAATAATCAGCAAGCCGCCCAACAGCAATTTCAACTTTGTCAAAAATATGCTCGTCCAGAAACAGTAGATGAATACAAATGGCTGATTGAAAACGGACAAGAAAATTTAGCAGAACAAGTGGATACAACATCAATTATGAGCGAAAAACAACCTTAACCTTTGTCGGGGGGGGGTAGATGAGATCTGTACTGGATTTTGGGGGATGCCGTTGATGCCTCAAGGAGCCGTGCTACAATTAAGGCTGAGAATTGGATATCGGTTGCAGTTGTTGCTTTCAGTGCTGACAGTCAGTCTGTTTTACTTGGCATTGCTCACCTTCCGAAATCTCTGTCTCTACATTCATCCGATTTGGGAGGTCAATTGTATGTCAGTTTATGTGGGTAATCTTTCCTATCAGGTCACTGAGGAAGATTTAAGGTCGGTGTTTGCAGAATATGGCACTGTGAAGCAAGTGAGCATCCCCACAGATCGCGAAACAGGTCGTCCTCGGGGCTTTGCATTCGTAGAAATGGGTGCCGAAACCGAAGAAGATGCCGCGATCGAGCAACTCGATGGTGCCGAATGGATGGGACGCGATCTCAAAGTCAACAAAGCAAGACCTCGCGAAAACCGAGGAGGTTCATCCTTCGGTCAAAAAAACAGAAGAGATCGTTTCTCTAACCGCTATTAAGTTCAGAGATCGAGATCGAATAGAAAAAGTCAGCGACGGGGGGAACCCCGTCTCGCTGCTATCGAGTCAAAGACGATCTGTTGAGCGAGATCGGTAAAAATTTATATCAGAGGAGATCGAATGGCTCAAGTTATCATTGGTGAAAGCGAACAATTAGAATCAGCTTTACGTCGGTTCAAGCAAAAAGTATCTCGGGCGGGTATTTTTGCAGACATGAAAAAGAATCGTCACTTTGAAACCCTGGCTGAAAAACACAAGCGCAAAGAAATTGCCAGACACCGGGAACGCCGGCGTCTCCGCAACTCTCGTAAAAGGTTCTAGATTAACCCCGATTTTCCTTTATGTGGAATGTCCCCAAGCGTTTAGCACAGAAGGGTTATCGCCGAATCAATCACTTTAACACTTCTCAAACCTCAAACTCCCGAAGACTTCAATCATTGATTTCTTGGGGAGTTTGTTTTTGGAAAAAGAGCAGACAAAGATTGCAAATCAATATATATTAAAATCTGTTCACGGGTTAACCGACTTCTGCACTATGCTTGAAAAGAACACAATCTTGGGTCTGTTTTTCCCCGTCATCTGACAGATAGACTATGCCAAAAATCCTCGTCATTACTAACGGTAAAGGTGGCGTCGGTAAAACGACAACCGCAGTCAACTTAGCCGCCATCCTTTCCAAACGCTTCTCAACTCTATTAGTCGATGCCGATCCGCAAAATTCTGCGGGTTGGTGGGTTGAACGCAGTCAGATGCCTTTTGAGTTGTCTTGTCAAACCAACCCTCAACTGCTACAACAACTCAAACAGACTAAAAACGTTGACTTAATTGTGATCGATACCCCACCGGCTTTAGAATCAACTTCTCTCCTCAGTGCGATCGCCATTGCTGATTTTCTGGTTGTCCCCAGTCAAGCCGCCCCAATCGATTTGGTGGCTTTAATTGAAACCATCAAAAAAACCATCATCCCCGCCAACGTCGCCCATCGCGTTCTCCTCACTAAAGTCGATCCCCGCAGTTTGGGGGATGCCCTCGAAGCCCAAAAATCCCTGCAAGAAACCGGTATCCCCGTTTTTAGAAACTTCATTCGCTCCTACAAAGCCCACGAACGCTGTCCCCTCGAAGGCGTACCCATTACCCAAGCCAAAAGCAAAAACGCCAGAGAAGCGGCTTCCGATTATCGTCGAGTCGCCTCTGAACTGTTAAGTCATCTAAACTAGAAAACGAATAAAACCATTGATTCTGCGCCTTTTCTCTTTTCACCCATGAAGCAAACCTTGCGTGTTGTTGCCCGAATAATCGCCCTACCCGATCAAGTCGAACCCGTGAAAGCGGTTTTGTCTGAACTGATCGAACCCACTCGCCAAGAACCGGGCTGTATTCAATACGAACTCCTGCAAAATCGCGCCGCTCCCACCGATTTTACTTTTGTTGAAACTTGGGAAAGCGAAGCGGCTTTAGAAACTCATCTGGCGAGCGCTCATCTTCAAGTTGCAACGGAAAAACTTCAGGGTTTAATCGCCACGCCCCCCGATATTCGACGTTACGATTTAGTGTTGTAGTCAATTGACGAGCATGATACAAATTGGTGGGTTTTCTGTTCCCCCTGCACACAAACGGCGTATTGAAATTCCGGTGGCCCGTCTACCCACACAAACGATGTTGTCCTTACCTGTAATTGTGATTAACGGGATTACTGAAGGGCCGAGACTGTGGCTGAGTGCGGCTATTCATGGGGACGAACTCAATGGCGTGGAAATTATTCACCGAGTTTTACAACAAATTTCACCCCGACAGTTGCGAGGAACTCTGATCGCTGTTCCGATTGTTAATGTGTTTGGTTTTATCGATCAATCCCGCTATCTTCCCGACCGTCGCGATCTCAATCGGGCTTTTCCGGGTTCTAAACGGGGATCTTTGGGGGGACGTTTGGCAATGTTATTTATGGAGGAAATTGTCAATCGTTGTACTCATGGGATTGATTTACATACGGCTTCGGATCACCGCAATAATTTACCTCAAATTCGCGCTAATCTTGACGATCCTCAAACTTACAAGTGCGCGAAGGCTTTCGGGGCGCCGGTGATTATTCACTCTCAAACCCGTGATGGTTCCCTCCGACAGGCTGCTACTCAACAGGGGATTCCCGTGTTACTCTACGAGGCTGGAGAGGCGTTACGCTTCGATCCTCATGCCATTGGTATCGGGGTAGAAGGGGTGTTGCGGGTGATGACGGCTTTGGATATGTACGAACCAAAGGTTCACAGTCGCCCCATGACTGCGGTAGAAGTTCGCAAGACTCGATGGATACGGGCTTCGAGCAGTGGGATTTTACTGTTGAGTGTCAAACTGGGGGAAAGAGTCTATGAAAAACAAATCCTCGGGGTGATTTCTGATGCGTTTGGTGATGCGAGTGTTCGGATACGCGCACCTGTTGATGGGTTGGTGATTTGTACTCAACAAAATCCTTTGGTGAATCAAGGGGATGCGATCGTTCATTTGGCGGTATTTTAAAAAATTTCAACTGCCGTTTTTGCTCGATTTCATTGAGTATAAATCATCAGTTTTAGTCTTAATACTCATTAAATCTATTCGGTTAGATTCATCGTTTATAATGATGGGTAAGGGCGGGTTCGGAATAGTTATCCTTGTTGTAGGGGCGGGTTCTACCCAGATTTTGAGGACTACTCCAAGATTGAGTTAAACCCGCCTCGATTACACTGTTCACGATTGACTGTTCACTGGATCAATACACCCCCAGAATTCATTAACTGCAAAGAGTCAAAAAATTTGGATTAAAATTATTAATTATGGCACGTTTATCTTCTAAAAAAGTTCTGGTTTGTCAAAATCGCACTTGTCGAAAACAAGGTTCTGTTCAAGTTTTAGCTGCATTTAAAGCCGAATCGATTCTCGATGTTACTATCGAAGCGACAGGATGTTTGGGACAATGTGGCAATGGGCCGATGGTCATTATTTTACCGGAAGAAATCTGGTATGATCGCGTTCAACCGGATGAAGTTCCGACTATTATTGAATATCATTTGTATGGGGGAGAACCGGTTAAAGCTTTGCTTTATGCAAAATTTGCTCAACGAAATTAGCGGTTATTTATGAATCGATAATTGACAATTGATAATTGATCATTAATTAATGAGGTTTAAGACCTCTCCTTTCAAGGAGAAAAAAGAAAAATTATTTCCTCTCTATCAATCCTCTTCATAATGGTCGAGTTAATTATCCATTATCCATTATTAATTATCAATTATTGAACTGATATCCAACTCATCAATAATTTAAAGCGTAGGGGCGGGTTCAGCAATTATTTATGTTCAAACACAGACAACTGATATAAATCCGCCCCTATTAAAGTTTTCAGGTATCATCTTTTTTATGTTACTGTTAACTATTAACTCTTTACTGCACTGTACTTGTTTACTGTTTAAACCCGCCCCATAACACCCATTAAGCAACCAGATCTTCTATTAAATCGAAAGAGAAAGAAGTGATTTTTTCGCCTTCTTTCTCCTCCCCCTATTCTACTCCGCCGGATGGGTTAAAAAGGGAACTTCTACCACTTCCGCTTCTACCTCTGCGACTTTTACTTTTAAACCCTTTCCGCCGGCTTTGCTGCGAATATAACCCAACCCGAAAAATCCTTCTTCTGTTTCGATCAAACTGGTGAGTTTACCGACTTTTTGATCCTCAACTTTGATTTCGGTTCCGACGGCGACGGGTGCATTTAACTTCAGTCCCCAAAGTCGCTGTTTTACTCCTTTATAAGTGTTTAAACGGGCGATAGTTTCTTGACCAATATAACATCCTTTTTCAAAAGAAATGGTTTTCCATAATCCCGCTTCTAAAGGATTATAATCATCGGTCAGTTCAAAATCGGGAACGGGTCTTCCTTCTTTGATGCGAAGCTGTTCCCAGACGCGATTTCCCATCGGAATAACTCCCGCTTCGATTAAAGTTTTCCACAAAGAAACGGCACGATCAACCGATACAATTAATGTATATCCGGGTGTAACTAAGCCGCTTCCAACCGCTATTCTTACCGGGATATTGTCTATTTCAACTTGTTTATGGCTGGCGTAAGGTTTATCTGTTAGGGGCGTTATTCCTAATTTTTCTAACAGTTGATCGCTTTCGGGACCGAGTAAACTGAAAATAACATTTTGAGCGCTAATATCTTTTAATTCTACCCGATCCATTGGGAAAATATACCGATCTAACCAGTCGATTAACATCTGACGACGGTTCGGCGAAACTAACACTAAAACCCCGTCTTCGGTAACATAAAGCGTGGTTAAATCAATGGTACGGGCTGTAGAACTGACAAACACGCTATCGCATCCCTGTCCGGGTTGCAAAGATTGAATGTTATTTGTACTTTGGTTGTGTAAAAATCGCAGCCGATCTTCATCGGAAATTTGCAGCAGTCCCCAGTGGGAACGATCGCATAAAGCAACGCCCGTTTGAGTGGCGGCGATCGCTTCTGTATCGTTGCCAAAACTGAGGGGAATGCTTGTAGATTCTTCGAGTTTAGCCCCTTGGACGGCTTGAATTTCACGTAAAGTTTGAATGGTCATGGTTGAGTTTTTGAGGATCGAGGTTGAGTTGAGCAAATGGTGTTAACAGGCGATCGTTTTAAGCGATCATTTCTAGTGTATAACGATTGGTTGTTTCCCTCAATTGTTGAGGGCGGGTTTATTAATATTTTTTCGGAAAATTGAAAATTGAGGTGAACCCGCCTTTATTGTTATTCGCCGACTTCGTTGGAGAGGTTATCAAAAGATTGGTCAATTATCATCCGGGCTTTTTCATCAACCCGATTCCAGTCTACATCTCCGGTTTCATCGATTAAACTGGTATCAATTTCCACCTCTAGACTTTCTTGGGGAGCGTGGGTGGGTTGATAATTTTTGAAACAAACTTGATAACATAATTCCCAGACATCTAAACTTACTTGTTGATCGTTGTGTTGAAGATCGAGTCGATATCCCGGATAGGGAGTTTGTGTATTGTGGTAGGTTCCTTTCCAGACTGATTCTTCTAGCTTTTTTCGGATGTTGTCGAGGAGTCGGATTAAAACGGGTTGCATGAGTAATTCTGCCTGTTGCCAAGCGACTTGATCTTTAATTTTGGGTCTCATAGAAGGGATATTAAACTAATTTTCTCTATTCGTTAGTCTATCTTGTTGGCTTCCTTTGTTTGAAATTATTTTTAAAATTGTAATTTTTGGTTAACTTCTCTCGGGGAACTCACAAATGCTGACTGTCAATTTTTAGATAGCATCACTCCTAAATCTTAAATTTTGTTCAGAATGAACTTGCAAGTTTTGGCGAATTTTGCTCTAATAAAAACAGCGCTGATTCCCCAAATCATAAATTTTTACCTCGGCCCTTTTCAAATCTCTAAAAAGTCTTAAGAATCAAATATTCCCCCCTCGTCCCGACTCTTAAACTTCTGAATTTCACGCGATCGTCCTTTGACATCAATAAGTGAAGCTGATTTTACCTCCATTCTTGTCGGTCAGTTCCGCCAACAACCGCGATCGCAGAGGAACTCTTGAAAATCATATTCTTGGGGGATTTTCGGTTAATTTACCCCGATCAAGTGTTGAAAACTCTCTTGAAAAAGACTGTAATATTTGCTGTAAAATTAGGAAGTATATTGATATGCTTGTACAACCATCTGAAATTGTTCCGGCTACTCTGGAGAACAGTCACAGTTCTCCGCAGTTGTAATGCTGTCACACAAACGGACCGATCGGCATCTGGAGTTAACTCCCTATTGAGGATGATCCAAAAGTCCGTAAAATTTCAGACAATATTTAGAGCGAAGCGAACCAGGAGAACCATGCCAAACCTGAATTTAGTTGATACTCATCTTAACGGACGAACTGGATCTTCACTTCCCCCAAAAACCAATGGAGAAGGAAAAGCCATTTCCCCGACCCCAAACCTCAACCTCGACACCGTTAACCAACAGCTTGAGGAAGCCGAAGCCAGTCAGATCGTACAGTGGGCGGGTGATACCTTTGGGGATGGTTTGGTGATGAGTACCAGTTTTGGAATTCAGTCTGCCGTCATGCTACATCTGGTCACTCAAATTTTACCAGATATTCCAATTATTTGGATCGATACGGGCTATTTACCTGCGGAGACTTATATTTTTGCCGAACAATTAACTCAACGCTTAAATCTCAATCTGAAAGTTTATCAGTCTGTTATTAGTCCGGCGAGAATGGAGGCTTTGTACGGTCGCCTTTGGGAAAAAGAAGACATCGAAGCTTTCAATCGTTACGATTATATCCGCAAAGTTGAACCGATGCAACGGGCTTTGCAAGAACTTAATGCAACGGCTTGGTTAGCGGGACTGCGATCCAATCAAACGGAACACCGCAAAACTTTACGTCGAGTTGAAATGCAGTCCAATCACTACAAGATTTATCCGATTTTATCTTGGAGTTCTAAGGATGTCTACAAATATCTTGAAGCCCATGATTTACCCTATCATCCTTATTTTGATCTCGGTTATGCTACCGTTGGAGACTGGCATTCTAGCCGTCCTATAACCGCAAGCGATACGAACGAACGCGATACCCGTTTCCGAGGTTTAAAACAAGAATGCGGCTTACATTTGCCCAAAACTGAGGATGAAGCTAAGAGTTTGGATTCGAGTTCATTGTAGTCGAAAACAAGCCAAAAAAAACCCACAAATTCAAGGGAAATCTCATCATCGGGTGCGTTTGATCGTCCAAGCGTTCTCAACTTTTACAGGAGCGGGTTTGACGCACCCCACCCCGCTAGAAACAGGTTTTTATTCAATTCTAAATTATCAATCTAAATTATCAATTATTATTCGGTTTAGTTATTCTGATTTTTTAATTTTTTTCTAAATCGTGAAATTGAACTATAATTTTTTGATCTCAATATTTCAATTTTTGTTGATAAGATTACTCTCTAAATTTCTCCAATTATACAACAACATAAGTGACCAGAGTAGATTAATTTGAGTTGCTTGTCAACCCCTATTTCTTATGCTAAATTAATTTCAGAGCTTCACAACAATTCAAAAAAACCTTGATTGGGAGTTACTTTTCAGCGACTCCTTGGCGGTTCTGTTTAGAAATTTAGTTGTGAGAAAAAAACGTGGCAAATATTATCGAAGAACATCAAAATAAACTGTCTCCCCTAGACTATGAGAGCATCCTAAAAAACATTCTGAAGCAGTTAGAAAAAGATAATCCGTTTAAATTCTCTGAAAAAGGCGATCGCTTGCGAATTGATCTCGATCAAATTGCATACCAAGTGGCTACCTCCAAAAAGCTTTCAAGTCCACTAACATCAACTTCGGGAGTGCGATCCGCCAGTATTAATTTTAACTCAACCGAACAATTTGCACAACAAATTCGTCAGATCGCCAAACGTTTGGAGGAATCCTTAAAAATTGCTGTGGGAGAACATCAAACCGTAGAAACAGCAATTAGCAAATTAATCAGCAATTTATCCACATTTAAACAAAGAGAAACAGTCGGTTTTACCTATCCTTTTACTTCCCGTGAGGGTTTACAAAAAGAACGATTAAGTTTGCAACGTCATCGAAATGGAAGCGATTCTTTGCTGAAATGTCATAAATTAACCCTTACCGTTGAAGAGATTCACAAATTTTCACCTCAATTACAAAAGAGCCTAGAAAACTATATTAATACTCAATTTCAAAACGCGGATGAAGATGATTTAGAGGAGTTGAACGAAATCCTTGAAGATCAGATTAAAGACCAAAAATCCGACTTTCACAACCTCAGACAAGTGATGGATACAGAAGCAGTCGGAAAACTGAAGCGAGAAGCAAAAATTAAATATCTGGAGTTTATTCGCAGCCATCTAAACCCCAATCAAAATCATGGGGTTTACTTACTCGATGATTTAATTCGACGGTTGCGGTTGATGGAAGATTTTCTGAACGATCCGGAAAAAGATGATGGATATTATCAACTAAATTACGAAGGTACAACCGTAAATTACAGAGATTTATTTGCGCGAGCGGAAGCTTTAGATATTTTACCGATAATTCCGATAATAGAAGGGAACTTGGGAGAAACCACCGATATTGACAGTGGAGAACGTCAATTTATTTGGGGTTTAAAGTTAAAATTTGGGGGAACCGTTCAAGCTTACGGAGAACAAAAACTTCCGGTTTTAGATTATTATCTGAATTTACTCGATCCCGATAGCGAAGAACACAAACAAGGAATAGCCGATCCCTTGCGGGGGAATTATTTTAAAGAAAAAGTTTTAAAAATAGTCTTTCTTTATTGTTTTATTTTTGGTTCAAAAACTATAGCAGATTCTAAATACAATCTTCAATCTGAGCTTGACTATAATCCAACAGAGTTTTTTGAAAACAAAGTCTTACCCGTCTTTAAAAGCTCTGACGAAGCTCAAAAAGCCAAACTTTTAAAGGCGATTAAAACTGGTTTCTTAAATCTGAAAGTAGAGAACAAAGTCGAACGCTTAAAGCAAGTTTTGCAAAACTTTTTAAAACAAAAAAAGATTTTAAACAAACAAGACTATCAACTGCAAATCGGAGTAAAAAGGGGTTTGCTGGCGTTAGATTGTGAAACAGTTTTCAAGAATCAGAGCTTTTTTGACTCGGTTTTTAGCGAGAGAGGGAGAAAAGCGTTAAAATACATTACCATTCAAGAACCCCATGTTGATAGCAACTATCTCTGTACTTTACCTGTAAAAATATCCTTTGAAGATATTCGCTATTATCCCACTGAAGATCGTCAATCTTTTAGCATGGAGTATGACATTTCCAACCTCAAAACTTTACCCATTGTTATCGCATCCTTAAATAATGATAACGCCAAAAAGACTTACGAAGACTTTATCAAGAAACGAAATTTAATCCTCCTGACTTACAATCACAATAATCTCCAAAATAATATTTTCAAAAATCCCGATTCTCCCGAAGCTTTTTTCTATCGAGTCGCATTTTCTTTACTCACCTATATTGCTCTGAAAACGTTACTAAAAGCAACTTCAGAACGCCTGTTTCTTCCGATTTTGCGACTTCACCTGAAAAATCACTCTAATTCTTGTCTTGACGAAGAATTTTTGAGATCCTTATCCAAAATTATCGCTCATTTACTCAGTGAGAATCATCTCTCTAACTCCCAGGGAATTAAAATCAGCAATCTCAAATATGAAAGTTATAGAGTTAAAAATGCTTTGAGTTCTCTCTATTCAGTTATTCCAAAAAATTTTCAGTTTGAGACGGGGAACACTGAGTTAAAAACACCAAGTATTTCTGCAATTGATAAACTCGCAATTATCATTGTTTCAAGTCGGGAAAGTGACGCCAGTTTTCGCAGCGATCAAAAAATCTCTAATTTACTCGGTGAAGTGATTACCATTCAACGTCTAGAAAATGGTAAAGTTCATTTAGAAACTCACAACACATTTTCAGCAAACTACGAACATCAACAGATGTTTCAATCTCCCCAAGTTGTTATCGATCAAGTCAGTAAACTGTATATTGAGGGATATCGACACTTTATGTATATTGCGAAAACTCCCTACACCAGCACGTTAAACCTGACTCAAAGTTTAGAAAATGACTCCCTATTTTTCATGTCGAGTAACGTGATAAAATCTTTAAAAGGAAATAAAACAGATTTGAAAATTTATCCCGTATTTTTTGATAAGTATTATGTGGTTAATTGGGGAGGAAAAGAAAGTTCGCTGTATATCCAGGATACGACTGAACTCACTAACTTAGTTGATGATCCGAGCAAAAAAACGGTGGTTTTCTTCAATCTGTTTAACGGTAAAAAAGTCGGTAAAGATGAACGCTTTTATAATGGTGTAATTTCTTATTCTACCTTGCTCAATATTTACAATGAGGGAATTTTAGACGATCAAGATATTCGTCTGGGTTTGATTTATGATCAAACTTCCGATCAAAATAATAATCCGCTCAAAAATGAGATTTTGCAGTTTTTAACCCTGTTGCATTTTTCCCGCTATGAACAAAACAAAACGACCATCAGTTTAAAGCTTGATCCCTACGAAAATGTTATTGGTGATGATTCCGTTAGTGCGCTGTCAATTTTTACGCATATCAGCAAAAAGACACGGTTCAATTTGTTAGCATTTCTCACGGAAGTTAGACGCGCATTAAACGTATAAATAGGAGGTTATCAACCATGATTGCAGAAGATTTAGGCTATTTATTTGAGATGGGTTTTAATATCGGGATTTTAGCCTATATTCAACAACATAATATCACCCATCATTTTGGTGATTTGTATCAAACCGATCTTCAGTCTTTGCGTTTTCCTAAACTTTGCAAAGCCATTGAAACCAAAGCGAATATTATCAATTCTCAAGATACAGAAATTATCGCTAAATGGACAGCATACTTTCTACAAAAAGGCTTTTTTTCGGGGTTTAACTTTTTTCGGGAATATCTGGAGTCAACGGAATGGAAGCTGTCTAAACTGGAAATTCTTTACTATCAGTGTAATTTTTCCGATAACAACAGCTTGGGTACCAATCCCAAAGGAGAACAAAAAACATATCTTGAGCTTTTATCTCAATTTAATCCTCAAAATCCCAATCAAAAACTGAATTTCAGTCGTTATCAGGAACGGGGAGAATTTTTAAGAGCGGATACTTTGATGTTATTGAACTATCGCAAGCGTTACCGTATCCTCTGCGTGGATCTTTCTGTTTTTTCGGTTCGGTCTGCTGAAGATATTAAAAATTTAGATTTAATTGAAGTTCAGACAAGTTTGTTAAAGAGTGAAATTGCTTATTTACGTTCAAAAAGTGTTTTTTCTGGACTCAGTATTGATACGGGAGATAACTGTGAGGAACTGGGTGTTAAATTTTCTCCTGAACTCAAGGACTATTTTACCGCTTTTAAACGAAACGATAAAGAAAGTTCTAAACTTATTCAAGCTGCGAGTTACGCATACAGTTTCTATGAATTTTTACAAGAAAATCAGCTATTAAATGAGTCCTATTCTCTGATGTTTAACGTGTTTGGTTATACGGATCGGGGGGTGAGTGCGATGTCTGTTCAACCCGATAACTTGGGTTTTCTAAAAACTTGTGCTGAGATCTATCAAGAACACTCTAGCAATCTCGAAATTACCGAAGCTCGTGGTAAAGTTATTGACGTGATTCAACGCAAAGCAGCGAGCAGTTTTGTTAACGGTAAAAAGTTTATTAAATCCTTATTAAAGGTTATTCCCGATGAAAGTAACTGGGTAATTCATAATGAAAAAATTGATGACTTTTTTAATATTATTGCGGAGGTTCCTCCCGAACTAATGAACTCGTTAGGATTGACGGGAACAATGAACCTTCGTCAAGCTCATTCTCGCTTAATTCAACAAGCTTTAACGGGTTCAGGAACTTATCTATTTTTAACCGGAAATCCTGGAATCGGAAAAACAACCGCTCTGGTAGACTTTCTCAAACAGCATCTAGATGAAGGATTTTTATTTTTCTATATTAGTCCCCGAAAACAGGTGAATATTGATATTATCGAAAAGTTTAAAAATAACGAATCCTTGTGTGATGATCGCTTACTTTGTCTCAATACCAATTCTAACTTAATTGAAGAAAATGGCGGTCGATGTACGGTTCAATATTATTCCAATCATTATCAAGGAAACTTTCAAGAAAATGCGGTTCAGTTTGTTGACGCTCAAAACACCGAACCCCAACAGTATCAACATTATTCTCGGCGTTTACAACGAATTACCGAAGATGTAATTCAAGATGCGGGTCAAAAAAGTCGGGGTGTTTTATATAGTCTTTGTGAAGGTGTATATACGATTATTGATCGCAACTTATCCAACGCCATTGTCGCAACGGTTTCGATTCAATCTTTAAAGAAAACCGACAACAATACAGATACTCTGCGTCATTTTGCCAATATTTTTAAAGGCGTGTATAACCGTCGAGAGGGACAAGTTATCCCCTCGAAAATGCGAGAAATTTCGGGTCGGATTAAACACTTATTTATAATGATTGATGAAATTACCGGAGATGATAGCGGAGCAGAATTTCTCGGTCGAATTAGTAGCTTAGTGAATGAGTATCAGCTAACCGAACCCCAACACGGTTTCAATACTAAAATTATTGTTGCTGATGCTTCCATTGTTGACAAAGATGTCATTAATCAACATCTTTCAAATTCTAAAGTTCAACCCGACAAGATATTTTTTAGACGCTCAACCGCTTCCGCAACTCCCCTATCAAAACAAGATTTTATTTTTAATAAAAAATCAGCGACTCTAATTAATGCTAATTCTTATCCCGCAAACTGTTTAAATATTACTTACAAACTGTTAATTCACTCAACCCAGTTTAACCCGAACCTTTTGCGAGAACAACAAAACCAGTTGTTAAATCCCGTTCAAAATCAAATCGGTCTTGATATTTTAGAGTTATTATCACAAGCAAATACAACACAAATTATTGTTTATATTCAAGACAAACAACGGTTACAACTGCTGATTGAGTTTTTACAACAACATTTAGAACAGTTTGAAGCGTTTACAGATTATATCGAAATTCACGCCAATATTTCAGAATCCGAAAAACCACAAATACAGCAGTCAAAAGATCGGGTCAAAGTTATTTTTATGACCGCTTCCGCGAGTCGGGGTTTATCTTTTCCCAAAACCCAACATATTTTAATAGATATCCCCCGCTTTGAAATCGAACAAAACCTGATGGAAATTATTCAAGTCATCTATCGAGGTCGAGGATATTATGTTGAAAATGGTATAACTCAGACTTTCGATAACGCCGAAAAAAGTTTAATTTTTTATGGTTTTGAACAAGCCATTTACTATGGAAATATCCCCGACAGAAATGATCGGGAATTGAGTTTAAAAGAAAGTGTTTTAAATTTGGTCAATCTCTTGATGATTTTAAAAACTGCTATAATGACTCGAATTAAAGGATCGGGTAAAATTGGTAAGGATGATTTTATGATGATTCCTATTGGGGGAAAATCCGTGTATGCTGCGGGTGACACTTTCTCGGGTCGAATGGCTTCTTTTATTCGAGAACTTCGCAAAGAACATCACCGACGCCGCAGCGATAAATTATTGCTGGAGGTGTCTACCAGTCTGGAAAATTTACTGGGTAATGTCAGAATTGTTCTGAACGATTTATCCCCCTCAAACCCCCAAAAAACTGATTCTTATTTGGCGATTCGTGAATGTTTTCCCGATGACTTTATCCGGTTAATGAGTCGGGGATTAGATGAATTATTAACTTGGCGTTTATTGGAACCCGGACAAATTAGCGGGAGTTTATTAGTTGTCCCCTTGGCTTCCAAACAAGTACAAGAAAACTATGAGTTTGATTTAGAAAATTTACTCAAATCTCAAGCGATGACCGATTTGTTAAAGAAGCTGTATACTATTTTATATAACCGCGAAATTTATCCCGAAAGTCTATCTTCAGCTACAAAATCAGCCATTGAGTTGATTCATCAGCTTAAAGATCAATCCCAACAAACTCAATGGTTTGAACAAAATAGTCAACGTTGCGATCAATATTATGCGGTTCCTTTATTTATTTTTGTGTGTAAAGAAGCCTTGAAAAACTATTTTGAAAAAACTCCCGAAGACACTGAGGAGGATACCTTTCGAGACTTACTCGCTGTCTATATTCGCTTACTTTATCCCGCAAATAATATTTTACCCATTGGTAATCAGTATGGAGAATTTCCGTTTGTGGTTTTCAGAAGTTACAGTTTGAGAGAAATTCGCAATAAGATTTTTTCAGATCATCAACTTCTCACTTCCAACGAGTTAAACGCGATCAATTTGATCGAATCTGAAAACGAGTAAAAGCTAGAAACCGCTTCGGGAACGGAGAGGGAGGGATTCGAACCCTCGGATAGGCCTTACGAACCTATCAACAGATTAGCAATCTGCCGCTTTCGACCACTCAGCCACCTCTCCAGGTGTGACATCTTCGTATCATAGCAAATATTTTAGAGCGTGTCTAGATCTGAGAAAAAGATTTTTAGGCAACTCCCAAAAGCTTTCCGAGTCGGGGGTTGAGCGATTCAACTGTACAACTGGCGCTCTAATTGATCCAGGGTCCGCTGGCGATCGCCATTTCCGCGCAACAGCTTCCAAACATTTAATTTAGAATTAAAAGATACCCGATCGCTATCTTCACTTAAATCCATTACCCCCTCTATTTCCATCAATATCGCTCGATAAGCATCCAAACCTGACAACTGACTCAGGCTTTGTTCTTGTCTTCCTAATTGGCTTACCGCTTGCCAATTTCCGCCGGCTGTCGTGTTAGTTGTTCCTGGGTCTGCAACTGCGGAAATCCCCAGTTTAATTTTTTCTGAACTGGTCATTTCACTCGCACGAGCGATCGCGATTCTAGCCACTGTTTCGATAAAAGTTTTTGAGTTTTTAATAATCGGCATTCCGCTCAACAATCCCAAACCGCCTCTTGACACCGAATTATAAGCCGTTTCTATCAACATTCCCGGCTTAATCTCCATCACATTGACCGTATAATTATCGTTAGAACTCCGATAAGTTTCAGAAGCTTTTATGGCTTGACTCACCCGCTCTATTGCCTGAAATGATTCGCTAAAATCATCCAATTCAAACTCATCGTTCAGTTCAAATTCTCGCTGGCGTACCAATTTATAAGTTAGCGAACAAACCAGAGGTAAATTCGCTTTTTCAACCCAAGTATCAAACGCCTCTAACGTTCTCAAATCAACAATTTCTTCACCTTCTCTCAATGGCTGATACACCGCCAAAAATCGGGGTCGATCCGACTGAATAATCTGTTGATTGACATCAATCTCATTCACCAGAATCCAGTCAATCGTCATCATCCGCGTTGCCGCACTTGCCCTGAGATAATACTTTTTAAATTCCGCTTTCAAATTAGAATACAAAACGATCGCATCCAGCCGATCCAAAGTCTTTAAATCGGGAACCGCTTCGCCGTTCCTTAAATATTGATAAGCCGCACGAATTCCCTTTTGTTCTTCCGTCTCCAAGTGAGACGCATTTAAGCATTTTTGCAAACAATCTTCTAATCCCAACAGCCGAGAATTTTGACTCGCAATCGTATAACGCTGACCGATTTCTGAATAAATTTTTGAGGAAAAAACCAAATAATCCAACAAATTCAAAGCGGCAAAATCTTCGGTTGGCAAAGCACCACTCAAACGATTATAAGCTTCTAAACACCGAACTTTTGTCCGATCATAAACCGGAGCTTGAACAATTAAACTATTAATTTTGCGGTCAATATTAAAAAGCGGATTCAACAACGTGTGCAGCACCAAAAACGCATCTTCACCCCCCAAACCGCAGCCTTTTAAACGCAAATTTGAACCCTCTGTCGGGTTGGGAGGAATTTTAACGCTGTAGCTTTTACCGGTTTTCAGCGTTACCGTTTGAGTGCCGCCATAACTTGCCGTTTGAGTACGAACAAAAACATGATATAACTCATCTAAACTCCAATCATGTAATTGTGTGGCTTCCGGACTTTCTTCGGATTCAGAATAAATATTTTCCACCCAATTTTGAGTTTGTTTTTTCGCCGAATCCACCGAATTTGTCGCCTTTTCCATCACCTTTTTTCCGGCTTCCGAGGCATTTTGACTGATCGTTTCGCCCATTTCTGTGGCTTTTTGTTTGGCGGCATCGGTGGCTTTTTTAGTCACATTTTGACTAACTTCCGAGGCTTTATGACCGATAGACTTCCCCAAACCTGATGCTTTTTTGCCCACCGAATTCCAGAAAGATTTCTGTTGATCGCTCATAATTTTACCTCCCACAATCGCGCAATAAATAAATTGATACCCCAACCTAAAACAGCAATCTCAACAGCAAAGGAGTCGCTTGCTGTAACGTCCCTAAACCCTGTTGTAAAACCCCTAAAAACCCACCTTTATACTCCGGTTCTTCTGGATTTTGCTGATATTCTAAAACCTGAACAAGCTGAGTAGAAATTTTTTCTCCTTCTTCCGAACCCAAAGTTTTATACAATTGTTGAGCATAGCGAGCATCTTCGATCGCACCAGCTAAATCTCCCAAATCGGCTCTTGCCATACTTCGACCAAAATAAGCGGCCGCTAAATCGGGCTTTAAACGAATCGCTTGAGTATAAAAATCAATAGCATTCACGTAATTTTTTTCTTTCGCTTCTTGCACTCCCCAATAATAATAATCTTCCGCATTTCCGGTATTGGTTGGCATTCCGATAACACCCACCAATTGAGCATCTTTAATATTACTTTCGGTGAGAACCGCATTCATCAAATAAGCGCCCCGCAAATCGGTACCGTTGAGATTGGCACCGGCTAAATTCGCACCGGTTAAATTCGCTCCGTGTAAACTCGCTCCGGTCAAGTTCGCCCCTTTGAGATTGGCGCCGGTCAAATTCGCACGGCTGAGATTAGCCCCCACGAGGTTCGCCCCGGCTAAATTCGCCCCGGCTAAATCGGCTAAAACCAAACCCGCACCGGCAAGATTACAGTTTGCACATTCTTTGCTCGACAAAAGCTGACGAATTGTTTCTAGGTTCCCCGCTTGGCTCGGTTGAACGAGAGTCACCGCACTCAAAACCACCACGGTAGCAAGAATTCTGAAGTTCATAGCACAGAACAATTAAAAGCTACTGTCGTTATCTTAAATTATTGTGGAGAAAATTGGGCGAATTTTTAGCTCGAATTGGGTTCACCCTCAATATTAACGGGTTCGAGATCAAAAACTTCTGCAAAAGCGATTTTTACCTGCGATCGCACAAGTTCTAGGTTAACAGTTGGCACAAATTCGATTAAACTCCCCACCGGGCGATCGCTAATTCCGCAAGGGACTATTTGTTGAAATCCCCGCAAGTCGGGACAGACATTAATTGCAAAACCGTGCATGGTGATCCACCGGCTGACTTTAATCCCGATGGCGGCGACTTTTTTTTCGGCGACCCAAACGCCCGTTAAGCCGGCAATGCGCGATCCTTCAATCCCGTAAGCGGCCAAAACTCGAATAATCACTTCTTCGAGTTGTCGCAGATACCAGTGTAAATCTTGTTGATGTCGTCGCAGGTTAACAATGGGGTAGCCGACCAATTGACCCGGACAGTGATAGGTGACTTCGCCCCCCCGTTCAACTCGGTGGACGGGGACATTGTGAGAATTTGGGTTAAATTTTATGAACTTGGGATCGGCTCCCTGGCCCAGAGTGTAGACCGGGGGATGCTCCAATAGCAACAGAACATCATCGGACTCGGGGTGCTGTTGATGCTGTTTTACGAGCGATCGCTGCCACTCCCAGGCGACTGGATAAGGGACCAATCCTAAGTTATAAATTTTACATTGTCGGCGGACAGAATCAGCAAAAACAGGCATTTGCAAAGAATGGGTGTGTTAAGATTGTGGGTATAGATGCTCAATACATAGAGGATAAAAAAGTTGGGATGGTACTAGAAATCCCCAAAAAAATCAAGCTAAAGTTAACAGAACTTTACCCTAAAAATATCAAGAATTGTCAAGGGATGCAAAAGATTTTAAAGGGGTTATCCATCCCAAATCCAAAGTGTTAAGGTGAGTTTATGCCCACATTATGAGCGGGAGGAAGCTTTATGAAGCTTGTGGTCCAGGGTAAAAATCTTGAAATAACCGAAGCAATTCGCGAGTACGTGCATCAAAAAATTACCAAGGCGGTCAGCCACTATCAGCAACTTACCAATGAAGTGGATGTACACCTATCAGTTGCTCGTAACCCTCGAATCAATCCAAAGCAAACAGCCGAAGTCACAATTTATGCAAATGGAACTGTGATTCGCGCCCAAGAAAGTAGTGAGAATCTGTACGCAAGTGTCGATCTTGTAGCCGATAAGATTGCTCGCCAACTTCGCAAGTTTAAAGAAAAACGGCAAGGGAAGCATCAGTATCCCGGAAAATTGGGAGAAGTGGTGGAACATCAACCGGTAGTCGAAGATTTGATTGGCGATCGCCAACCGGAACTTCCAGAGGAGGTAGTACGCACCAAATACTTTGCAATGCCGCCAATGAGCGTTCAAGAAGCCCTGGAACAATTGCAACTAATCGATCACGATTTTTATGTGTTTTGCAATGACAAAACCGGAGAACTGAACGTCATTTATAAACGTGTTCATCATGGAGGATATGGGTTAATTCAACCCCGCAATAATAACGGTCATACAAACGGAAAAGCAATTCATACCAACGAGGTTATTCCGCAGGAGTCCTCAGTATAGCGATTGATATTGTTTGGGGTGTATCAAAGTCTGGATTTGGTGATTATTCATTAATAATTTCAGGCTTTGATGCACCCAACCAACGATTTTCAAGGCAAATAACTCGGGTGCATCAAACAGTGAATCAATGTCAATTCTTGAGAAAATCTCGAACTTGATGCACCCTACCAAGGATTTCCAATTAAGGTAAACCCAGACCAATAGTAAGGATGAGATAATTCTTCTTCTCGATTAGAAGCCAAAGTCGGCGGTAAAGCCACCTCACCCCGAGAAATCAAAAGTTCACCCTCTTGCAAACGAACTTTACCCCGAATCATCCCAATTTGAGCCTGTTTGAGCGCTTCAGCTTTCGTGTTTGCCCCTTTTAACTGTTGATAAAATTCACTCATTAAAGCCAGGGTACCGCGATCGCTAACGTACCACAAACTCGCCAAAGCCGACTTCACCCCCGACTGAAGGGCCAACCCCGCAAAGCCCAATTCTACCTCGTGATTTCCCACCGCAGTTTGACAAGCGCTCAACACCAACAACTCCGCAGGCGGACTATTCCAGCGCATTTCTTTCATATCACTTAAGCGCAGTTGAGTATCCCACAATTGAATATAGGAATTGTTCGGCTTTCCCGCTTGAAACTCCGCGTGAGTCGCCAAATGAACAATCTCAAAGCGATTAAAAGCCAACTCCGTCTCTAAATTCTGCAAAGTAGAGACTTGGTTGAGAAAAGATTTTCCCGGCCATTGTCCCAAGAAACTGGAAAAAGACGCTTCCTCCCCCGGTTGGGGCTTAACAATATTTGATAATTCTACAGGTACCGCAGGAAGGGGATTTTTTTCGGGAAATTCCGACACCCCCATCGCCAAAACCTGTCCCCGTTGGAGATTGTCGTAATTGGTATCTACCAACAAATTAAACGCCGGAATGCGGCTTAAACTGTACTTTTCGACTAAAAACTGTTGTCCGTCATGCAAAACGCCAAGGGGTAAAGTTCGCAAACCCGGTCCCGTACAGAATAGCAGGGTATCAATCCCTTTTTCTTTGAGTGTGGCCTCAAACGGTTGAACGATCCATTGATACAATTGTTGAGCGGGTTTAAGATAGGAAGTGGTATCGATTCTTCTCGGGTTCGTGACTTCTAGATACAGTCGGTGAACCTGTTTCATTACAGTCTCTTGGTCTAGTTCGGCGATAATATTACCGGTAGCTTGATCGCCCGGAGTCAACAACACCAATTTCAGATATTCCGGTTGGGGCGCCACCCACAACACCGCCGGTTTGGTTCCCGTTTGGTCGGCGATGCGGGAGAGAATTTGAGCAATATCCTCTGCGGTTAGCCTGACTTCTCCCAAATCCCGGTTAAAATAATCTTCGTACTGTTTCTCCCAGTTGTTCTCAAGGAGAGTCACCTGATCGGACCAATTCAGATTTTCAGGAATGTCTTGAGAAACAGCCGGTTGAGAGACAACGGTTAGCAACACACCAAAAAACATCAAACACAAAACGGCTAGCCGACTGAGATACCGAAAGCGTTGGATACGAATTACGGCTAGAATTGATGCGAGAAACACCCGTATCTGGTGTCTTATGAGTTTGATCATTGCACTCAGATGAGAACGGTTTGACTTGATAATAACTAATTCCTCTGCAACTCTCGCAGTCAGGTTTATCAAACCGTCCATATCGAATCATATGATATCCGCTTGATTAATGGGTCTTATGGGTGCGGGGCGGGTTTAACTCACTCAATCTCGGAGTGATCGCCCTCGTTCAATGCTGAGGCGCGCCCCTACATGACGCTCATTGATTAGTCATATCAAATCCGGTTGTATAATCAACGAATAACAGACACCTGACCCTTACGGGAAAGCCTGTCGCGGAAGATCGCGTTGGCGTAGCCTGCCGCGAAGCGGCTTACTTGCCTTCGCGACCATTCAGCCTCTCTTGGTCGGCATTCGCGATTCGCCCGCAGGTGGCGCGGTGAACCAGTGCGTTGGGCGGGTTCCCCGACTTAAAGCAACTGGTGAACCCGAAGGGAGTCCGACCGCAAGTCGCGAGGCAAGTGCTCCACTTGGGGGGACCCCAAGACCGCGAGTCGCGAACCCGTTATCACCTGACCAGTGAACAGGTTTCGGTTCAACCGCGCTACTGCGAACACCGAATAGCCAGATCCTTGACCATTGATCCGCAGATCATTTATAATTGGGTTATAGAGCTTTTAAAACTATTGCGATACCCTTATAGTTCAATGGTCGTCGGTACTACAGAAGCAGCCCGTATTTTAAAAATCTCCACCGCTCGACTGCGAGTTCTCCTAAGCGCAGGCCGAGTCGAAGGTGCCTATAAGACCGGGAAAATGTGGCTCATTCCCCTGTTTAAGGGCGAACCCACTATTAAGCGAGGTACAAGAGGCCCGGCTCCGCGTTGGTGTAATCTCAAAAAGCGTGCAAAAACGATTGTTCACGTTAATTCTCACAGAATTCGCCAAAATCAAAAACAACAGCAACAACTTCCCGTGATTACCGTCAAAACGCGCAACACCAATACTTACGGGCATATCGTCGAAATACCGGGAGGATGTCGTGTCGTCTATTGTCCCGATAAACCTCTCCCTTGTGGTGCCAGGGTTTGGATTGAAACCTTTTATGATGTTAATGTCATCGGTCAGTCAAAATCTCTTGATCTCCCCACACTTTTATAATCGGTATTCAACCGGACTTGATATCAGATCTCATATCATTCAGCAAAGATGTCTAAGCCTTGATGCAGCCCCGATGATGCACTGTACATTTGATCGAGTTTCTGCCCGAGAGACGATACAATAGTTAATAATCTGCGGAAATCTTGATTTCGCCATCTGTATTTCTAATTTTGAATCTCAAAACCAATCTTTATTGAATTTTAAATCTTAACTCGATATGGCATCTTTAGAAACTCCCGAATCCGGTTCAAATAACAACAACAACGGCGTTACCGTCGTCGAAGAAACTACCCCCTCCGAAGTCTCGATGAATCCCGAAGAACAGGAGATAAATTCGGGCGATGAATTTCCCGACGAAGTGGAAATGTCGTTATTCGACCATTTAGAAGAATTGCGACAGCGTATTTTCTACTCGTTAATAGCGGTGGTTATTGGTGCGGTGGGTTGTTTTATTTTTGCCAATTCTATTGTAGAACTTTTAGAAAAACCCGCCCAAGGGGTGAAGTTTTTGCAACTGGCGCCGGGAGAATATTTTTTCGTCTCTATTCAAGTGGCCGGTTACAGTGGGTTATTGTTGGCGAGTCCGTTTGTTCTCTATCAAATTGTCAAGTTTGTTTTGCCGGGAATTAGCGTTCAAGAACGTCGATTTTTGGGGCCGATATTCTTCGGTTCAACGATTTTGTTTGGGGTGGGTTTGGTGTTTGCTTATCTGGCAATTGTTCCGGCTGCACTTAAGTTTTTTATCGGTTATGGCGGCGATGTTGTTGAACAGTTGTGGTCGATTGAAAAGTATTTTTCCTTTGTGTTAAAATTGCTGTTTGTCACGGCGTTATCCTTCCAAGTTCCCGTGATTCAAATTTTGTTAGGTTTGCTCGGAATTGTTTCTTCTGAAAAGATGTTTTCCGGTTGGAAATACGTGGTTTTGGGCGCTTTTGTTATCGGTGCCGTGTTAACGCCTTCTACCGATCCTTTAACCCAAAGTTTGTTGGGGGGTTCGGTTGTTCTATTGTATTTTGGCGGTATTGGAGTGGTTAAGGTGTTGGGAAAATAACAGTTTGAACTCAACCCATAAAAGTCTGATGATGAGTCAGACAGAATTATATAGCTGCATGATTTTTAACACGGGTAATCAGTTCTATCAAAATAGATTGAGGAGACAATAAGCATGACTCGAACAAACAATGATGCAGCGATCATTCGTACCGAGCGAGGACTGACAATTGCAGGTACTCGCATTACTCTCTATGATGTGATGGACTATGTGAAGGCTCAGTATCCGCCCAAGTTTATTCGTGCTATGCTCAGTCTTACAGATGAACAAATAGATGCTGCTTTGTCCTACATTCAAACGCATCGTGTAGCAGTAGAAACTGAGTATCAAACTGTGTTACAAGAAGCCGAGGAATTACGACGTTATTGGGAGGATAAGAACCGAGAATTATTTGCTAAAATTGCAGCACAACCTCAAAAACCTGGGACTGAGGCAATTCGAGCTAAACTTCAAGCAGCAAAAGCGAAACTCTCATTGTAAATATGAACTTCCTGATTGATCACAATTTGAGAGGACACGCTGTTATTTTACTAGGCAGTCTCGAAGCCGGTGGTTGGCTTGATTTGATCTCGATACGCTTTGTTCTCTTTGAAGAAGTTGGGCTACCAATAGACAGCAACGATCGTATAGTTTGGCAGTTTGCTCAATCGAATCAGATGATTTTGTTGACTGCTAACCGCAGCATGAAAGGGAAAAATTCCTTAGAGCAAGTAATACGCGAAGAAAATACCTCTACATCCCTTCCTGTGGTCACAATTGGAAATATTGATCGCCTGTTGACTGAACCCGTTTATCGAGAACGCTGTGTTAACCGCTTAGTTTAAATTGTAGTTGATATCGAAGATTATCGAGGTGCAAGGCGCATTTTTATCCCATGATTTTTTCGGGCTATTCGATGCGGATATCGAGACGATTAATTTAATTATGGCGATCGCAGGTCATATCATGTCCGGCTAATCAATCATCATTCTTTCTGTAGGGGCGCGCCTCAGCTAAGATCTTTACTACAACTCCGAGATTAAGGTAAACCCGCCCCGCCCCCATAACACGTATTAATCAACCGGACATCATATCACAACCATTTAGAGGAGTTATAGCGCCTCTTGCAAGAGCGCGAACTGCTGTATTTTTTAGCCCGTTTAATGAGTTGTCGTTTCTAACAAATAAAGACGTTCGATAAGAACGCCTTTGGAAGATTTGAAAGTAAATTTTCAGGGCTTATTTGGTGGTTTTCTTGCGAGAACTTGAACTTTTCGTCGTTCCGCCAGTCTTTTTAGTGGTTCCGGTACTCTTTTTAGTCGTTCCGGTACTCTTTGTTGATTTTTTACGAGACTTAGAACCGGAACTCGCCTTCGCCGCCAACCATTCCAGCGCCTTCTCCAACGTCACATCCTCAACCGTCACCTCTTTGGGAACAGACGCATTCGTTTTCCCATGTTTAACATAGGGACCGTAGGGGCCATTATAAACGTTCACCGGTTCGCCATCTTCGGGGTGAGCGCCCAACTCCCGCAGCGGAGTCGCCGATCGCCGACTTCCCCGAGTTGCTTTCGGTTGAGCCAACATTTCCAAAGCCCGATCCAAAGTAATCGTCAACACATCATCGGGCGCTTTAATCGAACGATAGTCTTTCCCCTCTTTCCCCTGATCGTGGACAACATAAGGGCCGAACCGACCGATCGCTGCTTTCACCTTCGCCCCGGTTTCGGGATGAACCCCCAACAGTCGGGGAAGGGACAGCAAGCCCACCGCCATATCGAGGGTAACGCTATCCTTTTCGACGCCTTTGGGCAAAGACACCCGCTTCGGTTTTTTATTCTCCTCGGACTCCTCGCCCAACTGTACATAGGGACCGTAGGGGCCGATCAACATAAAAATCGCTTCGCCGGTTTCGGGATGCAGGCCCAACTTTTCGGGGCCTTCGGTTTTTTGCTGAAGCAGTTCTTGAACCAACTCGGGCGTCAGATCGGCCGGCGTCAAGTCTTGGGGAATAGAAGCCGTCACCGTTTCGCCGTCTTTTTCCGCCTCAACATACGGCCCAAACTTGCCGATACAGACCTTGTAGGTAATCCCGTCGGTTTCGCCCCCGAGTTTTTCCAGTTCAACTGTCCGGGCGACTTTGGCATCAATTTGACTCTCCTGTTCGCGAACCTGCGTCTCTAACCCCGCATCTCCCGAGTAAAACTTCTGCAAATAGGGGAGCCAGTCCGCCTGTCCCTCGGCGATGTCATCGAGGGTATTTTCCATCCGGGCGGTAAAGCCAATATCCACCAAGTCGGGAAAATGTTTTTCCAGCAAACTGGTAACGGCAAAGGCCGTAAACGTCGGAGTCAGGGCGTTTCCTTTCAACTGGGCGTAGCCGCGATCGATAATGGTACCGATAACGCTGGCGTAGGTACTCGGCCGGCCAACGCCCTCGCTTTCGAGAGTTTTCACCAGAGAGGCTTCTGTAAACCGAGCCGGGGGTTGGGTTTCGTGGCTAACGGCGTCCAGTTGTTGACATTTGGGATGGTCGCCAACTTTCAACGCCGGAAGCAGCACTTCTTGGTCTTCGAGGGCCGCATCGGGATCGTCAGAACCCTCGACGTAGGCCCGTAAGAAGCCGGGAAAGTCGATGCGTTTCCCGGAGGACCGAAAACCCGCATTTTCGACTTGCAACTCAACCGCAATATTGGTTTGGCGGGAGTCGGCCATCTGAGAGGCGACGGTTCGCTTCCAAATTAGATCGTAGAGTTTGAGGTCGTTGCCGCCGAGATCGGTTTGTTGGGGGGTGCGGAAACGGTTCCCCGCCGGACGGATGGCTTCGTGGGCTTCTTGAGCGCCCTTGCTTTTGGTCGTGTACTGGCGGGGTTTGGGGCTGAGGTAGTTTTTCCCATATTTTTCCTCAACGCAAGCCCGAGCCGCTTCTATCGCCTGTTCGGATAGGTGTACGGAGTCGGTTCGCATATAGGTGATAAAGCCCCGTTCGTACAGCCCTTGAGCAATTTGCATGGTTTGACGCGCACTCAGCCGCAGTTTGCGGTTGGCTTCCTGTTGCAGGGTGGAGGTGGTAAAGGGCGGGGCGGGTTTGCGGGTCGTGGGCCGTTCTTCGATGTTGCTGACGGTCCAGGGTTTACCGGTGAGGCGTTCTTTGAGGGCCATCGCCTGGGCTTCATCGAGGAGAACGACGTTTCGACCTTGGGCGATTTTACCGGTGGTTTCGTCGAAGTCGCTCCCGGTGGCAACTTTCACGCCGCCAAGGGTGGTGAGTTTGGCGTCAAAGGGGGTTTTGTCTTTTTCGAGTCGGGCTTTTAGGTCCCAATAGTCTCCCTGACGGAAGGCTCGACGTTCCCGTTCTCGGTTCACCAGTAGGCGCACGGCGACGGACTGAACTCGTCCGGCGGATAAGCCTCGGGCGATTTTTTTCCACAGTAGCGGCGACAGGGTGTAACCGTAGAGGCGATCGAGAATGCGTCGGGTTTCTTGGGCGTGTACCAGTTGTTCGTCGAGATCGCGGCAGTTATTCAGGGCGCTTTGAATGGCTTCTTGGGTGATTTCGTGGAAGACCATTCGTTTGGTTGGGATCTTCGGTTGCAGCAGTTGCAGCAAATGCCAACTGATACTTTCTCCTTCGCGATCTTCGTCAGTCGCCAGAACGAGTTCATCGGCTGCTTTGAGCGCGTCTTTGAGTTCTTTGACTACTTTTTTCTTATCTTTCGGTACGACATAAATTGGCTCGAAGTTGGCTTCGACGTTCACACCAAGCTGCGCCCACTTCTGGCCTTTGTACTTTTCGGGGATTTCTTCGGCCGAGGGCGGTAGGTCGCGCACATGACCCATCGACGCTTCCACCCGATAGTCACGGGGAAGGAAGTTGCTGATGGTGCGAGCTTTCGTTGGAGATTCGACGATCACTAGGGTTGACATGGCGTCTTTTCGGAGATAGCAGCAGCGAACTGGAATGGGTGATTGGGAGATGCAGAGCAGTTTGACCAGAAAGAACTGTCTTCTGCTCTTTTTGAGTAGGGCTTACTTTCAAAACTATCTTAATTTTGAGTTTATGCCAAAATTCATAGACGATCTCTTTAGGCCTACTGTTCTAGTTTGGCGTATCGAGGCGACACTTTGGCTATTGGTAGCACATTTTATTTTTTTTGTCAACGTCCCTCCGAACAATTTTTAGAATTCGATCGCCCATCGCTTGACCTTTTTTTCGGGAAGCCGAATAGTTTCCGATATTGTCTTTAGATCTAGATCTATCGTGTTTTCACTGACGTTTGTGTTATTCTAAAGATAGAGATTATAAAAAAATAATTAAGAACTGTACGCCGATTTTTTGACTGGAGGTGAGCTTACAATGTTCTTGGACTTGCTGCGCGTTCTTCTTCCCGCAGGGATTTATCTTGCGAGTGTTTATTTATTGTTGATTTTGATTGAAAGATTTGCTCAAAAACCTGCCTAAAAATTTACTTTCAACTGGGGTCGGTGGGGTTAATGACTCGACCGACTCAATCCTACTCCTATTAAAAATACCACAAGCTGAACTAAAACGATACTTGGCCCCGAGGGTAAATCCCAAATTCCAGAAATTACCATTCCGATAATACCACTGAGTCCCCCGATCGCAGCGGCTAGTCCTAAAAAGGGTACAAATTGATCGCATATTATTTTAGCCGTTGCAGCCGGAATGATTAAAAACGCATTCACTAATAAAATCCCCACCGCCCGAATTGATAGGGCTAATGTTAGAGATAATAAGATTATAAAACCATAGCGATAAAACTGTACAGGAATGCCTTTGAGTTGAGCCATATCCGGGCTAAACGTTATGAGGATTTGTTGGGGTAGGGTAATGGCTAAACAGATAATTGTAACGATTAAAAGTAGGGATAATAAAATAATATCCAGATTGCCAATTGCCAAAATATCCCCAAATAAAATAGAGGATAAATTTCCCCGATAACCTTCTAAAAATGAAAATCCAATCATTCCTAACGCAACAGAACCCGCCACAATAATTGCTAAGATTGTATCGCTACCTAGATTTGTTGTATCGATTAAATACAGCACTCCCAAACCAAAAATAACCAAAAATAGGGTTAGGGATAATGTGGAAGGAAGTTGTAAAAATGCACCGATCACCACAGCTAAAAATGACGCATGACCCAAAGCATTTCCGTACATCGAAAGCTGTCTCAATACCACAAAACTTCCTAAAACTCCCCCCAAGGTTCCCAGTAAAACGCCGCCCAAAACCGCCCTTTGCATAAAGGGTAAGCTAAATAGTTCTATCCACTCTGAATTGATCATACTTGTAGGCTGGGTCAATTGTTTAATCTATTATATTTTAAAACTGAATTGATCATATTTGTAGGGTGGGTCAATTTTTTAATCTATCAGATTTAACAACAATTATCATTAATTTGACCGACACTTGTAGGGTGGGTCAATTTTTTAATCTATCAGATGTGACAACAATCATTATTAATTTGACCCACCCTACCTTGAAGAATTGTTTAATCTATCAGATGTGACAACAACCATGATTAATTTGACCCACCCTACCTTGAAGAATTTTTTAATCTATCAGATTTAACAACAATCATTATTAATTTGACCCACCCTACCTTGAAGAATTTTTTAATCTATCAGATTTAACAACAATTATCATTAATTTGACCGACACTTGTAGGGTGGGTCAATTTTTTAATCTATCAGATTTAACAACAATTATCATTAATTTGACCCACCCTACCTTGAAGAATTGTTTAATCTATCAGATGTGACAACAACCATGATTAATTTGACCCACCCTACCTTGAAGAATTGTTTAATCTATCAGATTTAACAACAATTATCATTAATTTGACCGACACTTGTAGGGTGGGTCAATTTTTTAATCTATCAGATGTGACAACAACCATGATTAATTTGACCCACCCTACCTTGAAGAATTTTTTAATCTATCAGATTTAACAACAATTATCATTAATTTGACCGACACTTGTAGGGTGGGTCAATTTTTTAATCTATCAGATGTGACAACAACCATGATTAATTTGACCCACCCTACTATTAGATTTAACAACAACTATCATTAATTTAACCCATCCAACCGATAACTTAATGAGAGTGAAAATAACGAATGAGAGTTGAACCATAAACCGCCTGTATATTTTCCATTGATAACGTTTCTCGCGGACTTCCTTGACAAAGAATTTGCCGGTTGAGACACAAAACGCGATCGCAATATCGACTAACTAAATCTAAATCGTGAGAAATTTGTAGAATAGCAAACCCCTGTTCTCTTTGGAGTTTATTGAGTAATTCTGCAAACTCAACTTCTCCTTTAGCATCGACTTCTGATAAAGCTTCATCTAAGATAATTAATTTACGGGGAACCGCCGCACAATACGCTAATAAAACCCGTTTGAGTTCCCCTCCGCTTAGGGTTCCAATTCGTTGGTGAGATTGATTTTCTAGGTTAACTTTAACTAAAGCTTGTTGAACCCAAATTTTTCGTTCTCTGGATTTCCAAAAAGCCGATTTTGGTAACGCTAAAGCCACTAATTCTTCTACAGTTAATGGAAAATAGCGATCAAAAGAAAACTTTTGGGGAATATAACCTATTTTTTCCCAACGTTTCCCCAGTTTATTTAAAGAGCGTCCCAATATTTTTACCTGACCCGACTCGTAAGGAATTAATCCTAAAGCCGCACGAATTAACGTACTTTTTCCCGCACCGTTTGGCCCAACAATTGCCGTATTTGTTCCCGAGAAAATTTCAAAAGAAACCTGTTCGACAGCCACATAGTTTCCCCGTCGAACGGTTAAATTTTCTATCTCTAAAACACATGGGCTTCCCACTTTTCCATCAATCATTTACAAATATCCTCTAGGGTGTTTAAATTCTTCCGCATTGCGGTAAAATAATATTGAGGATCGGGCGAACCTGTTTCAATCGGATCTAAAGTTTTTACAGGCAACCCAACATCATTAGAAATTTGTTGTAGCCGGCTGTCATTGTTTCCCGGTTCGCTCAATAACGCTTGCACATTGTATTCTTTAACCGCAGAAATCACACGCTGAATATCCCGGGGCGAAATACTATCATCGGGAAGTTCAACCACTGCCATTTGTTGGATGCCGTAGCGTCTGGCTAAGTAGGGATAAGCATTATGTAATGCAATAAATTTACAGTTTTGTACCGAACCCAAACGGCTTTTAAATTCTTGGTCGAGTTGTTGTAATTGTTTAATATAAGCGTCAGCATTGGCTCGGTAAGTTTGGGCATTTGTTGGGTCTGCGGCGATTAAACCTTCCCGAATATTTGCCACTTGTTTTTGTGCTAAAATCGGATCGAGCCAAACATGAGGATTTCCCTCGGCGTGAGCATGACCGTGATCGTGATCGTGATCGTGAGAATGACCGTGATCGTGATCTTCTTTTAACGGTTCAATGCCTTGACTCGCATCAATTTGTTTCAGTTGAGAGTTTCCCGCATTCGCCACCAACCCGCTGAGAAATGTTTCCATTCCCAAGCCATTTTTAACTAAAATTTGAGCTTGAGCAAGTTTACGGGCTTCACTGGGGGAGGCTTGATATTCGTGGGCGGTAACGTTCGGAGGAACCAATATTTCAACTTCCCGACTCGAACCCGATACCGCTTTTGTAAACAGGTACATCGGTAAAAATGTGGCGACAACCTTTGTAGAGCGGGGGTTTTGGGCGACTGTGGTTAAACTTCCGACGGTTACGGCGATCGCTGAAACGGCCAAGACCGCCAACAGAGGGCGACGTTTCCAACCGCGAGGATGGCTCAACATCCGCAAAAATTCTGAAGGTGACATAGGGCGAGATACACCAAAATTGATGGTGGTAGGCTTCTCCATTGTATCAAAATGGAGATTTTTAGTAAAATGATAATCATTTTAGTCCGTTTTGGCAATATCCATCGCTCACCAATATTGTAAGGGCGGGTTCATCCTAGATGTATCATTTATCACTCTCAACCTCACTAAACCCGTCCCCTTGCCACCACCTCACCCGTTAATTTGTAGGGGCGGGTTCCGCTTAGATGTATCATTTAACACTCTCAACCTCACTAAACCCGTCCCCTTGCCACCACCTCACCCGTTAATTTGTAGGGGCGGGTTCCGCCTAGATGTATCATTTATCACTCTCAACCTCAGTAAACCCGTCCCCTTGCCACCACCTCACCCGTTAATTTGTAGGGGCGGGTTCCGCCTAGATGTATCATTTATCACTCTCAACCTCAGTAAACCCGCCCCCTTTCAGTCAGTGCAACGGGGCGGGTTTATATAAGTTGTTTCTAAAAAACATCAATTTTTGCAGAACCCGCCCCTACAATACTGAAAAATTGCAACGGGTCGGGTTTATATAAGTTGTTTCTAAAAAACATCAATTTTTGCAGAACCCGCCCTTACATCGATGCCAGAATTAGACAGAATTAAGATTGAGAATTTAATGCTTTCATTTCATTGTAAACTAAACGAGAAATAGCGGGAAAGATTTCCCAATTTTCTCCGTATTCTTTGCCGTCTCCAAATACCGTTAAAATATAGGCAAGTTCGCCGGATTTTGACTCAATAAATGCCACCTCAAAACGGGTTTCTGAAGTCCAACCCACTTTGGAAAAAAAGCGAATATCTAATCCTGCCAAAGATTCTCCTAAAAAACCTTGAATGGGGTTGGAGACTTGTTGTTTCCAAACGTTGGGATCGAGATTTCGTTCGAGTAGGTTCAGCATCTCGGAACTGGCGGTTTGAGAAACGGCTTTTTGAGTAACAATTTCATACATTAATCGCCCAGTTTGTTCGGCTGTAATTTGATTTCTAATCGGTTGTTTGGGGTTGCCTCTCATTTTCAGTTCCCAGGCTTGGGGTGATTCCAATTTTAGTTCGGGAATGGGATAATTTTTTTGGCTGATATCAATATTATTATAAGCCGCTTTTTGAAAAAATTGGTTGATTGAATAACGTTTTTTTAGCCAGTTTTCATAGGTTTCTGTGGCGGGATTGTTTTGGGAGGAAGTTTGGGTGAGTTCGTCTAAAATATGACTGGCGGCTTCATTGTCTGAATTTTTAACTAATTTACAAATATCCGTTTGACATTCGGCTGTGAAATTAATCGTTTCCGGGGGTAAAATTCCGGCTTCAACCTGAGAAAATACCGCCACCATCCAAAACAGTTTGGTAATACTGGCGGGAAATCTTGGGGTTTGGCTGCGGTATTCGGCGAAGGTTTGATTTTGAACATCAATCAGGTGAATTGATAAAGAAGAAGTTGATAAATTTTGTTGAGAAACTTGATTAACGACTTGATCGATAATGTTTTGAAGGGGTAAACTATAATTGAGATTCGGTTCTTCTTTTATGTTATAAACCAGATCTAAAAATGTAGGTTTGGGGGGTAAAGGTTGGGGTGAAGGAACGGTTTTAGGTGGGGTAATTGTAACGGATGAAGAAGTAACAAAAGGGGAAAGAAAAGAGTTGAAGTCTATTTTTTCAGCCAAGAGATCGGGAAAGAAAAACTTCGCGATCGCACCCAATCCTCCCAAAGTTAGAGTCAGCAAGGAAAGAGAACCCAACAAAGAAACTGAGGGTTGAAAACTCTTTCGAGAACGACGTTTCGAGGCGGTTTTAGGCGGTTTTGAGGGCGAACGAACTGGAGGGGATGCGTTGAGTTGGCTATCGAGTTTAGCCACTCGGGTTCGCAGCTTTTTAATCGTTTTGTAGGATCGCTCTAACTTGGTTTCGAGTTCTACAATTTTTGGATCGGGTTGAGAAGATAAAGGTTGTTTTTGACTCACGGGTTCGGTTGTTTAGTTCAACTTCGCTCAATATTCTAGTTTAGAGAAGATTTATTTTAAAGTTGCGAAATTGTACTATTGTTTTTTGAGTCTGTGTTTTCAAAGCCAATAAAAACGTCGGACAAGGAGTAGATCAAAAAACCGATCTGCTGGTACTTTTGGGCTGTTATGAATAGACGGTTTAACGTCTGGGTTCCGCAAGTACCATAAAGTAAGGACAACGGCAAAAACCTTACAAACAGAAATACTCCTTGACCGATGCTATGGTATATTAAGAGTTGGGCTGTTAGAGTTTTTTGACGACTTGCTCCCCTGACGCCGTTCTCCTGGGGGGCAATTCACAAGTCAAACAGCAAAACACTTGCTATCGTCGAGCCATCTCTAAGAGAAAAAGAAATCTCTTGGGGTGGCTTACTGTTCATTATGCCTTGAGCGTTCAAAAAAAGGTATCTTTCTTTACAAAAATTTGATTTTGGTATCAATCGTATAAATATCCGATCACTCCATTTGACGTTTAAGGTGTTGCTGGCGGTTAAAAGCTAACTGTTCAACCGTTAAAAATGGCGACTCAATGGGGGGACGCATATCCCACTGAACTTCAGCAAAAAAGAGTAAAGTACCTGCTAAAATTATCCCGGTTGCTAAAAATTGCCAACTGCTCACATAACATAACAGTGGAATTGTCAAAAAATGCAACAACCCGGCGAGTGTAAAAGAGCGTGATTGTAAAGCAATACCGGTCGCCAGATAACCCAAACCACAAACAATTAACCACAGGGGACATAAATTGGCTAAAATGTGCGACCATCCCCAAAAAATCCCTAAATTTGTGAGTCCAACGCCGACAAACATCAGTAACGCCCAACAGTAGACAAGCCACGTTACTTGTTCAATCCGAACCCAACAATAGGTTAACATAATCATTCCAATTGTGGCAAAAAGTGTGAGTCCCGACCAATAATAAGCTTGATCGATCCAACTCATCGGGAAAAATTGAGCGGTAATGAAGATAATCAGCGAAATTAAACCCCAGAGTAAAAAAACTTGGTCGATGCGAGTATATGAACCAGAATACAGTGTGTAGTTGCCAATTTTTACATTAAATTTGAGTAAACCTTTGAGATCTTGAACATCTAGATGCTGTTGTTTGATACGAACAATCGGCTCAGTAGAGTTGAAAATAGTCATGCTAGATGGCTAAAAAAGTAAATCCTATTTACATATCTTAACAGCACGGGGGATGGTTTTGTAAAGACCCCATTCAAAAATTTTCACGAATTGGATTTGGCTTGTTTGAACAGATGTTCATAAAGCTTTTGAAGCCTTGCTTTCACCTCAGGAGGTTCGGAGGTAAAGCCAATATAGAAATTTCCCACGTCTGCGGGTTCTTCTAAAACTTTAGCATAAAGATCTTCACTTGCAAAGTTAGAATCTCCCCAAATTAGATTCAGCTTAATATTCGTTAGAGAGACAGGAACACAGTTTTGTTCGGCTTGACAAGAACGAATTTTAGCGCCTTTTGCAGAGAGTTCAACCAGAAAACCTTGAAACACATTTTCGCCGACGTGTTTTCCTTCCAAAATTGTATACTGTAGGGAAATCGGGTGTAAAAGCGGGAGAAAGACTTCTTCTTCCTGCTGTAAAAATAAATTGTATTGACCCCAAATTCCGCCCACTTCATAGATAGTAATCGGGTGTTTAACGCCTTTGGGTTGAACTTGGTTTTCTCCCCGCACTAAAACCATCGAATTCACTTCATTAAACGTCGATTCTGAAATTAAAATTTGATCGCCAAGACTATAAGATTCAATCCGATAGGTGAGATTAACTTGATTTCCAACAACACCATATTTTGTCCGTTTCTCTGAACCAATATTTCCGACAACAACTTCACCCGTATTAATCCCAATTCCCATCTCTAAAGGCGGTAAACCCCATTGATGGAGTTGTTGATTAACCGACTCCATTTCTAATTGCATCGCCAGCGCACAAGCCACCGCTCTTTCGGGGTCATTCTCTCTGAGTTGGGGTGCGCCAAATAACACTAAAATTCCATCCCCCATAAATTCGTCAATTGTTCCTTGATAATGGGTAATTACATCCGCCATTTTAGACAGATAAAAATTCAGAACTTTGACCACTTCTTCCGGGTTTAACCGTTCGGAAATTGCGGTAAATCCCCGCACGTCTGAGGTTAACATTGTGATTTTTCTCCGTTCACCTCCGAGTTTTAACCCTTCCGCACTTCCTAACAGTTTATTCACCACTTCATCGGTCACATACCGCCCAAAGGTTTTGCGAATATGGGCTTTTTCGGTTCGCAGTTGTTTGATGCGGATATGGGTTTTAATTCGGGCGATAAGTTCATCTTTATTTAAGGGTTTAGACAAATAATCATTCGCCCCGACTTCCAAACCCGCAACTAAATCTGAGACTTTATTTTTAGCCGTTAATATCATAATGGGGAGTTGATGGGGCGGCCAAGTTTCCCGTATTCGTCGCGTGACTTCATAACCCGTCATTCGCGGCATCATTTCGTCTAATAAAATTAAATCGGGGATATATCCCGCTTTTAAAATTTCAATGGCTTCTAAACCGCTGTTGGCTTGAGTGACCGCATAATTTTGTAAACATAAATAGTTCACCAAAACTTGTAAATTAATTGGGTCATCGTCAACGATTAAGATTTTAAATTGATTATTCGATGTTAAATTTTGAGGGGAATGGGGTAAAATAAGATTGGATTCAGTTTGATTTTCATCTTCGACAAATTCTTCTAGAGGAACCACAGCAGAGCGATGAATTAAAACCGAAGAATGATCGATTTTGACATCGGTTTTTTCTTCGGCAATCGGTAAACTAAAGGTAAAATTTGACCCAACATTTACCGTTGAATTTACCCAGATTTTGCCTTCATGTAATTCGACTAATTGTTTGGTGACGGCTAATCCTAAACCCGTACCGCCATATTCCCGGGCGGTTGAACCATCGGCTTGTTCAAAGGATTCAAAAATCCGATCTATTTTATCTGCTGCTATGCCAATTCCGGTATCGGAAACTGTTACGGCAATTTGATGATTTTTCGCTTTTTTATCTCCGGTTTGTTCAATTTCATTACTGGGTTTATCGCAATTAATGATTTCGGCAAAAACCCGGACTGAACCGCTTTCTGTAAACTTAATTGCATTGCCAACTAAATTATGAAGGATTTGTTGTAAGCGGTTTTCGTCTGCTTTTACATCCGGAAAATCCGCAGGAATATCATTAATGAGTTGTAATTTTTTATTTCTAACTAACGCCCGATTGAGCGTCAAGACAATTTCGGTTATTTCTCTTAAACCAACGGGTTTAAGTTGCAATTTAATCGTATTGTGTCGCAGTTTAGAAAAGTCGAGAATATCATTAACTAAGGTCGAAAGTCTATGTCCGCTATGAGCAATCATCATTAGATTTTTTCGCTGTAATTCTGATAACGTTCCCGTCGCCCCTTCTAACATTGACTCGGCAATTCCTATCATTCCATTTAACGGTGTCCGCAGTTCGTGAGACGTGTTGGCGAGGAATTCATCTTTGAGTTGATCCAAACGTTCGAGCGCTTCATTTTTGAGTTTTAATTGGGCGGTAAAATTTTGACGTTCGGCTTCGGCTTGTTTGCGTTCAGTAATATCCTCAAAAACCACAACAGCATACATAATATTACCCTGATTATCATAAATCGGTTTGGCTAAAACTTCACAGGGAATTATCCGCTCTCGATGACGAATTTCTAGATTTTCTGTTTTTAGACTTTTTCCTTTTAACGCTCGAATTAAGGGGAGTGCTTTGGTCGGATAAATTTGCTCTGTTCCCGCCAAATAAAGTTGATAAGTTTCACAAAATTTGTCTAAGGATGTATCGGGGAGAATTCCTTTTTTAAATAACTTTTTTGCCGTTTTATTCATAAACGTTAGCTTATCTTGAATTTGATCGTAAACTAACACCCCAACGGGTAAACTTTCTAAAAATTGATAGAGGCGATTTTCACTGTGAATTAAACGCTCATTTAACTGCTGCATGGCGAGATTTTTAGCTTCTAAGGTGCTGAAAGATTCTTGAAGCTGTTCCCCCATACACTGAAAAGATTCCGCCAATTCTCGGACTTCATCACAGCGAGAAAAATTGACTTGATAATTCCATTTTCCCTGACTAATTGCTTTCGCCGCCCGGTTCAATGATAAAATGGGTTTGGTCACCCATTGAGCGGTTAAAATACCGATCCCAATGGCGACGAGAAAAGCAACAATACAAAGTACAATTGTTGTCCGTGTATTTTCCTGAATGGTTCCCATAAAGTCATTTTCAGGAACAACGACGACTATCAACCAATCCAATCCTAATTGATCTTGATAGGGAACGACTTGTATAAATTGCCGTTTGCCATTTAGCTGAAAATCTAACTGTTGAGGCTGTTGAATTTGGCTCAAATGTTCGTAGCGTTTCAGCAAATATTTTGCGGTTTCTGCGGTCAACGGATTTTGACTATTAATGGCGGCTAAACGTTGGTCTTGATTGTCATTTTTTCCCGGCGTAAAGGGTTCTTCACCCGTAGAAGTTGCGACTAATAAACCCGAACGTTCCACAATAAAAACCTGACCATTTTCACTAATATTCGTATTTTTTAAATAATCGCTCACCAAACTGAGAATAATATCAACTCCAATCACGCCGCGAAAATTGCCTTGACTATCATAAAATAAATTTGAAGCGGTAATTCCTAACTCTCCGCCTGTGAACGTGTAGATTTTACTCCAATTCGGTTTTTCGGTTAGTAATGTGTTTAAATACCAAGGTCGAACTCTCGGGTCGTATTCATCAACGCCTAAAAATTCGCTGCGGTTTCCCCCTTCATCCAAACGATAGGAATAACGGTAGGGTGAAAGTTCAACTCGCTTGGCAGTCGAAGCGCCATCGGCTTCTCTTTTTACATAAACAAATTCCCCTTCTTCGCTGCCAAAATAAATCGCATAAACCGAATTAAAAAGCTGAATTTGTTCCCAAAGCAGATATTCAGAAAATTGTTTATCCTCAAAAGAAAGAATTCCTAATTTAGCCGAACGTTGATTAATTTGAGTAATTAAATAGGGTTTTTCTAAATATTCCCTGAGGCGAAGTTCAACCCGTTTTGTGACTTCATTTCGCAGTTGAGAAGCGACATCATTAACCGCTCGTTGTCCGTATCTCCAAGACAGATAACCGGTTAATCCCACCGTCGCCAACAGTTGGATCATAAAAGGAACAATGAAAACCGTTCGTAACCGAACCCGACGAGTGAGCGGAGAAACTAGACGGTTCAAAGATTGTATCAGCATTCACAAAAAACCCCCAGTCTAGTAAAATGTTAGTTTAGAGTTGGTACTTTGAGTTAAATCAAAGCGGCTCACAACAGAGAAAAACACCACCATAAGAACGATTGACTGATCAAGTCTATCTGATTTTATAGAAAAACCATTGAGTCAAATGACCTTTTTTATTTATACTAAACACAGAGTTGCTCCTAAAATACGGACAACTTCAAAAATAATAATAGCCCAAACTCGGGGACTCCCAAACCGCTCACTATCAAATCTGCATCAAAGTACAACTTGCGTTAAAATCCAACTGGACTAATTCTCAAATTCCTCGCACCCAAGAACCTGGTAAAAATTTTTATGCAATTTATCTCAGATCCTTCTATTACCAGTAAAATCGATCAAATGAAGCAACGGGTTCGTTGGCAAGAATCTTCAATTGCTGGTCGTAACATCGATCAAACTCGTTTGGTTATAGATGATGAACAAGTAGACAACCCCGAATTTTCCTTTTTAGTCGTTGGAGATAGCGGTACCGGACGCCATCGCCGACACAGCCCCCAGCGAGAGGTTGCCGAATTACTACTCAAACAGAGCGACTATCACCCTCGCTTCATTCTGCATACTGGCGATGTTGTTTATCTGACCGGTTCTGCTGGCTATTATCCTCAGAATTTTATTAAACCTTATCGGGAATTTATTGTCGGTGGCGAGAATTACAAAAAAATCGCCTACGATCAAATGGTGTTTAAGTTGCCTTTTCTCCCCATACCCGGAAATCACGACTATTACAATTTACCGCTTTTTTACGGTGTAATGGCTCAACTGAGTTGGCCTGTTCGTCATTTATTGAAATCAAGAATAGATTTTGATGTGAGTTGGCGGGGTTCCGAGACGGGAGATGCTTATGCAAAGGCTTTTTTAGATTATCTTCAAAAGTTTTATACTAACCCAGATTTAGAACGTCATCTCGATCAATACTACACCGCAGAAACATCAACGGGTCGGTGCTTGCGTTATCAACCCGGAAAGTTTACCCGTTTACCCAACCGTTATTATCGGTTTTCTTATGGCGGAATTGATTTTTTTGCCCTCGATTCTAATACGTTTAATGCTCCGATACCGATTCCTGAAACTCAAGCCGGAGAAGAAAAACGCCGTCAACTCCTCCAACGTTTACGAGATCTCGAACAAGAAAAACAAAAATTACTCACCGAATTGAGTCAACTCGATCCCGACAACCCCGAACAGTCCGAACAAGTTGATGATAATCAAGCTAAAATTGAGCAAATAGACGAAATGCAGTTTGATATCGAAAAAAGACTCAAAGCCGGATCGGATGGCGATGTTGATGTCGAACAATTGCGCTGGTTACAACAGGGATTAATTGACTCTTGGCAAACCCCAGAAATACGCGGACGGGTGTTATTTTTTCATCATCCCCCCTACGTTACCGAAGCCACAAAATGGGACCAAGCTCAAACTTTAGCCATTCGTTATCATCTGCGTCAAGTTCTCAATTCTGTTGCTCAAGATGTTGGTGAACGGGCTAATAATCGGCCAATTGTCGATCTGGTGATTAACGGTCATGCTCATTGTTTAGAACATTTATCTACCGCAGATACCGGACACGCAGATTCTAATATGAATTGGATTGTTTGCGGAGGAAGTGGATATAGTTTGCGCCGCCAAAAACCAGATGGGCCAGAACTTTATGAGGAATTTGAGGGCGAACAAAATAGCCGTCCAGTCGCCAAGTCCAAGTTATTTGTTGGTCGTCACGGTCACGGAAAAAGTAAACGACGACCTTATTCGGGTTTAAGGATTGATGTTCGCGACGGTCAACCCCCCCAGTTTTTTGTACAACCTTTAGTCGCCGAACGGGTTCATTCTCAATGGGATTATCCGAAAATAGAAGGATTTACCCTATAAAATTTTTATGAAATCCAAAACAAAATTTTATAGATCATTTCCTGGGATCAACCCACTTCCCCGCCTCCTCCGCTGATCATCTGTAACCCATATTGAAGGATTTCATATTACCGCTCTGTGGCGATCGCTTTGGACGGATCGGTAAGCTGTTAATCACTTAAATAACATCAACCCGAAGTTTAAAACCTTCATCAGTGCAAGCGAGATGCTTGCTGGACATCTGCAATCTAAATGGGTAACAGCTTATGAGGATTGATGCTACCCTTAAAGTCTTGATTCCTATGCGCTAGCGTTCAAGTTGACAAACCTGACTTTGTTAATTTGCAACCGGTTTAACCTTTGCAGTTTCGTCAAACAAATCAGCTTAAAAAATTGCAGTTCATAATCATATCATAACTCGATGATAATTTCAAATCTAAATTTTCCGGTCATTGAGGTAGAATGTTTAAGATGGCGATCGCCCGCTTGTGGAAGTGATTAACCTCTGGGTAGACCGGGGAAACAAAATGTATTTTTTTAAAGATCATTATATAATCTATTAATAATGTATTAATATTATTAAAAAGCAGATTACAACCAACCCTTACCCCATAGACAACTCCCGTGTTAGAACCCTTAGAAGCATTCGTATTCGCCACAGTCTTATGTGGCTTTTTCGGTATAATCCTGAAAAAGAACCTAGTGATGAAAATCATCTCTATGGATGTGATGAGTACGGGGGTAATCGCCTATTACGTGCTGGTTGCCTCAAGAAATGGCTTGTTCACTCCCATTATTTCCGAGAAGGCCAATGATGCTTACGCCGATCCGGTTCCCCAGGCGGTCATCTTGACCGGGATTGTGATTGGCTTCTCGATTCAATCCTTAATGCTGGTTGGTGTAATGAAGCTGGCACGGGATAATCCCACCTTAGAAACCGACGAAATCGAAAAAAACAACACGCCGTAAACGACCTACTCGTAAACGACACACCCATGAACAATATCACGATCGCCTGGATCGCGCTCCCCTTTTTTTTAGGGTTCACGATTTATCTGCTCCCCAAATTTGACCGATACCTTGCCCTGTGCGCTACCTTCATTTCGGCGGCCTATGCCACCTGGCTGTTTGTTCAAGGCTCGCCCGTAACCCTGAACTTACTGGATAGTTTTGGCGTCACCTTAGTTGCAGACCAACTGAGCGGGTACTTTATCCTCACCAACGCACAGGTCACAGCAGCAGTCATTCTGTACTGTTGGGGTCGAAATAAATCAGCCTTTTTTTATACACAAGCCATCATTCTGCATGGGAGTCTCAACGCCGCCTTTGCCTGCGCCGATTTCATCAGTTTATACGTCGCCTTAGAAGTCAGCGGCATCGCCGCCTTTCTGCTGATCAGCTATACCCGCAGCGATCGCTCCATATGGGTGGGTTTGCGCTATATGTTTGTTAGCAACACCGCCATGCTGTTTTACTTAATCGGTGCGGTGTTAGTCTATCAAGCCAATCATTCCTTTGCCTTTGCGGGATTGGGAAATGCCCCCCCCGAAGCCATCGCCTTAATCTTCCTGGGACTGTTAAGCAAAGGCGGAGTGTTTGTTTCGGGACTGTGGCTTCCGATGACCCACTCAGAAGCAGAAACCCCAGTCTCCGCCCTGCTGTCGGGAATCGCGATCAAAGCCGGAGTCTTTCCCCTGATACGTTGTGCGCTGATGGTAGAAGAAGTTGCCCCCGTGATCGCCATTTTTGCCGTCGCCACCGCGATTTTAGGTGTCACCTATGCCGTTTTTGAAGAAGATACAAAACGGGTACTGGCCTTAAGTACCGTTTCTCAGTTGGGCTTTGTCCTGATCAATCCCGCTTTGAGCGGCTATTATGCCCTCACTCACGGCTTGGCCAAATCAACCCTATTTTTAATCGCCGGAAACTTACCCAGTCGCAACCTCAGAGAACTCCAACACCAGCCCCTCAATACCCCCATCTGGATCGCGATGACGATCGCGAGTCTTTCCATTTCCGGCTTTCCATTAATATCCGGCTATACCGCCAAAACCTTAGTCCTCAAAACTCTAGTCCCCTGGCAAGCCACCCTGATGAACCTGGCCGCGGTCGGGACCGTTATCGTATTTGCTAAATTCATCTTTCTCCCCCACAAAAACCAAGAAAATATTCAAGGGAGTTTGTGGCCCGGGCTAATCGTATTAATAGCGGGATTGATCGTAGCAGATGCCCAATCTTTAGAAGTTTATACCCTGGAAAATCTGGGAAAAGCCCTGACCAAAATCAGCTTTGGATGGTTAGCCTATTTTCTGATTTTTCAACAAATTACAACCAAACTGCCCCGTTTACTCGAACAATTTGAGCATCTGATCGGGGTAATGAGTCTGATGTTAATTGCACTATTTTGGATGGTATTGGCATGATTAGCTATCTCAATCTAATACTGCGACTGACGATCTGGTTTCTGCTCACCGCAAATTTCAGTGTGGCAAATATCATCATCGGTGTGAGTATCGCCCTGATCTTACCGGGCGGACGTCCGAAAGCACCCGGAGCCTTAAGAGATTGGTTGCGGGCGCTCGGTGAAGTCCTGGTTGCCATTCCCCAAGCCTATCTAGAAGCCTTTGAAATGCTCGTCCGTCCCCATAATCACGAAGAAGTGAAGATGGAACAAGTCAAAGCCGGACGGACACCCGGACTGATTTTTCTCGATATCTTTCTCATCACCTTTACCCCCAAAAGCATTGTATTGAAATATCACCAAAGAGGCTTGTATGAAGTTCACTGGCTGCGACCAAGTCGAAAACGTTAACGGTGTCATCCTTTGATCACAGAACGGCTATAAAAACTTTTTTTGATCCTCCCATAACTCCTCCGACTCTAATTAAATGCTCAACAGTTTACTGATTGCAATGATTGTAGCCCTGCTCATCCCCATCTACGAAGCTTGGCAAGATGATAATACCTGGCAAAAAATGCTCGCTTTTTCCAGCGTCGCCTCCAAGACTTCGATCATCCTTTTAGTCGTGTCAATCTTGCGGGATGATTGGATGCTCGGCGTTGTCGGCGTAATTATCCTCAGTGTGGGTAATGCCGGATTAATGTTGTTAGCACATATTCTCAAACGGTTGGGTGAACGATGATTGACATCTTCAGTTATATCTGTATCACGATCGGCATCGTCTTCTGGTTTTGGGGAACCTTTCCCCTGGTGGGCAACCGCTCCGTTTTATTCAAGCTACATACCCTTTCCGTTGCCGATACCCTCGGCTCGATGATCATCGTCGTCGGGCTGCTCCTCCAGATCCCCAGTGAATGGCCCTTACTCATTCTCGCCATCCTCACTTTAGCCATTTGGAATACCGTCTTGGGGTATGTTTTGGCTTACTGTTCCACCCCTCGGGAGGATTACGATGAATAACGACATTTATATTTATGTTCTCACCGCTCTGCTTCCCCTGTCGGCGGTTATGCTGGTTGTTCAGGTCAACCCCTATCACGCTCTGGTTGTTCAGGGGATTTTAGGAGCAGTAGCCGCATTAGTTTATGCCGTTTTGGGGGCGGCTGATGTGGCTTTAACCCAAGCTTTGATGGGGACCTTGCTGGCGATTACCCTTTATGCCATCGCCGTGCGTTCGTCGTTAGTTCTGCGTCTGGGCATACTCGAAGACGGGTTAATCAAAACAGCCACCGATTCCGATTTTGAGCAACTGATCGATGATTTCCGAACCATTGTTCGCAAACATTATATGCGTCTGGAGCTAGTCCCCTACACCAACGAGCAAGCTTTGCATCGAGCTTTGATGGATAAGGAAGTACACGCCACCTGTACCCAAAAATTAGGAGAAGAACCCCACGAAAAGCAACTTTATCAGACCGAAATTCGGGTTCGACGCATTTATGAGATCATGCAAAGCGAACTGTCGTCACCCGCAACCCTTTTGAGCTATGTACAAACACCAGACTTACAGGAGAAACACTAATGAAATGGGTCTACATTGCCGCAGGAATCGCCCTTTACGTCAAATTCCTCATTATAGGCAATCCCGAGCCGGACTTTCCGGTGTCGATCGTTGAAACCCTTGTAGCAGAAAGTGGGGTTCCCAATGCGGTGACGGCGGTTATTCTCAGAAATCGACTCTACGACACGATCTTTGAAGTGGTGGTCTTTACGATCGCCGTTATGGGCGCTAAATTTATGCTCGCCAATGAACAGCCGTTTTGTGCCATCTATCAGTTTACAGATGGACCCTCAATTATCTTAGCCCGTTTGGGAGCCACGATCGCCGCACTGGTGGGGATTGAATTGGCAATTCGCGGCCATCTCAGTCCCGGTGGCGGGTTTGCCGCCGGGGTGGCGGGGGGAACCGCTATCGGTCTGGTGGCGATTACTTCATCAACGGAGTGGATGCAGGGGATTTACAAGCGCTGGAATGCTGCAACCTGGGAAAAGGTTTCGGTTCTCATTTTTATTGTTCTGTCCGCGATCACCCTCGGCGGCGGAGAATTACCGCACGGACAGTTGGGGGCGCTCGTCAGCGGCGGGGTGATTCCCTTACTCAATATCCTGGTTGCGATTAAAGTGGCGTTGGGGTCTTGGGCGGTTATTTTGGTTTTTATTCATCACCGAGGATTGTTGTAAAAATTGATATAGAGGTGCGGAGTAGCTGAGAAACCGGGTTTGTCAAGGAAAAATATCGGCAAGCTGAAAATACTCGCTACAAACCCGGTTTCTGACATCGCTGACTGCTCACTGAGAAACCGGGTCTGTCAAGGACAAATACTGATAACTGTTTGGGGAAGCTTGCTCTAACAATTCGTCAACTGCCGCTTTTAAAAAAAAGTCTCTTAACCAATTCTGGGTTTTTAAAATGTCTCGATTCAACTCCAGATAAACCGCACCGACCAGCGCTTCTAAGTTATTCGCCAGGATTTTCTGTTGTTCGGATTTGGGTTTGTGGGTGTAGGTTGTTCCCAACCAACAAAACTCTTGAAAATTCATTTTAATCGCGAACTTTGATAACGTCTCGGTGGCAATCAGATCGCTTTTGATTAAGCTTAATGTTGCCAAACCTAACTCAAAACAGCGATCGCAAAGATAGTTACTGACCAACGCACTCAACACCATAGAACCCACATGAACTAAGCCAATATGTTCTAGGGTTCTTAATTTTTTTTGAGGGGCTGTCAGTAAAGGATCTTCTGCAATATAATCAGGATCAGTTAGCGCAATCTCTAGAATTTCTCGCCGATGAAACTGATTAAGATTAACTAAATCTCCCACTGTTTCGAGGTTCGTCAGCATAGATTAAATAAACCGAGCGTTGAACTAAACCCAGACTACAGACAACAACAGACGGTTTACGGATACAAAACTGTAATAAAATCAACTAAGCTCGCGATCGCACGGCATCTAGACCATCCACTGTTTATATTTTATCGTTATGTCTGCCCCAAGTTTAATTCGTGAAAGCACTTGTTTCGGGGGTGTTGTTGGCTATTACAGCCATCACTCCTCAACCATTAATAGCACCATGCGGTTTTCGGTTTATCAGCCCCCACAAGCCCAGTTAAACCCCGTTCCGGTGCTTTATTTTCTCTCCGGTTTAACCTGTACCGAAGAAAATTTTATGGCCAAAGCGGGCGCTCAACGGTTAGCCGCCAAATATGGTTTAATGTTGGTTGTACCCGATACCAGTCCCCGTGAAACCGGAACTCCCGGAGAAGATGACGACTGGGATATCGGCACCGGAGCGGGGTTTTATATCGATGCAACGGAAGACCCCTGGAAAAATCATTATCAAATGTATAGTTATGTTGTCGAAGAACTTCCCCAACTGATTAATAAAAATTTTTCCGTTCTCCCCGACAAACAAAGTATTTTTGGTCATTCAATGGGGGGTCACGGGGCGCTAATTTGTGCGTTAAAAAACCCTCAAAAATATCAATCTGTATCCGCTTTTTCACCCATCGCCGCACCCATGCGATCGCCTTGGGGAGAAAAAGTTTTTAGTCAATATCTCGGCGGCGATCGCGAAAAATGGCGCAGTTATGATGCGAGTCAGTTGGTGTTGCGAGGAGACTTTAACCGTCCGATATTAATTGATATCGGAACAGCCGATCCTTACCTCGCCCAAGGTCAATTATTACCCGAAGTTTTTGAACAGTCCTGTGTAGAAGTCGGACAATTATTAACCCTGCGAATGCAACAGGGATATGATCACAGCTATTATTTTGTTTCGACATTTATCGAAGATCATATTCGTCATCATGCGATGGTTTTGTGCGATGAACTCCCCTAACTTTAATTCTAATTTATCAATAAACTTGTAGAATAGTATTTGTAGGTTGGGTTGAGGTAACGAAACCCAACAGATATTCTGGCTAGAGTTGGGTTGCACTTCGTTTAACCCAACTACTTTATTGTAGGTTGGGTTGAGGTAACGAAACCCAACTAACGAAATCAATATTGTAGGTTGGGTTGAGGTAACGAAACCCAACAGATATTCTGGCTAGAGTTGGGTTGCACTTCGTTTAACCCAACCTACTTTTATTAAGCCTTAAAACCTTCATCCCCTAAATCTAAATTTGAAATTGAGAGTTCTGCCCCCTTAGAAGTGGGAATCTTTAAACTAAAAACAACAACTAACTGATGATTTTCAATATGAATATTATTAACATTAACAATACTTTTCTCAGGTAATAAACTCTCCAGAGGAACTTCAGAAATAGATTGACATTTATATCCGGCTACATCCAACCATTCAGAAATATTTCTCCAGTTTTCGATCCGCTCATCACACTTATCCAGTAAACTCTTCACGTATCTATATAAGGTCGCACACAGGTCAGTCTCAACACCCTTGGGGTTCTTACCCAACTTCTCCGCTATTTCAGTCGGACTGTAGCCACACAGCAACCCTCGCAGATGCAGCTTCTCAACAGGAGTCAAACGCTTACCCTTAGCCGAAGCTAGGTCAGTGTAGAGTGTCTCCAAGTCCCAGTGTTGAGCAGCTTCCTTAAACTGCTTGTGAGGAGAGGTCATAGATAGAGTCCTCAAAAATTCCTGATGTAATTCTACCGTAATTCCTGATTTTTATCAGATTAAGTTTAAAAAAATTTAAACTATCGTAGAAATATAGCGAGCTAACTAAGGTTAGGAAGTAGTCAGGCTGTAGAGAGTTTATGGGGTTATAACAGCTTCAGTTCCTCCTACAGTTGTCACAGGGTGAAGACTCTATCAGCATCACATCAACCTTGACCCGCGAACTTAAAGAACTTAATAAAACTCATGTTGGATATTGTACTGCAAGTTGCTGTTTCAGCGATCGCGGGTGTCTTTGTTGGTGCTGCTGCTGGCTATGGTGTAGCTGCAATCATTTGCTGATTCACAACAGTAGAATCAATCACCAGTCATGTTTTCATTAGACCTGAAATAGATTCAATTGCCAATCAAGTAAGTAATTGTTGCTGAACTTACTTTGTAATCATTCAAATTGGAGGAAATATTAATGCAAAGCAATTTTTTCTCACGTATCGGTCGTTGGCTTGATCGTGTAGTCGATAAGCTAGCTGATTGGTTCGGACGAAATGTTAAACCAATTCTTGATAAAATGTTCAAATCTTTTAAAAAGATTTGGAAACAATTTTTAGAAGCTGCTTTAATCACTGCTTATGGTTTCATAGAAGGACTATATGTAATCTTTTACAGGAGCAAAGAACTTCTTGGTCAAATTGTCGCGGAATTTTGGGATGCCCAAAATCCTCATATAAGAGGTACTATAGCTCCTATAGAAGATGGCACTGTTATAGTGCCAGCATCTGTGAAAGCTCAATTACCAACAGAGAGAGAAGTTGCACCACAATTTGTTGTGTTGCAAAATTCTAGATCTTAGTATTTAAAATTAGGAAAGAGGTAAAAAATGAAAAAAGATTTAAAGCAGAGTACAGTTTTGGTACAAATAAACTTTTCATCCCCCGAACCTGAAAGTAAATTAAGAACCATTGAATTGTATGGAGTTCCTGCTCAATTTAAAGATGGTAAATACACAGTCAATAAGAATATCCAGCAATTTTTCAAGGATTTAATTCTCCGAGATTTATTTCAGGGAAGTCTTAATTTACCAAACTGTGATTTTGCACGTCTCAAAATTTGGCTTGATGACGAAAAGGGGAAATACGAAAAAATTGAATATGAAATTCCAATGATTGACGACCATGATTTTTTGCTTCCGTCTAACAATCCAATTTCCAAGTTAAAAAAAATTTATGTATTGGATAATGAGCTGGAGGGTAAAGAATATGAGTATTGGAAGGAAAATGCTGAAAAACTCTTTAGTCCTTTATTTGGCAATTTTATCGCGCCACTAGAAAAACCAGAGATTGTTGCAAATGCAATGGAGTCTGACAACTCATTCACTAAATTTTTGAGTTCTTTAGTAAAGACTTTAGAATCAAAAAGCAAAGAGATAGATCCCTATTTAGAAATAAAGCAAAAATTATTTTTTGATGCTTTAATTATCCAGATTGATTAATATCCAATATTTAGAGGAAAGATTAATGCCAAGACTTGATCGAGTAGGAGTATCTAGGGAACGGACAGGAAAAAATGGAATTTCTAGCTATCCGAAAGATGATGCTCAAACAGAAAACAACAGCAAACCAGAAACTGAAAATTATAATAAAGAACAAGAGTCAAAGATAGACTTTAGCCTCTATCTCCGAGAGCCGAAGTACACACTTGAGGATGTTATTCTACCCGCAGCAACTCGACATCAGGTAGATTTAATGATGGCGGAACTTGAGCATCAGGAATTAATCTACGAGACATGGGGAATGGGAGAAAAGCATAAACTTGATAAGGCTCTTTCTATCAACTTTTATGGCCCTCCCGGAACCGGAAAAACGCTCACAGCAGAAGTAATAGCTCATGCACTAGATCTAAATATTCTCGTTGTTCCTTATCAGCAACTTGAATCAAAATATGTCGGTGAAACTCCCAAGAATATTTCAGATGTGTTCAAGTTTGCCACTGAAAAGAAAGCTATCTTGTTCTTTGACGAAGCCGATTCTTTTTTAGGTAAGCGTTTAGAGAATGTGACTCAAGCTGTTGATACAGCAGTGAACTTAACTCGTAGTGTCATGCTGACTGAGCTTTCTAAATACGAAGGAGTTGTCATTTTTGCAACCAATTTATACAGTAACTACGATCCCGCTTTTGTGAGTCGAATTCGACGAACAATTAAGTTTGAGTTACCGGATGAAGAAGGACGTGTGAAAATTTGGGAAGCTCAAATCCCTACAAAACTTCCATTAGACAGCTCAGTAGATTTTAAAGAACTTGCAAAACAGTTCGATAAAATTTCAGGACGAGATATCAAAAATGCTGTTTTTCAAGCCGTTGTAGCTGCGGCGCATGAAGATAAACTTGAGTCTGAAAAAAAGGTTACTCAGTCTCATTTTGTTAAAGCAATTACTGAGATTATTGAGGCGAATAAAGCAGCGGAAAAACCTCAACCTCAGTTAGTCCCTGTAAATGAGGAGGTAGAGTTACCGCGAGAACAACCGGATACAACAGCATCTTAACCTGTAAATGGTAAGGAAGACTTACCCCCAGAACAACTAGATACAGCATCTAACAGTTAAATTTACTGTTTCTTAAATAAGGCGATCGCATACTCTTTCCCTTTCAAAGTTAAGTGCGATCGCTTTTTTGCTTGAACTCGCTTTTCGGCTTGCAACTGTTAAACTTAACAATATTCATACACGCTAAAATCAAATAGATGAACCCTTCTCAACCCCGTTCAGGATATACTTTACCCGTGTTTGCTTGTGCAGCAGCTATTGCAGCATTAAAGCATTTATTTAAAAATAATCAATCTCTAAATACTGTTAACCTTGATTTAATTGAACCCAAACAAACCGTTGAAATTCCCATCGAACAGGTTGCTAAAATAAAACCTAACACCGCCTTAGCCATTACTCGTTCCGATCCCGGAGATAACTTAGATCTAACCCGAAATACACCAATTTGGGCGATGGTAGAACTCATCGAAAATGCTGTTAAAATTACCGATAAAACCAATATTATCCCAAAACAAAACGAACAAATTACCTTAATCGGCGGCGAGGGAATAGGTTACGATAAAAATAGTGGAAATCCGGCAATTTATCGATATGCAAAACAGTTATTTCAAGAAAACTTAGAACGATTGCTCAAACCAACAGACAGAATACAGATTACAATAATATTACCAGAAGGTCGTCAACTGGCAAAACGAACCTCAAACGAAGCCTTTGGAGTCGTAGAAGGATTATCGCTTTTAGGCACAACGGGCATCTCCCAACCCCTAACCGCACCCGGACAACTCGAAGCCTACTGCGAAGAACTTCAACAAAAAGCCACCCAGTATAAATCCCTAGTATTTTGTGTGGGAGAAAATGGCTTAGATCTGGCCCAAAAACTCGGAGTTCCCCCGGAACAAACCGTTAAAACCGCCAATTGGTTGGGGCCAATGTTAGCCGCAGCCGGACTTGCGGGAATCGAGTCTATTCTATTATTTGGCTATCATGGAAAATTAATCAAGTTAGCGGGGGGAATCTTTCACACCCATCACCATCTGGCCGATGGACGTTTAGAAATCTTAACCGCTCACTGTGCTAACTTAGGCTTATCAAGCGAAAATTTACAAACCATTTTTCACGCCGAAACCGCAGAAGCCGCATTAAACCACCTGCGAACCCTCGACGGAAGTTCAGAGACACAAAATTCTCATTGGGTCAAACAAGTTTATGGATCGATCGCATCTAAAATAGATCAAAGATCGCAAGCCTACATCTGGGATCACAGCCAGCGTCGGGTTACAGTGGGTTCGGTCTTATTCGATCGCAAGCGCAAAATTGTTATAAAAAGTGCAGCAGGCGATACACTTTTAGCGAAAATTTGCTATTCTAGTCACAATAATCAGTTGCTCTAATCAATCGGGAAAGCGAGTGATCCCTCTAACTCGAATCACTCACAAAATAGTTTTGATTCCAATTCCCCAAACCCCGATGAAAGATCAACTCTCAACTGAGCTTCTGGGACTTCCCAGACAACGGTGCGCGAATCTGTTCCCGAAGTAGGTAACAGAAAACACCCTCTCTATATGCTAAATCAGGCGGACATAGAGGGGGTATGGTTTTAGCATCAATGGCAAGAAACCTCACATCGTAATCTGTGATTAGATGTTGAGATCAATTGCCAGCGTCGTGATTGAATGACACACAACTCGACACGGCGAGAAGTATAGCGATAACCAAGCTAGACTCATAAACATAATTGATGAAAACCGTGTATTTTGACCTGCGGGACGCGGGGCAAAGCCTGTCGCCAGAATGTAAGACTAGCTATTGCTTGTAATAGAAAGCTATTCTTTGGGCGGGAAGCCTACCGCATAATCTATTGATTTGCTGTAGGTAGTTCACTAACCATTCCAAGTTCTTACTTATTCACTACTCTCAACCTCGATATGGCTCCCCAGACCGACACGCTAACTCAACCCCAGTCAAACACCCCTATTGTTGGGGAAGTAAACCGACAAATGATTGTCATTCTGGATTTTGGCTCTCAATACTCAGAGTTAATTGCTCGCCGGATTCGAGAAACGGAAGTTTATTCAGAAGTTATCTCTTATCGCACGACTGCCGAACAACTGGCAACCTTAAACCCCCAAGGTATTATACTATCAGGCGGCCCCAATTCCGTCTACGATCGAGGTGCGCCCCATTGCGATCCTAACATCTGGAACTTGGGTATACCCATTCTGGGCGTCTGTTACGGGATGCAATTGATGGTACAACAACTGGGTGGTCAAGTCGAACGCGCTCAACGGGCTGAATACGGAAAAGCCTCTTTAGTGATCGACGATCCGACAGATTTACTCACCAACGTCGAAAATGGCTCAACCATGTGGATGAGTCACGGCGACTCCTGTACTCAATTACCTTCCGGCTTTGAAATTCTCGCCCATACTGAGAATACACCCTGTGCGGCGATCGCCGAACACGAACGGAAACTTTATGGGGTTCAGTTCCATCCCGAAGTCGTTCACTCCGTTGGCGGTTTAGCCCTGATTAGAAATTTCGTCTATCACATCTGCAAATGTCAACCCACTTGGACAACCGAAGCCTTTGTCGAAGAAGCCATTCGGGAACTGCGGGGGAAAGTGGGCGATAAACGGGTTTTACTGGCGCTTTCCGGTGGGGTGGACTCCTCAACCCTGGCGTTTTTGATGCACCGAGCCATTGGAGATAATCTCACCTGTATGTTTATCGATCAAGGCTTCATGCGGAAATACGAACCCGAACGCTTGGTTAAGCTGTTTGAGGAACAGTTCCACATTCCCGTTCAATATGTTAACGCTCGCGAACGGTTTCTTGCCAAACTTGAGGGCATCACCGATCCCGAAGAAAAACGGAAAATTATCGGTCACGAATTTATCCAAGTCTTTGAAGAAGAATCAAACCGACTCGGACCCTTTGATTATCTCGCCCAAGGCACCCTTTATCCCGATGTAATTGAGTCCGCCGATACCAACGTCGATCCGCAAACCGGGGAACGAGTCGCCGTTAAGATCAAGAGTCATCATAATGTGGGCGGTTTACCCAAAGATTTACGGTTTAAACTGGTTGAACCCCTGCGGAAACTGTTTAAAGATGAAGTTCGCAAAGTCGGACGTTCTATCGGTTTACCGGAAGAAATTGTTCGCCGCCATCCTTTCCCGGGTCCGGGATTGGCGATTCGGATTATTGGCGAGGTGACGTCCGAACGCCTGCGAATTCTCCGGGATGCCGATTTTGTTGTTCGCGATGAAATCAACAAACAGGGAATTTATCACGATTTTTGGCAAGCCTTTGCGGTGTTGCTTCCGGTTCGTAGTGTTGGGGTAATGGGCGATCAGCGCACCTACGCTCATCCGGTGGTTCTCCGGTTTGTCTCGAGCGAAGACGGGATGACGGCCGACTGGTCGCGGGTTCCCTACGATTTATTAGAAACTATCTCTAACCGCATTGTCAATGAGGTCAAAGGGGTTAATCGGGTGGTTTATGATATTACTTCTAAGCCGCCCGGAACCATCGAATGGGAATAGATATCACCTGACGGGCGATCGGTTTTGTAGGGGCGGGTTCGGAACAAATGTATATCTGTGATCAATAACCTCAATAAACCCGCCCCTTACTCACAGTAACCCGTCAACAGTAGACAGTCGATAGAGAATATTGATAACTGATCACTCTAAAAGCTGCTTATCGGTTCATCTGAAAAGGCTTTCTAATTTCTAGACCGATCTCAATTTTCCGGAAAATGTTAAGGAAAGTTCTCCTAGACCTTAAGAACGGGTTATACTTTGTGGAAAACCTCAAAAAGTTTGTGGAAAAGTGGAAAAGTTTTGTGGAAAACTAATGTCTAGTCACAAAAACAAACCAACCAATCACTGAGTGATTCGCGATCGCCTGTAGAATGTTCTATGGATTATAAAACCGCCCGTAACTTCTTAATAGCTCAAGGAAAAGCTCTAGAAGCCCAAAAAAACCCCGATGCTTTTCTGATCCGCCTCAAGCAGGGTCAGCCACCGATACCCGGTCAACTTACCTCTATTTTGTTGGCTTTGAAAATTGTCTTTGATGCGGCTAAAGAGAGTTCTACCCTAGAACGAGAATTGGTTTCTGCTTTGTATCAATTAGCACTCGAAAGTCACCTTCTGTTTGAAGCGGGTCGCGATCGCGGCGTTGAATGGCCCCCACTGTTGAAAGAAGATCTCGGTCGGGTTCGTCGGGCGGTGGGAAGTATTTTTTCCGGTCAATAGCTAGAAGTCAGCAGACACCGAGTCAGGAAAAATTATTAACTGACAACTGAAAAAACTGGTGACTGGTGACTGGTGACTGGTGACTGAAATGTATCGTTTTATAAAATTATGGAAAAATTGAGGACTGAATCTGAGATAATAGATTGGATTCAGTCCTCAATTGGGTTGAATGGCTCTCATTCCTGGCTTTCAGTTAGTACAGTAGGGGGTAATATCTTCCCCACATTCATCGGCCAGGTAACACAACGCTTTAAACCGCAGTCCGACTACTTCTTCGTAGACGGGATTGAGTTTACACAAGGGCGGAATATGGATGATAACCCGACCTCTGAACTCAATGGTACGCTCAAAAGGGCATTGGGCGGGAATCAGTTGACATAAAAATTTAGCCAGCTTCGGGTCTTTAATTTCTAAAGCCTCTAGCCACTGTCGGAGCGGTTTGAGAGGGGCCAATTGAGGTTTAGAACCCAAGAACTGCTTTACCCGGTTAGAGATGCCTTCAGAGGCATTTTGTCCGTGAGATTTCACCCAACTGGCAAGGGCCAGATGGGGCATTGTATAATATGCGATATTCATTAGTTAACTCATTTTAGGCCGACCAAATGCCAGCTACTCCTACTATTAGGGTCTACAGCAGTTAGTCGATCAGATCCGAATAGCTACGTGAGATTAAATGAGGAGTGAATCACTTAATTCTCGGAGATGCTGAAGTTCATCAGGGAAAAGTTCGGTGGTGAAGCAGCAGCATAAAAACTCCCATGAACTATATTGCCCTATTTGGGAGTATTTATGTCGAAATTAGAATCAAAAGTATAAATAAAATATATATGTTTCATAAAATATTTGTATTGTTAGGGGGTTGACAAAATAGAGATCGGCATATATTGTATCAAGAAACACAAAAAACCTCGAAACTGACAAATCCAAACTCATAGAAAACCAGGACGAGGGTATGCGATCGCAGGGCTACATAGACCAAAGACGAGATCCTAGAAACAATGAATCTTTGTTCAGTCCACAATTAAAATAGAGAAATTCAATTAAAAGTCAGCACTCAGAAGTCCGAGGTGGCAAATGCCAGAAGAATTGACCTCCCTAGCCTTCCCTGTAGAATCTTCATCCCCCGCCAAACCAACTGCAAAACCCCAGTTAGGACTGTTGGGTATATTTAAAGCCTACCCGGAATTTAGACGGGGAAATCGGTTATACGCCCTCGAACGCTTTGAAGCCGCATTTTATCATTATGACCAAGCCATTCAATATAAGTCGGATTGGTATGCGGGGTGGTTGCGTCGGGGAAATTCCCTCAGAAAGTTACAACGCTATAAAGAAGCTTTGGCATCCTACGATCGCGCCATAAAAATTAAACCCAAAGATTATTGGGGATGGACATTTCGCGGAATTACTCTGGCCAAATTAGAACGATACTCAGAAGCGATCGCCTCCTTTGATAAAGCCATAAAAATCGAACCCAATAACTTTGAAGCGTGGTACGAAAGAGGACTCGCCCTAGAATCAACCTTTCAATTTCAAGCCGCAGCAGCTTCTTACAAACGGGCAATAGAGATTAAACCCGATATGTCGGCGATTTGGTATCATCAGGGCAATGCGCTGATGAATGAAGAACGTTACGAGTCGGCGGTCGAATCCTACGATCGCGCCGTACAGTTGCAACCCGACAACTTTGAAGCGTGGTTTAATCGGGGCGAAATGCTGATGAATCAGTACAAATATTCAGAAGCGGTGGGATCTTACGATCGCGCCTTGAAACTGCGACCCAAAAGTTACCAGGCTTGGTTTAACCGGGGGATCGCCCTACAAAAACAACACAAATACGCCGAAGCCGTCGCCTCCTACGATCAAGTCATTCAGTTACAACCCCAAGACTACGAAGCTTGGTTTTATAAAGGAATGGCCTTGAAGTCTCAATGGCCCGAAGCCGCGTTAAGCAGCATCGATCAAGCCTTACAAATGAATCCCGACTCGCCGGCGGTGTGGATCAGTCGCGGTCAGATTCTTCTCGATCTCGGACAATACCATTCTGCGATCGCCGCCTTCGATAAAGCCACCCAAATTCACACCAACTTTCCCGAAGCTTGGTTGGGTCGGGGAATAGCCCTGTGCGAGTTGGGACAATATCAAGAGGCAATTATCGCCTACGATAACGCCTTACAAATTGAACCCGATTTCCTCGAAGCCTGGAATTGTCGGGGTGAAACCCTAGAACAGTTGGATCGCTACGAAGAAGCAGTGATCGCCTACGATAAAGTGTTATCCCTGACATCTGACAATCAAACCCTAGCCACAAAAGCCGGACTACAGCGGGGTGAAGCCTTAGAAAAACTCGAGCGATATTCAGAGGCGATCGTCGCTTATAAAAAAGTGGTTCGGCTACGACCCGATAATTTTGAAGCCTGGGTGAAGTTGGGACAAATTTGTGAGCGGGTGCAGCAGTATTCTAACGCCTTTGAAGCCTACAGCCAAGCCATTCAAATCTGGCCGGATAACTACACTGTGCATTTGATGTTGGGGAGAGTGTTAGAAGCAACTCATCAATATCAACAGGCGATCAATACCTACGATCGCATTATCCAACGTCAGCCGGACTATTGTGAAGCCTGGATCAGACGCGGACAGACTTTTGAACAGTTGCAGCGCTACCCAGAAGCCTATGCTTCCTACGGAGTCGCCCTGGAGTTGCAACCCAACCATTCCGAAGCGATCGCCTATCGAAATCGACTGATGGTTAAACTCCAACCCGGTAACGGCGCCTAAGGGATGAATAACTTTTTGATCGCCCGGTTGTGATGCCCCTTTATGCAAAAATAGGGGGTTAGTATTTTTAGCGCATGACTCCGCAACAGAAGGCCCGATTCTTCTCGAAGTTCGCGACTTTGCTCAACTCTGGCTTTAGTATCCAGGAGATCATCGACCTATTGGTTCAACAAAGTGATGATCGCTTTGCTCGTTATCTCAACAAAGTCAGTACAGCCGTTGCTTTGGGGGAGGATCTCGCCTCTGCGCTGGCCCATGCACCCCGATACTTTGATCGCTGGACGATTAGTTTAATTCAAATTGCCGACTATAGCGGTGCCTTGCCGGAAATGTGCTACCGTTTGTCCCAAATGGCTCAACAGGAGGTCGATCGCCAGAGTCTTTATCGTTCGGTCAAATTGGCGGCGATCGCGAGTTTAGTTAGTGTTTCGGGGTTGATTATTACTCTACTTTATACTTCTGAAAGTCCGATTTGGCTTTGGGTTGTGGTGATGATTTTTCTCGCGATTTTGGGTTATATCGCCCCGAAATTTGCGCCCCGTTTACCTTTGGTTCGCCGCATTTTTACCGCTCGTTCGATGCTCGATCTGGCTCAACTTGAACTTCCTCTCAATTGCGGGATTCCGGTTTTAACTGCTATTGAATTAGTTCGCGATCGCATTCCCAGAACCTCTAAAATGTCGGGAACTCTCACCATTGCGTTGGGTCAAATTCCCGCAGGTTATACGTTTAGTCAAAGTGTAGAAGGTCGTTTACCGCCGATCGCCATTCAAATTCTGCGGACCGGAGAAGAAACGGGTCATCTCAATATTGCCCTGCACAAACTCGCCGATTATTATAACAAACAACTTGAACAAACTCTGCATTTATTACAAGCGATTTTAATTCCGGTTAGTTTATTAGCGGCCGGCGGTTTGGTGGCATTGTTAGCCGCAGAAGCCCTCAGATCTTTGTTTATTTTACTCCCCGATTATTAATTTTAGACAGGCAGAAGTTCGGTTTGTAGGGGCGGGTTCCGAATCGATTTATCATGTCCTTGCCAACAACTGTTCTAAACCCGCCCCGGAGTTATGCAGGTGGGGCGGGTTTAATTCAATCTGGGAGTGGTCGCCCTCGATCAATGCAGAACCCGCCCCTACAGACGTGAAACCTGACACCTGTTTTCACTGGTCACTGTTCACTGAAAACACTGGTGACGGGTTCGCTGCTTGCTGACTTGGCGGAATAGTCGCGAAGCGCGCTCCTTGCGACGGGCGCCCAATAGTCGAGAGCGCGCTCCTTGCGACGGGCGCGGAATGGTCGCGAGCGAAGTAAGCCGCTTCGCGGCAGGCTACGCGCTCCGCGCATAGAGCAAAGTTTGCGATCTTCCGCAACGGACGTTCCCGAAGGGTGACTGGTGACTGTTAATGTCCCGTTGCCGAACGTCCTTGTCTGCCCAATTTTACAACTATAAAATAGCCAAAACAAATGAGATAAAATACCAAACCGGATAACCCTAAAAAGCCCAAAAATCCCGGTGTCCAACCGGGATGAAAAATCTCTTTGAACATCCAAGGCGGATCTAACCAAACCCGACAAGTTTGATCGGCGATTAACCCTTTAGTATCTAAAAAAGCACAGCGTAAAAAGGGAATAAAAAGTAAAGCGCCCAGACCACTATAAATAGATACAGCCCACCGCCAAGATATAAAGCTGAACTTCAAGATAGAACTTTGCATATCCTCCAGTTCTTCGTTGAGATCCACCCAAAACCATAGACTGATGATCATCAAAATTCGGGCGAGGATCGAAGTAATAAAACTCATTGGAAAAGCGGCGATCATCAGATAAACTGTAATTGCCAATAAACTAGACACCCGCCAATAAATTACCAGTAAACGTTGAATAGCATCAATCTTTTGAATAAAAGCCCAGATTAGCAAAATCAACGGAACAATAACTGTAAATAAAACAGCCAATCTATAATCCATCCAAACAAAAGATTCCAACAGGGGAACGTTAGCGAATGGTAATATATTCAACATTTCCTAACATTTAAAGCAACAAATTAAACTTAAATCAAAAGGTAAGCAACTGGCTCGACACTCGTCAAGTCCCAGTTGCTCGCATATGCTACAGCCTTGAGTTAACTTGAAGATTGCTGAGACTACAAGCCCCTAGTCTTCATAAACGCGACATTCGGCTGCATCAGGATTATCATCACAGTAGACCTCAAAAGAAGTCTTAGGCTTCTTCTGTTTTTGATGGGCGGCTTCTGCTTGTAACTCCTCTACAGCATCCCAAGCGGCGGCACATTCGGCAGAAGTAGGCCCTTGAGTATCGCAAGCATTGCGAGCCTGTTGGCGCTCCTGCTCAATCATTTCATCAATATTGTTATTGGTCATGGTTAGTTCGCCTCAACTACATCTTTCCCTACACTGAATCAGCCTAACTGAAAATGAATGCTTCATCAAGTTCGGCTATTTCACTAGACTGCCTTGGTGAATACACCGAATTAAGCTTTACAACTACTGATCAGTGATAACGCAACCTCAAGCTACAGCTAGGTATTCCTTTTGATTTTTTAAGGTTTGCCGATTGAGATTCCGCACAAATGCAGCTTTAGATACGGATCGTCTATATTTTTATATTGTAGATCAACTCAAAGCCAGTTGACCGTATAGGACAAATCACTCACCGCAGAAGGAAAACCAGCAGCTATAGAGGCAGAAGTAGATTTCTAGATAAGATGGGGCAATCGTGAGCAACTGATCAACATGGGAGAGAATCGATGGTAGAATCAACAGAAAATCAAATGCTATGGGTTAACGCCCTTTCCAAACGCCCCTCTTTAGAAGCCGCAATTGACGAAGTGGTGGAACAGACAACAAAAGCATTACCCGCCTCGCCCAATTTCGGCTTAGTCTTTATCTCCTCTGCCTTTGCTAGCGAGTATTCTCGATTAATGCCCCTATTGCAAGAGCGACTCAACCTCAACGCTATTATCGGTTGCGGTGGGGGTGGCATTGTCGGCATGAATGCTAACAGTCAAGCCGAAGAAATCGAAGGAGAACCCGCTTTAAGCCTCAGTTTGGCACATTTACCGGGAGTGAAAGTACACCCCTTTCATCTGTCTTCTGAAGGCTTACCGGACCTCGATAGTCCCCCTCAACAGTGGGTGGATTTGATCGGAGTCGATCCCGCCGAACAGCCCCAGTTTATTTTACTGGTTGACCCCTTCTACAACCGCATTAACGACCTGCTGCAAGGACTCGACTATGCTTATCCGGGTTCGGTTAAGGTTGGGGGTTTGGCGAGCGGAGGTTTGAGCAATATCACCGGGGTTTTTTACGCTAGGGAACATTATCAAGCCCAAGTCGTTGGTGTGGCTTTATCGGGTAATCTCGTCTTGGAAACCATCGTCGCTCAGGGGTGTCGTCCGATTGGAGAACCCTATCGAGTCACCAAAGGTGAGCGTAACATTATTCTCCAACTTGAGGAAGAGTCCAGCAGTTCGGAATTCTCCTTGAGTCCGTCTGGAAAATCACTTTCACCTCTAGAAGCTTTGCAGGAATTAATACAATATCTTAGCGAAGCCGACCGACAACTGGCTCAAAATTCATTGTTTATCGGGGTGGTTCGAGATGAATTTAAACAACAATTAGAACCCGGAGATTTCCTGATTCGCAATTTGTTGGGTGTCGATCCTCGCGTGGGGGCGATTGCAATTGGCGATCGCGTTCGTCCCGGACAGCGGATACAATTTCACTTGCGGGATGCGGAAACCTCCAAAGAAGATTTGCAAGCGTTACTGACTCGTTATCAACTACAACATCCGAATTCTTCTCAACTGAGCGGAAGCAATGCGGGTGCTTTGATGTTTTCCTGTTTGGGACGGGGTGAAGGACTCTACGGGGAACCGAACTTCGACTCTAGCCAATTTCAACGCTATATCAATATACCTCTGAGTGGGTTATTCTGCAATGGAGAAATTGGCCCGGTGGGAGATGGGACGTTTCTGCACGGCTACACCTCGGTTTTTGGAATTGTCCGCCAACCTTAAAGGTTACTTCGCCTTTAAAGGGTTTTGTGCTGTTTTTTCAGTGATCTGCCAGATCGTTTCTAGCAGTTATAGCACAGTGAGGATTGAAAACCTGGTTTCTTGTAGGAACCGGGTTTTTGGGGTGCAGTTTTGGCGATCAAAGGTGTCAATTGTTTTAAAATGAGTTTGAAGATAAATCGAAGGATTTATCTAAGCTAAAGCTTCAACGTCATACCTTATGAATGAAAACCCACAGTTACTTGCTCACCTTCAGCCGATTTTTCAAGTCGGCTTGGAAAGAGCAGAAATCATGTTACAAACCATAGCCAAGTCTCCGATGAAATTAAAACTCAATCATTTGGAGGTTATTCCCAGCGAAGAATTACTTTCTCAACTCAAGTCTCCTTTGGGTTTGGAAAAAATTAGCGCAATGGAACTGGTGTTTTCAGGAGAATATAACGGCATGACTCAATTGGTTTTTCCCGTTGAGAGCGCCAAATTATTGATTGATTTTATTGCCACAGAAGAACGACGAAAAATTGATAAAGATCAGCTAGATCAAGCCATTTTAAGTGAAGTGGGTAATCTTTTTTTTAATGGGGTTATGGGGGTAATGAGTACGTTGAGTAACTACGGAATTACTTACATGATTCCCAGATATAAAGTTGGCAACATCGGACAGCTTCTGTTATCGAGTTGGTCAAAAAAATACTCGACAGCCCTCTACGGTAGCGTTGAATTTGCCAGTCAAAGAGAAGTCTGGTTTTGGTTTCAGTTTAATACTTTAGAACCCCTGTTAGAACAAAGTCAAAAACTCTCGGATTACTTTGAAATTTAACCCAATCCCCAAAATAAACATAGGATGCGTTAGCAAACCGTAACGCATCTTTAGCTTCTTTAGTTCAATTAATTTGAGCTATTTTTCCCCCGACGGGCGAATATCATTAAGCTTAACGTTCCTAAAGCAAATAAAGTTGAAGGTTCAGGAACTGGCTGAAAATTTAGCGTAAACGTTCCCGAAGGGAGAAAAGGAGTAGAACTGCTATCTGTAGTCACATCTAATAAACGAAATGTGGCTGAGTAAACCATTTTCGCCGCATCTTCTGCAACATAAAACGTCGGTGTAAAAGAAAAATAATCTCCGGTTCCAATGATAATGATATAGTTATCTCCCACAGCATCAAATAAATCTTCACCTTCAGAGTTGGCAATTCCCAAACCGGGTGTAAGATCAACTAATTCTAAAGCAATGGTTGTATTTTCTCCGAGTAAACCTTGCCAGCGACCATTTCCGGTATTATAGATCGCATTAACATAGGCATCGTCGAGATCATCTGTTAGATGAGCAACAGGTTTAGTTTTGAGATCAGAATACATATGTTCATCGGTTTTCATCGAGATATACTGACCTGTAAAAGCTTCTGAACCCGGAAAAAGAGGGAGTGGGGGTAAGTTATACCGGGCTTCGGGAACGTGATTATTACTACTGGTTGGAATAACGGTTAAATCTTCAGGACTGGTATAACTATAAACACCAATTGCGTGAAAATGACTAACTTCTATGGGGTCATGTTGATGGGGAAACAGCAGCGAAAGACGGTTATAATTGGGGTTGGGTAAGCCAATAAATGGATCTCTATCTAAAGTTTCTAAGCCGTCCACTCCCACCATTAAGTGATGGTGATCTGCGTGTCCTCCAGAGATTTGTGCTTGGGTAATTTGACTCGAATTTATAACTGTAAATACCGCTACAGCAGACCCAAAAATCAACCGAGTCGTCCAGTTAGATTTACCAATAAACATAAACAATTCCTTGGATGAATGATGGCTAACTCTAACAGACTCAACCGGGGTTGTAAAAAGACAGCTTGTCAAAGTTTTACAAATCTTTGCATCATCAAATTAGCCCAAAATCCGATGAAATTCTTAAACCTAAAAACTAAATAAAAGAGAAGACGGCTACAGCCGTCTCCCCCCATCGTTGTCAAAATTGTCAAAGTTTGATGAAAACCAATTAATCAAAGGAATATCCAAAAAAGTTGATCGAGTTTTTTAAACCGTTGAATTCCCAAGCCCAAAAAAGATAAATTTCCCCGTTTTCAACCTTTTTAACTCAACAATTAACTCAACAATTAACTCAACAATAACGTCGCCTGATTATCACTTCCCGAATCACTGCTAAACGCTTCAAAATAACGCCGGACCGGAGTCGGAAACTCGGGAAAACGTAACTCCGCGTCTCCCCCCGCCACATCAGCCCAAAAATAGCGCAAATCCGGGGCAAACTGAACCGCTTCTTCCTGTGGTAAACTTAAAGGAGGACTGGTCAACAATTTGGTCATAAATGGAAACGAGTGATCGGCAATCCGCTCCCGTGACTGTTCGGGTAAATCCGGCCAACCGGCAACAGAAGTGATACGATGAGAATCAACCTCTAACACCTGTTTTCCATTCGGTTTGGATCGCATATTTAAAATGCGATAAGGATGAGGATAACTCACCAAAGAACCGGTTGTAATCTCATAGATATTTTGCCATTGAGCAATATCTTGAACGTGCAGATGACCCGTAAACAAAAGCTGTACACCGGCTTGAGATAAAATTTCTAACAATTGCGGTGCATTTTGCAACATATAGCGACGCCCCAAAGGATTTGTAGCTTGACCGGGAAGATGTTCGATCACATTATGATGCAACATCACCATCACCAACTCATCCTCAGCCGTCGCCAACACCTCTTGTAACCAGTCTAATTGTTGTTGATCAAGACAACCAATCTGTTTCCCGCTTTGATCAAAATGGTTAGAATTTAACCCAATTAACCGCACCCCTGGTAAAATCTCATGGGTATAATACAACTGATTAACATTGTCATAGCCAAACCCATGATAAAAAGCCGGAAAATCACTTAAACCTGTTACCAATTCATTCCCGACCGCCTGCGGTACATCGTGGTTTCCCGGAACAACATAAACCGGATAGGGAAGTTTAGCCAAACGTTCAGTTAACCAAACGTGATTATCAATTTCCCCATCTTGAGTTAAATCGCCCGGTAACAGCAAAAAGTCTAAATCACATTTTGCTAAATGTTCCAAAACCAATTCTAAAGCCGGAATACTGGCTTCGACCAGATGAAACCGCCGAGGCTGATCCCAAATCGTGTGAGAAAGGGCAATGTGCAGATCGCTAGCAATGGCAAATCGAAAATTCAAGTTCATAGTCTTATAGCCCGTATTATGTTGATCCCTGTACAAAAGCCGGCACAGGTCCAGTTTTGATTTAAGCTGGAAAAATCACCTAATTTCAATGGATTATCACAATTTTTTATGATGACCGCTAAAATACAACGCCCCATCTTAGTTGGGGGAATCGGACTCTCGTTTTTACTTTGGTTAGTTAACAGTATGGCCCATTCTGCCGCCGAATTTGGCGAAACCGCCTTGGTAGGAACGATCGCCCTCGGGGCGGGTCTGTGGTGGATACAGCGACAATTCCCGAAAACGACCCCCGCCCTGACTCCCAAAATTATCGATCGCCAAACCGTCGATCACGCGATCGCGTACACGGGAAGCACCATCGAAAAGCTGACCGCAGAAGCCCAACAAAGCCGTTTAGCCGAGAATTTTACCGCCAATATCGGCCAATTCCAACAGCAGCTAACCCAACTGACTTCCCAACTCGAACGTCAAACCCTGTCTGTCGGGGTGATGGGCGGAAAGTCCGTCGGGAAAACCCAGTTAATGCAGGGATTATCGGCAAATGGTATCGGCCAATACAGCAAACCGTTAACATTTGTGGAAATTCCCGAGGGCCAGCAAAAGCCACTAACCGACTGCGATGCGGTCCTGTTTCTCACGGGCGGGGACGTCACCGATCCGCAGTATCAAACCATTTCTCAACTGTTGTTGCAAAGTCACCGGGTTATATTGGTCTGGAACAAGCAAGACCAGCATTCCCAGGAAGAACAACCCGTTATCCTCCAACGTCTGCGAGAGACGATGGCAGGGTTGCTAGAAGGCGAAGATGTGGTGGCGATCGCCGCTTCTCCCAGTCCGGTGAAAGTTCGCCAGCATCAAGCTGATGGTTCGGTCAAAGAATGGATGGAAACCCAACAACCGAATATTTTACCCCTGACTGAACGCCTGAGTCAAATTTTAAAACAAGAACAACAATCTTTAGTTTGGGCAACCACTTACCGACAAGCAAAAGCGTTACAAGCCCAAGTCAAAACCGGTTTAAATCAAGTTAGACGGGAGCGGGCTTTACCGATTATTGAACAGTACCAATGGATCGCGGCGGCGACGGCGTTTGCGAATCCGGTTCCGGCGTTGGACGTGTTAGCAACTGCGGCGATTAATGCTCAATTGGTGATAGATTTGGGCGGAATTTATCAACAGAAATTTTCCGTCGAACAGGCTCAAGAAGTCGCGAAAACTATCGGAACTCAGATGTTAAAGTTGGGTTTTGTGGAGTTGACCAGTCAAACGTTAACCTCGTTGTTAAAAAGTCATACGGTAACGTTTGTCGCGGGGGGAGTTGTTCAGGGTGTGAGTGCGGCTTATTTAACTCGAATTGCGGGTTTGAGTTTGGTTGAATATTTCCAAAGCTTGGAGATAGACGAGAAAGAATCCGGTCAGTTTTCGCTCAATATTAACGCGCTCAATCAAACGTTAAAAACCGTGTTCCAACAAAATCAACAGCTTTCGTTATTGCAATCTTTTGTGAAACAAGCGGTTAACCGTCTGTCTCCCCAAATTCAACAAAAACAAGCCAGTCAGTCACCGGCTTCTTAAAGTGTTACTCGATGTTTCTAGAACTAAAAACAATTGATTAATTTAGAAATTCCGATTAATCGATTGTTTTTTTTCATTTTAATCCAAATAGGTAAATTACCATGAATTTATTTTCCGATCAAAATTCCGATTCCGATAACGGTCATCGTGGCGCCGATCCTTTAAATACACTCAATAATCATCACCCAAACTCGGATTCGATTGATGATGTAGAAGTTAGAGAACCCCATCCAGAAACCATTAAAGTTCTTCGCCGTTCTTTTATTTTTTTAGTCGTTATTGGGTTGGTATTGGGGGCGCTCGTTGCGACAGGAATTATTTATATTCTCAATCGATTTGATGTTACCGGTCAACCTCCCGAACCTCCGATAGAACAAGTTCAATAACGTTAAAAGTTCGACTAAAAATTACTTCGTTTGAAAGCGTTGTTCGGCAATTTCTTTGACTTTTTCCCAAAATCGAGGATAGTTTTCTAAAACCTGGTCGAAGTCATCTTTGTATAATACAAAAAGTTCGCAGTAGGTTTGCGTTTTCACCGACGCCGTTCGTCTGCTGGAGTATAACAGCGCAATTTCACCAAAAAACATACCCGCTGTCATGGTGCGGTAAATTCGACCGGTTTTTTCAGAAAAAGCGATCACTTCTCCTCGCTTGATAAAATACATTTCGTGACCTAATTGTTCTTCTCGAATAATGTAATCATTGGGGGGTAGAATTCGGGGTTTGAGTTTGATTACCAAGTCTTCAATAAAGCCTTTATCGGCGTCTTTGAACAGGGGAACTTTTTCCAAGAGTTCTTGGTGAAGGTGGAGGTAAATTCGAGTTTTTATCGAGTGGGGAAGTTCATCTAAAAAGTCTAATTCCATCGAAGCATCGTGGCTGTATTCCCACATATATTGATAATAATCTCGAACTTGTTGCTGTAAGTATGAGGGAATACGACGTTCGCGCATATAGGCTTGAATTTGATCGAGTTTTTCTCGAAATCGTCCTTGATTTGCGTCTAAATTGGCAATTAAAGAGGCGACATTACCAATAATAAACGCATACATCGACACCCCCAAAAACATAATCACTAAAGTAAAGGCTATTTCTAAATCGTTGGTTGGGGTAATATCTCCGTAGCCAACCGTCGTTAAAGTGGTAATTGACCAGTAGAGGGCTTTCATGTATTGGGTGGTGGTACTCGCATCTTGCAAAGAAGCACGGGTTAACCAAGATTGATTTGAAATCGTCGCAACATTGCCAATAAAAAACCACAAGCAAGCTACGCAATGATCGATGAGAAAAATAATAACAACTAAGTTGATCATCCGAATAACAACCGGGTTCACATTAACGTTGTTTTCCCATCTTCGGAAAATTCCCAAACATTGAAACCCCCGTAAAAGTCGAGGAAGTCTTAAAATACTAATCACATAGCCCGGAGTCGTATAAAATATAATTCTAATAATGATATCTATCGGTAAACTCGCAATTAAATTGATTTTAAAATCTTTCGAGCAGTAATTTTGATGAATTTTATGTTTGTCATCAATAAACGCCCCCTGATCGATATATCCAATATGAAACCGGAGAAAAATATCCGCAATTAATACAGAATCGCTGATAATATCTAAAATGAGCCAGATGCCATCGCTACTCGTTTTAAATGCAATCCGAAAGGGAACCGCTATATAATTGTAGAGGGTGACTAAGACAATTAGAGATTCCCAAACGATGACAAATTTTGATTCGGGATGGATGGTTTGCATATTTAAAGTTAACAAAAAAATGGCACTTCAAAGGGAAGACAGTTTTATTATCTTAAAAAAACATAGCTTAGAAACCCAGATAACGGCAATCCCCATTTGCTTAAGGTTATAAAAATTCAAGACTATCGGGGGAAACGATCATTTTTAGTTCGGACATCTGACCAGACCATAATATTATCTAATCCTCAGCTTGTTCTCAGGATAAATTCAGTTCACTTGCTTTGAATAGAAAGAGAATAAACTCAATCGGATTATCAACAAGATCAATAGCAACTGGAAACACCGAGATGCTCGATCATCACCTGAAAAGCAATCGAGATTAAAATATTCAGATTGAAGCTGATGGAAGTTTGCTGTTACCATCATTCATAAGTTGTCACTCCCAACCGGGATAAATTATGCTGAAAACAACCCTGACCCCCTTTGAACATAAATTAGGTTCTCCTCTAACTAAGCAACCCATCTCAGTTTTACAGATTAATTTGGGTAAGCGGTGCAATCTTGCTTGTACCCACTGTCATGTCGAAGCTAGCCCCAAACGAACAGAAGAACTCTCTCCACAAATCTGCGATCAATTGATCGAACTTATTCATCGTTTTCCCCAGATTAAAACTGTTGATTTGACTGGAGGAGCGCCCGAGATGAACTATGGGTTTAAACCGCTCGTAGAAGCCGCTCGTTTACTTGAAAAAGAAGTCATTGTACGCTCCAATCTCACCATTTATTTTGTAGATGGATTTCAAGAGATCCCCGAGTATTGCGCTCGACATCAGGTCAGAATTATAGCATCTTTGCCCTGCTATTTGGAAGATAACGTTGACAAAATGAGAGGGAAAGGTGTTTATCAAGATTCGATAGCGGCGATTCAATGGCTGAATCGGCTTGGGTATGGTAGACAACAAAATTTGGTGTTGGATTTGGTGTATAATCCCGCCTTGCCCAAAAAGGAATCTTTTTCTTTACCCCCGCAACAACAGCAACTCGAACAAGCTTATAAACACTATCTCAAACAACATTTTGACCTCGATTTTAATCAACTTTTCACCATCACAAATTTACCCATTGGCAGAACAAAGTTCTATTTGAAAAATCAAAATCTCCACCAACCTTATCTACAATTTCTCGAAGAAAATTACAATTCAAATACCGTCGAACATTTGATGTGTCGAAATCAGCTTTCTATCGATTATCAAGGCAATATTTATGATTGCGATTTTAATCAAATGGAAAATATTCCCGCTCAGACCTCAACCGGTGAACTTCTCACCGTTGAAACACTGCTCGAATTTGACAGTTTAGATGTCATTCGAGAGATACAAACCGCTCCCTTTTGTTATGGCTGTACCGCAGGCTGTGGTTCAAGCTGTGGGGGCGCTTTAGTTTAAAATTACCGAGTGAAAATGTCTTAGATGAATTCTTCAGAAAAATCTCTCATTCAGCGAAAAAAACTCCCCAAACCTTTAAAATTAATAGGGTTAGCTTTTGGAGTCGCAACGTTGATGATTTTAGCCGATCAAGTTTTCAATCTCTCCGATTCTTTTTCCTCAATTCAAGATTATCTGCGACAAACCTTAGACTGGATTGCAAATCTTGGGTATTGGGGGCCTGTTGCCTTTATTTTGGTTTATATTTTGGCAACGGTTTTGTTTCTTCCCGGTTCGATTTTAACGTTGGGCGCCGGGGCAATTTTTGGCGTTTTTGCGGGTTATGTTTATGTTTCAATGGGTTCGGTTGTCGGTGCAACTTGTGCCTTTTTAGTCGGTCGATATTTAGCTAGGGGTTGGGTTGCCAAAAAAATCGCTGGAAATGAGAAATTTAAGGCCATTGATGAAGCCGTCGCCCGAGAAGGTTGGAAAATTGTGGGGTTAACGCGGTTGTCTCCCATTTTCCCGTTTAACTTATTGAATTATTCGTTTGGGTTAACTAAAGTTTCCTTACGAGATTATGTAATTGCTTCTTGGATTGGCATGATTCCCGGCACAATTATGTATGTTTATCTCGGTTCTCTCGCCGGAGAATTAGCAACTTTAGGATTAGAAGAACGCTCAAAAACCACCGGAGAATGGATTCTTTATGGGGTCGGTTTAATTGCTACAATTGCCGTGAGTGTTTATGTCACCAAAATTGCTCGTCAAGCTTTAAATAACAAAATTTCTGAAGAACAAAATTAACGAAAAATGTCCTTTTTCCCTTTGAAGTTACTCAAAAGTCGGCGATTTTGGTTAACGGTTAGCTTGGTTAGCCTCTTTTGGATGGTTTATTTTAGTCCTTGGAAACTGCAAAATCTCGATCCCGTTTCGCTAACAAATTCGATAGAAAAATGGGGAAATTGGGCAATTTTTGGATATATTTTACTTTATATTCTCCTGACTATTGTCGGAGTTCCAGCAATACCGTTAACAATGGCGGGAGGGATATTTTTTGGTTTGGGTTGGGGAACATTTTGGTCAGTAATTGCGGCTACATTAGGAGCGATAGCGGCATTTTTGATGACTCGATATTTACTGCAAAATTGGGCGCTGAAAACGTTTAGCCGACATCATGCAATCAAAAAATTTAATCGAGCCACCACACAAAACCCCTTAAAATTTGTGTTATTTGTGCGATTGGCTCCCATTTTTCCGTTTAACCTGTGCAATTTTTTATTTGGACTGACACCAATTCAATTAAAAGACTATAGTTTCGGAACTTTATTAGGAATAATTCCCGGAACGTTTACCTACACTTGGTTGGGGGTTAGCGGAAAACGAGCCATAGAAGGAAGTGATCGCTTCTCGATATTCCTCGCTTTGGCAATAGCAACTTTATTGTGTTTATTGCCCAGTGTAACCCGCAAAAGATTGCACTGGAACGAGGAAACCGAGTAACAGCGATAAATCTCATTCCTGTTAACCCCTAACGCTTTTTCATCTGCGGAAATCGATTAATTTGAGCGGCTCCGTAAAAGATCAAAGATTCATTTTGGATTCGCAATCGATCAATCCGCAATTGTGTGCCATCTAGGGCAAATTTGTCTAAGTCCATTAAGTTGTTGACATGATCAATCAACGCTTTACCTAAACTGACCGCTTCGGCATCCCCTTCGTAGGAGACATCAACAAACTGAATTCGACGACGTTCTTGAATCTCAACATTAGTCGTAAAGTCAAGCGAAATGGGTTGAGTGGAATCACCCACCCGCACCTGAGATTGCAGATGCAGCTTTTTCTCGGGCGTGATCCGCATCTCGGTGTTGCTAAACTTTAACGGCTGTCCTTGATATTCGAGGCGCTGTAGCTTATCGATGATAAAGGGAGTATTGAACGAAGACGTCAAATCCTCCTCCGTTAACACCACTCGCATTGTCGCCTGAGTCGGTTGCCGTAACTTCACCTGACCTGCGAAAATGGCACCAAAATCAATCGATACCGCTTGCAGGTAGAGTTCCATCACCGCAATACGAAGCCCGTTGTACATCAGCATTCCTTTGCCGATGAAGTCAAAGCCATCTACACTGCCCTGTAACAGCTTGGCTACGGGTTCAGCCCGGACGTTGGCCTCAATTTTTTCAGAACGTTTGAATAGGGCTGCGATCGCCGTGCTAGCGGCTTTGCTAACCACTTGATCGCCACCTTGGGTCTGAAAAGGAGTGCTTCCAAACAAAGCTTGTACCATTCCCTTGCTCGCTTGCTCACACGACTTATTATAGCGGCTCTATTAAGTTATGTTACATAAGTTGTCTTGATAGGAGTGATTAACCCGCACTTTGAGAAACTTTTGATTTCCGTCTATTGCATATTTGTAGGGCATTTCAGCAATTTTAGAGTATTTTACACTAATTTACAAAATCTGTCTTCTGTGGGAGAACTTGGACATCTGCTCAACTCTCTTCCGGAAGACCCAGGCACTGTAGGGGCGGGTTCCCCATGAATCTATTTTTCCTAGAAATAACCTAGCTAAACTCGCCCCGGAGTCAGGTAACGGGTTCGGGGCGGGTTTATATCATATGATCTCCGGTTGACTAATTTTGTTATGGGGTGGGGCGGGTTTATATCAATGTTGAAGTAGTAGTAAAGATCTTCGTAGAACCCGCCCCTACAGGACTTCTATTTGTTCACTGGTGACTATTTTTTGAGTTAGGATTACTCTTGTGCGGCTCCCAAATTTATGAATTCTTGTTTTAAAGGTAACAATTTTTCTTGTAACTGTTCCGCTCCCGAACGATCAATTAAATAACTGTTGAACACTTGTCGTTGACTCAGATAATCAAAATAAGCCGAAGATAAATAAGGTTTAAAATCGGGATCTTCAGAAATATAAACCTCAAAAAAAGCCACAATTCCACTGTTAGCATAACTATCAATTAACTCGGGACTGGGAAGCGTTAACTTTTCTATGGAATTAATCGCCTCCGTTATTCCCGCATCCAACTGAGAAAAATCCACGTGAGCTTGTCCTTCAATAACCACCAAATATTTTTCTGGAGACTGCAACCAAATAAAAGAACTCGCCTGTTCAAAAATAGCCGGGGTCGCCGGATCGTAAAGACCCGAACCTAACAACACCGGAATCTCCACATTTGCCAAACCTTTCTCGCCAAAAATACTGCGATTCACCGGATTAGCCGCAATCACCGCTTGTATTCTCGGATCGCGAAAATTCGTCGGTAAATTCGGCAAAGAAAGGGCGCGACATTGCAACAATAAAGACGTATTTAAAAAACCAAACTCCGACCTGCATTCTTGTCTTAAATTCTGTAAATCAATCTCAGCCCCCGCCACCGCCAACGCCGTATAACCGCCAAAAGAATGACCGTAAATTCCCACTCGATCTAGTTCAAGCCGCCCTTGAAATCCCCGGCGATTCAACCGTTCTAACCAATCTAAAACATAGCTAATATCTTTGGGACGATTAATAAATTCTTGCACATCAAAAACTTCCTGACTTCGACCCGCTAACAAATCTAACGCATGGCGAAGATCGCTACCCGGATGTTGGGGGACCGCTACAAAATAACCATAAGAAGCCAAATGTCTGGCGCGTTTGCCAAAATCTGCGGGTCGAGAAGCCAAACCGTGAGAAATAATCACAACCGGTGTTTTACCCGATCGCCAAATTTCCGGTTTATAAAGATCAACATAAAATTCGCGATCGCGCCGAGTATCATTGAGAAGAATTCGTTGAGGTTCATCAACTCCATAAGGACCCGGTTGACGCAGGTCCGGTAAATCCGAAAAATTTGTTTCATCTAAAAGAGTCGCTTCCCTCGATAAACGCGCAACTTCTTCATTCAAAATCCGAGTTCCATCAATCACCAATTTAACCGTCTTTCTTAACCTTAAAATTTGATCGAGATTAATCTGTATATTCGTCGGGAGATTATCAAGAAAATTCAACACCGTTAACCCCTGCGGTTGGGATGCGGACTTGATCAAAGCTATCTTTAAAACCGCCCGACCGTTTCCCCCACCTTGAATCGAAATATAACGCCCTAAATTATTGAGAATATCCTCGCCAATCGCCGTATTTAAAAAGCGAGATAGCTGAACCGCATCAACATCAACTGGCTTCATTAAAGCTTCTTGAAACTTGGCTTTTTCCTCATCGGTTGCCCCGGCTAAATTAAAATAAGCTCTCAGATTCTTATCAATTTTTCCGGTTTCAGCAAAAGTTTGTAAAGAACTCACCGGAACCGACAAACGAGCCGTAGCAAAAACAAAATCAATCTCCTCTGCGGCTTTAACGGGTAAAGCGATAACAGCGGTTGAAAACCAACCCACAAGCAAAGCCACACTCCCAGCCGATTTATACCCTTTCTTAATGGATTTATGGATGAGTTTAATCATCTGTTAAATAGTATTTTCCTCTACGAATTAATGATATCGTTGACACAGAGAATCGGGGTGCAGTTCCCCACACCCCTAAAGTTGATTTTTATCAATGTTTGAATTATATATCCTGCTGTTCGTTATCACTTAGATGGAGAGAAAATTCTGTTCGTTGAGAGAATGCAACCCGTCAACTGTGGCCAGAGTTTGGTTTTGAGCGGCGAGAATTGTCGATCCATTTTGGAAACTAACCGTTAAATCTGCGAAGGTCAAGCCATCACTCAAACCGATCAAATCTTGTCCGGGAGTGAAATCTTTAATCACATCCACACCCGCTTGTAAACCCAAATCAAAGCGATCATTTCCTTCTCCTCCAATCAAAACATCATCGCCCAAATTTCCACTTAAAACATCGTTGCCTTGTCGTCCCAGTAAAATATCATTTCCTTGGCCCCCGTAGAGCGCATCATCTCCCGCTTCCCCTAACAGTTGGTCATCACCTTGAGCGCCCAGAAGAACATCCGAAGCGGCGCTACCCGTGAGAATATCATCTTCTACAGTACCGACAACATTACTGTTAGCATCCCGAGATTCCCGAGTAATTGCAGTATCCGCTTCTGCAACAACCGCAGACTCAGGCGCAATCAATTCTACCGCAGCATCGGCCTGAATTAAACCCGAACCGCTTTTAAAATCTAACCCCGGAAGATCAGCATCCAGTGCGGTTTCTTCCAGAATACTGCGAACTTCCGCCGGCGTTAAAGACTCCCCACCCCCACCGGCTTGTAACATCAGCGCCGCAACACCCGCCGCGTGGGGGGCCGCCGCAGAAGTCCCGCTAAAGTTCGGAAACGCATCGCTATCGGAGGAACTATCGGAACCGAAAAAGGTGGTATTGACGCCATCTGTGGCGAGTAAGTTGGGTTTTTGACGAACCAGAGGACTATCTAAGCGCTTTCCGTCTTCTGCCATTAAGATCGGAGTGCCACCGACAGAAGAACTAGATTTGGCTTTGGGCAGACCGGTACCAAATTCTGGAGTATCATTGTAGCTTGTCGCCCCAATTGCGATCGCCCCTTCTGCGTTGGGATGGCCGAAAACCGTCGAACTATTGTGACCGTATTCAAAGTTATCTGCGCCGTTGGAAAAGCTGATATATTTGATTTGATTGGGTTCGGCCGAATCTACCCGTTTACCGATCAAAACGTGAAACTCGCCGCTGTCGGTATTATTCGTAAAAGAAACCGTTTCTAGCGGGTCCGCTCCCACGTTATTGTCGGCGCTAGAAGCAACGATATCATCCGCACTCAGGTTGAGAGAGTCTTTTTTAACAATAAAAATATCTAAATCGCTGGTTGCACCCGAACCGTTACCCACAGAGGCGAAGGGTTCATCCCATTGTAAGGTTAACGGCCCGAGTTTATCTCCCGCATCGAGATTAAATTGGTTAAATACATCAACACCCGCTCCGCTATTAAAATCATGGGCTTCGTAGGTGATACCGTTGACGGTGAATGTGTTCGCTGAGTTGCTAAATTCCGACTCGTAGGAGCGTTGACCGTCGTTTCCGGCGGCTGAGAAATAAACTACACCTTGGTCTACTACTCGGTTAACGGCTTGCGCTGCTATTCCATCTTGGAAAAAGGGCTGATTGGTAAAGCCCATATCATCAACAATTATATCGGCTCCGGCTGCGGCTAGGGCGTCAATAGCCTGTGCCATTTCAACCTCATTGGAAACCCCATAAAACATTAATTCAGAACCGGGGGCGATGTCGTGAATAATTTGCAACATCGCCCGACCTTCATCTTTACCTTTAGGCCCTTCTTTTATGACTTGTACGGGTGTGGTATAACCATCGGGATTTCCTGCGCCCGGAAGGTCGCCACTTCTAACATCATCCGCTGCGGTTACTCCTTCGTTTACTAGGTTGAAGCTATCGGAGATTACGCCAATTTTAATCCCACTACCATCAAGGTTTAGAGTATTACGAATTTCGTCTGTATTCAGAGCAATGTCGCCTTGGCTAACAACTGAATTAGAGCGGGTAATGGCTTGAGGGTTAAACATTTTAGACGATCTCCTGGGATAGCTGAATCTGAGTATTTTTGAGGAATTATTTGGAAAAATAAAGGGGATTTTGGCTCTAAAAACGAGGGCTTTAACGGGTTAAATCAAGTTTTAGTTTTTACTGGTTTTTTTATGATTTTCCGGAAATATCAAACGCTGTTTAAATAATTTGTCCTTGATTTAACTTGTTTTTCTTTTACCTTTGATAATTTAATTATTGCAGTCCGCTATCGGTCTTGTCATCGGTTATACCACTGATATTTCGGCATAACTTCAAGTAAAAAAAAATAGTTTTTTTGCTTGTATACGGATAGAGTTCGGGAAATAATTAGTTTGTTTTTGCCCCGAAACTTACGTGTTTTATCGGAATAGAAATAAATTTAAGATCTACGAAAAAACCCTGAAATGCTCGGGGTTTATTTTGAATTCAATTCAATTTCAGTAAAATTACTGATTCAATATTCGTAAATTGCTACCTTTGTCCGTCTCAATTGCTCAGTAGTTTCTCGGAAAAATTCAAAAATTAATCGCCAATCCTACAGCAAAAGCCCATAAATAGGGCGGTTGAGGCTCGGTGTTTCTACGCAGATTTGATTTAAAAAAACACTCGCCCCCACTCACCCGCCACCAAACCCCAAAAAGGCCTTTTTCGGGAACAGTCTGGAATCGAGATCTTTGTAATGTAGTATATTTGTAGTATTAAAGCTCAATTAGGAGCCGATCTATGATTCCTCGAAAACACATTCGCAACATTGGTATCTCTGCCCACATTGATTCCGGCAAAACCACGCTGTCAGAGCGGATTTTATACTACACGGGCAAAATCCATGCGATGGGCGAAATCAAAGGCAGTCGAGGAACGACGATGGACTCCAACCCCATAGAACAAGCCAAAGGCATTACCATCACCTCTGCTGCGACTAGCTGTCAGTGGCGCAGAAATGAAACCAAAATTCAAATAAACCTAATTGATACTCCCGGACACGTTGACTTTACTATCGAAGTCGAGCGATCATTGCGGGTACTCGATGGGGCGGTTATGGTCTTGTGTGCGGTGGCGGGAGTACAGTCCCAGTCAGTGACAGTCGATCGCCAGATGAAACGCTATCGGGTCCCCCGCATCGCCTTTATCAACAAAATGGATAGGGCCGGCGCAAATCCCGATTCTGTGGTGCAAGCGTTACGCCAGCGCTTGGGTTTAAATGCGGTACTGCTACAATATCCCATCGGTTGCGAGGCGGAGTTTGAAGGGGTAATTGACCTGATCGAGATGAAGGCTCATTATTTTAAAGGTGAAAACGGAGAACTTCGCAGGGTAAAAGCCATTCCCGATCAACTCAGGCTTTCGGCCCAAACCGCACGGGAGAAAATGCTGGATGCGCTGTCGCTATTTTCTGAACCGCTAACCGAATGTCTGCTTGGCGGCGAACCTATTCCCGCCGATTTAATTGTACAGACGATCCGACAGGCAACCCTAAATTTAGAACTGACTCCGGTTCTTTTGGGTTCGGCGTACAAAAATAAAGGCGTTCAGACTCTTTTGGATGCGATCGCGGACTATCTTCCCTCGCCGGTCGATCGCGAAGCCATTGGGGGAGTTGAGGTGAAAACCGGCTTCTGCGGTTAATATTGCGGCGAACCCCGACGATCCGTTAGTGGCTTTGGCGTTCAAGCTAACCGTTGAACCCATCGGTCAATTAACCTATATCCGCATTTATTCGGGAACGCTCAAACCCGGAGATCAGGTTTACAATGCGCGTACCGGGGAACGATTGCGGATCGGACACCTCAAACGAATGCACGCCAACAAACAGGAGGATATTTATATTGCGATCGCAGGAGATATTATTGCTTTAGTTGGGGTAGACTGCGCTTCGGGTGATACGCTGTGTGCAGAAAATCGGTTAATCTCCCTAGAGGGGATGTTTGTACCGGAACCTGTGGTTACTTTGGCGATTATTCCTCGGCGTCAACAGGATATCGCCCGTTTATCGAAAGCGTTGAACCGTTTTGGTAAAGAAGACCCCACCTTTCGGGTTAGCGTTGACCCAGAATCCCACGAAACCCTAATTTCGGGTATGGGTGAACTGCATCTAGAGATTTATCTCGAACGGATGAAAAGTGAATACGGCGTCGAAGTAGAAGTCGGAAACCCGGCTGTTGCGAACCCGTGAAGCGATCGCCCAAGCGGTTGAGTTTGATTATCGCCTGAAAAAACAGTCGGGCGGTGCCGGAGAGTTTGCCCATGTTACCGGACACATCGAACCCTGCGATCGCCCCTTTGTGTTTGAAAATCGGGTGGTTGGGGGTGCGATTCCGAAAGCGTTTATTCCCGCCTGTGAAAAAGGCTGTGAAGATGCCCTCACCACAGGCCCGGTTGAAGGATATCCGGTTATGGGGATTAAAGTGATTTTAGAAGGAGGATCGTATCATGCGGTCGATTCGTCTGAATATGCCTTCCGAACGGCGGCGCAGCTTGCTGTAAAGCAGGCGATTAGCCAAGCAAAACCCTATCTATTAGAACCGATCATGCGGGTTGAGGTGGAAACACCCCAGGAGTTTGTCGGACGGGTTCAGGGCGATTTATCCGCCCGTCGGGGATTGTTGTTGGGGTCGCAAACTCAATTTGGGGATTTGATTATTCAAGCCGAAGTGCCGTTAGTGCAGATGTTTGGTTATTCTAATTCACTGCGATCGCTGACTTCGGGAATGGCTACATTTACGATGGAGTTTGCTTGTTATCGCCCGGTTCAATAATATCGGTTCAATAACCGTTAAGAACACCTCTAACTCTGTTGTTTCAGGGCTAGGGGTGTTCCCTGCAAACAAGCCCCATCCAAGACTGTTCCTAGCCAGACGATAATAATTTTTTTGAGGTGTGATTGCTAGACTCAACAATGCTTCTAGTTATGAAGCAATTACTTTATCTTTTTTTAGAGTCGCTTGTATATCAAAACTTAATATTGTTCTGTCTTTAGCTTCTGTCGAGTATATCACATTACGTTATTTTGGAATTGGAAGTATCCATCGGGTACGGTGAACACCTCGGTTTCGATTGTACCCATATCTTCGGTGAGGTTAACTGTTGCAGAGGTGTTGTTCAGTACAGCTACATCTGTTATTTCTATAATAACAACCCGTTCGCTTGGGAGAGAGAAATCAGGTTGGAGAGGCTTCAACAAGTCGAATTCACCACTCTCAAAGTCTGCAATGCGTTCATTGACTTCAACAAGGGCACTTTCTAAATCTTCTACGGTAGGTGCATTTTCATCTAAGGTTCCATTTGCCTCTTGTTGTGCAGTCTGATAGATTTTTTGTTCTAGAAAAAAACGAGATTCAGATAATCCTGTTAAAGGATCTTCTTCGATTACTTCATCCGCAGGCGGAGCCAGATCAATTAACGGAACTTCATTAAAATTGACAGAGGAAAGCAACTGAGGAATATTTTCAATCTCTTCTCCAGCTCCACGAAGTATGCCGTAATCCTCAGTCCATGAAGAAGTTAAGAACAGGTGATCGCCCTGACGGATTAATTCTATTGCGTAAGGGGTTTCAGACGAGCTAGATTCAGATACCGATTCAATGCCTATCACATCAGATTCTGGCACCACAAGTGCAAAAGGGCTATTGGTCAGAAATACATCATCACCTTCGCTACTGTTGAAATCTCGGGTGTAGTTAACAAACTCCGTTGTACTAAGTATAAATAAATCACTGCTACTTCCACCCGTGAAAGTGTCTGTGTCACTACCTCCATTCAAAGTGTTGTTGTCACTATCACCATACAAGTTGTCACGACCACTTGACCCTTCTACGTTGTCATTTCCTTGCCCACCAAACATAGTATCTCGGTCGGAAGATCCGAACAATAAGTCGTTTTGCCCATTTCCAAATATTAAATCACGACCTCCTGCGCCATTTATACTGTCGTTACCTCCTAATCCGTAGATGGTATCATCCCCTGCCGATCCTTGGATATTTTCACTATTATTAGTTCCAAATAAAGGTGTAGCCATTATATTGATCCTAATTTGAAGGTTTTCGCGGATTTTTCTTTCCGTTACTTAGATTGTATCAGAGGTTTTATAAACGAAAGATAAAAATTTTTAGATAAAAAATTTTTTAAAAAGTATCGTATTTAATTAACTTTCTATTAAACTTAAAATAAAGATTGTAAAATATACCAGAGATCTTTTGAACTCTAATAATCTAATAGATAACATAAATGCTTACAATCATTTCATTGCCAAACGGAGAGATTCAAAATCCCGATGGAACATTGTCGTTATTTCCTCCTGATGGGGTTCAAGGAGTGGGTCGTTCTGTTGAACTTCGTGGCTCTGGTGTCTTTATTGGAACTGCTTCAATTGATACTATCTTTAGCTTTGACGAAGGCTCAAAAATTGTATTTGGCTTAGAAGATAGTGACGAATTCACTGGATTTGGTTTGGGTACAACCCTATTTTATGGAGGTTCAGGAGATGATAATTTCATCGGAGGATTTGGTGATGATACCGTTTACGGCGGAGTGGGCATCGAAGCATTAAGGGGCGGAGATGGAAATGATTTACTGTTTGGTCAAATCGCTGGGGATTCTATCGATGGTCAAGTCGGAAATGACACTATTTTTGGTGGGGAAGGAGACGATTTCATTCGAGATCAGAGTCTCCCACTAGAAGTAAATTTACTTTATGGAGGCCAAGGCGACGATAATCTGACTGCTGGGGCTGGAAATGATTCGATTTGGGGAGATCGAGGAAACGACAATATGCAAGCTGGAGCCGGGGTAGATATATTGACCGGAGGAAACGGGTTTGACGTTCTAATTGGAGGGGATTTTGGAATCCCACCAGAAGGGGGTGCCCCGTCGTTCCCAGGGGATGATACGCCCGATGAATTCGTGTTGGAGGTTCAGTCTGATATCTCCTTTGATCTGATCTCCGATTTTGAGGATGGCATTGATAAATTCAAGCTGCCGGAGGGTATCTCGTTTGATGATCTGGCGATCGCTGAACTCGGAGTAAATGCCGATATTCTCAACCAGATTCCAGATCTAGGTTGGATAAACGCTCCCACAGACATTGGAATTCGACTGGTTCAGACGGGTCAACTTCTGGCGGTACTGAATGCAAATATTGGGGATGACCCAGACATCCCCGTTCTAGCAAGTAATCAGATTGACACAGAAGACTTTGTTTAAGAGACTATTTCCATAAAAATGGCAAGATTTACACAAGATTTACAATAGAATTTGCTTGTTATCCTCAAATTCATTAATATTCTCGGTTATGGGTGTTCCTTCTAAACAAGCCCCATCTAAAACGGTTCCCAAGAATTGAGTTTGTTCGACAATGGCACAAAGTAAGTTCGCCCGTTGTAGGTTGGTTCCGCGTAAAATAGCACCGCTGAGGTTGGCTTCTTCCAAGTCCGCTTGGGATAAATCGGCTCCCGAGAGGTTGGTATTTCTCAAGTCTGCGTGCTGTAAAATCGCTTGAGAGAGGTTAACACCGCGTAAATCAGCCCCGCGCAAATCAACCCCGGTTAAATCTAACGGCCCACAACTGGCCCCCGTTAAAAAGGCGCCGGCAAAACTGGCTTCCGAGACATCCGCATCCAACAAAATAGCACCTCGCAGGTCCGCATTTCGCAAGTCCGCCCCGACGAGGTTAGCACCCGTTAAGTCGGCGCCGCGTAAAATAGCGCGAAGGTTCGCCCGTTGTAAATTGGCACCGTTGAGACTGGCACCGGTTAAGTTGGCTTGGGATAAGTCTGCATCGCTTAACTCAGCCCCCGATAAGTCTGCACCAGGGAGGTGGTCATTTGCGAGTTGTTTGAGTTTTCCCAGTCGGATAGCGGTTAAGTCAAGATTCATCATTTTTTTTATTAACGTTTTTATAAGGAGTTCAGAAGTTCGAGGAGTTCGAGAAGTTCTGAATTAATCCTCAGAATCAGGAGTTTATATCAACTCCGGTTAATACCGATTATAAAAGTGTGGGGAGATCAGGAGATTTTTACTAACCGATCACCTTAACATCATAAAGGGTTTCAATCCAAACCCTTGCACCACAAGGGAGAGGTTTATCGGGACGATAGACGACACGACATCCTCCCGGTATTTCTACGATATGCCCGTAAGTATTGGTCTGACCTTTTTTAACGCTAATCACGGGAAGTTGTTCCTGATGTTTTTGATTTTGCCGAATTCTTTGAGAATTAACGTGAATAATCGTTCTTGCAGGCTTTCTTCGATTGCGCCAACGCGGAGCCGGGCCTCTTGTACCTCGCTTAATCATCGGTTTGCCCTTAAACAGGGGAATTAGCCACATCTTCCCGGTCTTATAGGCACCTTCGACTCGGCCTGCGCTCAGAAGAACTCGCAGACGAGCGGTAGAGATTTTTAGAATACGGGCTGCTTCTGTAGTACCTACTATCATTGGACTATAAGGGAATCGCAATAGTTTTCAAAGCTCTATAACCAAATTATAAATGATCTGCCGATCAATAATCAATGATCTGGCTATTCGGTATTGGAAGTAGCGGGGTTCGGCGGAAATCTTTTCACTGGTCAGGTGATATAGCACTACGCCGACACGGTGTTTGACATTAGTAAAAGCGAAAAGTTGAGGCAGTGCGTTGGGCGGGTTCCCCGACTTAAAGCAACTGCCGTGGCGGTGTCGGTTTCCGTCCCGCCAAACTTTTTAAGAAGCAGCAAAGCCTCTTTTCCTCTACTTCTGACTCTCGTGGCATCGGTGCTGCGTGGGGCAAACCCGCGCTTACCCTCCGGGTTCGGCAGTTGCTTTACTTGGGGAGACCCCAAGACCGCACTGCGCTCACCGCACTTTGCGCTTCTGACGACTGACATCACGACTTGCGCGTAGCGCTATAACTGGTCAGGTGTCTGTTATTCGTTGATTATACAACCGGATTTGATATTAGAAGTTCGAGGAGTTCGAGAAGTTCAGAATTAATCCTCAGAATCAGGAGTTGAGAAGTTCGAGGAGTTCGAGAAGTTCAGAATTCATCATCAGAATTAATCAATTGCCGTCACCCCCCAACTTCTTGAGAGATCAAACCTCAACCATTTGATTTAATCTGATTTACACTCGAGTTTTCCTCTAACCAAACGTTGGGTAATTGAGTCGGTCGGTCCGGTAACTGCATTAAACCCATTTCCGTCAGTCGAACCACCGTACTCAGCGACTCCACCAACTGCGGATCAAAGCGGGTTCCGCTAAATTGTTGGCATTTTTCCAACGCTTCAGACAAACTCAACGCCGGACGTTTTCCCCGAGGTAGAGTTAATTCCTGAAAATAAGAAACTAATCCTAAAATGCGAGCTTTAATATTAATTTCTTCGCCCTGTTGACCATCGGGTTTCCCGCTACCATCCCAATGTTCGAGTTGATGAGTCACCACATTTTTGACAATCTCAATTTCCGGCATGGCTTCTAACAGTCTACCTCCAATTACCGCTCGTTCTTTCCACAAAGCCCGAGTCGCATCATCCATTTCCTCTGGAGTTTGGGTAAACACTTCCTGGGGAGCGGAAGCCAAACCGATCCGATGCAGTAATCCCGCCAGACGCAAGCGCCGCAACCTCACCGTCGGTAAGTCTATCAGTTGACCTATGGTTTCGCACAAAGCCGATACCTGCAAAGAAGCACAGGGATTATAGGGGTCCCGTTCATCCACCCGTTGAGCCATTCGCAGAAACGCTTGTAATTTATTGGCGTTAATATTGCGGCTGACTCGCTTGGCTTGACCTTCAAGTTCCCGCAGTTCCCGGGCTTGGCGATTTATGGTAATCAGTTCTTGTTGGGAGGTTTGTAAATACGTCACAATTCGGGAAACCACACCGCTCAAGTCGGGAATGGTTGTACTGGTGGTTCCGATAATCTGTTGATGCTGCTGTTGGAGTTGGTTGGCTAACTCAGGGTTGTAGGGTTGGATGCGTTCGATTAAGATTTCCGCCGACTTGCGAACTAAGTTCGAGTCAAACGTCCACAACCCATAAAATTTGCGTTCTGTATCAACACTCGGTAGACCTTGGGGGAGATATTCTTCCTCGGAGAGTTCGTAACACAGAACCATCGCCGTATAACCCGGAGCGAGAACAATCAAATTCCACTCCTGGATCAAATCATCACTGGTGTCTAGGTGAACAAGGGAGACGTTTTCTAGCTGACCGGTACGATGATTGATAAATCCGCTATCCGGTAAAGCCGCGATCGCCACGTGACGGCAATATTGGGCTAAATCATAATAGCGTTCGGCTTCTTGTAGATACCACTTTCCTTCTTGGAAGGTGACTAAAACCAGAGGTTGTTGGTTCGGGTCCGGGTTAGAGGTTTGTAAAATGTGGTCTTCTAAAGCGTGGCACAGTGCGACTAAGGTGTTTTTATAGTAAACTCCAAAGCTGTTCGGCAGTTGACCGTTAGGCAATGCAGTTTTGAGTTGGTTTAATGTGGATTCTGGATTCATTTCGACAGGCAATCCCGACAGTTCTTTTAATCTTAGCTAGTCTTGATCCCCTAACGGGGTTCAGGAACACTAAAGGTTTATATTAAAGTGGTTTGAGCAGATCCCACCAAAAAACACGGCGACCTCACTTGATCGCCGTGTCTTTTGTTGGTTGTAGCTGGGTATTGCTCATGGTTGGACTCGGATCGCAGTCAACCTTGGGCCATTACAGATTGTTCGGGTCGAGCAAAAATCATCCGTCCCGCCGAGGTCTGCAAGGAACTGGTGACAACGACTCTGACCTGATCGCCCACGTAGTCGCTTCCGGCTTCGACAACGACCATCGTACCATCCTCGAGGTAGCCAATTCCCTGAGAGGGTTCTTTCCCTTCTTTGCGAATTTTCAAGTCTAGGCTATCTCCGGGTAGGTAGTTGGGGCGTACCGCTTGAGTGAGGTCGTTAATGTTCAATACCGGAATTTGCTGCACCGTTGCCACCTGAGACAAGTTATAGTCGTTGGTGAGCAGTGTCGCGTTAATTTCCTGGGCTAACCGCACTAACTTCGCATCAACGGTTTGTACGTCTTCGTAGTCGGCCGGATGAATTTGAATGCGATCGGGGTAGTTTTCTCGAATTTGATTTAAAATCTCTAATCCTCGCCGTCCCCTGGCTCGCTTTTGGTCGTTGGCTGCATCTGCCACCAGTTGCAACTCTTGTAAAATAAAGCCGGGAACCAAGATTTGTCCTTCGAGAAAGCCGGTTTCGAGCAGCTTCTCCACTCGACCGTCAATAATACAACTGGTGTCGAGAATTTTTGTGGGTGCTGGTTTGAGTGTTCCTTCGGCTACCAGCATACTTTCTAAACTGTTGGGGTTGATCAGCCGCAAAAACGCCCGTCCGTGTGTATCTGCCAGGTTTACGCCGGTAAATCCTAACATGACACTGAACAACACCGCCACTAACGGTTTGATAAAACCAAATTCTCTCGGAATTGGCAACAGAAATAAGGGTGCTAGCATCAAGTTCGCCACTAACAGCCCAATGACTAAGCCAATGGCACGAGTCAGCAGTACGTCAATGGGCATCTGTCGGACTTGCTCTTCGAGTCGGCGATAGGTGGTTTGAACCACTAAGCCTAGCACTCCTCCGATCAGGGCGGTGAATGCAGCCGTGACCGATCTCAGTCCCTCGATATTGGTGACTTGCTCCAGTACGTTGTAAGGAAGCAGTTCAATACCATAGAAGCCCATTCCTGCGCCCGCTAGGATGAATAGAATGATAATGATTGCATCTAGCATTGTTTAAGGCTAATGGAATTGGATAAGGATTTCCTTTGGGGTATTTCCGCAGGTTTTCGTTCTATTATATCGTTCAATCAAACTTTACTGTTTTCCTGATCATCTTTCGGTAAACCGACATTATTCTTATCGTTCTACTCGTTTTTTTGATCAACGGGCAAAGCCTTTAACTTAGGCCGAACACAAGCCCGAAGCTTGATTTGCGATCGCCCCACGACTCCCCAAAGATTAAGGATAATAGATTAAGTGAAATTTTGTTAATGCGTAGATTGCAGAAAGTCTTGAGATGCTAAACCGCCCAATGGAGTCTATTCCCCGATCGGCTTATATTCATATTCCCTTCTGTCGTCGTCGCTGCTATTACTGTGATTTTGCGGTTGCGGTTGTTGGCGATCGCAAACGGGGCGAAAATTCGGCTTGGATACAACAATATGTTGATCTGTTGTGTGAGGAAATTTCTCAGGGGAATGTCGGGGATCGCCCCCTGGAAACGGTTTTTTTCGGGGGGGGAACGCCTTCGCTGTTATCTGCGAGTCAGTTGGGTCAGATTCTTGATACACTTGAGCAGCGCTTTGGGATTGATTCCGATGCGGAAATCTCGATTGAAATGGACCCGGATACCTTTGATCGCCATTTGTTACAAGGGTTTGTTAATTTGGGGATTAATCGGGTCAGCTTGGGCGTACAAGCGTTTCAAGATGAATTGTTAAAAGCTTCTGGGCGATCGCATACGGTCGCCGATGTTTGGAAGGCGGTTGATTTAATTCATGGGGTCGGAGTTTCTAACTACAGTCTGGATCTGATTTCCGGTTTACCCCACCAAACCCTCGAACTTTGGCAACAGTCTCTAGAACAGGTTTTAAAGATCAATCCCCCTCATGTTTCCCATTATGACCTGATTGTAGAACCCAAAACCGTATTCGGACGGTATTATTCTCCCGGAGAGTCTCCGTTACCCACCGATGAAGCCACAACCGAGATGTATCGTTTCGCCCAAAAAACTCTCACTCAAGCGGGTTATTCCCATTACGAGGTGTCGAATTATGCTCAAAGCGGTCGGGAGTGCCGCCATAATTTAGTTTACTGGCATTGTTTGCCTTACTACGGGTTTGGTATGGGTGCGGCGAGTTATTTACAAGGATATCGACTCACCCGTCCCCGACAGACTCAGCTTTATTATCAGTGGGTGCGATCTGAAAATCAAATGCTTGATGCGGAATGGGTCGATACCCCTGGCGATCGCTTGTTGGAAAGGTTAATGTTGGGGTTGCGGTTGAGTGAAGGGGTCAATTTAAACGCTTTGAGTCAAGAATTTGGACAGCAAACCGTTAAAGAGATTCTCGACTGTTTGCGTCCCTATCAACAGCGGGGATGGGTGGAAGTTTTAGGGGTGGATGGGATAAACCCAGGGAGCGATCGCTTTGCAGATTTTCCGAGTTGGGGAACGCTAAAATTAACCGATCCCGAAGGGTTTTTATTTTCTAATACGATTTTAGCCAGCTTATTTAAGGAGTTTACGGATTCGGATGTTTCTTTGCAGTACAGTTGACCCATGATTTAACCAAAACAGTTTTCTTTTTTTTGTCCCTTTCTCATCTTTAGAAATTCTTTATAAAAAGAAAAATATCTTGGCAAAAATTGTTGATTAGTCAATTCGTAATTTCGGGGTTGACGAGACAGATAAATGATGGCTAATTATTCATCTCTAACTCCAGATAGAAATTCAATCGACTGATCTTGCAAAAAGGTTGGAAAGAGCAGTAGAATTAAATAAAGGATTGACCTAAACACAAAGTCAAGATGCTAGGGATCAAGACAGCGAGACAGGTCAACCCCAGGGTTGGCAAAGGAAAATTCAGTCCAACCTGTGTCAATAGAAAAACGATCAGGTTAAGCCGAACACGGACAGACAGGCACAAAAGCTGTGAGTCTGTCCTTTTGAATGAAAAGTTAGATCAAAAAAAAGGTTAAACCGTTTTTTTGTTCCGAAAGACGATGAGAAATTGAGTAATTTTCCAACCTCTCAATTTTTTCAGAATAACTTGGGATTATTCCTCGGTAAAATGAGGAATTTGCCACTCGTAAAAATCACCTTTTAAATGAGGATATTGAGATGACATTAACCATGAATCCATTGCCGGCAAATTCCGGGAGTAAAAAGCTTTGCTGTTACTCCAATAGCACTGATAAAATGCAAGTTGTCCGGATTACCAACATTAAAAATTGGTATTTAGAACGAGTTGTTTTTCCCCGAGAATATTTCCTATTTGAAGCCCCTGCCGAAGCCGAATTAGAAGTCTATCAGGGCGATAGCGAAGGCGTGAAATTACTGGCGAAACATTCATGTTATAGCCTGCAAGTTGAAGAAGGCAATTATCAGTCACCAGTCAACAGCGCAAGCCCTCGCTGCAACACCTGTCACCAGTGAAGAGGTAAAAGGCAATCTTGCTACAGGTAATAGATAATTCTTTCCTCCTGAACTCCTGACTCCGGGGCGGGTTTACTCGGGTTGAGAGTGGGACCGGATAAATTTACTCGGAACCCGCCCCGACACTCCTTCCCCGACACTCCTTCCCCGACTGCCCCTCAAACCCGGACGGGGCTTAGAGTTGAGGAAAATTCAAAAAAATATTTGCTCTAGGGGTTGTCAATTGGTGGCATAGCAGGTTATATTAATAGATGTGCGACGCGGGGTAGAGCAGTCTGGTAGCTCGTCGGGCTCATAACCCGAAGGTCAGTGGTTCAAATCCGCTCCCCGCCACCAGCAATAGTTTTGAGAGAAAGCCCTACAGTAAAGTTTTACAGGGGGCTTTTTTAGTTGGGGATTGTTAGGAATTCAGACGAGAAACTTTGGCACTCATAAACGATCGCGATAAACTGGATGTAATTCTGTTGCTGTCTAAGTTAAAGCTATGTCCGGAGCCGATTTTCCGCCCAACATCAATCCATCCGATCCCACTCCTCCAACAGATTCTCATCCTTTAGAGTTGAATCAGACTTCACAACATTTGACAAACTCCGAAAATGAAGAATGGGAGACTGTTAATTTACCGAATGCGATCGGCATCGATCAACTTCCGATTGTAGACGAAACTTCCCCCGAAGAAAGCCGCCGAGAAGCGGTTGAACAAAACTACACCTCCCCAGAATTAGAAGTCAGACAAGTAGAAATCAGACAAACTGAAAGCCAAAATCCATCACAACTGATTCAAGCTTTACACCAGTGTAATCGGGATTTGGTGAATCGTGTTACCGATCTTGAAGCTGAACTGGACGAATGCAGACAAGCCTTACAAGATAAAGAAAGTTTAGTAGATCGGCGTACTCAAGAACTCGCTTTTGCAACCGAACAAGTCAGTCGTCTGTTTGGGAAACTAGAACTTTCCAATCAAGTGATTCGTCGCCAACAAGTTTTAGTCGAAACCTTAACCGAACAGTGGGAAACGAGCCAAACTCGCATGGCTCAGATGGAACGAGAATGTGCGCTCGCTCAACAGCGCTATAATGAACAATTCCATGAATTGGTGCAAACTCAAAATGTTTGTCGAGAATTGCGATCGCGTTTGCACCGTCAGCAACGTCATACCCTTCAGTTTAAAGCCGCATTGGAGCGGTGTTTGGAGATGCAGTCGCGACAGTCAAATCTTGATGCTGTCGAACCCAACCGGGTGAGTTTAAATTTACCGAAAATTGAGAATGTTACTTCAACAGACAGTTCTGCTGAGTCTTCGGTATTAGAACAGTTTCCTTATCAAATGAGCGGGTCGAGATCCCAACCGGTTCAACCTTGGTCAGCCGATTTTACCGACGATAATAATAGTGTAGAACGCCTCGATGAAATTGTCCGACAAGAACAACAACAGTATGATGATTTTGATGAGGAAATGGTCGATGAATGGTTGGAGTTAGATGAACCGATCTCCGATCATTTATATGAAGATCTTGAGGATTTATCTCAACTTCATCATCTGCAAAATCATCAGCCGAGTTTACCGGCTTCTGAGCTTTCCCCACTGCCAAATTTAGAGGAATTAGAAAACTATTGGTTTCAAGATAATCCGAGCGATTCTAGTTTAACATCAAATCCTTTTCAAGAAACGGAAGTTCAAGATTCTCAAGCCGAGCAACCTCCCCAAATACATCCTTCACCCCGGTTTGTAGAAGATGAGTTAGATCGAATTCGGATTGAATACGCTTCCTCAACTTTACCCAGTTTTGAGTTAGACACGGGAAAATCGGGGTTTATTCCCGCACCCGACCAACCCCTCGATCAATTGCATCGGGGTTCCCAACCTCCAAAACAACCGGTTTCATCCCCATCCAAAACGGGGAATTGGCCCGCACCGTTAATTCAACCGACTCGTCCGAAAAAATTGCGGAGTCTGGCTTCAATTCAATTGCCAAAGTTTCCCCAATCTTTACCTGTAGAGCCGGTAATGGCGTCTAGAAACGAGCCGGAACCGTTTTGATTTTTTTCAGGGGTGCGGTCGGTTGCACCCCTTTAAAGGTCAATTCAATAATTGATAATTAATAATGGATAATGGATAAGTAATAATGGATAAGGATGTTTGCAGCTATAATTAGTTCTCTCGCTTTCCAGTGAGCCATTAACTGATGACCTTTATTTCTGTTACCTACGCTTTATTTTTACTGATTCTGTTTGGAATTTATTGGATTGTTCCCTGGCAATCTTGGCGGTTGTTAACGTTGTTAGTTGCGAGTCTAATTTTTTATGCGACTTTACAAATCCAATACATTCCTTTACTTTTACTCTGCATTTTGTTTAATTTTGGCTTGGCTTTAGCCATCGGTGAACCGTTAGACTGGAGGATTGCTAACGAAGCTTGGAATAGTCGGCGTTTAATTTTGCTGTGGATTGGTATTGTTGTTAATGTTTTTCTGCTTTTGGGTTTTAAATATTTGCCGTTTATTTTTAATATTGTTGGCGATACTTTAAAACTTCCGTTATTTTTGGATCGGGCGACTTGGTTAGATAATAATTTAATTGCCCCTTTGGGTTTGAGTTTTTTCTGTTTTGAAATTATTGCTTATTTAATTGATGTTTATCGGGGCGCACCCGCAGCGACTTCTTTTTTAACGTTTACTTCTTATAAACTGTTTTTCCCTAAACTGATTTCGGGACCGATTACTCGCTATCATCATCTGGAAAATCAACTTAAAAACCTCAAATTTCCCCTACCCGAACAGATAGCAGATGGACTGTGGTTAATTGCGAGAGGGGCGGTTAAAAAGGGTTTATTTGCCGATAGAATTGGGATTTTAGTTGACTTGAGTTTTAGCAGTTTGGAACGGGCGGGAAGTGCTGATTTGTGGCTGGCAACGTTTGCCTACGGATTACAACTTTATCTCGATTTTAGCGGCTATATTGATTTGGCGAGGGGGAGTGCTTTATTACTCGGTTTGAGTCTTCCTGAAAACTTTGATGCTCCTTATTTTACCACAAGTATTGCTGAATTTTGGCGTCGTTGGCATATGACTTTAGGGGATTGGTTGCGGAATTATTTATATTTTCCGTTGGGAGGGTCTAGAGTGGGTTTATTTCGCACTTGTCTGAATTTATTTATTGTAATGTTAATTGCGGGAATTTGGCACGGGGCGGCTTGGGGTTTTATTGTTTGGGGGATTTTACACGGTTTGGCTTTAATTGTTCATCGTTTAACAGATGTACTTTCAAAACAGTTTTCTCTAGAATGGATTTGGAAAACGTTTCCGGGGATGATTTTGGGTTGGTTTTTAACTCAGTTTATGGTGTTTTTTGCCTGGATATTTTTCCGACTTCCGAATTTAAAAGAGTCTTGGTTTGTGGTTCAAAATTTGGGGTCTAAGGCGGCTGATATTCAATTTTCTCATAAGGTTTATGTGGAATCTTTGGGACTGGAACGCAGTAATGTTGTGTTTTTACTGTTATTTGTTTTTGTTTTAATGGGATGTTCTACTTTGTTTAACCGGGGATTGAAGTTACAGTTAAATTGGCCGATAAAATTGGTTTTAGCCCCGGTTTGTTTTTTGGCGGTTTGGTTGCTGGCACCCGAGGGGGTTTTACCTTATATTTATTTTGATTTTTAAGGTTAATAAAAACCCCGTGAATAAAAACCCGATTTCGCAGAAGTTTCCGGTTTTTTTGTTGTGAGGAAAGGGCGGGTTTATCTAAATCTTGGAGTAGTAGTCAAGATAAACAATAATTAGGGCGCAAGCCTTGCGCCCCTACGAAGTTATTTTTGATTAAAATTCACCCTGACTAACACATCGAAAACCGGCTAATATTTCTCGCACTCCGGGATGATACCAGTTGCGAAAACTACACCGCATCGCCCAGGGACGAGTCGCCCAACTTCCCCCTTTTAAAACCCGATGTTGGTTATCAAAATAACTCTGAGAATATCCCACATAAGGATAATAACTAAATCCCGAATATTTATCAAACCAGCTTCCTGTCCACTCCCAAACATTCCCCAATAAATCTCTAACGCCGTAAGCGCTTTCTCCTTGCGGATAAGCATTTACAGATGTGGTTCCCTGTTGCATTTTTTCGCCATCATTGCAATTACAACGGTTAGAATTGGGTAATTCTTCTCCCCAAGGATAGGTGCGTTTACTTTGGCTTTCTTCATCCCAACTGGCGGCTTTTTCCCATTCGGCTTCTGTGGGTAAACGTTTCCCGACAAAGTTACAATAAGCCTCAGCTTCGTACCAACTTACTCCGCAAACGGGATGGTCGTCAAACATCGAATCTTCCAACCAGTACAAAGGTTGAGAAACCGGATTTTCTTCTAACCATTTCCATCCTTCTATTGACCAGAATTTGCGGTTTTGATATCCTTTCGCTTGCATAAATATTCTATATTGACCGCAAGTCACCGGATAACGATCAATCCAATAACTGTCTAAATAACGACGGTGTAAAGGTCTTTCATTATCCATCGCCTCGACGGAATTATTCCCCATTTCAAACTCTCCTGCGGGAATTTTTAACGTTTGGGGAGAGTGGGAAATTCTAGCCGGAGGTTGGTATATTTGTTGTTGATTTTCTGAACTTTTTAGACGCTGTAACTGCAAGACAAAAGCAATAGTTTCGCTGTGCTGGCTTTCGTGTTGTAATATAAACCGCCACAGGCGTTCTTGTTCTTCAATCGGTGCAAGATCAAGATAACGCCAAACTTCGCTCCGTATCGCTTCTAAATAACAATTAATTGTCGAAATAGAAGGTAATTGAATCCGCTCATTTTTCGGCAAACCATCCGCCCGAAAGAGTTGATGATATTCTCGAAATAAAGGTTCAAAACCGGCACAATTTTCCAGCAACCAATAGGCTTCGGTGTAAGCAATATGTCCGAAATGCCAACCTATCGGACTAAAATCGGGGTGAGGTTGGGCGCGAAATGCGGTTTCATCTACGCCTTCAAATTGTTTTAAAGTCCCGAGACGACAGCGATGAAAGGCGTAGTGAAGGCTATCTTTAAGCGAGTTTTTTGATGTTGATACCAAGGTCTTCTCCAACACTAATAATGCTTTGTTCTGGACAAGAATGCCAATTCCCCGGAAACAACGGTTCAGAGGCAATAATTACAGAATCGGGAAATTTTGGATCGTTTTGCAGCCAATATAAACTGGGTGGAATTCCCCCAACTGCAAACCGAGAAGCAACCATTTGCTTTCCGTCACAGATTATCACATTCACCAGCGCTTTCACCTCTGCTAATTCGGCGAGTTCTTGTAAAATCATTAATGTGGTTTGTAAGGCTTCTGCGACTGTGGGTTTGTGGGCGGAAGTTAGTTCGTTAACGAGCAACCCAAAAATATGTTCCGAGTCGGTTGTCCCTTCAACGGCTTGATAAACCGGATCTCGCAAACGGTTGCGAATGAGTCGATAAAGACTGGTGCGAAATTCTTTGATGTAGCCATTATGAATAAACAGCATCCGTTCAAATTGAAACGGTTGACAGTTGGTTAAATTAACGGCTTGACCGGGTGTCGCACTGCGAACATAAGCCAAAATTCGTCCCGACTCAATATAGCGACTCAGACTATTGAGGTTGACATCGCTCCAAGCGGGAAGAATATTTTTATAGGTAAACGGATCGGTTTGTTGGGTCGCATGATACCAGCCAATTCCAAAGCCATCGGCGTTGAGTAAGGCTTCTTTCATTTCCCGAGGTTGATAGCTTTGAACGATCAGAGAATGAGGAGGATCGAACAAAATTCGCTCTAGGGAAATGGTCGAGCCAAGATAACCAAGTAAACGACACATAGAGTTATCAAAACTTCAAAGCTTTTATTTTAACAGTCTCTCCAGTCAATCTCTCCCTTGAGATCAACTTTTCTATTCCGAATTGAATAATTCGTTGGGAATATGTCAAAATGCTGGATGGTTGCCTGCGATCGCGAATGGTACTCCCGTTGATAGCCAACTAAAATTGAGTTGAATGATGATTTTCACCCGAAGCCTTAAAACCCGTCGAGTCCGCCAACCCCGTCCAAAATTCTATCGGTTCACGTTTATTTCTGTTTCTCAAGTTCTGGTTTCGGTGTCTATTCTGTTGGGAGTAAACACCGCTCGGGCCAATACTCAAGAGGAGTTTAACCCGATTTTAGAAGTCGGAGTGGTTCAACAATTTGGTAAAAAACCCACCGACACCCTGATCCTCAAAGCCAAACCCGACGACCACCTCACCTTGCGGTTTCAGTCTCCCGACGGTGAAAAAGTTCTCCACACTCTCAGCGTTATTCTCAAAACCGAAACCCAACCCCTACCCGAACCTTTTGTTGATGAACGAATTGTTCTCAGCAGCCATCGCAGCTATGAAACCGCCGAGGAACAAGCCCAAAAATGGCGTCAAATGGGGGTTGAGGTGGAACTAGCTCAACCGGACTTGTGGCAAGTTTGGGCCAAGCGTAGCGTCTACAATACGCCTTTACTGCGACGCTGGTTGCTCGAAAGTATTCAAGCTCAAGGATATCCCAAAGTTCGTTTAGAAACTCAAGTTCTCAAACAGCGCCGGGTTCCTTATTGGGTGTTGGGGGGTTTTCGTTATAACCGCCACGAACTTGAAGTGACTGCGACTCAAAATGTGATTGAGGTTCACAAAAGCAGCAAAGACCCCAAACCGATGACCTACGGGGGAAGTTTGGAACTGCAACCCGATGCTTATGGAACTTATACGTTAGTCAACCATGTTCGGTTAGAAACTTATTTGCGGGGTGTGGTCCCCCACGAAATGGGCGCTTGGCCTCCGGATGCTTCCATTGAGGCGCAGGCGATTTTATCGAGAACTTACGCTCTTAGAAATTTGCGACGGTTTGAGGCGGATAATTATCAACTCTGCGCCAATACCGACTGTCAGGTTTACAAGGGGTTGACGGAAGTTTATCCGTCTACCGATCGCGGCGTTGCGGTTACGGAGGGTTTGGTATTAACCTACAATAATGAACTCGCCGATGCGGTTTATTTCTCGTCGAGCGGGGGAGTAACGGCGAATTTCCACGATGTTTGGAATGGGCCAGAACGTTCTTATCTGCGATCGGTGGTTGATGCACCCGGTAAGGTTTGGGATTTATCAACGAATAGTTTGGCCGACGAGCAGAATTTTCGGCGGTTTATGAGTTTGCAAAAGGGCTTTAATGAGGACGGTTGGGGCGATTTTCGCTGGCGGGAAGCTACCAGTTTGGAGGCGATGACGGCTCATTTAAAGTATTATTTGGAGCGCAAATATAGTATTAAACCCGATTTCAAGACGATTAAACAGGTGAAGGTGACACAGCGATCGCCCTCGGGACGGGTTCTGCAAATGGAAGTGCAAACCGATAAAGATACGCTTAAAATTGAAAAGGATGAAATTCAAAATGCTTTCTGGCCGCCGGTGAGTACGTTATTCTATATTGACCCGATTTACGATAAAGATAAAAAACTGGATGGTTATGTCTTTGTTGGGGGCGGGTTTGGTCATGGTGTGGGCTTGAGCCAAACCGGATCTTACAAACTCTCCGAGTTGGGGTGGTCGAGCGAACAGATTCTGAAGTTCTATTTTCCGGGGACTGAACTTAAGCGTTTGAGCGAATCGATTATTTTTTGGCAACCGTTACAGATGATTGAGAAGCAGACAACAGTTGAGAGGGACTAGGTTAGAATAATACAGAGTTCGTGATCTGATTCTGAAGATCTTTTCAACTCCGTCACGAGTTGATCGGATCGTAACCTAGTCCCCAATTTTGACTCCCCAAGTTGAGGGACACAGGGTCGATTTTGGGTCACTATCTATGGAATCTCAGTGACCAGTTATAGCCCTAACTGGTCGCTATTTCCTGTTTGCCAATTATTTCTCTGTCCCTCTGACTTGGAATCATTACATTACCCCATTTCGTCTTCTTTGTGAGTGGCGATCGTGCAGTCGGATGTCGGATAAGCAACGCAAGTCAGAACAAATCCGGCTTCAATTTGATCGTCGTCTAAGAAAGATTGATCGGATTGGTCAACGGTACCGGATTCGAGTTTACCCGCACAAGTCGAACAAGCACCCGCACGGCAAGAATAAGGCAGGTCTAAGCCTTCTTCTTCGGCGTGATCGAGAATATACACGTCATCGGGACACTCAATGGTTTGTTCTCCATCGGGCATTTTCAGTGTCACTTTGTAAGTTGCCATGTTAGTTTCCTCTGTAATTTTCAATTAGGGTTTGATCGAGTCCCCCACCAATACTCAGTGTTTACCAGTCTTGGTTTTTTATTGGAGACTTGGGTTTGATCTAGATATTCTCACAAAATCGGCGCCGGGTGAGTCTGTACCGAATTTAGTACAGATCTTCTTCTTTGTGAGTGGTAATGGTGCAGTCCGATGTCGGATAAGCAACGCAAGTTAGAACGTATCCCGCTGTAATCTGATCGTCGTCTAAGAAAGACTGATCCGATTGGTCAACGGTACCTTCTTCCAGTTTACCCGCACAGGTAGAGCAAGCACCTGCACGGCAAGAAAAAGGCAAATCCAAGCCCTGTTCTTCGGCTGCATCCAAGATATACACGTCATCTGCAACTTCAATAGTTTGTTCACTGTCGGGGGTGATCAGTTTGACGTTATAGCTTGCCATTTTGTCTTCCTCTCTAGGTTGAACGTCCAGAAATATAAGCTGCGCTTATGCAAAGACGAAGGGATGATTAGCCTTCGTGCTTATACTTCAGACTTTCTTTATCTTTTGATATTAAGGGAAAAAACCCACCTTGTACAATCAATTTTGCGGATAGTTTGAATGGTTTTTATTATAAATTTTTCTAATTACATCCTAATTGCTTATACCTGACCCCCAGAAAACGGGGATGAACTCTCCCCCAACCCCGCCCAAATCTTCACACTGAGCGGGTTTTAGCCACGACCCGACCCGCCGCTCTCCCCGGCGTTCCTCGCCGACCCTTTTGAAAATCTTTCCCGTTTATTGAAAAAAATATTCAAGTAAATATACTTATTTTTTTGAGTAAATCCAGGTTTTTTTAGAAAAAACCTCAAAAAAACAAGGATTTACGTAGACTGAGATACTTTTTTTAAAAAAATTTTTATCGTATTATTGAAAATAAGTTGCAATAAATGCTGCTCCTGCACTCCTCACAGACCCACGAACCATGACAGTATCCACCCTAGAGTCCACCCCCGTTCAACAACAGAAACGAGTTAAACCCAACTTGCAAGCCTGGTATCGCCCGACGGTCTCTCCAGAACAAGGGATTTTGTTAATTTTATTCGGATCGGTGATTACCGGCTCGGCCTTGGCCCAACATTGGACAACAGCCACCACTTTAGCCGGGATCTGTGCTTTCTTCGCCCTCCAAGCCGAATATCCCCTGATTTTGCAAATTAAGCAGCGGCGCAGTTGGAAACCCCGGTTTGTAGTCTGGACGGGACTCTACGGGACTGTCGCGGGGGCGATCGCGTTGATGCTGTACCTCCAGACTCCCGAGTTACTTTGGGTTTACCTCGGCGCCGCGATCGCCCTTTTGGTAGATGCGACTTACGTCTATTACCAAAAACAAAAATCGATTTTAAATGAACTCAATGGCTTCGCCGCTATTTGTTTAGCAGCGCCTTTAGCCTATACTGCGACAACCGGACATCTATCTTTAGATGCAGTTGCACTGTGGATACTGAATACTTTATTTTTTGGGAGTGCGGTCTTTACGTTCAAACTGCGAAAGAAAAACGCCTGTTCGCGCAAAGCCGGAAGCGTTTATCATACGATTGCCAGCGCGATCGTTATCCTGCTTTACGGGTTAAACTGTCTGTCTCTGGTCACTGCTTTGGCATTCGCGATCGCCGTGTTAAAATTTATTTTGGTCTGCTGGCGCTTTGAATGGTATCGCACGACTCGATTTCATCATGTGGCTATCTTTGAAACTCGATGGGCGTTGATGTATATTGCGATCGCAGCGATTAGCGTTCTTCCGGCTCATTTACCGGCTTCCTAATCTTCCTGAGGTTATCTATCGCAAATCACGACAACAGGCGACAATAAGAGAGCCGAAGATCCAAAAAGCAGTTTTTTATGGTGCAAAACGATCCTTTCTCTTATACTCCCAGTACAACACCCATTCGAGTTGGTATCGTTGGAACCGGATACGCCGCTCAAACCCGAGCCGAAACGTTAAAATCGGATTGGCGATCGCAATTGGTGGCGCTGACCGGTCATACTTCGGATAAAACCAAAGCCCTCTGTCAACGGTTGAATGTCGAAGCTTGTGAGTCTTGGGAAGACCTCGTTGAACGCGACGATCTCGACTTGGTGGTGATTTCTAGCATTAACCGCGATCATGGTACCATTGTCAGAGCGGCTTTAAAACATGGCAAACACGTTATTGTTGAATATCCCCTCAGTTTAGATCCCAACGAAGCCGAAGAACTGATCGAACTGGCTCAACAGCAACAAAAAATGCTACACGTCGAACATATTGAACTGTTGGGGGGCTTGCATACTGCCATTAAAAAAGCGATCGCCGATATCGGTCAAGTCTTCTATGCTCGTTATATTACCATCAGCCCCAAACATCCGGCTCCGGAGAAATGGACTTATCAACAGTCGCTGTTTGGGTTTCCGTTTTCGGGTGCGCTTTCCCGCTTGCATCGTTTAACCGATTTATTTGGTCAAGTGAAAACGGTTAACGGTCAAAGCCGCTTTTGGTCTGAACAAGCCGACCAACAACAAAATCATTATAAAGCTTGTTTGTGTACCGCTCAACTAGAGTTTCAAAATGGTATTTTAGCAGAAGCGGTTTATGGGAAAGGGGAAGTCTTTTGGGAAAGTGAAAATACATTTACCCTTTATGGTGAGAATGGAACGTTAATTTTCACTCCCCAACAAGGTCAACTCATTCAAGGTGAAAGTTCCCAAACGATAGAAGTGGGGAGCCGTCGGGGATTATTTGCTAAGGATACTCAAATTGTATTGGAGCATCTATTACATCAGACTCCCCTCTACGTTACGGCTTCTGAAAGTGCTTATACTTTGAAGGTTGCGGATGCGGTTAAACAGTCCGCGCAAACGGGTAAAATTGTTGTTCTAGAGGATTCAAATTGAGGTGAGCAGAATCATTTTACCATCAGAAATCAGACAGCCGATTAAAAAGCGAGTCGGATCATTACATTAACGACAAATGAGATTTTGGGGGCGTTATTGAGGAGTTGAGTCAGTTTGTCGTAATGTTTAACGAGTAAAATATTGCTGGTGGCTCGTACTTTGGCAACCTGGTACAATGTAGAACAAAAGATAGATTTCCCCGGTGGCATAACGATTAATTTCTCCGATGTATTCTGTTTCTAGGATCTAATCTAGGGGAAATAACTCCTTTGAAAATCGCAAATTATGACACTGTATTGATTGGTTGGCTTGTTTGGGTACGCTAAGAGATTGAAGGCTTGAGTAGAGGGATGAAGGCTTAAATGGAATCAGGTTTTCAGGCCATGAATGGGCAATCTCAAGAGTACAAACTGAAAATTGTCATACTTAAAAAATCTTGCGGTTGTTGTCTGGCCAGTGCGAGCGGCTACTTTTGCTGTTCAATCATCCTTTGACCGTTATCAAAGGTTCTTGTCCGTAGAGGCAGACAGCCAACTCAATCCGGCTTCAGTATTTTAAGAAAAATAAACAAAATGAAATTTGGGTTCAGAGCAGTTCTAAAATAAAGAACACTAAAAGCTGTTTTTTCCTTAAATCCATCAATCTTTTGACAAATGTAATGGCTACCTACTTTTCTAGCGACCCTTACTGTAGTTCACCGACAATTGATGACATTTTAGATGCCGTTCGACAGGGAAAAAGTCTCGTTGAAGCAAACCTTCGCGGGGTTAACCTAGAGGGAGCAAATTTAACGGGTGTCGATTTGACTCGGACGAACCTAATAGGTGTTAATTTATCGAGAGCAAATCTGAGCCATGCCAATCTTACCGGAGCCGATTTGCGAGGTGCAAATTTAGCGGGTGCAAATTTAGCGGGCGCAACTTTGCGAGAATGTTATTTATTTCGCGCTCAAATGCAAGGTTGTAATTTGGAAAATGCTAATTTAGAATCGGCAAAAATCAAGTTAGCAATTTATGATTCTCAAACCATTTGGCCTGAGGGTTACGACTATCGAAAATCGGGTGCAATTGGCCCGAAAGCCAATTTAAGTGGAGCATTTCTCAACACCGCTAACCTGAAAAATGTTGATCTGCAAGAAGCCAATTTGCGGGGAGCTTACCTCAGCGGAGCGGATTTAACGGGAGCAAATTTAGAGGGGGCGGCTTTGAGCGGGGCTAACTTAAAGTTAGCAATTTTGACGGGAGCATCTTTGCGAAATGCGCGTTTAAATGGGGCGGAACTGCAAGGGGCTGACTTGCGAGCAACTGATTTAACGGATGCTAATTTAGAACAGCTTCAAAGTATTGCGGGGGCTGATTTTACTCTCGCTCAAGGACTGAGTGCTGAAACCAAAGCAATGCTTTGTTGTCATTCGGGGAAAGATTTAGGAACTTGGAACAGGTTTACTCGCACGAATACGGCGGAAAGTTTGGGCTGTTCTACCGTGAAGCTGAATGCTCCACAGAATACCAGTTTGTAAGTCAAGGTTGACAAAATAAAGCTAAAAAGATTGCCGAAAATTGGGAGAGATGTATGCAAGTTAAAGTTCCGATGACCATGATGGATTTCTTTCGCAAAAGTGAGGGCGTTTGGTTCTCGCAACGGGCGGTTCATCATTTTGATGATGTTGTTAATGAGTCGGGAGAATCCAATTTTATTGTCAAAGTTTTAGCCAAGGATGATCCGAGAGTAATTGAAGTTTGTCAGCAGCAAAATAGCGATCCGAATTTAGTGAGTGGTGGAGCAAGTTTTTCTTGGCAAGATAACTTAGATACTGACGAACCTCCTCCCAATTATGCGGCAATTTTAGTTGATGTTCCGAATCCTGACAATCCGAGAACGGGAAAATTTCTCCGCAACCGAGGTTATGTTGAGGGAATTCCAGTGGTGGGAATTTATCATTTTGCCGATGACGGAGTGTTAACCATTGATACCGAATATGAAAGAAATCAGGGACAGGAACGGTGCTGGTTTTTAACGGATGATTTTCGGGTGAGAGTGAGTACGGTTAAGATGGCAAATGGGGTGAGTTTAATGAGTTATTCTTCAGAACGCCGTTGCTTAACTCAAGGGATGTTAGAAGCGTTTGTTGAAAAAAATCGGGCGAGAGTGGGAACCTCTTCGAGTCATTAGCGATTTGAAAATTAGAGTCTGTTTTAACAATTTTCGTCAAATCGAGTGTAGAAACTACCGTATTTGAACCAATACTGTTTGAGATTATGGTGGGGTGTGTTGAGGCTAGCTTTGGCTTGAAAAAGAACAACTTGGCGGTGATTCCCCCTCCAAATCAGTCGGGCAGGTTCGACAGAAATCAAAGTGCCACCCAAGCTTTTAACACACTCCTCAAATCGCTCAATGGTTGAATATTCTAAACTTTCAAAGATAAAAAAGTTTCCCGAACAAATCAGGTGACGACTCCTAATCCAAGCCTGCATTTTTTTATTTGCTATGGGGGGTAGCATAGTAGTTAAAGCAGAACTAAATTCATTCATAACCCTTTTTTTCTAATATGATTGAATTAATTGAGTTCGTGAGCAAAACTTTGCCTTTTCTCAAACTTTAATGGCCCTTTAGCCGAACCCCAAACTTGTTCGTGGGTGTCGAGATCGAATCCTCTATCCCAACTGATAAAGGTTGTTTCTGTAAGTTCAACTTCACTGACTAAATAGGTTTTTATCCCATTTCTTTCGATGAAACAGCACTTTCCTTCAACACCTCCTAGAAATCGCTCTCCATCCGGCTTAAAAATCATCGAACAGTTGTGACGGCGTTCGATACAATCCGGTTTAATAGTTTTGAGAATTTCCGGTTCATGTCCCGAACCCGCATAGAGAAAAGCATCTTTCAGGCTATAATTTTCGATATAAACCCGATCATCTTGGCCAACAAAACGATGAATTCCCTGGCGGTAAGGAGTCCAAAGATCGTAATCATAACTCTGTTCCGAATAAAAGCCGATTCCCGAGAAAAAATCAAAGGGTAAAGGACGAAAAAACACCCGAATATGTGCATAATCTTTGGGATTCTCAAAAGCTTGTTTTTGATTGCTAAAATCTCCAGCAATCCACCGAGCCAGTTTGAGGATCAAAGGCGTGTCAGTCCCTTGAGTTGGAGATAAATTTTCAGCCATTGATTCAGTTTAACTTAACTTAAAGAACGAATTTCTGAAGAAAAAGAAGCCGTCGTTATACCCGTTCCGCTACTGGTTTTAATCATAGAAACCCGAAAACGAATATGATCAGAAGCAAACCAAATTCTTTCCTCTGCCATGGCTCGATCGTATTCGGTTAGGAGTACAAAAACCCCATCTTCTCCGATTTGATAGTGAGCAACAGCCGGAATTGTTTCTGCATAGCCTTGATCTCGTAGCAGCCTTCCCCGAGGGGAATTATCAGCATCAGGAACGGGAATCAAAAGGGTTTTTCCCTCGACTTTTTCCTTTTCATCCCAATCCGATTCTCCTTCCCAAGTCATACGAAAAGGATGGGTAATCGTTTGGGGATCAATTTCATAGGAATTACAGAGAGCAATCACCTCCGGATCATCGGGGCTGACCGGAATAATATGAATGGTAGAAGTAACTTCTTCAAAATAGCTAAATGCTAAATGATGAACGCTACGCTGCGATCGCCATTCACCTATAGAACGTTCAACAAACTCAACAATATCCATAAATCCACTGTTTTAAAGATGACTTTTTTTTTAAATTAATTCTTCAAAAATTCCCGAGCCGTGCGAACACCAATAGAGACGCAAACCGTCACGCCTCTATTGGATTTAATCATCTAAATTCAAATTTCGGTGATGCTGACAATCTTGCCACCAGCACGTTGAATTCGCTGAATTTGAGGGGTCATTTTTGCACCGGAAACGGTATATTCGGTGGTGCTGACGCGACGCGGACTGTCAAATTTGAAGCCTGTGGCTACAATTTTAAACATTTTTTCCGCGGCCCCCCGAGCGCCTGTTTTCGGTAAAACAATTTTGTTCCCTTTATTTGCCGCCACCGTTTTCACGAGACGAGAAGATTTAAAGGCGCTGTCTACTCCGGCAAAGCCTTGATAGAGAGAGAGTGTGCGATTGTAGCCTAACTGTTTTTGTCCGATTTGGCTGGTTGCGCCTTGATAATAAGGAACAATGTTGTCGCCAAATTTTTGTTGATACTCATCGCTATCAATATAGGAATCAATTTCGGCATCATAGCCTTCCTCAACACAGCGATAAATATGTTCAGAAATCTCGCTTTGATCTTGAGGAGCGCGACCTAAAAGGTGTTTAAAATTGAGTTCGATAAAGCGATAAGGAGCGCAAGATTCAAAATAGCGACTCCGATAAAAATTGGACTTGGCGACAGCGCGAACAAACTCCCTGACCGTTAAATTCCCATTGCACAACTTGGATTCAGCGGTGATTAACCGTTCACTTTCCATGATGTGGGGATTTCCCAAAACTTGTTTGTAAACCGCTCGAATCACAATTTCACGAATTTCTACACTGCTCGTTTCTTTAAGTTCGATTGGTGTATCTAATACAACGCCCATTAAAGTTCTCCTTAAAAATGAAACATTAACTAAGCTTTCCCATCAAAAAAGGTTTTAGCTGTAAACTCTTCCGGTTTTCCCTTTTCTTTTTGCTAAAAATGGGTGGATTGAAATAATTTGCAACTCATTTTTAGGCGAGTTTCCCCAGGCTTGTCCTCAGTCGAAAAGGATGGCGGGAGGAGTGAATTTCTCAGCCAATATTTGATGAAAATCGATTAACTACACGGGGGTAATACTGGCGATGACGCCGCCTTCTTTGTGAATCCGTTGGTATTCTTGAGACAGCTTTTCATAAGGTACGAGGAAGACCTTGTTGCTGCGACGGTATTTAGAAACTCGATTCACTTTACCGGGGGAGCTATAGCCTGTAACTTCGATACGGAAGACCTTACCTTCATCACCGGCACCCGCACCGTGTCGAGTCCGAGACCCACGCGCTGTATCTTGAAATGACCAACCGTCACCCGGTACTCCTCCAGAGGGCGGAATGACAGCCAACGGAGTTTCTTGAATGACGTATTTATTGAGAACGGGAGTTTTACCGGAAAGGCTGCCTTTCAAATCACTGCTAGAAGCTCCCCGATAGAGGGCAAATAGGTGAGTAAAGCCAACCATAGTTTGACCGGGTTGAGTTTTGTAACCCCGGTAGTAGGGAACAATATCCTCGCCGTAGTTATTTTGATATTCGTCGCTATCGAGGTAAGAATCGATTTCTGCGGCAAATCCTTCATTATCGAGGATGGTGCTGTGCATTCTCATTTCCTCTAGTCCATTGGGAGTACGACCGAGAAAATGTTTGAAATTGAGTTCGATAAACCGATAGCGGGGACAGGTATCAAAGAAGCGAGTGCTGTAGAGGGCTGATTTCCCAACCGCTCGGACAAACTCGCGAACACTGAGTTCTCCTCGCTTAAATTGGGATTCCGGTACTATAGCCCGCTCACTTTCCATGACGTAAGCATTTCCTAGAACCTGTCGATACACAGCACGAATGATGGTTTCTAGTTCGACTGCTGAACACCCGGGTGTCACTCTAACAGGAGGAGTTTGGTCAAACTGCTCTATGCCTAACTGAGACGCAGGTCCAAAAGCCATTAGGGAATCTCCTTAAGTATATTGTCAAGAAAGGTTTTTGGAAAAAGAGTTGCTGTTGCCGTCAACAGCCCGTTGTGCAGTTTTCCATAAAGTCTTGATTTCTGGAGTTTTGAGCTAAGGTTTTTTTCAAAAAGCCCCTGAAACCTTGATTCGACTGTAAAAAGTTACAAATCTCCTCAATACGTCTATTTATACAATTTTCTGAACCCACTTAATATAAAGAAATATAAAATTAATATTCCCTCAATTCAGCCACGCGAGTCAGGTCAATCGGGGAGACGGGGCCAGAGCGATTTGATTCTAAAATTTTTTGATTTCAGAACCTTTGCTGTCGGCGCTTTTGAAAGCATTGTCGCCTCGCTCATCGCCAAAATTTACCCGGTCTAGAGCGCTCAAATTCAAAACAGATTGGAACAAGTATTCTTAACGACACAAAGCCGGTCAGATTTGATCTTTTATGTCTATCAAGTTTGGCAACCGGTTTTAGCCCGAATTAACCAATCTGAATCCTTAGCCAGAATTTCTCTCCGGCTGAAATCACCCAACTTTTCTAAAGCCATTAAACCCGCATATTTTAACTCAAAAATATGGGTTTGTAAGGTTTCTTGAATCAGAGGAATCGCCCGTTGATCGCCGAGTTGACCTAAGGCTATCACCGCAGCTACCCGCGATTTTTGAAACTGAGGGGCTAAATTATAGAGTGCTTCTACTATTAAATCATAAGCGGGAGCATAGTTCAACCAACCTAACAGTTTAATCACATGATAATGAGCGCCGTAATCTTTATGAGCTTGTTCATCATAGGTTTTTAATAAGGCCGATGCAGCTTCATCCGGATAGCATTCTAAAAGGGTTTTGCTGCCCAAATAACACCGTCCAAAGTCGGTATTGTATAGTTCTTGAATTAAAAAGTCTAAACTTGGCTTTTGGTCGTATTCATGGACGAGTTCTAAATCATTGGGATGGTCGTTGATGACTCGATCAAGATGGGGTTCAACCTCTGCAAAGGTAATTTTTTGTTCCAAAAATCCCGATTGGGCTAACAGGCGAATTCCTCGCAAACGAAAGACTAAAGAAACCGGACATTGAGCAATATTTGGAATGGCGGGGTAATATTGAGCATCGATTAAATCTTGAATGCAGCCCCGCCGGGTTTCTACATTGGAATGTTGGAGGAATTCAACCACTTGATTGATCGCCCGATAATCTTTATTTAATCGAGCAACTGTGGCGATCGCTACGCTGGCAATATTGGGATTTTCTGCCTGAAAAAATTGCTCAATCGATGGAACTGCCGGTTGATAGTTTAGCTTACCCAAAGTTTGAATAATCACCCGATAATTTTGATTGGGTTTGTTGAGTAACTGGGTAATTTCTGCTAAGATTTTATCATCGGGAATACCGATTTCACCAACCGCCCACACCGCATTTTCTACGGTGTAACAATCCTCATCCGACAAGCAAGAAGAAATCACCGGAAGCGCTTGAGTTGCTTTCAGTCGCCCTAAACTTTCTAATGCTTTGCGTCGGGTAATTCGATTATACAGATCGGTGTCTTGTTCTTGGGCAACTTCGATCAGCGCATTGACGGAAGATTCAGTGGAAAAGTAAGCCAACTGAGCGGCTGCTACATAACGTTCTGAAGGATCTTCTAATTGTTCTGAGGGTGTTTTTAACAGAGCAATTGCCTGTTCTTCCGTCAAGTTAAACAGATTAAAAAAACGCCTATCCATTCATTTACTTCTAACTCACTTCAACTAATTTTCTTTCTAAATCAAACAGAAACCCGTGAATATATTCTTCCGTCCATTCTGAACCATATAAACGGGTAAACATTCCCCGTGCCGGGTCTTTTTCGGCCCGATACTTAATATAGCATCGATGGGCGTTGAGGATTTGTTGCCGTTGTTGTTCGGCTGGGATGGGTTCGGCTTGGGCGACAAATTTTAAATAGGCGTGAAGGTAGTCTTTAAACGCTGCAAAGACGTGGGTTTTTACGTCTTCCGTTTCTTGAGGTCGAGTCCATAAAAAGCAGGGGGAAAAGAACGGTTTAGCTTCTTCGGGAAAATCTCCTCCCCAAGGTAAATGGGTTTGATAGGTTTTGAAGGTTGATAACAGGGGTTCTGTATATTTTTGTTGATAGGCTGCATCGTGAAATAACGGCTGCATATCAAGGGCGATTAAATGTCCTCCCGGTAAGGTTACGAGGTCAGCCCCAAAAAAGGGTAAATCATAGCTTAATTCGGGAAAAATTACGAAGTTGAGGACTTGAAGTGAGTCACCCCCTTGAACGTGGGCGGCTCGAATTTGTCTCAATTTCTTGCTTTTAAACCCATAGCTCGTGGTCACAACAGCGTCTTGTTTTTTTCCTTTTCCCATCACCCCTTCTTTCCGTTCAAATCCTTCTGGAATTGGGTAAGGCTGGAGTTCTAGCTGCTCTGTGAGCAGTTGGAGAGCGTAGTCTAAAAAGGGTTGATAGAGAGTCATTTTAAGTTTGACATTTACTGATTGAGCTTGGGGGAAATCTTACCGTTCGACCGCCGGAACCGCTAAAGAAACAGCATCTTCAAACAGGAATTCATAGAGGAAACGTTCGGCCCATTCATGCCCAAAATAACTGCTAAATAGACCGGACGCCGGATCGCGATCGGCGCTGTATTGATCGTAGTCTTTTTGGGCTTTAACGATCCGCTGAATATCTTCGGGATCGGTCAAAGGTTGGGCTTCTTTTAAGAGTTTAAAATATAAGTTAATATATTCTTGATACGCCGGAAATAATTGGGTGACAACTGTGTCGATGTCGGTTTTGGCAAAGAGGATATTTTTGGAAAAGTATTGATTGGAATCATAATATTTCATTTCTAGGTTCTGCGCCAGGTTCTTGTACTTGTTGCGAAGGGGACGCATCGGTTCAATATATTTGTTTAAATAAGCTTGGTCTTGAAATAAGGGTTGAAAATCTAATACCACTAAAATTTTCTTTTTTCCAAAGGCTAAGAAATCTATTCCTAATAGCGGGAGGTCGTAACAATGGCTCGGATAAATAACGCTGTTGAAAATTTGAGAGGTTTCTCCCCCATCGATGTAGGTATAGCGAATTTTACGGAGTTCTGAACACTGATAACACCAGCTTCTAATCGTGGCTGGATTTTTCCCTTTCTCACTGACTTTCATCTCTAAGCCGGGAGGAATGGGACTACTTTGCAAGTCAAAATGCTTAAAAATTTCCTGTTCCAAAAAGACTTGAAAGGGTTGAAACATAATAAAATATTAAATGAGTAATGATGATTGTTTTACAATAGAGGAGAGCAATCGCCTCTGTCTCATCTTTTCTCCAGAAAGTAACAAAACTTAATATAACGCCTCATTTTGCTTCCGGTCAGTTTGACTATTCAGGCGGTAGAGGAGTCGATGATGGAACGGCCGATCGCTAGAGTTTTGGTTAACAAAGCCTCTGGCTGCGACGATCCGTTCAATGTTCGGGCCAATTTTCGCGAGTTCCTGGACTGCATCGACCGTCCGAATAAAAATGAATAATTTGTAAAGATATATTAAGAAATCTTAAAAAATCTTTGGGAAGATCCGGTTGGGTCTCATCCAACGGCCAACCCAGGGGAGAGGAGAATGTTATACAGTTCTGTGGGGTATTGGGGAGACAATACCCGATGAAACCTTTTTGAATTAACGCTTTTAGTCATTCTCGACCCGATCCCAAGAAGGAAAAAGTCAGACTAAAAAATTACGAAATGTAACTTTCTTTCCAAGAATCGAGACAAGAAGAATCAAACCCCTCTATCTTGAGGCACAGTCAGTTAAGACTCTGGCTAGAGCTAAGACTTTAGTTTTATTTTTGTCAATTTTTTACTAAGGAGAGCGAAATGCTTGACGCTTTTTCAAGAGCCGTAGTAACGGCAGATGCTAGCACTTCCTGCATTGGCGGTAGCTCACTGGAGCAACTCAAAAAGTTTGTTAGTGAAGGAAACAAGCGTCTCGACGCTGTGAACGCAGTTTCTAGCAATGCAAGCTGTATCGTTTCTGATGCGATTGCTGGAATGATCTGTGAGAACACAGGTTTGATCCAAGCGGGTGGTAACTGCTACCCGAACCGTCGCATGGCGGCTTGTTTGCGTGATGGTGAAATCGTTCTGCGCTACATCACCTATGCTTTGTTAGCCGGTGATGCTTCGGTTCTCGACGATCGCTGCTTAAACGGCTTAAAAGAAACCTATACTGCTCTGGGCGTACCCGCAACCTCTGCCGTTCGTGCCGTTCAGATTATGAAAGCTGCTTCTTTGGCTCATATCAATGGTACCAATACTCCGGGTCAAGCTGGCGGTCGCTACAAGAAAATGGAGATGATTCAAGGAGATTGCTCTGCGATCACTGCTGAAGCCGCAAGCTATTTTGACCGTGTAATTGCCGCTCTGAGCTAATTGCTCAAGCCCAATTTTTGATATTCGATTTAATCTAACCTGGAGAAAACAAAGATGAAATCAGTTGTTACTACAGTTGTTTCTGCTGCGGATGCAGCGGGACGTTTCCCCACCACATCTGACTTAGAATCCGTACAAGGTAGCTTACAACGTGCGGCCGCTCGGATGGAAGCTGCTGAAAAACTCGCGTCTAACCTCGATTCCGTTGCTCAAGAAGCTTACGATGCTTGCATCAAAAAGTATCCTTACCTGAACAACGAAGGTGAAGCCAACTCCACCGATACCTACAAGCAGAAGTGTCTGCGTGACATCAAGCACTATATGCGCTTAATCAACTACTGCTTAGTTGTTGGTGGTACCGGTCCTCTCGATGAGTGGGGTATTGCCGGTCAGCGTGAAGTTTATCGCGCTCTGAACCTGCCCACCGCTCCCTATGTTGCCGCTTTAACCTTTGCTCGCAACCGGGGTTGCGCTCCTCGCGATATGTCTGCTCAAGCTTTGGTTGAGTACAATGCTCTGCTCGATTATGTGATCAACTCCTTGTCCTAATCTGTGGGATTAACTTGAGTTCATTTCGGTTTTAGAGTAGTGATCGGGGATTCTGGGTTGATTGCTTTGCCTTAACCCCGTTAAGTAATCAACTTAGAGTCCCTTAGTTCCTGCTAAACTCCAGAACTTCTCTGGTTAAAATATTTCCTCATGGCTACTGATTCACTGTTTGAACAGCTAAAGCATCCTAACCCCCGACTGCGAGAACGAGCGATGTTAGAATTGGCAGAGGTGCGCGATGAACAGACGATTCCCCGCTTACTGGATATCTTGGGAGAACCCGATGTCAACTATCGCCGCTCCGCCGTCAAAGCGCTCGGAGTGATTGGCATTGATTCGGTTTCCCCTGTCGTCGGTGTCCTGCTCAAGAGTGAGGATATGACCATTCGCGCCAGTTGTGTCAAGGCTCTGGCTCAGGTGGCTTTTAATCATCCCGATACCCCCTTTCCAGAAGAAGGTCTACAGGCGCTCGCAACGGTTCTTCACGATCCTAACCCGGTGGTGAATATTGCCACAGCAATGGCGCTCGGCGAAATCGGTGTACCGGCTCTCGATACTTTAATTGCAGCGGTGCAAACGACAGATAACCCCGCTCTGGCAATTGCTGTTGTGAATGCGATTAGTTCGATTAATGATCCGCGAGCCGGTGAAATCCTCAATCAGATCGCTCAAGATGAATCGGTGGATGCCTACGTGCGCGAATCGGCAACCAGTGCAGTGTCTCGATTTGATCTGATGAGTCAATATCAAGCTCGCGAGTAATCGCCAATCTAACTGCCAAATTTAATGTTAGCGCAAGCCGCTAGAAGTTGGGGGAATACCTATTTACATCAGTCCACTTGATTTGAGAAGATAAAAGCTAACTTGTAAACCTCAAAAATCAAACAGATGACTGAAGCATCCGAACCCCAAAATAACGAAACTATCTCGGCTCAAGACATTGCCGAGTTGCTCGAAGAATACCAACAGTATCGTGAACGTCTCCTCAACGAAACTTTAGAAACGGCAAAGCGAGCTAAAATTTCTCAAACCGCAACGATGGCTCGACTCGAACCCGAACTTGCTAAAATTGATTCTGTTTTGGAACAATTGCGGCAGCGTCAAGCGAGTTTAAATCCTAATACTTAGTTCGGATTGAACTGCTGATGTTCAGATGAATAATTTTCAGATGAATAATATGTCTCACTCTACAACTGACTTGACAGACGATCTCGTTGCTGTGGCTCAACAAAAAACGGATACTCTCATTCAAGAGGTTCGCGAGCAACTCCAAGCCCAAACCTTTGATTTCAATAACCTAGAGTTAATGAGACAAATGGTTAACAGTTTTTCCGATTCTCGGGGTATGACTCGGTTGGCGATCGCGGAAACCTTCGGTGAAATGATTGGTAAACCTGCTACTCCGGTTTTATTGGAGGGTTTAGCCGATCATCCCAACCCCGTTGTTCGTCGAGCTTGTGCTAAAACTTTAACGTTAATTGCCGATCCCAGTGCAATTGCTGGCTTGGTTCACGCACTGCTCAACGATCAAGATACCGTCGTTCAGGGATCGGCGGTCGGAGCATTAGCGAGAATAGGAAAACCGGCCATTCCTTGTTTATTAGAAATTCTACAAACACCCGACCATTCAGAAAGTATTAAAGGACACGCAGCTTGGGCGTTGGCTTTTATGGGAGTAGAAGCCAAAGAGTCTTTGTATCAAGCCTTCTCTTCCGACTCCGATGAGGTTCGGGCTGCTGTCGTGGGAGCAATTGCCAATATTGTTGCTAACGAACCCGAAGAACAGTCTTTTCAAATTCTTTTACAAGCTTTGGATGATTCGGCTGAAGATGTTCGCAGTGAAGCGGCTGCGGTTTTGGGAAATTTAGCTTATCAACCTGCTGTTCCTCAGCTTATTGATTTACTCCAACATTCTAGCGCTCAAACCCGAAAGTCAGCGGCTTTAGCTTTAATGAAAATCAACGATAAAACTGCTTTAGAACCGTTGAAATCTGCCCTCGCTCAAGAGTCGGAAGGGGATCTTCAACCGGTGATGCAACTGGCTGTTAATCAACTGGAACGACTGTAAAAGTTATCACAAAATGATGAATGATGACTGATCAATTATGAATTCTAAAAAAGATTAATTCTTAGAGGACAGAGAGCTTTGTTCTCTAAGAATAAACCCATTTTTATCACTGATCATTCATAATTTTTTCCCTTTTTTTGAATTTATAATTTTACATTCATCATCCGGATTAACCCGAAATAGCCGCTTCTAAATTTATTGGAATTAAGCAACTTCTAACTCATAACTTTGTTGAACTCGCTCTAATTCTAAATCAGAAAAGCGATCGACAGCCCAATTCGCCAAACGTTGAAGCATATGCAAGGGATAGGTATGAGCCACACCAACAACCGGAATTTTAGCATTTTGGGCGGCTTGTATTCCGGGATATGTATCCTCGATCGCCAAACATTCACAGGGATGTAAATTCAATTGAGGATATTTTTGATTAAGTCGTTCAACCGCTAATAAATAACCTTCGGGATCGGGTTTGCTGGTGGTAATTTCATCTCCGGCGACAATTACAGAAAAATATTCGGCAATATTAATCCGATTTAATATTAATTCAATTTCCGGTCGCACCGCTCCGCTAACAACTGCTATTTTAAACTCGGCGGCGTGAATTTGGGAAACAAACTCTTGAACTCCCGGATAAACGGGTAATTCTTCTAAAGCTTCCATCTGTTGACAATAGGCTTGACTTTTGCGAACAATTAGCCTTTCGAGATACTCATCTGTCACCATTCTACCCCGATGGGTGAGCAAGTCTCTCAAACAAGCGCGATCGCTACGTCCCAAACAGAATTCTCGAAATTCTTCGGGTTTAGTCCGTAAGTTTTCTTCAATAAGCAACTGTTGAATGAGTCGCTCGTGAAGGGGTTCATCATTAATAATTATACCGTTGAAGTCAAACAGAACTGCTTTGAGAGTCATACAATAACACAAAATCTAGACATTCAAACCTTCTGAGAGTCGAAGTGAGAAAAGGGGAAAAACTCCTCAATTTCTCACCAAAAAATGATTCGCCCTCTGGAGTTAAGCCGGTGCGGGTAGTCCCGCAGAATGATCATTTGTGGGGTTATTGTAACTTACCCGAGTCTGAGAACTCGCAGATGTTGAGGTATTTTTAACAATGGGTTTAATTCCCCGGCTAATTTGATGAACCCACCACCAATCATCGGTTTGGACTTCAGCAAATCCGGCTTTGGTCATCCATTTATCGACACTGGCGGCAGCATAGGCTTTAATGTAAGGCTCCTCAAAGATTTCTGTCAACCATTCGGTCTGTCGTAACGCCTTCTGGTTTCCATCCAAAACGATAACTTCTCCCCCCACCCGCAGCAGACGAAAACTTTCGTTGAGGATGGTTTGGGCGACTTCTGGGGGGGTTTCGTGGAACAATAGAGACGCAGTGACCAGATCGAAAGACTGATCGGGGAAACCGGTCGCTTCGGCGTTGCTGTGGCGAAACTGAATGTCTAATCCGGCTTTTTTGGCTTTGAGTTCCGCCGCGACTAACATATAGGGAGATAAGTCTACGGCGATCGCTTCGGCGTTGGGAAAGGCTTTTTTTAAGAGTAATGTTGTTGAACCCGTACCGCATCCCAAGTCTAAAATTCGTCGGGGTTTAACTCGTATTCTATCGATTAATCCTTGGCGAACAATTGTTTCGTTGGGGGGTAAAACGTGTTGGGTGATGGGGTCGTAGGAAACGGGCGCTTCTGGGTTGAGATATCCGCCTTTTATCCCGTGAAAATTTTGACTTTGGTAATAGTCGGGATAGGTTACACTGGGGTTGGTGAGGCGATCGCTTTCTTTTTCCCAATTGATGCTTTGTTTAAATTGTTTGAGGGCTTCTCCATCGATGAGAAAGTTCTCAAACAGGGGGGCGAGAAACTGTTGGAAAATTGTATCTTTACGAACGGACATAGGAATGGGTTGGAAGTTACGCTAACTGCTATTGGGTTTTATTATTTAAGTTAACCGATCATTCGCGATCGCGGCGGTTGTCGGAGGGCTGAAATTTTTAAGTCTGTCGGAGAATCAATCCGTTTTTGCTGCGGATGCTTGCTGCGGAGTTGGGTGCTAAGATCAGCAATAAATAACGGTTTCAATTGCTTCAGTCGGGGTTTCTACTATATAAACGCGATCGGGAGATAGACTTTTAAAAAAAACTTGGCTTTCTAGATTATTATTCAGCAGAATAACCGTTTTCTGTTGTTTAATTCCCAAAGCAATTTCTGAAGCTGTTCCCGCACCCATTCCGCAGGCGATAATTACATCGCTAGATAGAACATTAATTATGTTTCGAGCGTTGCCTAAGTTGGTAAAAATGGCAATATCAACGGCTTCAGACATTCCCAAGGACGTGGCACCGGGTAAAATTCCCAACGTTAAACCCTCGGCGGATTTTGCCCCCTGACTTGCCGCTTCCATCACGCCAATATTTCGCCCGCCGGTTAACAAAATCCATCCCTGTTTAGCAATTAATTGACCGAGTTGATAAGCATTTTCTAAATCAACAGAAGTCGCCGTTTCACCTGGCCCCATTACACCGATGATTGTTTTTTTCATTTTAAGTTAAAACGTTAAGCTTAAACCTTAATTTTTGTTGAAATTTTTGTAAAAAATCTCAGAAATGCTATCCTGTTTTTATCCTTTTTATCCCTCAGCATATGATGAAAATCTCTGCCCCTGCCATTATTCAAATGCGCCAAGATTTAATGGCAGACTCCGAACTGAATTTTAACTTCATGGTTTTGGTTGTTACCTCCTGTTTAATTGCCACCTTTGGGTTGCTGAGTAACAGTGCGGCGGTGATTATTGGGGCGATGTTAGTTGCTCCTTTAATGTTACCGCTTCGAGGTTTAGCTTTTGGGGCTTTAGAAGGCGATCCGGAGTTATTTCGCCGCAGTTTTACCTCCTTAGTTGCTGCGACTTTAGTCGCCCTTAGTTTATCGATGTTGTTAGGACGTTTAACGGGTTTTCAACTTTTTGGAACCGAGGTGATCGCCCGGACTCAACCGACATTAATTGACTTGGGTGTAGCAATTGTTGCGGGCGGATTGAGCGGTTTTTCAAAAGTTAGACAAGGAATTAGCGATGCAGTCGCGGGGACGGCTATTGCTGTTGCTTTAATGCCTCCTTTGTGTGCCGTTGGTTTAACCCTGTCTCAAGGACTTTGGAGTCAGAGTTACGGTGCTTTTTTATTGTATTTTACCAACCTTTTGGGGATTACCCTGGCCTGTATGATTGTGTTTATCATGGCAGGGTATACCCGAGTTAATATTGCTTTGGGTTGGGCGATTTTACTAACTGGATTGTTATTTTTCCCCTTGGGGTTGAGTTTAATTCGGTTGATTATTCAAGGTCAAGTTGAATATAATCTTACCCGAATTTTTACCCGAAATACACTCACCGGTCAGCGAGTGGAATTACTCGATACTGACATGATTTGGACAAGACAGCCCGTGTCGGTTTATCTAAAAGTTCGCTCAAAAGATCCGATTACTCCCAAACAAGTCCGTTTAGTTCAAGAATTTCTAGAGGAAAGAATGGGGCGAAATTTTGAACTCATTGTACTGTTAGACTCAATTACAGAAGTCAAAGCCGAACAACTGCCAACGGAGTTACCCGAACTCGATAAAAAATCAATGAGCAAGAAGAAAATCAACTCACCAATCCAGCCAATCGATCTGAAAAAAAAGAAATTCTGGCGTTAAAAGGGGGTTGTTTCTTCCTAAAATAAAGTTCCCGAGATCATTCCCGCCAACAAAATAAAACCCACCCAAACATTCTGACGAAAAATTTCACCGTAGACGGGTTTGGGAATTTCGGGTTGTTTTAATTGACGATAGTGTTGAAACCAAAATACAAAAGCGATCGCCAAACTCAGCCCATATTCCCAATGTAATTTCATCTCAATTCCCAATGCAGCCAATAAACCCACCGTTGCTAAGAAGAAAATCCCGACAGCATTAGCCGCTTGATCTCCAAAAAATAACGCACTAGAATTAACTCCCATGCGTTTGTCATCTTCGCGATCGCTCATCGCATAAACCGTATCAAAGCCCAAAGTCCACACCACCGTCGCGCCCCAAAGTAACCAAGTAGCAGGTTCTAAACGCGCCACCGCAGCCGTCCAACTAATTAAAACTGCAAAACCCCAAGCAATAGATAAAACCAATTGGGGAACCGGAAAAAAGCGCTTGGCGAGGGGATAACAAATGATTACGGGGACGGCAGCGACGCACAGCCAAAAACTCAAAGAATTGAGATAAAAAGCCAATCCAGCCGCACAAGCAAAGGCAACAAAAGCAACAACAATACCGGTTTTGACCGTTAACGCACGGGAAGCCAGGGGACGACTGCGAGTCCGTTCAACTTCGGGGTCAATATCGCGATCCCAGAGATCGTTAACCACGCATCCGGCGGCGCTGGTGGCAACACTTCCAAACACAATCACCAAAACTAAAAGCGTCGGGGGTGTGGCGTGAGAGGCTAAAAACACCGCCCAAAGTGCAGGAATCATTAAAATTAACCGTCCTGCGGGTTTATCCCATCTCAATAATCGAATAATCTCAATTAAAGTTGATTGCGGTTGAGGTTCCGATTGAATCACCATCTCAAGAAGTTGGAATTTGCACTGAGTTTTCAGCTTTTATTCTATAGTTTCTGCGTTAGGCTGTCATCGATAATCAGCAATTGAGTTTTGATGGCGATGGGTTGACTGTTTTCAGGTGTCCAGATCCAATCTCTGAGGATTTCAGTTGAAATTAAGTTCCTCAGTGCCGAATTAAAATGCTGTATTTTCTGGAAAATTCTGGTAGATTTGAGTCAGAATGTCTCTCGATCAAAAAAACCGGACAGTCATCCGGCTCGATCGTATGAGATGATCGTTATAATGAACGCTCAAATTTAAGTTTCATGGTGAATTCAGTTTCTTCAGCTAAAATTTCTTCTGTATCTAACAGTAAAGATCGAATTCTCGCGGCTATCGATCTGGGTACCAATTCCTTTCACATGGTGATTGTAAAAATCGATCCGACATTGCCGAGTTTTACGATTATTGCGCGAGATAAAGAAATGGTTCGGCTTGGAGATTGTGGCCCCAAAGGTCGCTTAAAGCCCGAGGTGATGGAACGGGGAATTATCTGTTTGCGTCGGTTTCAAGAAATTGCTAAAACGTACAATGCCGAACAAATTGTTGCCGTCGCCACCAGTGCGGTTCGAGAAGCGCCCAACGGTCGAGATTTTATCAAGCAAGTTTCCGATGAATTAAATTTAGAAATTAGTTTGATTTCGGGTCAAGAAGAAGCTCGGCGGATTTATTTGGGTGTTTTATCCGCAATGGAGTTTAATAATCAGCCTCATGTTATTATTGATATCGGGGGCGGTTCGACCGAGTTAATTTTAGGAGAAGGTCGAGAACCGACGTTTTTGAGCAGTACAAAAGTGGGGGCGGTTCGTCTGACTCAAGAGTATGTTAAAAGCGATCCAATTAGTCGCAATGAGTTTCTATATTTACAAGCTTATATTCGCGGAATGTTGGAACGCACCGTTGATGAACTGGCGTCTACTCTGAGCAATAAAGAACCGATTCGTTTGGTGGGAACATCGGGAACGATTGAAACTTTAGCCGTTATTCATGCGCGGGAAAAATTGGGAACAGAACCCACTCCTTTAACCGGTTATGAGTTGACATTGAGTGATTTACAGGATTTGGTAAATCGTTTTCGGAAAATGTCTTATTCTGAACGGTTAGCAATTCCGGGGATTTCCGATAAACGAGCCGAGATTATTTTAGCAGGTGCTTTGATTTTACAAGAAGCAATGACACTGCTGAATATTGATTCTTTAACCGTTTGTGAACGGAGTCTGCGAGAAGGGGTAATTGTTGATTGGATGTTAACTCACGGGTTAATTGAAGATCGTTTGCGTTATGGGAGTTCAATTCGTCAGCGAAGTATCCTCAAAATTGCTCAAAAATATCAAGTTAATTTGGATCATGGTGAACGAGTTGCTGCTTTTGCTTTAAATTTATTTGACCAAACTAAATCTATTCTTCACGATTGGGGTCCAGAAGAACGGGAATTGTTATGGGCGGCTGGAATTTTACATAACTGCGGTTTGTATATTAGTCATTCGGCTCACCACAAGCATTCTTATTATTTAATTCGGCACGGTGAACTTCTCGGATATACCGAAACTGAAATTGAAACGATAGCGAATTTAGCCCGTTATCATCGCAAAAGTTCGCCGAAGAAAAAACACGAAAATTATCAGAATCTTCCGAAAGTTCACCGTTTAATTGTCGATCAGTTGAGTCCTTTATTGAGGTTTGCGGTGGCTTTGGATCGGCGTCAAATCGGTGCCGTTGCTCGGGTTAGCTGTCAGTGTCATTGGGAATCACAGGAATTTCATTTAAAGCTAAAACCTGCCGATCCTAAAGATGATTGTGCTTTGGAGTTATGGAGTTTGGATTTCAAAAAAGAAGCTTTTGAATCCCAGTACAAGTTAAAAGTCATTGCATCTTTAGAATCGGTAGCTGTTGTTTCGTGATTAAAGTTTGACCGGGTTAATTAGGGATTTTATCGCCTTTATTTTGTCAATTTTGCTAGTTTTCTATAGCAATGTTGCAAAATTGGAGGATTGATAAATGTCTTGAAAATCAGGAATAATGAGTAAATTTCTCCGGGTGTTTCCCGTTCTTTCCATTGACCCGGACAACAAAACAACATTGTAACTAACTTTCGATGTTGGGAAAGGGTAACGGGTTGAAATTTCACTTCTAAAGTCGGAAATGAATCGACTAACGTGTAATTGGTAATTTCTCCCGTTAGCGTTAATTCTTCGTCAACCATGTCTAACTCAACGGGTAAAGGTTCATGGGAAATTAGCCGATTTTCGCCTTGAGTTTGGCTGTTGAATTTTTGCGTTAGCTGAATTTTTGCTCCCACTTCAGAGATTTTGGTTGTGATTCCCCAAAGGGTTTGATTGCCAAGTTTTAAACGCACAATTTTTTGCAGTTCAAACCCATCATCATGTTCTGATTTGGGAGCATCAATTAAAGCTAAAATTGCGACTCCAATACTCAATAAATTGTACAAACTCCAGATTAAACCCAAGTTGAAACCTTCAGTAAGTTCAGCAAGTTCAGGAGTTAGGGGTACTGTTCCCCAAACTCCTAAAATTCTTAAAAGTCCGATTAATGTAGCAATAAATAGCACAATTAACGGCCACCCCAGACTCCAATTGAATGAATATCGCCGGCTTGAAAGTCCTTTTTCAGTGACTTGAAATTTCTGCTTAAATGGATTAAGCATGGCGAGAAACATACTGACAGATAAAGGAAAACAGAGAACCGTTTTATAAATTTCTGCAATAACAACCGAACTACTTCGTTCATTTAGCCATCTAAAAACAACGACTTGAACCCAATAGTAAGGTAAAAAGAAATACAGCCATTCTTCTGCTGTTGCTTGCACCGGAAGAATCCCGAAAAAAGCAAAAGCTAAGGGCATGAACAAGAAATAGGGATAAGCCCAAACACTTAACCAATGGATTAATCCTTCTAAATGCCCCAACCTTTGAGAGAGTTTTAAACCGCGAATTGTCAGAGGATTAGAATTGATAAAGAAGGCTTGTAAAGTTCCCCGTCCCCATCGTTCTCGTTGTACAAAATAGTTCGTTGTATCTTCGGCTGCCAAACCCGAACTGAGTTTTTCTCTTAAATAAATTAACTGATAACCTTCGGCGGACAAACGAATTCCGGTAAAATAATCTTCACACATGGATTCTGTTACAAATCCGCCTATTTTTTCGAGAGCTTTCCGCCTCACTACAAATGATGTCCCCGCACAAACTGTACTGTAAATTCCGTCTTTCAGTAACTCAATATGTCGATAAAATGCTTCTTCATCAGGGGTTAAAATCTTTTCTAAACCCAGGTTTTTAGCAATTGGATCGGGGTTGTAAAAGGTTTGGGGGGTTTGAACTAGAGCGACTGTTTCCTCTTGAAAAAAACCAACAGTTCGAGTTAAAAAGTTACGGGTTGGAATAAAATCTGCATCAAAAATGACAATCAGTTCGCCGTTTGTTAGCGGGAGTGCGTGGTTTAAGTTGCCCGCTTTAGCATGAAGATTATCGGGTCGAGTTATATACTCGCATCCTAATTCTTGAGCCAGTTTTTTGACCTCTAAACGCCGACTATCATCGAGTAAATAAACCTTTTTGTTGGGATAGTCTAGAGCTTGACAGCCGATGATTGTTCGTTTTAAAATAAAGGTAGGTTCCTGGTAGGTTGGAATCAATATGTCAACTGTAGGGGTAAATTTTCCTTTCTCAACATTGATTTCCATTTGATTGGCTTGCCGAGTCCGATCTTTCATTCTTAACACCAACCAGAGTCGAATTCCGCCGGAAATCCAGATTAAAACTTCTAAAAAGAGTAATCCCAAACTCAATGTTCCACTAACCGGATCGCTTAAATTTAAGCTTGATAGCGATCGCCATAAAATATAGCGAATCATTAAAGCCAAGACAATTGCTATAATAATTGTCCGCGACCATAATTTAGGTTTACGAGAGATTTTGATCGCCGCAAAAGCGGTTGTTACTAATACAATCGTCGGTAACAAGAGATATTCTTGGGAAATTTCAGGGGGTTGTATCCAAATGGGAGGATTCTGTTGTGCCAGATGAATGTAAGCAAAAAATTCGCTAAGGGTTTGTTCTCCTAAAACCCATCCTCCGGCGATCGCAGCAAATAAGCCGAGAATACCCAGTAAGACGAATGTAGCTGTGTGAGGACGACTAAAACGCCATAAAGCAAGTCTCAAGCGTTGGTAATTATAGCCAGATGTCATACCCAGAAAACTCCTGAATTTTGCTGTATTGATTGAGAGAGGAATCTAATCAGACCGTGACTAAAATTTCAAAAAAAGTTACTTGATTGATTCCTCTGTTACATTATTTAACATTTTTCTGAAAATTGAATGAGAAATGTCTATGAAAATACTGTGTAAACCCTAGAAGTCAGTATGGGCGAGGAATTAATCGCCTTCAACACTAAAAATTAAACTTCATATTTGTGAAAAATTCGCAAGTTGAAACGGAGAGTTAACTGAAAGTTTGACTCTCGGTTCACAAATAAATAGGATAGGCACAGCCTACCCCATTTTTTCCCCCTCATTTTTCTAGATTGCTATCCGATCAATCTTTGATAACAATCAACCCGCTCAATACTATATTTTTTCTTATTTATTCCGATGTGTGGATATTAACCTATCCCCGTCAACAATGATCAATTGTTATTGTTGTTATTGTTGTTGTTAGTCTTAAGTTGAGTTTGCCAGTTGGCGATCGCTTTTCGAGCCGCATTATAAGAAGGTGTCCCCTGAGGAACTAACTGAGCCGCTTGGATCGCACTATTCAACTGTTTGTTTTGAGCGCGAGATTGAGCAATATTCAAAATCTCAGCGCTCCATTGAGTAATTAATTGTTGAGCTTGCTGATAACTGGGTTCTTCTGGCTTGATTTTACGCAACTGGGTAATCCCCTGATTATAAGACGAAGCTTGTCCGGGTTTAATTGCCGCTTGTGCAGCTTTCACCGGTGCAAAACTCTGATCAATTTCTTGTTGCTTTTGTTGCCATTGTTTGAGATCAACTTGCGCCCGTTCATAAATTTTGCGGTTCGTCTGAGGTATAAGTTTAGCAGCAGCAATGGCATCGGAAAAATTGCCCGCTTCTGCTCGTCCCTCAGCGATATCTAAAATGGTTTGGCTCCAACGTTCTATATTCTCTTGGGCTGCCGGATAAAGAGGATCTCGTTGGGGAATTTGACTGGCTAAACCGATGGCATTGCTAAAGCTAGATGCAGAAGCACTTTGTAAAGAGGCTTTGGAACGTTCTAGAACGGTTTGATAGTTGGGCTGTGGGTTGGCGCTATCGTTGGCTGAGGTCGAGGGCGCTGATGTTGAGCCGGGGGTTGATGAGTCTTCGACTAATTCTGTGGGAGTGGTTGATATAGCTTCGGTTGTGTTTTGACCCAGAAAGATAGATTTATTGGTATAGAACACACCGAGTAGTAATAAGAGGGCGGTGGCTCCACTCCAGAGAAGAAGTTGTTGGAAAAACGATCTGTCCGACATAGGTTCTTTTGTAGAATTTTTTTGAGCCGGGGGGTCGATCTGAGTTGGGGTTGAGTCAGTAGATGAATGAGTGCTTGTCGTTGGAGTCGGTTTCTCGGAAGACTTTTGATTGGTGTGATTGGTGTGATTGCTACCAAATCTTAACGGAAAGTTGACTCGGGTATTGGGGGTTTTCGGACCGGTGCCATTGTTTTTTTCATCTACAACTGAATTAACCAGATTTCTTCCATTATGACTGGCGATCGTGGCAGTGGCAGGAAGTTGATCGGGGAGTAGGGTTTGATCGATGTTACCTGCGGGATTGAGTACGAAGACTGGGTTTTGTTTGGGTCGCAGGTGTTGATCGGTGAGTTGGGGTAAGTAGTTACTCAGGTAATGACACAACTGTTGAATGGTTTTGCATTGTCCTGAGTTGAGTCCTTCCAAAATTGCTGCGGTAAAAAATCCGTGACGTAAAGCGGAGGTTTCCCGAGAGACTTGATCGGGCTGACAGGAGAGTAGGGTGGGTATTGCCATTTGATTGGCTAGTTCCATGGTCGCGGCTCCGACTGTACTTCCGGCTCGTGCGCCTTGACTGCGGTTGATATCGAGCAGAACCAGTAGTTCTGATGTGGGAGCTTCTTTAAGTGTCTCGAAGATCTGCTTTAGGGGTATTGCTGTGGCTTCTAGATTTGCAGGGTTGCCGTCAATGGGCATTAGGTAATCTTGGCCTTCATGGGTTAGACCATAGCCGCTAAAGAAACACCAGAGTTGATCGCCCGAGTGCAGTTGTTCTTTACAGATAGCTTCGATCCAATGCTGGAGGTTATCGCGATTGGGATAAGTCCCAATTCCCCACACTTCCGGTGAGGTGTCGCTGATTAATAAGCTTTTGTCTGGTGAAAATCCCCCTCGGTCTACTAAGAAGCGATGTAGAGCTTCTGCGTCTTTTTGGGCGTAGCTGAGGGGTTGTAGATACTGATACTGGTTAATTCCGATTGCGATGCAAGCGTGATGTTTCATCACTGACACCTTCACGTATAGGTCTGAATCTCTCAAAAAACGATAACACACTCAATGGCGGGACTCTCTCACCAACTTCATATATATAAATATCGGGTCTGGGTTTGGAGTAGCTGTTCTTAAGTGTTAGGACTGTTGGACCCAGGGAGAAGGTCACACAAGAGTTGACCCAAAAGATCGGAGGATGTCTTTTCAGGATCGGGCCGCCGATTCTCTATTGTTGGGCCACCGTTAGGGGAAAAGAGATTAATCTCTAATTTTTCCCCGAATTACAAAATCGCTTAAACCCCCTCTTTATCTTGATTTCAGTCCCACAAAAGCCGCCTCTAAAAAAGAAATCCAAAAAAATTTTCCAAAAAGTGTTGACAATCCCAGAAGAGTCCGCTACATTAGTAAATGCGCTCGAGAAACGGAAACGACATCGAAAGCGCCCGAACCTAGAAAACATAAGAGTTTGAAAGCCTAAGCACAGGTCCTTGAAGAAATTCTTTTGAGAGTCTTGGGAAACCAAGAGTTATCGAATCGTAACAAATCAAAGATACTAGCCAGAAGAGGAAGCGCAAGTCATTACTAAGATTGTAATGGAAAAGCGGACTCAACTCAGTGGTGAAATCAACACGGAGAGTTTGATCCTGGCTCAGGATGAACGCTGGCGGTCTGCTTAACACATGCAAGTCGAACGGACTCTTCGGAGTTAGTGGCGGACGGGTGAGTAACGCGTGAGAATCTGCCTCTAGGACGGGGACAACAGAGGGAAACTTCTGCTAATCCCGGATGAGCCGGAAGGTCAAAGATTTATCGCCTAGAGATGAGCTCGCGTCTGATTAGCTAGTTGGTGAGGTAAAGGCTTACCAAGGCGACGATCAGTAGCTGGTCTGAGAGGATGATCAGCCACACTGGGACTGAGACACGGCCCAGACTCCTACGGGAGGCAGCAGTGGGGAATTTTCCGCAATGGGCGAAAGCCTGACGGAGCAAGACCGCGTGGGGGAGGAAAGCCTTTGGGTTGTAAACCCCTTTTCTCAGGGAAGAAGAAAGTGACGGTACCTGAGGAATCAGCCTCGGCTAACTCCGTGCCAGCAGCCGCGGTAATACGGAGGAGGCAAGCGTTATCCGGAATGATTGGGCGTAAAGCGTTCGTAGGTGGCCCTTCAAGTCTGCTGTCAAAGACGGGAGCTCAACTCCTGAAAGGCAGTGGAAACTGAAGAGCTGGAGTGCGGTAGGGGCAGAGGGAATTCCCGGTGTAGCGGTGAAATGCGTAGAGATCGGGAAGAACACCGGTGGCGAAAGCGCTCTGCTGGGCCGCAACTGACACTGAGGGACGAAAGCTAGGGGAGCGAATGGGATTAGATACCCCAGTAGTCCTAGCTGTAAACGATGGAAACTAGGTGTTGCCTGTATCGACCCAGGCAGTGCCGTAGCTAACGCGTTAAGTTTCCCGCCTGGGGAGTACGCACGCAAGTGTGAAACTCAAAGGAATTGACGGGGGCCCGCACAAGCGGTGGAGTATGTGGTTTAATTCGATGCAACGCGAAGAACCTTACCAGGGCTTGACATGTCCGGAACTCTGGGGAAACTCGGAGGTGCCTTCGGGAGCCGGAACACAGGTGGTGCATGGCTGTCGTCAGCTCGTGTCGTGAGATGTTGGGTTAAGTCCCGCAACGAGCGCAACCCTCGTTCTTAGTTGCCATCATTAAGTTGGGCACTCTAGGGAGACTGCCGGTGACAAACCGGAGGAAGGTGGGGATGACGTCAAGTCATCATGCCCCTTACGTCCTGGGCTACACACGTACTACAATGGTAAGGACAGAGGGCAGCCACTTCGCGAGGAGGAGCTAATCCCGAAAACCTTGCCTCAGTTCAGATTGCAGGCTGCAACTCGCCTGCATGAAGGAGGAATCGCTAGTAATCGCAGGTCAGCATACTGCGGTGAATCCGTTCCCGGGCCTTGTACACACCGCCCGTCACACCATGGAAGTTAGCCATGCCCGAAGTCATTACTCTAACCGTTCGCGGAGGAGGGTGCCGAAGGCAGGGCTGATGACTGGGGTGAAGTCGTAACAAGGTAGCCGTACCGGAAGGTGTGGCTGGATCACCTCCTTTTTAGGGAGACCTAACTTTAGTCGAGCCAACCCAAAAACGATTCAGGTTCGCTAAGGTCATCCTAGGTCGGTCAAGGACAACAGCATTAAACAGGCTTTCAAACTCTTGGTTCGGATAAGGGCTATTAGCTCAGGTGGTTAGAGCGCACCCCTGATAAGGGTGAGGTCCCTGGTTCAAGTCCAGGATAGCCCACCTACTACTTATTCAGAGTAAGATGGGGGTATAGCTCAGTTGGTAGAGCGCTGCCTTTGCACGGCAGAAGTCAGCGGTTCGAGTCCGCTTACCTCCACTCTCTAGAAGTTGAAATTTAGAGAGTTCAAAGCTTAAAAATCGAGTAGAGAATCATCAAAACTGTACAGCACCTAAAAGTTAGAAATGACGTTAGGATGCTGGACGAAAGTTCAGCCAGAACCTAGAAAACTGCATAGAGAATCAGGAAAAAAGGTAGAACCGTAACAGACGACATTAAAAAGTGGTCAAGCTACAAAGAGCTAACGGTGGATCCCTAGGCACACAGAGGCGAAGAAGGACGTGGCGACCGACGAAACACTCCGGGGAGCTGGAAGCAAGCATTGAGCCGGAGGTCTCCGAATAGGGCAACCTAGAAACTACTCGCTGAATCCATAGGCGAGTGAGAGCGAACCCAGCGAACTGAAACATCTTAGTAGCTGGAGGAAAAGAAAGCAAAAGCGATTTCCTAAGTAGTGGTGAGCGAAAGGGAAACAGCCTAAACCTTCTGTAAATACAGAAGGGGTAGTGGGACAGCATCAAAGGATTGCGGAAGTTAAACGAAGCAGTTGAAAACTGCACCAGAGAAGGTGAAAGTCCTGTAGTTGAAAATCGAAGCAACTGAGCTGAATCCCGAGTAGCACGGAGCCCGTGAAAGTCCGTGTGAATCTGCCTCGACCACGAGGTAAGGCTAAATACTCCTGTGTGACCGATAGAGAACCAGTACCGTGAGGGAAAGGTGAAAAGAACCCCGGGAGGGGAGTGAAATAGAACCTGAAACCGTTAGCTTACAAGCAGT